>NZ_LZKR01000153.1 GCF_001672915.1 Mycobacterium sp. 1245805.9 | reverse complement strand
CGAAGGCGCGGCCGAAGGTCACCTCGACGTCGGGGTTCTTGCCGCTGTTGGTCAACGATTGGCGGGTGCCGGCGGCAACGCCGGCATGCTCGCGGGTCCCGGTGGCGCGGGCGGGACCGGCGGGGGTGCGTATAACAACGGCGGAGAAGGCGGAGCCGGGGGCGACGGCGGCGTGCTGTTCGGCGGCGGCGGGTCAGGCGGTGCCGGAGGACCCGGCGGGTCCGCGGGCGGTGCCGGAGGAGACGGCGGCAACGCGATGTTGATCGGCAACGGCGGGCCCGGCGGCGACGGGACCCCGCCTGGCAACCCCGGCGCCGGAGGCGTGCTGTTTGGTCTGAACGGATAAGTCGGGTTGCCGTAGCGACGGCAGCGTACGAAGTCAGGCGGCGACTCACGCCAGGCAACACCGGGACGGCGACCGACCCCTCAACGGTCGACCTCCACGAACATGCGTCGTGACGGGCGCCATTCCTCACTGCTGAAGAAACTTCAACGTACCACCGCGCCGCGCGGCGAATGGGCGGAAACACGAACCGTTCGCAATTACCACGGCGCTGGTCCAGCACCGGCGTAGACGGCCGTCGCACCGCCGTAAAATGCGCCCATGGCCCACGACTGGTTGCTCGTGGAGACGTTGGGCGGCGAACCAGCCGTTGTGGCGCAGGGTCGCCAACTCAAAAACCTCATCCCGATCACGACGTTCCTGCGCCGCAGCCCTCACCTCGCCGCCGTGCGGACGGCGATCGCCGAGTCGGTGCAGACCGGCCAGAGCCTGACCAGCATCACCACCAAGCGCGACCGCGTCATCCGCACCGAGCCGGTGGTGATGTCCGACGGCCTGATCCACGGCGTGCACGTGTGGACCGGGCCGGCCGACGCCGAGCCGTCCGAACGGCCGATCCCCGGCCCGCTGAAGTGGGACCTGACCCTCGGCGTAGCCACCGACACCCGCCAATCGTTGACCAACAGCGGCAAGAACCCCGACGTCGAGGTGACCTTCGGCCGCGCCTTCGCCGAGGACCTTCCATCCAGAGAGCTCAACGCGAACGAAACCAAGGTGCTCGCCATGGCGGTTCGGGCCAAACCCGACCAAACAATCTGCAGCACTTGGGATGTCACCGATTGGCAGGGCAAGCCCATTCGGATCGGCTTCGTCGCCCGCACCGCCGTGGAGCCCGGGCCGGACGGCCGCGACCACCTGATCGCCCGAGCGATGAACTGGCGCTCGGTACTCAAGGGCCCGATGGTGTCCACCGACGACCTCGCGCAACGGATCCTCAACGGACTGGCCCAAGCCGGAGTCCACCGGGCGCTCGTCGACCTGGAAAGCTGGGCCCTGCTCAAATGGCTCGACGAGCCGTCCCCGTTCTACGACTGGCGCGGGAGCAAGACCGACAGGCCGAAGATCCATCCGGACGACGAACCCCTAAGGTCCTCCATGACAAAGGAATTCGCCGACGGCCCGACGAGCCGGGTGCTGCGGATGCGGGGCCACGACGACGACTGGGTGCCCGTGCACGTGACGGTCAACAGGGTGGAACTCGAACCCGACACGTACGCCGGACTGGTCTCGCTTCGATTGCCGACCGACGACGAAGTCGCCGCCGCGGGGCTCCCGACAACGCCGGGCGCGACGGCCTAGCCGGTGCCGGCGGGCCCCGCCCGCGCGGCCGCCCGCGCCGTGCCGGCGAAGGCGACCCGCACCTCGACGGTCACGACGACGTCGAGGTCGTCGACCGCACACCGCGCGTCGTCGACCCGCATTTGGCGCGCCATCACCATCGCGCGGGCGCAAGCCGCCGCGGAACCCGAAGGAAGGCGGCCCGCCGCGGCCAGGGCGGCCAGATCCGCCGCGGCCTGCGCACGGTGACGCGCCACCACCACAGACCCGAGGTAGGCGCCCGCCCCGGTGAGCGACAGGACCACCGCCACCATCGCGGCGGCGAGTACCGTCGCCGAGCCGCGATCATCGGCCGGGCTCGGCCGCCGAGACCGCCCTGGCGGCAATGTCCAGCGACGGCAACAGCTTCGAGCGCGCGACGACTGTGGCCACCAGAAAATCACCGTCTCGGCGCACCTGGATCCGCGACCCGTCCGGCGCGATGCGGCGTGCGACGTCGGCAGCCGAACCGTCCCCGCGCGCGGCCAAGCGCGCGGCCTCCCGCGCGGCGTCGATGCAACGCACCTGCATCGACACCGCGGTGAGCCCCGCCAGGCATAGCACCAGCACCACGACCAGCGTGGCGATCGCCAGCGCCGCCTCCACGGTGCTCGCGCCGGCACAGTCCGCTAGACCTTGGTGTTGAGCGCGCGAGCGATGATGTTGGTCAGCGCCGAGACGATCGAGTCGCCGGTGACCACGGTGTAGAGGATCGCGCCGAACGCCGCCGCGGCAATAGTCCCGATGGCGTATTCGACGGTCGACATGCCCGACTCGTCGGTCGCCAGCACGGCGAAGCGCGCCAGGAGCGCGCGAAACATGCTGATCATCAATGCCTTCCCTTCCTTTCACAGCAGGCCCGATTGCAAGACGTCACCGGCCAGCCCCGCGACCACCGGCACGATGCCCAGGCACACGAACGCCGGCAAGAAGCAGAGCCCGAGCGGCCCGGCGATCAGCACCCCGGCCCGCTCGGCGGCGGCCGTCGCGGCGTGCGCGGCCTCGTGGCGGGATTGATCGGCCAACTCTGCGACGCCGCGGGCCAGCGCCGCGCCCGAGGACGCCGACCGCCGCGCCAGCCGCAGGAACGCATCGATTTGCGGGTCGACCGACCCGGCCGGCGGAACCGCCCATGCGACAGCGGGATCCGCACCCAGCGCCAACAGGTCCGCGGCGCGGCGCAGCACCCCGGACAGCCTCGGCGGTGCGGACGGCGCGGTCGCCGCTGCGGCCGTCGACACCGCCATGCCGGCGTCCAGGCACACGGCCAGCACGTCGAGGCTGGAGGCGACCGCCAGCGGGTCCGGGCCGTGCGGCGGCGGCTTCCGCGGAAGATGTCCACCCGCCCGGATTCCGGCGCGCGCCCGCACCACCGACGGGCCGGGCCCGATCCACAGCGCCACGGCCAGCAGCACCGCTGCCACAGTCATTGCGCGCCGGTCCGATCCGTGATGCGGTCCGACCAGAGCAGCCCGCCGCAGGACAGCATCGAACCGATCACCAGCAGCCAGCCCCCGGCGTGCCCGCCCAACAGAAAGCTCAGCGGTCGCGCCCCGATCAGTTGGCCCAACAACACACCGAGCACCGGCAGACCCGCGAGTATGGTCGCCGTGGCGCGCGCCCCGGCCATGCTCGATGCCACCCGATCCGAAAAGCGTTGCCGCTCGGCGATATCGCGCTGCGCGGCGCGCATCAGCGTTGCGATCGCCAGCCCCTGGTCACTGGCCAGCCGCCAACACACCGCGAGCCGATCCCACTGCGCGGGCAGCGCCGACGATCCTGCCGCGGCCCGCAGGCCCGCCGTGACGTCCGCGCCCAATCTTGCCCGCGCCGCCACCGCCCGCAGCGACATACCAACCGCCCCAACGGTTTCAATCGTTTCCGAGGCGGCGACGCGGAACGCGCGCACCGGGTGCGCGCCCACCCGCAACTCGCCGACCAGTACGTCCAGGGCGGTTTCCAGGGCCCGACCCTCGTCTTGGGCCCGGCGGAGCCGGCGCCGACGTCGGTAACGCAGGCTCACCGTCGCGCCCACGCCCCCCGCGGCGAGGACCGCCGTCCAGGGCAGCAGCACCGTGGCCGCGGCGAGTCCGCAGGCGACGAAAGCAACCGTCCCCCGGGGAGCCGTGAGCCGCCGGACCGGGGCCCGTCTCGGCAGCCTGCGCCGCGGCGACGACGGAAGCACCAGCAGCGCAAGCGATAACAGCAGCGCGGCCACCGCGAGGCCGTTCACGCCGGCATCCGGCTGTGCAGCAGGCGATGCAGATCGACCGCGTCGTCGCTCAGGCCCCGGTCCGCATGCCACACGGTGACCGCCCGCACCTGCCCGTCGACCTGGCGCAGCACGGCGATTTCGTCGAGTCGACGGCGACCGGCCCGGTCCCGCGCGACGTGCAGCAGCACCTGCACCGCCGCGGCGAGCTGACTGTGCAGTGCCGCCCGGCCCAGGCCGCCGAGGGCGCCCAGCGCCTCCAGCCGGGCGGGAACCTCGCCCGGATTGTTGGCGTGCACCGTGCCCGCGCCGCCGTCGTGTCCGGTGTTCAGCGCCGCCAGCAAATCGACCACCTCGGCGCCCCTGACCTCGCCGACCACGATGCGGTCCGGCCGCATCCGCAACGCCTGCCGGACGAGTTCGCGCACCGGCACCTCGCCGACGCCTTCGACGTTGGGGCGGCGCGCGACCAGCTTGACCAGATGCGGATGCCGGGGCGCCAGCTCGGCGGCGTCCTCGACGCACACGATCCGTTCGGTGGCCGGCACGGCGCCCAGCATCGCGGCGAGCAGGGTGGTCTTGCCCGCGCCGGTGCCCCCGCTCACCAGGAACGCCAACCGCGCGGCGATGATGTCGCCGATCAGCGCACCGGCCCGCGGATCGATCGCGCCGGCCGCGGCCAGCGCCGCCAAATCCTGAGTGGCCGGACGCAATACGCGCAGCGACAGGCAGGTGCCGCCGGCCGCGACGGGCGGCAGCACGGCATGCAACCGCACCGCGAACCCGCCGGCGCCGATGCCGGTCAGCTGGCCATCCACCCAGGGCTGGGCGTCATCAAGACGCCGACCGGCGGCCAACGCCAGCCGCTGCGCCAGGCGCCGCACCGCCGCCTCGTCGACGAAACGAATGCCGCTGCGCCGCAACCCGTTTCCGTCGTCGACCCACACCGCGTCGGGTGCGGTCACCAGGACGTCGGTGGTGCCGTCCGCGCACAACAGCGGTTCGAGGATGCCGGCTCCGGTCAGCTCGGTTTCCAGCACCCGCAGGTTGGCCAGGACCTCGGTATCGCCGAGCATCCCGCCGGACTCGGCCCGGATCGCGGCGGCCACCACGGCGGGTCGCAGCGGGACCGATTCGGCGGCCAGCCGCTCGCGGACCCGCTCAATCAGCGAGCCGTTCACGCCGCCCGGCCCGTCCGCCCCGCGGGCAGCACCGCGAGCACCCGGCGGGCCGCCACGGCGAGCGGACCGCGCCGCCCCAACCGCAGACCACCGCGCTCCAGCTGCCGGACCAGTTGCGGCTCGGCTCTGATCGACGCGAGCAGCGGCAGCCCGGTGACGTCGGCTACCTCGGCGGCCCGCAATCCACCCGGCGACGGGCCCCGCACCACCAACCCGAGATTGGGATTGGCCGCGGCGAGCGCCGGGCCCATGGCCGCGGTCGCCGCGCACGCCCGCACGTCGCAGCGGGTGACCACGACGACGAAGTCGGCGGCGTCCAGCGCGGCATGCGTCGCGTCGGTGAGACGACGGGTAAGGTCGCAGACCACGGTGACGCCTCCGCGGCGCCCGGCATCGACAACGGCGTCCACCGCCGCGCCGCCCACCTCGTACCCGCGGCGAGTGCCCGACAGCAGGCTGATTCCGCCGTGCCGCGGCAGCGCCTCGCGCACGGCCGGCCAGTTGAGCCGGCCGCCCTGCAGCGCCAGGTCCGGCCAGCGCACCCCGGGCGTGCTCTCGCCGCCCACGAGCAGATCGATGCCGCCGCCCCACGGGTCGAGGTCCACCAGCAGCGCGTCGCCGGCGGCCTGCGCCACGGCGGCCGCGAGCACCGACGCACCGGCCCCACCGCAGCCCCCGATGACGGCGACGACGTCACCGCGCGGGCCGTCGTCGCGCGCGGCCTCGCCCGCCTCGGCGAGTTCGAGGATCAACTCGCGCTCATTGTCGGGCAGCTTCAGCACATGTTCGGCGCCGACCGCGACCGCCGCCGCCCATGTCGACGTCGCGGGTTCGCTGGCCGTCAGAACGTTGACGTGGGCGCGCCTCGGCAGCGCCGCCCGCCCGCACCGCTCCGCCGCGGCCTCGTCCAGCACCACCGCCGCGGCCGCCGACCATGCCTTGCGCCCCACCGGGGAACCGCCGGCGTGAACCACCCGAGCGCCGACCGCGGCGGCCACCCGATCCAGTTCGTCGCGCAGTTCCGGACCCGCCAACACCGCCAGCACGCCCGATGAAGCCGCCGCTTTCGGGCGGATGGTGCTCGTCACCACCCCACCTTGCGGGGCCGTGACCTTGGCACACCAGTCCCAAAGCCGGATTTGTGGATAGAGACGCGAGTGTGTACAAAGCCGTCGCCCGGGAACTCAGCCGCGGCGCGAGGGAGAACTTCCCGCAACGCCCGGCGACCAGTCCATCGATGCCCGAGGGCGGCGGGAAAACTTACCCCAGAAAAGGGACGACCCCCGCCAGGGGGGGAGGAGGCGAGGGTCGTCGTGTATCAGCCCCGGGGGGTCGGGCTGATGCACCCTCGGCTCAGGCCGAGTAATGCTTACTATACACATGACAGTCCGCACTAACGCAAGTAGTTGTTCTTACGAAAGGTGCGTTGAGCCGCAAAAATACCGACGGTATGTTCTTGGCCCCATCATGAGCGGCCGTTTTGGGCCCAACTCCGCAGCACCGCCGGATCGCCGACCTATGCTGGATCGGTGACCGTCTCCGACTCGGCCGCGCCGCAGCAAACCTCACCGGAAACACCTGCAACCGCCGCTCCTCGCGCCCGCACTGCCGCCTTCTTCGACCTGGACAAAACCATCATTGCCAAGTCCAGCACGCTCGCTTTCAGCAAACCCTTCTTTAACCAGGGACTGCTCAACCGCCGCGCCGTGCTCAAGTCCAGCTACGCCCAGTTCATCTATCTGCTCTCCGGTGCTGATCATGACCAGATGGACCGGATGCGCATCCACATGACCAACATGGTCGCCGGCTGGGACGTGGAACAGGTCAAGTCGATCGTGAACGAGACGCTGCACGACATCGTCACCCCGCTGGTGTTCGCGGAGGCCGCGGACCTCATCGCCGCGCACAAACTGTGTGGCCGCGACGTCGTCGTGGTCTCGGCGTCCGGGGAAGAGATCGTGGCACCCATCGCCAGGGCGCTCGGTGCCACCCACGCGATGGCGACCCGGATGGTCGTCGACGACGGCAAGTACACCGGAGAGATCGCGTTCTACTGCTACGGCGAGGGCAAGGTCCAAGCGATCCGCGAGCTGGCCGCGCGCGAGGGCTATCCGCTGGAACACTGCTACGCCTATTCCGACTCGGTCACCGACCTGCCGATGCTCGAGGCCGTCGGCCACCCCAGCGTGGTCAACCCCGACCGTGCGTTGCGCAAAGAAGCCAACGAGCGCGGCTGGCCCGTGTTGATGTTTTCTCGCCCGGTGTCGCTGCGCGACCGGATCCCCGCCCCCTCGGGCGCCGCGATCGCGACCACCGCCGCGGTTGGCGTCACGGCGCTCGCGGCGGGCGCGGTCACCTACTCGTTGCTGCGCCGCTTCGCCTTTTAGCCGCACAGCAAACATGCAATTCGCGCAATAGATTTTTGCTTCGCATTTAGGCCTTGATGTGCTAGAGGACTAGTAGTACAAAGGAACCACGGAAGCCCGGTGAGGCCAAGGTCGATCCGGAAGAGAAGGATCGTTCTCCCGAACCTGGCGCCCAGCACGGAACCCGGCACCCACGCGGAGTCATAGCCGCGATAATGGCAGAAGTGTTGCGGGCCTGCGTAATTGCGAAAAGTGGAAGGCGTCGACGGCCCTTTGGGTGGGGTTGCAGCCGGAAGCGTCGCAAGATCGCCGAGGCCAACCCACGCAGCCCAGAAATGCACGCTTGGTAACCGAGTTCCGTGCTAGCGGGCGGCGGACCGAATAATTCGGGACGTCGCCCGCTTTACATTTGTGAAACAAATTCCGTGCCGCCGATTTCGGCGCCTACCGGCTACCGCTTCGGCAGCGATTCGGCGATCGTCAAAGCCTCCTGCGCGCCGGCTTGAAGCGCGCGGCAACACAGCACCAGCCAGGCGCCGACACCGTCCGGCGTACCGTCGGCGAATCCGCGCGCGGCATCGCGGTAATCCGCCGGCTGCCGCATCCAACTCACCTCGGGCACACCCAACCCGTGCGGGTCAAGCCCGCTGGCGATCGTCACCAGCCGCGACACGGCCCGCGCCACGACGCCGTTGGCGCTGCCAAACGGCTTGAGCGTCAGCAGCTCTCCGTGTGCGACGGCGGCCACCACCGGCGCCGGCGCGGACGTGCGGCCGGTCACCAATTCCGCCAGCAACTCCAGCCGCGGCCCGATGTCGGCGTCGGTCCGCGGGCGCCCGAGCCGATCCTCGTCGACCTGGTCGGCCGCCGCGAGCACATGCAGGCGGGCCAGCGCCTGCAACGGCGCGCGTTGCCAGATCCCGACCAGCGGCCCTCCCCCGCCCTCCAGCGCCTGGGCCACCCGCAGCGCCCCGCCGAAAACCGGCTCGCTCACCTGCGCGGCGTCCGCCAGATCGTCCAGCCGTACCGGACCACCATCGAGCACCGAGGAGGCGCGCGCCGCGCGCAACGCCGCCTCGGCGGCGGTCACCGGCCAGCGCCGCAGGTTGGCCGGGTGGCGATGGGCGCGGCCCAGCGCGTCGCGGGCCCGGTCGCTGGCCTCGGCGACGCCGGGAAGTTCCAGCAGCGGGGCCAGGGGGTCAGACGTCACAGGTAGCCAACCTATCGGGGACGAGGAATGGCCTCCAACAACCGCTGGGTGTACTCGTGGGCGGGCCGGGCGAACAGCTCCTCGGTGGGCGCCTGCTCCACGACCCGGCCGGCCCGCATCACCAGGACGTCGTCGGCGATCTGCCGGATCACCGCCAGATCGTGGCTGATGAACAAGTAGGTCAGGCCCAGCTCGGCCTGCAGGTCGGCGAGCAGGTCCAGTATCTGAGCCTGCACGAGCACGTCGAGCGCCGAGACGGCCTCGTCGCACACCAGCACCTCCGGCCGCAGCGCCAGCGCCCGGGCGATCGCCACCCGCTGCCGTTGGCCGCCCGACAGCTCGCGGGGCAGCCGCCGCAACACCGACGACGGCAGCGCGACGTGGTCGACGAGGTCGCGTACCGCCCGCTCGCGCTGCCTGCGGTCACCGACGCGGTGGATCCGCAGCGGCTCCTCGATGGCGCGAAACACCGAATACATGGGATCCAAACTGCTGTAAGGGTTTTGGAACACCGGCTGCACGCGCCGCCGGAACGCCAGCTCCTGCTCGCGGTCCAACCCGTCGTCGATCCGGGTGCCGTCGAAAACCACCGTGCCCGACGTGGGTCGCAGCAGACCCAACACCATCCGCGCCAGCGTCGACTTCCCCGACCCCGACTCGCCCGCGATCGCCAGAGTGCTCGCGCGGCGCAGCCGAAACGACACGGCGTCGACGGCACGAAACTCCGCGCGGCGCTTTCCTAGCCACCCAGGCGCCCCGCGCGACTCCCGGTAGACCTTGGTCAGTTCCGAGGCGACGAGGATGTCCTCGCCGGGTTCCGCCTGGGTGCGTGACCGGCTCGAGGTCAGCGACGGCGCGGCGGCCACCAGCCGCCGGGTGTATTCGTGCTGCGGCTCCCGCAGGATGGCTTGCGCCTCACCGGATTCCACCACCACGCCGCGATGGACGACGATCACCGACTCGGCCCGTTCGGCGGCGAGCGCCAGGTCGTGGGTGATCAGCAGCAGCGCGGTGCCGAGTTGGTCGGTGAGGCCCTGCAGGTGGTCGAGCACCTGGCGCTGCACGGTGACGTCGAGAGCGGACGTCGGCTCGTCCGCGATGAGTAGCTTCGGCCGGCCGGCCAACCCGATGGCGATCAGCGCGCGCTGGCACATGCCGCCGGACAACTGATGGGGGTACCGGCCCGCCTGTTTGGCCGGATCCGGCATGCCCGCCTCGGCCAGTAGCTCGACCCCGCGGCGCCGCGTGTCGCGGCTAGAGGTGTTCGCCCGCAACGCTTCTGAGATCTGGAACCCCACCTTCCAGACGGGGTTGAGGTTGGTCATCGGGTCCTGGGGCACGTAGCCGATGGCGCGACCCCTGATCGACCGCAGCTGTCGGTGGTCGGCGCCGGTGATGTCGCGCCCGTCGAACACGATGCGGCCGGCCGAGATTCGGCCGCCGGGCGGCAGCAGCCCGAGGATCGCGGCGGCCGTCGTGGACTTCCCGGATCCGGACTCCCCGACCACCGCGACGGTCTGGCCGCGCAGCAAAGTCAGGTCCACGCCGCACACGACGGGGGCGTTTGTCCCGAACCTGATTTCCAGGCCCTCGACCGACAGCAGCGGCGCCGCTTGCGTGCTCATGCGCGCAGCGCCCGCGACGCCGGGTCCAGGGCGTCGCGCAGGGCGTCACCCATCATCATGAACGCCAGCACCGTAATCGCCAGCGCGCCGGCCGGATAGAACAAAATGGGCGAGCCGGCGCGCAGCCGGGTTTGCGCGATGTTGATGTCGCCACCCCACGACACCACCGACGTCGGCAGCCCGACCCCGAGGTAGGACAGCGTCGCCTCGGTGACGATGAATAGGCCCAGGGCGATGGTCGCCACCGCGATCACCGGGCCCAGCGCGTTGGGCACCGCGTGGCGCACCAAGATCTGAAACCTGTTCAACCCCAGCGCCTTCGCGGCCAGCACGTAATCACTGGCGCGCACCTCGAGCACCGCACCGCGGGCGATCCTGGCCACCTGCGGCCAGCCGAATAGGGCCAGTATGGCGATCACCGTCCACACCGTGCGGTGGTGCAAGACCTGCATCAGCACGATGGCGGCCAACAGCAGCGGCAATCCGAAGAACACGTCGGTGACCCGGGAGACCACCGCGTCGACCCAACCGCCGTAGAAGCCGGCCAGCGCGCCCAGCACCCCGCCGACGACGAACACCAGCAGCGTGGCGCCCAGCCCGACGGAGACCGAGGCCCGCGCTCCGTAGACGGTGCGCGCGTAGATGTCGTGGCCCTGCAGATCGGTGCCGAACCAGTGCGCCGACGACGGCCCGAGCAGGCTCTGGGCGGGATCGGCATAGCTGGGATCGGCCCCGGTGAACAACGCCGGAAACGCCGCCACCGCAACGACGAACAGGATCAGCGCGCCGGCGACGAAGAACTTCGGCCGCCGGCGCAGCTTGCGCCAGGTCTCGCCCCAGAAGCCGGAGTGCTCATCCATAGCGGATCCTTGGGTCCAGGGCCGCGTACAGCAGGTCCACCAGCAGATTGGTGACCAGATAGATCAGCACCAGCACCGTCACGATCGACACCACCGTCGGCGCCTCCTGCCGGGTGACCGCCTGATACAGCACGCCGCCGACACCGTGGATGTTGAAGATGCCCTCGGTCACGATGGCTCCGCCCATCAACGCGCCCAGATCCGCGCCCAGGAAGGTCACCACCGGGATCAGCGAATTTCGCAGGATGTGTACCGTCACGACCCGGGGCCGCGACAATCCCTTGGCGGTGGCGGTGCGGACGTAGTCCGCGTGCGCGTTTGCGGCCACCGAGGAGCGGGTCAACCGCACCACGTAGGCGAATGACACGGCGCCCAATACGATCCCGGGCAAGAGCAGTCGCCCGAAGGTCGCCCGTTCGCCGACGGTGACCGGCGCGATCCCCAACCGCACGCCGAACACGAACTGCGCCAAAAAGCCCAGCACGAAAATGGGGATCGCGATGATGATCAGCCCGGTGACGAGCACCGTCGCGTCGAAGATGCCCCCCTGGCGCAGGCCGGCGATCACACCGAACCCGATCCCCAGCACCGCCTCCACCACCAGGGCGATCAGCGCGAGCCGGATGGTCACCGGAAAGGCATGTGCCAGAACCGAACTGACTGGCAGCCCGGAATAGGCGCGGCCCAGGTCGCCGCGGAAGATGCCGCCCAGGTAGCGCAGGTACTGGACCAGGAAGGGATCGTCGAGGTGATAACGGGAGCGCAGCGCTGCGGCCACCGCGGGTGTCAGCGGCCGATCCCCGGCGATCGCGGCCACCGGGTCACCCGGCAACAGGAAGACCATGGCGTAGATCAGCAGCGTGGCGCCGAGGAAAACCGGCACCATGACGGCGATCCGGCGCGCGATGTACCAACCCATGTCAGGCCTTGACGATGTTCTCGTAGTCAGGCATCCCGTTCCAGGTCACCGTGACGCCACGCACCGCCGACGACCATCCCAGCACGGCGATGTAATACCAGAGCGGCACGGCGGGCATGTCGTGCAGCAGGATTCGCTGTGCGGCGTTGACCAGCGCGTCCGCCTCCTGCAGGCTGGGCGCGGCCTCGGCGGTGGCCAGCGCGGCGTCGAACGCCCGGCTGGCGTACCCGACGTCGTTGGATCCCGCGCCCGTCGCGTACAGCGGGGCGAGGAACTCGATCCTCGACGGGTAGTCCCCGATCCAGCCCGCACGGAACGCGGTGTCGATCGTGTGGTTGGTGATCAGGGTGCGGTATCCCGCGAAGGTGGGGTGCGGCGCGCCGGCGGCATCGATGCCCAGCACGTTCTTGATGCTGTTGGCGACCGCGTCCACCCACTCCTGATGGCCACTGTCGGCGTTGTAGGCGATCAGGTAGCGCCCGCTCCACGGCGCGATCGCGTTGGCCTGCGCCCAGAGCTGCCGGGCCCGTTCGGGGTTGAAGTCCAACGCGTCGTTGCCCGGGATGTTCGGATCGAACCCGGGTAGCGATCGGGCGGTGAAATCGCGTGCCGGGCTGCGGGTTCCATTGAAGATCTGCTGACAGATCTGCGGACGGTTGATGGCCGCCGACAACGCCAACCTGCGCAGCCGGCCCTCCTCACCGCCGAAGTGCGGTAGCCGCAGCGGAGTGTCGAGCGACTGGCTCACCGCGACGGGACCGCTGGCGAAGTTACCACCCAGGTCACGCTTGTAGATCGTTAGCGCGCTCGACGGAATCGTGTCCAGGACATCGAGATTGCCGGACAGCAGGTCGGCATAAGCGGTGTCCAGGTTGCCGTAGAACTCGAACCTCAGGCCCTTGTTGCGCGGCTTGCGGTTGCCGTGGTAACTGGGGTTTGGTCGCAGGTCGATCTTCACGTTGTGTTCCCATGCCGGCCCGTCGGGTCCGTCGGAAAGCTGGTACGGGCCGTCGCCGACGGGGTTGCGGCCGAACGCCACCATGTCCCGAAATGCGCTGTCCGGCAAGGGATAGAACGCACTATGGCCCAGCCGCAGCACGAAGTCGACGGTGGGCGCCTTGAGGTGCACGCCGAACTCGAGATCGTTGACCACCCGCAGCCCGGACATGGTGGTCCGCTTTGGATCGGCACCGGCAACCTCGTCGAAACCGTCGATCGGGCTGAAAAAGTCTTGCTGCAGTTGGGCATTGGTGCTCAGCGCCCCGTAGTTCCAGGCGTCGACGAACGAGTGGGCCGTCACCGGCGAGCCGTCGGTGAACTTCCAGTCCGGTTTGAGCAGGATCCGGTAGTTGACGTTATCGGTGGTCTCGATCGACTGCGCCACCTCCAGCGAAGGTTTGCCGGCGGCATCGTAGGACACCAGGCCGGCGAACAGTCGATCGAGGATCCGCCCACCCAGGCTGTCGGTGGTGCCGGTCGGAATCAACGGGTTCGGCGGCTCCCCGCTGTTGACCACCACCAGATCGGGGCTGAGCATGCCGCCGCCGCAGCCGGCCAGCGTCCCGGCCGCCAGCATCCCGGCGGCAAGGACGGCCAGCGCGGCCCGCATCCGACGCATGCCAGCGACCCTAAGGCCTGCGGCGCCGCCGGCCGAACGGGACGCGCGCCGCGACTAGGATGGCGCCGTGACCGCGCGCGAGGTCGGCCTTCAGGTCGGATATCTGGCGGCGATGTTCGCCGTTCCGGCGATCGGACTGGTCTGTCTGATACTGGGGTTGCGCGCGCGCAGCGTGCGGGCCGTCACCACCGGAGCCCCGGATTCGGCGCCGGCGCGCCCCGCGAAGTGGGCCACCGCGCTGATCGTCGTCGGCGCCGTACTGCTCACGCTGGGTGCGCTCGAGGTCGCGGGAAACCTCGTGCGACTGAACAAGAGGAGCCTGTTCGATACCGACAAGTCCATGCCGGTGGGTCAGTGCATCGACCAAAACGCGTTTCTCGCAAGGTCTTTCAGTTCACGACCGGCCAACGACTGCACGAACCCGGCGAACACCTATCAACTCGCCTACAAGGGCAGCCCCGCGGCGAACTGCCCGGACGGCAAGCGCGACAACTCCGTCTACAGCCGGTACACCGACGACTCCGCCATCCTGTGCTTCGCGCTCAACCTCCAGCAGGGCCGCTGCTACCAACTGACCAACGGAGCCGAAAACCTGACGCTGAGGCCGGACGACTGCGCCGAGCCCCAGCCGGCGCTGGACCGAGTCGTCCAGCGCATCGACGGCAGCACGGACACGGCGCGGTGCGCGTCCGGCGACAAGGCCATCGCCTATCCGGTGCCGCCGCGCGTCTACTGCCTGGCACGCACCTGAGCACCATCAGTCGGCGGTGACGGGATGGACCTCCAGCCGGCAGGCGTCGATAGCCGCCGGCACGGTGAACACCTGCAGGATGGCGGGAGGGCTGACCGCCAGGTCGGTGTAGCCGGGGCACGGCTTGCCGTCGGCGTCGACGGCCACGCCCTCCACGACTGCCTGCCCCTGCGTCGACAGCGACAGGGTGACCGTCGGCGGGACGTCGACGCTGGCGGGCAGCCCACCCAGGTAACCGCGCGGCGTCGGCTGGGCGTGAATGAGCGGCCCGCCGCTGCCCGAGTCGACGCTCGGGTAACCGGTGAGCGTGCAGGGGTCCGCGCCGCCGGCGAGGGCGAACAGCAGCGTCACGCCGCGGTGGCCGACGGCGGCCTGCGTCGGCGAAGCGCTGACCGCGACCTGCTCCGACCAGCACGGCGCCGGCTGGTCGACGGCGTCGGCCGGCGCGGCCCGCGCGGGCGATCCCAGCGCCCCCGACATCGTCGTCGCCGCGTAAGTCGTTGCGGCCGCGGCGAAGCTGAAAGCTAGTCGCGATCGCAAGCGCGGCGTACCCGGCACATCGGTGATTATGCGGCACGCGGACGTATATGACCCCGGATCGGGCGACGGCATTTCATCTGGAAGGTCTAGGCTCACTGACGGTTGACGAGCCTCGACGCTAGGAGGAATCCAGTGACCGCCACCCACACCGAGGGACCGACGTCCTATCCGCCGTCGGCGCAGTTCGCCGAGCAGGCCAACGCGGGTGAGGAGCTGTACCGCGAGGCCGAGCAGGACCGGCTGGCGTTCTGGGCCAAGCAGGCCAACCGGCTCGCCTGGTCGACACCGTTCACCGAGATCCTGGACTGGTCGGAGGCGCCCTTCGCCAAATGGTTCGCCGACGGCAAGCTCAACGTCGCCTACAACTGCGTGGACCGCCACGTGGCGGCCGGCCACGGGGATCGCGTCGCCATCCACTGGGAGGGCGAGCCCGGCGACAGCCGCAGCCTGACCTATGCCGATCTGCAGAAAGAGGTGTGCAAGGCGGCCAACGCGCTGACCGACCTCGACCTGGTCGCCGGTGACCGCGTCGCCATCTACATGCCCTTGATCCCCGAGGCCGTCATCGCGATGCTGGCCTGCGCGCGCCTGGGTGTCATGCACAGCGTCGTGTTCGCGGGTTTCACCGCCAAGGCGCTGCGCGCCCGCATCGCCGACGCCGAGGCCAAGCTGCTGATAACTACCGACGGGCAGTTCCGCCGCGGCAAGCCCGCGCCGCTGAAGGAGGCGGCCGACGAGGCGGTCTCGGATCCGGACAGTCCCGTCGAGCGCGTTCTGGTGGTGCGGCGCACCGGAATTGACGTGTCCTGGAACGACGACCGCGACCTGTGGTGGCACGAGGTCGTCGACGCGGCCTCGGACGAACACACCCCCGACGCGTTCGACGCCGAGCAGCCGCTGTTCCTGCTGTACACCTCGGGCACCACCGGCAAGCCCAAGGGCATCGTGCACACCAGCGGCGGCTACCTGACCCAATCCTCCTACACGCACTACTACGTCTTCGACATCAAGCCCGAGCGCGACGTCTATTGGTGCACCGCCGACATCGGCTGGGTCACCGGACACACCTACGGTGTCTACGGTCCGCTGTCCAACGGGGTCACCGAGGTTCTCTACGAGGGGACGCCCGACTCGCCGACCCAACACCGGCATTTCGAGATCATCGAAAAGTACGGGGTGACAGTCTATTACACCGCACCCACGCTGATTCGGACGTTCATGAAGTGGGGGCGCGAGATCCCCGACGCGCACGACCTGTCCAGCCTGCGACTGCTGGGCACGGTGGGCGAGCCGATCAACCCCGAGGCGTGGCGCTGGTACCGCATGGTGATCGGCGCCGACAGCCTGCCCATCGTCGACACCTGGTGGCAGACCGAAACGGGCGCCGCGATGATCTCCCCGCTGCCCGGGATCACCGCGGCCAAACCGGGTTCGGCGATGAGGGCATTGCCGGGCATCTCCGCGAGCATCGTCGACGACCACGGCGAGCGATTGACGCCCGCCGTCCATCACGGCGAACACATCACCGGCTACTTGGTTCTGGACCAGCCGTGGCCCTCCATGCTGCGCGGCATCTGGGGCGATGCGGAGCGTTACGTCGAGACCTACTGGTCCCGATTCGCCGAGCAGGGCTGGTACTTCGCCGGCGACAGCGCCTATTACGACCGCGACGGCGCCATCTGGGTGGTGGGCCGCATCGACGACGTGATGAACGTGTCGGGGCACCGGCTCTCGAGCGCCGAGTTGGAGTCGGCGCTCGTCGGCCACCACGGAGTCGCCGAGGCCGCGGTGGTCGCGAAGGCCGACGAGACCACGGGCCAAGCCGTCTGCGCGTTCGTCGTCCTGTGCGCCGAATACGAGGTGCACGACGGGATCGTCGACGAGCTGCGCGCCGAGGTGGCCAAGGAGATCTCACCCATCGCCAAGCCGCGCGAGATCCACGTGGTGCCCGAACTGCCCAAGACCCGCAGCGGCAAGATCATGCGCCGGCTGTTGCGCGACATCGCCGAGAACCGCGAGCTGGGCGACACGTCGACGCTGCTCGACCCCGGCGTGTTCGACGCGATCAGGAGCGCGAAGTAGGCGGGCCCGCTCAGCCGGGCAGCGGCACGAATCCCGCGCCGGCCCGGTGCTTGGCGTTGATGTCGGCCATGATCGCGTTGAACGACTGCACCACCGCCGGCGTGTGCAGCGGGATGTACTTGATGACGCACGTGGGCAGGTTGTCGCTGAACGCCCCGTGAATCATGCCGACCAGCAGGTTGTTCACGGTTACCGGCGCCCCGGAGTCACCGGGCTGGCCGCACACCTGCATGACGATGGTGCCCGGGTCCTGGCCGGGGCCCCAGGTGACCCCGCAGGAATTGCCCGTCGTGCGGCCCTGCTTGCAGGCGACCTGTCCAAACGTCGGATCCGGGCCGATGCCGCTGATCACAAAGCCGTTGTAGTTGGCCACCGGCGCCACCTTGGCCGGATCGAACTTGATCACCGCGTAGTCGAGGTTGTCGTTGCCGGCGACCATCACGCCCAGCGGGCCCCTG
Organism: Mycobacterium sp. 1245805.9; assembly: GCF_001672915.1. Taxonomy (GTDB): domain Bacteria; phylum Actinomycetota; class Actinomycetes; order Mycobacteriales; family Mycobacteriaceae; genus Mycobacterium. Next base: position 48,452 of record NZ_LZKR01000153.1, on the reverse strand, counting down.
TCCTGGGCGGCCTCGGCGGCGACCTGCGCGCCCGGGCCGCCGCAGTGCGCCGAGGTGAAGCCGATCAGCTCCCCGGCGGCATCGGTGCCGATCGTCGTCAGGGTGCACATGTTGTCGCCGTTGACGACGATGCCGGCGCCGCCGCCCATCGGGACCCGGTCGTCGGCGGCCGCCTTGGCGGGGACGCTCATCAGGGCCACCAGCACGGCCACCATCGCCGCCTTGTAGCAACGGTAGGCAGTCTGCAAAGCATTACCCCCATCGAGCGGTCGGACATCCTGAGCGGCCTGGTCAGTCTAGTCGGCCGGGGTGGCGGATTCGTCAGCGCAGATGGCGCAACCGAGTGCCCTCCCGCGGCGCCTTCAGCTGGCCTCGTTTGGCACCGCACCGCATGGCAACATGAACCGCGACGAGAGAACCGAGAGGACGGTCCGTGAGCAAAGACGATCGCAACAACGGTGTGCCCAGCACGCTGACCACGATTCCGTTGGCCGACCCGCACGCCAAGCCGGCCGAGCCGTCGATCGGTGACCTGATCAAAGACGCCACAGCGCAGATGTCCACCCTGGTCCGCGCCGAGGTCGAACTGGCCCGTTCGGAGATCACCCGGGACGTCAAGAAGGGCCTGACCGGCAGCGTCTATTTCATCGCCGCGCTGGTGGTGCTGTTCTATTCGACGTTCTTTTTCTTTTTCTTCCTCGCCGAGCTGCTCGACGAATGGCTATGGCGCTGGGTGGCGTTCCTGATCGTGTTCGGGATCATGGTGGTCGTCGGCGCCGTGCTCGGCTTGCTGGGCTTCCTGAAGGTCCGCCGCATCCGCGGCCCGCGGCAGACCATCGAATCGGTCAAGGAGACGCGCACCGCGCTCACCCCCGGCCACGACAAGCCCGCCCCGGCCCCGAAGGAGCTCACCGAGTCCTCCGGCGGCAGGCACGCAAAGCCCGCGGATCCCTCGGGTTGGTAGATGCCGGCACCCGATCCGTCGGTCACCCGCATCGACGGGCCGTGGCGACACCTGGACGTGCACGCCAACGGCATCCGATTCCACGTCGTCGAGGCCCTGCCCGACGGGCAAGGCGACGGCGTGCCGCCGGCGCAGCCGGCCACCGCGCGGCCGCTGGTGATGCTGCTGCACGGTTTCGGATCGTTCTGGTGGTCTTGGCGGCATCAGCTGCGGGGGCTGACCGGGGCGCGCGTGGTCGCGGTCGACCTGCGGGGCTACGGCGGCAGCGACAAACCGCCCCGCGGCTACGACGGCTGGACGCTGGCCGGCGACACCGCCGGGCTGATCCGCGCGCTGGGGCACTCGTCGGCGACGCTGGTCGGCCACGCCGACGGCGGGCTGGCCTGCTGGGCCACCGCGCTGCTGCATCCGCGACTGGTGCGCGCCATCGCGCTGATCAGCTCGCCGCACCCGGCGGCGCTGCGGCGATCCACCCTGACCCGGCGCGACCAGGGGTATGCCCTGCTGCCGACGTTGCTGCAATACCAGCTGCCCATCTGGCCGGAGCGGCTGCTGACGCGGCACGACGCCACGGAGATCGAGCGCCTCGTCCGGAGCCGGAGCTGCCCCAAATGGGTTGCCTCCGAGGATTTTTCACAGACCGTCCGGCACATGCGGACGGCGATTCGGATACCGGCGGCCGCGCACTCCGCGCTGGAATACCAGCGCTGGGCGGTGCGCAGCCAGCTGCGCGGCGAGGGCCGGCGGTTCATGAAGTCGATGAGCCGGCAGCTCGGCCTGCCGCTGCTGCACCTGCGCGGTGACGCCGATCCCTACGTGCTCGCCGACCCGGTCGACCGCACCCAGCGCTACGCGCCCCAGGGCCGCTACGTATCCATCACCGGCGCAGGACATTTCAGCCACGAAGAGGCCCCCGAGGAAATCAACCGGCACCTGATGAAGTTCCTCGAGCTGGTGTACGGGCGTCCCGTCAGCTGACGCAGGACCCGGTGGCGACCTGCTGGGTGTCGCCGATCTTGGAGAGCTGGCTGGCGACCTCGTCGGCGGTCAACACGAACCCGGTGTCGGGGTCGTCGACGGCGGCGCCGAACACGACGCCGAGCACGTGGCCGTTGAGGTCGATCAACGGACCTCCCGAATTGCCTTGCTCCACACTGGCTCTGATGGTGTACACGTCGCGGGTGACCGGCGCCGGATCCCGGTAGATGTCGGGGCCGCTGAGCCTGATGGCCTCGCGGATCCGGGCCGGGGTGGCGGTGAAGTTGCCGCCGCCCGGATAGCCCAGCACCACAACGCTTTCGCCGCTTTTCGCCTCGCCCTGGGCGAAGGCCAACGGCGCCGCCGACAGGTTCGGGACGGCGAGGATTGCGATGTCGACCGATGGGTCGTAGGACACCACGGTCGCGTCGAGGGGGTTGCCGCTGGCGTAGATCTGGACGCTGTTGGACCCGGCCACCACGTGCGCGTTGGTCATCACCCGGTCGGGCGCGATCACGAATCCGCTGCCCTCCAAAACCTTTTGGCAGCTGGGCGCGAGGCTGCGCACCTTGACCACGCTCGGCGCGGCGTTCGTCACCACCGGGTTGGTGGCCAGGGCGGGGTCGGGCGACGCGACCGGAATCACCGGGGTGCGGCTGAACGGCTCGAGCACCGCGGGCAGGCCGGAGGTGTTCAACAGCGCCGAGAGGCGCTTGGGCACCGTCTTCAGCCAGGGCGGCGCGACCTCGTTGACCTGCGCGAGCACCCGCGAACCCCGGACCGCGGCGGCCAGTTCGGGCTGGTCCTTGGACTGCGTCAGCGGGGTGGCCAGCAGCCACGCCGCGGTCAGCACCACCACCAGCTGGACGCCCACGCCGATGACGGAGTCGACGGTCCGGATTGTGCGGCTGTGGATCGCGCCGCGCACGGCCCGCCCCAGCACCACGCCGGCGACCTCACCGACGACGACCAGCGCGAGGATCAAGAACAGCGCGGTGAACAGCTTGGCGCGGGGCGCGGCGATGTGGCTGACGATGTGCGGCGCCAGCAGCACGCCCGCGATGGCGCCGAGCAACACGCCGACGAACGACAGCAGCGAGCCCAGCGCCCCCGAACGCCAACCCGAGATGGCCGCGATGAAAGCGACCGCCAGCACGGCGATGTCCAGCCACTGCGACGGCGTCATCGAATTCATGTTCATCGACGGCGACCGCCCGCCTCGCCGACCAGCACCATCGCCTCGTCGAGCTCCAAGATCTTGGTGGTGTCCCAGGGCCGGGCCCAGCCGGCGACATCCAGCACCGCGGAGATCACCTGGCCGGTGAATCCCCACACCAGCATCTGATTCAGCAGAAACGCCGGCCCGGCCCAGCGGCGGCCGAGGTTGCCGCGGTACACCATCAGCCGGTTCTCCGGATTGATGAAGGCGCGCACCGGAACCCGCGACACGATCGCCGTTTCGGTCTCGTCGACGACGCCCACCGGCCCGGGGTCCGGCGAGTAGGCCAGCACGGGGACGACGTGGAACCGCGACGGCGCGATGAACGTCCGTTCCATCGTGGCCAGCGGACGCAGCCGGCTGACGTCGATCCCGGTTTCCTCCTGCGCCTCGCGCAGCGCGGTGGCCACCGGGCCGTCGTCGCCGGGATCGGAGGCGCCGCCGGGAAAGGCCGCCTGGCCGGCGTGGTGGCGCAATGTCGAGGCCCGCACGGTCAGCAACAGGTCGGCATCGTCGGGCACACCGCCGTCGGCCGGGCCGGACTCGGGACCCGAGAACAACACCAGCACCGCCGCCTCGCGGTCGTCACCGAGCAACGACGCCATCGATGCGGCGGCCTTGGATGCGGTCACCATCGCGAGCACGCCGGCGGGCAGCCGATGCCGGTACGCCTCGGGGATCTGACCGACGTTGTCCACCAGCGGACGCAACCAGGGCGGGGACACGTCGGGCATCAGCGGGATGACTGAACTCACCGGCGCCTCCCTCGGTCCAGTCAATCTGCCTATCCCGCGTCGTTTCCGACCGCAGCTGCGATCTCGTCGGCACTGGCGAAAGGCCGCGGCAGCATCTGCGCAACGCTACCGTCCGGCCGGAGGACGACCGTCGCAGGCATCACATTTACCACACGCAGCGCGGCCGCGACCCGACGACGGCCGTCCTGCAGCGTCGGCAGCCGAACACCCAACTCCGCCAACCGCAGTAACCCCGCCGTCTCGTTCTCGTCCTGGTGAACCGTCACCACCATCACGTCCGACCCGACCCGCCGCTGATACTCGGCCATCGCGGGAAGTTCGGCCGCGCACGGCGCGCACCAATACGCCCAGAGGTTGAGGACCACGCGGTGTCCGGCCAGCGCGCGGGCGACGTCGACGGCCGAACCGTCGGCGGCGCATTCCACCGTGACGCCGCGCAGCGCGGCCGGGCCGGGGCCCCCGCCGGGCGCGGGACACCGCGGCAGGTTGGCGCGCTCGCGCGGACCCGCCAGCGCGGCGGGTGTGTCGGCGTCGCGGTGCTCCCGGGGGGCGGGCGCCGGTGTTGTCGCGGTCGGTGCCGAATCGTCGTGCAGCGACGCCACCAGCGCCGCGACCAACGCGGCCACCACCGCCAGGATGGCGATGGTCCACCGGGTGGTCCGGGTCAACGTCGCGCGCCCCGGTACTACAGCCCGACCAGGGCCAGCAGGTGCTCGGTTTCCGGGCCCTGGACGAGGGGCGCGGCGAGCAGCGGGTCGGTGGGGCCCAGCCCGAAGGACGGGCAGTCCTTGGCGAGGATGCAGGCACCGCACGCCGGTTTGCGGGCGTGGCAGACGCGGCGGCCGTGGAAGATGACCCGGTGGCTGAGCATGGTCCACTCCCGGCGTTCGATCAGCTCGCCGGCCGCGTGCTCGATCTTGACGGGATCCTTTTCGATGGTCCACCGCCACCGGTGCATCAACCGCGAGAAATGGGTGTCGACGGTGATTCCCGGGATGCCGAAGGCGTTGCCCAGAATCACATTGGCGGTCTTGCGGCCCACCCCGGGCAGGGTGACCAGCTCGGCCATGGTCGACGGCACCTCGCCGTCGAACCGCTCGACGAGGGCCTGCCCCAGCCCGATCAGCGACGACGCCTTGTTGCGGAAGAAACCGGTGGGACGGATGAGGTTTTCCAGTTCGTCGCGGTCGGCTTGCGCATAATCCAGCGCGGAGCGGTATCGCTTGAACAACGCCGGCGTGGTCAGGTTGACCCGCTTGTCGGTGCTCTGCGCCGAGAGGATGGTGGCCACCGTCAGCTCCAGCGGCGTCGTGAAGTCGAGCTCGCAGTGGGCGTCCGGAAACGCTTGCGCCAGTGCGCGATTCATTCGCCGCGCCCGTCGCACCAACCCGACTCGCGTTTCTTTGGACCAACGATCGCCGACGGCACCGTCCGGAGCGGAAGGCGTTGACTTCGAGCGTCCGGATGCCTTTGCCGCTGTCACCTACGACAGAGTACTGATTTCGTGATCTGGCTGAGACCTAAGCCATGTTTACTTTCCCTGTGTCATGGTTGCTGGTGGCGTGCGTTCCCGGGCTGTTGATGCTCGTGACGTTCGGTCTGGGCCGGCTGGAATCCGACCTCGCCCACGACACCGTCTCCGTGGCCGACGTCGACGAATTCCTCGAGTACGCCGAGGCCGTCGACGTGCACACGCTGGCCCGCGAAGGCATGCCCGAGGCGCTGGAATACCTGCATCGGCGCCAGGCCCTGCGGCCCGTGGATTCACCGCCGGCGCGCCCGGCAATCGGACCGCGGCACGCCAAGCCGGTGTTTGCCACCGCCCTGGGCGACCGCGACGAGGCCGGTCTACCGACGCGGATAAGGCCCCTTTCGCATGTCAATCCACAATTAGGGGGGACTAGACACGTCAATCGTGTGTAGCGTGGCACGTTGGACACAATTGGCCTACCTCTAGACTTGCGTCACACGAGCAGGGTTGGCCTGCCCGTATCACAACTGGAAGCTGAAGAGGCAACGGTGGACGAGATCCTGGCAAGGGCAGGAATCTTCCAAGGGGTTGAGCCCGGCGCGGTCACCGCGCTGACCAAACAATTGCAACCCGTCGACTTCCCGCGCGGGCACACGGTTTTCGCCGAGGGGGAACCGGGCGACCGGCTGTACATCATCGTTTCGGGGAAGGTCAAAATCGGCCGGCGGTCGCCGGACGGCCGCGAGAATCTGCTGACGATCATGGGCCCGTCGGACATGTTCGGCGAGTTGTCGATCTTCGACCCCGGCCCGCGGACTTCCAGCGCGACCACCATCACCGAAGTTCGAGCGGTGTCGATGGACCGCGACGCGCTGCGGGCCTGGATCGCCGACCGCCCGGAAATCGCCGAGCAACTGCTGCGGGTCCTCGCCCGACGGCTGCGCCGGACCAACAACAACCTCGCCGACCTGATCTTCACCGACGTGCCCGGCAGGGTGGCCAAGCAGCTGCTGCAGCTGGCCCAGCGGTTCGGCACCCAGGAGGGCGGCGCGATGCGGGTCACCCACGACCTCACCCAAGAGGAGATCGCCCAACTCGTCGGCGCCTCGCGGGAAACGGTCAACAAGGCCCTGGCCGACTTCGCCCACCGCGGCTGGATCCGCCTGGAGGGCAAGAGCGTGCTGATCTCGGACTCCGAGCGGCTGGCGCGGCGCGCGCGCTGATCCCGGTTGCGCCGAGCCTGTAATTTTGCAGGCCCCTACTCGCACTTCTCCTGCAAAACTTCAGTCTCGACGCAGGTAGTCCAGTTGCGCCTGCACCGACCATTCGGCCACGTCCCAGAGCTTCTCGTCGACGTCGACGTAGACGTACTCGACGATCTCCCGCGTGGTGGCCTCATTACCGAGATCCCACAGCGCGGCGCGCACCTGCTCCAGACGTTCGTGCCGGTGCGTCAGGTAGCCGGACGCGACGGATTCCAGGTCGTGCAGCTGGGGGCCGTGCCCGGGCAGCACCGTGCGCCGGCCCAATCCGCGCAGCCGCCGCAGTGATTCCAGGTAGTCGGCCAGGCTGCCGTCCTCCTTGTCGATGACGGTGGTGCCGCGGCCCAGCACGGTGTCGGCGGTCAGCACGGCGTCGTCGAGCAGGAACGACAGCGAGTCGGCGGTGTGACCGGGCGTCGCCATCACCTTGATCTTGAGGCCGGCCGCATCGATCACTTCGCCGTCGGTCAGGTGACCGCCCAGGCCGCGCAGGAATCCGCTGCCCGCGGACCGGACCGTCGCCCCGGTCAGCTCGACCAGCTTGTCGATGCCGTCGGTGTGGTCGCCGTGCCGGTGGCTGATCAGGACCAGCGCGACGCGGCCCAGCGCGGCGATCCGGGCGATGTGTTCGTCGTCGTCGGGGCCGGGATCCACGATCACCAGCTCGTCGCTACCCGGCCCGCGCAGCACCCAGGTGTTGGTGCCCTCCAGCGTCATCAGGCCGGGGTTGTCGGCCAGCAGCACCGAGGCAGTGTCGGTGACCGCCCGCAGCCTGCCGTATGCGGGATGGGTCAGCGACTCTGCGGTCTCGGTCACGGGCGTCAGCCGACCTCCACGATCAGCTCCACTTCCACCGGCGCGTCCAGCGGCAGCTCGGCCACGCCGACCGCCGAACGCGCGTGCGCGCCTCGCTCGCCGAACACCTCGCCGAGCAGGTCGGAGGCGCCGTTGACGACGCCGGGCTGGCCGTGGAAACCCGGTGCCGATGCGACGAACCCGACGACCTTGACCACCCGCGCGACGGTGTCGATGCCGACCAGCGAGTGCACCGCGGCCAGCGCGTTGAGCGCGCAGATCCGCGCCAGCGACTTGGCGTCCTCGGGGCTGACCTCGGCACCGACCTTGCCGGTCCGCGGGAGCTTTCCGCCGTCCATCGGCAGCTGACCGGAGGTGTAGACCAGGTTGCCGGTCCGCACCGCGGGAACGTACGACGCCAGCGGCGCAACCACCTCGGGAAGCGTGAGGCCGAGCTGCCCGAGCCGGGCCGATGCGCTCATCTCTACTTGGGGCGCTTCAGATATGCGACGTGCTGCTCGCCGGTGGGCCCGGGCAGTACGGACACCAACTCCCAGCCGTCCGCCCCCCACTGGTCGAGGATCTGTTTGGTGGCGTGCGTCAGCAGCGGGACCGTGACGTATTCCCATGCGGTGGGTTGGCTCATGACGCGAGCTTATCGGTCGGCTTTCCAGGGCTCTGGCCAGCCCAAGGGCGGTGCGGCGGCCGGGCTAGCATGCGAAGGTGGCATCCACTCCTAACGGCGGTAGTTCCGTCGGTTGGCCCGCCCGCTTGTCGAAGGCGCGCTTACATTTCGTGACCGGCAAGGGCGGGACGGGTAAGTCGACGGTCGCGGCCGCGCTCGCCCTGACGCGGGCGGCGGGCGGCCGCAAGGTCCTGCTCATCGAAGTCGAAGGCCGCCAAGGGATTGCGCAACTCTTCGACGTGCCGCCGCTGCCCTACGAGGAGCTCAAGATCGCCACCGCCGAGCGCGGCGGTCAGGTCAACGCGCTGGCCATCGACATCGAGGCCGCGTTCCTGGAATACCTGGACATGTTCTACAACCTGGGCATCGCGGGCCGGGCGATGCGACGCATCGGCGCCATCGAATTCGCGACGACGATCGCGCCCGGCCTGCGCGACGTGCTGCTCACCGGCAAGATCAAGGAGTCGGTGGTCCGCCTCGAGAAGGGGGCCAAGAACCCGGTCTACGACGCGGTCGTCGTCGACGCGCCGCCGACGGGCCGCATCGCGCGCTTCCTCGATGTCACCAAGGCGGTGTCCGACCTTGCCAAGGGCGGGCCGGTGCACTCGCAATCCGAGGGTGTGGTGAAGCTGCTGCACTCCGATCAGACCGCCATCCATCTGGTCACTCTGTTGGAGGCGCTGCCGGTGCAGGAAACGCTCGAGGCCATCGAGGAGCTTGCCGAGATGGAGCTGCCGATCGGCAGCGTGATCGTGAACCGCAACATCCCGTCGTTCCTCGAGCCGCGCGATCTGGCGAAGGCCGCCGAGGGCGACGTGGACGCGGACTCCGTGCGGGCCGGTCTCGAGATGGCCGGAATCAAGCTCGGCGACAGCGACTTTGCGGGCCTGCTGACGGAGACCATTCAGCACGCGACCCGGATCACCGCACGCGCCGAGACGGCGCAGCAACTCGACGCGTTGAAGGTCCCGCGGCTGGAGCTGCCGGCGATTTCCGACGGTGTCGACCTCGGAAGTCTGTACGAGCTGTCGGAAACGCTTGCGCAGCAGGGGGTCCGATGAGCGCAACGCCGAAAACCCTTGATATGGCCGCGATCCTGGCCGACCGATCCAATCGGGTGGTCGTGTGTTGCGGCGCCGGCGGGGTGGGCAAGACGACCACTGCGGCGGCGATGGCGTTGCGTGCCGCCGAATACGGCCGCACGGTCTGCGTTTTGACGATCGACCCGGCCAAGCGGCTGGCGCAGGCGCTCGGGGTCAACGACCTCGGCAACACCCCGCAGCGAGTCCCGCTGGCGCCCGAAGTGCCGGGCGAGCTGCACGCCATGATGCTCGACATGCGCCGCACCTTCGACGAGATGGTGATGCAGTACTCCGGCCCCGAGCGGGCAGAGGCGTTGCTGAACAACCAGTTCTACCAGACGGTCGCCACGTCGCTTGCCGGCACGCAGGAGTACATGGCGATGGAGAAGCTCGGCCAATTGCTGAACCAGGACCGCTGGGACCTCATCGTGGTGGACACCCCGCCGTCTCGCAACGCGCTGGACTTTCTGGATGCGCCAAAACGACTGGGCAGCTTCATGGATAGCCGGTTGTGGCGGCTGCTGCTCGCACCCGGCCGCGGCATCGGCCGATTGGTCACCGGTGCAATGGGTTTGGCCATGAAGGGCATGTCCACAATCATGGGCTCGCAATTGCTCAGCGACATCGGTTCATTCGTGCAGTCACTCGAATCGACCTTCGGCGGTTGGCGGGAAAAGGCCGACCGCACCTACGCGCTGCTGAAGAGGCGCGGCACGCAGTTCGTCGTGGTGTCCGCGGCCGAACCGGACGCGCTGCGCGAGGCGGCCTTCTTCGTCGACCGGCTGTCCCAGGAGGGCATGCCGCTCGCGGGACTGGTCCTGAACCGAACCCACCCCACGCTGTGCTCCCTGCCGGTCGAGCGCGCGATCGACGGCAGCGAGACCCTGGACGCCTCCGATTCCGAGGCCGCCGCGCTGGCTTCCGCCGTGCTGAAGATCCACGCCGACCGGGCGCAAACCGCCAAGCGGGAAATCAGACTGCTGTCCCGTTTCACCGGAGCCCACCCGCATGTGCCGGTCATCGGGGTTCCGTCGCTGCCGTTCGACGTTTCGGATCTGGACGCGCTGCGGGCGCTCGCCGATCAGATCACCGCCATCGGTGACGAGGCGGCCCGCGCGGCGGGCGGCTGAGAAACGCGCCCCTGGTGAGCAGTCAGTCCAGCGAGAATGGGCCAGCCGGGCGCTCGCAGAGGCTATTTGACATGAGCCGTCGCGGTTGGCGTCGGCGGGTTCGTTGCTGTCGAATTCCTATTGGGCACAAGCCAGCTCGTATTGAACACGAGCCAGTAGTGTATTGAACACAGTCCAGTAAGAGTGCCGCTCAGCGTTGTAACAATAGCGTAATCATGAAAACAGATATTTTCAGGACCGTTAGTTCAGGTGCGCCCCGGGTTAGCCGGACGCGTCCTTGGTAACCCCCGGCTCAGCCGACGCTGCGGCCGCGGCGCTTGTCGAAGAAGTCCTGCCAGGAGACGACTTCTGGGTGCTGCTTGAGCAGGGCCCGGCGCTGCCGCTCGGTCATGCCACCCCACACCCCGAACTCGACCTTGTTGTCCAACGCGTCCGCGCCGCACTCCTGCATCACGGGGCAGTGGCGGCAGATCACCGCCGCCTTGCGCTGGGCGGCGCCCCGAACGAACAGTTCATCGGGGTCAGTGGTCCGACATAGCGCCTTCGAAACCCACGCGATCCGTTCCTCGGCGTCAACACTGCGTAATACGCCCTGAGCAGCCGCAATGTTCGTTCGACGCGCGGCCGGCCGTGAACCTGACACGAGCTGTTCCCTTCCTTCCGACCGCTTGTCGCGGCCGCCCTCCTCGGGTGCAGACCCCTGCTGCGATCTACGCCACACCATGCAAATCGGTGTTATCTGAATCTCACCGTGTGTCTAAGTTAGGTGGTCAGGTGGCAATTGCGCAACAGTCTGATAACGCTTTTTTTGGGACGGGCGTGCAGTCTTGCCGAAAAGGATAATGCCGAGCGGGTCCGCGCGCACTTCACCTCGGTGGCTGACCAGTGACGGAACCGAAAATTTTTTGCGGAGCCCCATCGTAAGTTCGCTGGTCACAGCGCGCGAGGAGTTTGGGCCAACTCGTGGCGTGGCCGGCTGACCGGGGGCGGCTACCCTAGAACGCATGTCAGACCGCCCCCCGGCCGTCCTCACGGTTCTCAAGCTCGCGGGGTGCTGCTTGTTGGCCAGCGTCGTCGCCACAGCCCTGATGTTTCCGCTCGCGGGCGGGATCGGGCTGATGTCCAATCGGGCCTCCGAGGTCGTCGCCAACGGGTCCGCCCAGCTGACGCAGGGCGAGGTGCCCGCGGTGTCGACAATGGTCGACAAGAAGGGCAACGTCATCGCGTGGCTCTACTCTCAGCGCCGCTTCGAGGTGCCCACCGACAAGATCGCCAACACCATGAAACTGGCGATCGTCTCGATCGAGGACAAGCGCTTCGCCGACCACAACGGGGTGGACTGGAAGGGCACCCTGACGGGGCTGGCCGGCTATGCCTCCGGCGACGTCGACACCCGCGGCGGCTCGACCATCGAACAGCAGTACATCAAGAACTACCAGCTGCTGGTGACCGCCCAAACCGACGCCGAGAAGCGCGCGGCCGTGGAGACCACCCCGGCGCGCAAGCTGCGCGAGATCCGGATGGCGCTCACGCTGGACAAGACCTTCACCAAGCCGGAGATCCTGACGCGCTACCTGAACCTGGTGTCGTTCGGCAACAACTCCTTCGGGGTGCAGGACGCGGCCCAGACGTACTTCGGCATCAACGCCTCGGACCTGAACTGGCAGCAGGCAGCACTGCTGGCGGGCATGGTGCAGTCGACGAGCGCGCTCAACCCGTACACCAACCCGGACGGCGCCCTGGCCCGGCGGAACCTCGTCCTCGACACCATGATCGAGAACCTGCCCCAGGAGGCCGAAGCGCTACGCGCCGCCAAGGCCACGCCGCTGGGCGTCCTGCCCCAGCCCAACGAGCTGCCCCGCGGCTGCATCGCCGCCGGCGACCGCGCCTTCTTCTGCGACTACGTCCAGGAGTACCTGTCGCGCGCGGGGATCAGTAAGGAACAGGTGGCCCGGGGCGGCTACCTGATCCGCACCACCTTGGACCCCGACGTGCAGATCCCGGTCAAGGCGTCCATCGACAAGTACGCCAGCCCGACCCTCCCGGGCATCTCGAGCGTGATGAGCGTGATCGAGCCGGGCAAGACCTCCCACCACGTGATGGCGATGGCCAGCAACCGCACCTACGGCCTGAACCTCGACGCCGGCGAGACCATGCGACCGCAACCGTTCTCCCTCGTCGGCGACGGCGCCGGGTCGGTGTTCAAGATCTTCACCACCGCCGCCGCGCTGGACATGGGCATGGGCATCAACGCCACGCTGGAGGTTCCGGGCCGGTTCCAGGCCAAGGGCATGGGCAGCGGCGGGGCCAAGGGCTGCCCCAAGGACACCTGGTGCGTCGTCAACGCCGGCAACTACCGGGGCTCGATGAACGTGACCGACGCCCTGGCCACCTCGCCCAACACGGCGTTCGCCAAGCTGATCCAGCAGGTGGGCGTCAGCCGGACGGTGGACATGGCGATCAAGCTGGGCCTGCGGTCCTACGCCGATCCGGGCACCGCGCGCGACTACAACCGCGACAGCAACGAGAGCCTGGCCGACTTCGTCAAACGGCAGAACATCGGCTCGTTCACCCTCGGCCCGATCGAGGTGAACGCGCTGGAGTTGTCCAACGTCGCGGCCACCCTGGCCTCCGGCGGCGTGTGGTGCCCGCCCAACCCCATCGACAAGCTGATCGACCGCAACGGCAACGAGGTCTCCGTCACGACCGAGACCTGCGACCAGGTGGTGCCTGAGGGGCTGGCCAACACCATGGCCAACGCGATGAGCAAGGACGCCGTGGGCAGCGGCACGGCGGCCGGTTCCGCCGGCGCGGCGGGCTGGGACCTGCCCATGTCGGGTAAGACCGGCACCACCGAGGCCCACCGCTCGTCCGGCTTCGTCGGATTCACCAGCCACTACGCGGCGGCCAACTACATCTACGACGACTCGCCCAACCCGACGGATCTGTGCTCCGCCCCGCTGCGCCACTGCGGCGAGGGGGACCTCTACGGCGGCAACGAGCCGGCACGAACGTGGTTCACCGCGATGAAGCCGATCGCTACCAGTTTCGGCGAGGTGAAGCTGCCGCCGACCGACCCCCGCTACGTCGAGGGCTCTCCGGCGTCGCGGGTGCCGTCCGTCACCGGCCTGGACGTCGACGCGGCCCGACAGCGCATCAAGGAGGCGGGCTTCCCGGTCGCCGACCAGACCAACTCCGTGAACAGCAGCGCCAAGGCCGGCGAGGTGGTCGGGACGTCGCCCTCTGGCCAGACGATTCCGGGGTCGATCATCACGATCCAGGTCAGCAACGGCATCCCGCCGGCGCCGCCGCCACCGCCGGAGGGCGCGCCCCCGGTGGTGGGGTCGCAGGTGGTCGAGATTCCCGGCCTGCCGCCGATCACGATCCCGCTGCTGGCGCCCCCGCCGCCGCCCGGGGGGCCGCCCCCTCCGTAACGGGCCTGCAAAACGGACTTGTGGCGCAAGCTATACGCGCCGAGACCGCTACCGGCAGTAGGCTTCCTGCATGGCTGACGTTCGCCCGATTGCCCCGCTGCCCGTCCTGATGCGCACCGGCGCCGTCGTGCTCGGCTCGACCCTGGCCGGCATCGGTTATGCCTCGCTCGTCGAGCGCAACGCGTTCGTCCTGCGCGAGATAACCATGCCCGTCCTGTCACCGGGCTCCACGCCGCTACGGGTGCTGCACATCAGCGATCTGCACATGACGCCCAACCAGCGCCGCAAGCAGGCCTGGTTGCGCGAGCTGGCCGCGTGGGAACCCGACCTGGTCGTCAACACCGGCGACAACCTGGCGCACCCCAAGGCGGTGCCCGCGGTGGTGCAGACGCTGGGCGACCTGCTGTCGCGCCCGGGCGTCTTCGTCTTCGGCAGCAACGACTACTTCGGGCCCCGCCTGAAGAACCCGCTGAACTACCTCACCAACCCGTCCCACCGGGTTCGCGGCGAGCCGCTGCCCTGGCAGGATCTGCGGGCGGCGTTCACCGAGCGCGGCTGGCTCGACCTGACGCACACCCGCCGCGAGTTCGAGGTGGCCGGCCTGCACATCGCCGCCGCGGGCGTGGACGACCCGCACATCGACCGGGACCGTTACGACGCGATCGCGGGGCCGGCCAGCCCGGCCGCGAACCTGCGGCTCGGTCTGACGCACTCCCCGGAGCCCCGGGTGCTGGATCGCTTCGCCGCCGACGGCTACCAGCTGGTGATGGCGGGGCACACGCACGGCGGGCAGCTGTGCCTGCCGTTCTACGGGGCCCTGGTGACAAACTGCGGCCTGGACCGCTCGCGGGCCAAGGGACCGTCGCGCTGGGGCGCGAACATGGCGCTGCACGTCTCGGCCGGGCTCGGCACCTCGCCGTTTGCGCCGGTGCGGTTCTGCTGCCGGCCCGAGGCGACCCTGCTGACGCTGATCGCCAGCCCGATGGGCGACCGCGATTCCACCAGCGACCTGAGCCGTTCACAGCCGACCGCTTCGGTGCGTTGAGCGACCGGACCCGGATCGCGGTCCGCACCCTGCCACGAAGCTGGACGGACGACGCGGTCCGGCTGATCCAGGCCGACGCGCGGCGCAGCGCCGACACCCACCTGCTGCGCTATCCCCTGCCGTCGGCGTGGGGCGGCGACGCGGATGTCGCGCTGTACCTCAAGGACGAGAGCACGCACATCACCGGCAGCCTCAAGCACCGGCTGGCGCGCTCGTTGTTTCTGTACGCGCTGTGCAACGGCTGGATCGGCGAGGGCACCACGGTCGTCGAGGCGTCCTCGGGTTCGACGGCGGTGTCGGAGGCCTACTTCGCGGCCCTGCTGGGGCTGCCGTTCGTCGCGGTGATGCCCGCGTCGACCAGCGCCTCCAAGATCAAGCTGATCGAATCACAAGGCGGCCGTTGTCATTTCGTGACGGATTCGAGCCAGGTGTACGCCGAGGCCGAGCGCGTCGCGAAGGACACCGGCGGCCACTACCTGGACCAGTTCACCAACGCCGAGCGCGCCACCGACTGGCGCGGCAACAACAACATCGCCGAGTCGATCTACGAGCAGATGCGCGACGAGCGGCACCCCGTCCCGGAGTGGATCGTCGTCGGCGCGGGCACCGGCGGCACCAGCGCGACCATTGGCCGCTACATCCGCTACCGGCGCCACGCGACCCGGTTGTGCGTCGTCGACCCGGAGAACTCCGCGTTCTTTCCCGCCTACGCCGAGGACCGCGACGACATCGTGATGCCGGTGTCCTCCCGGATCGAGGGCATCGGTCGACCGCGCGTCGAGCCGTCGTTTCTGCCCGGCGTCGTGGACCGCATGGTCGCGGTGCCCGACGCGGCGTCCATCGCCGCCGCCCGCCACGTCAGCGCCGTGCTGGGGCGCCGGGTGGGGCCGTCGACGGGCACCAACCTCTGGGGCGCCTTCGGGCTGCTCGCCGAGATGGTCTCCCAGGGCCGCAGCGGGTCGGTGGTCACCCTGCTGGCCGACAGCGGCGACCGCTACGCCGACACCTATTTCAGCGACGAGTGGGTCAGCGCGCAGGGGCTCGATCCGTCCGGCCCCGCCGAGGCGCTGGTCGAATTCGAGCGCAGCTGCGCGTGGTCGAGCCCATAGCCAGCGGTTTGGCCAGCCGACCGGCCGGTGCGATACGCTGTCGTGGCTTCAAGCGGGGTGTGGCGCAGCTTGGTAGCGCGCTTCGTTCGGGACGAAGAGGCCGTGGGTTCAAATCCCGCCACCCCGACTGTCACTGGCCCTCCGGCGTCACGCCGGGGCCACCACTCGATTCGCGAACGCGATATCGGATGCGCTATCGCGTTTGAAACGCGCCGGGGCACCGCCGGCGATCATCAGCAGCCCACTGCGCCTACGCATTACGGCGCGGCGCTCATTCGCCGTGAATCCGAGTAGCCGCCTACTCTATCCGCCGCGCATATCCGGGTGAAGTATTAGCGACGTCGGCGACTGCTGGAACCGTCACGGAATTGGCTGGCCCGCTAGTGCGTAGAACTGACCGCGCGGCGACTGCGGGCCGCCATCTGAGCACGAAGGGATGGCGTCATGAATTTTGACGAGCATTGTCGGGGCGACAACGTCCTGGTGAGTTTTATTGCCGCCGCTCCGGCCGACGCGGGTTTTGCGGCTCTGCTGACCGGCTTCATGATCTCCGCGATCGCCTTCTTGCTGGGCAGAGAACGGAGAGAGGACAAAATCCTGCACGCCGTCGCGCTATTTGCGCCAGGGTTGCTGGTTCTGGCACTGGCTTGCAATCAGTTTGTCGGTATCACGGCGCAAGCCCCGGCTAAATCCGGCGACCAGGTCATACAAGGCTCGGCAAAAGTCGCCTGCAGCGTCGGCTGGACGCAGGGAACGACCGCGAACGGCATGTTGGGCGTGGGCTTCGTCGTCGCGGTCGCCGGACTGGTCTGGATGATGGCTCACGCGGTGGACGGAAACATTAGCCGGAACGCCCAGGAAAACGGCGCTCAGGACCGCAGAACCCTGATACATCTTGGCAACTTCCTTGTGTTCGTCGCCATTGCCACGGTATCGCTGCTATTGACGAGGGGTTCGCTCGGTTATTACGACCTGATGGGCAGCCTCGGCGTCCATGCGCCGAGTTCTTTGAAGGCCGTAGCTTGGTGGACATTTGGGTTGAGCATGGCTGTTGACGCCCGCATAATCTACGTCCGGACCGCAGGATATTACCGGGTCCGACAGAAAAGAATTGATGGAAAGTGGGACGAACGCGACGAGTCCAAGGTAGCGCGACTTTTGCGACGAGGACCCGTCATCTGCGTAGTGGTGTTGACGGCCGGCATGGCCTTGGTGGCGCCTTTGCACGCCAGTCTCATTTCTAATAATTCTGTGCCCGGCGGCGTAGCGGCATTCTTTGCGGTTGTGTTGGGCATGTTCTTTCCGCTCGTGATTTTCTTGTTTATTTCCGCTTCGGTGCCCGGGCCAGACTTCTGGTATTGGGACGCCTTCCCGGAAACCAAGGAGGACACGACGCGACCGCCTGCAAACGACGACATCGACGGCCGGGCCGTTCCGGCGGCTGATCCTCGCGAGGTCATCGGTACCCAGTCCACCGCCGCGGTCAACGGCCGTATCGCGCCCAAGTAACCGCTGTCGATCTCTTCGGAGCGACGGCCTGCGGGCACAGATCACGGCACGTGGCGGCTAGCCTTCCAACTCGGGTTGGACCCGCCGACGATCGGCCCGCGCCCAGATCTGCACCTGCTCCCTACCGACGAGGCGGCAACGGTGCGTCGTCGCTAACTGGCGGGCGGCCTTCGTGAACCCCTGATTGGTCACCACGACCGTTTGGTTGCACCGGTGGTGCAGGGCGCCGGCCACCACCTGCTGGACGGCGGCCACCCCGACGGCCTTCGCCTGCCTCTTGCATTGGACCGCCATGCACGCGCCGTCGCGCTTCGCGATCAGATCCACACCGTAGTCACCCGTGCTGGCGGTGTGCGCGACGCTCCACCCCACGGTTCGAAGCTGTGCCGCAACGAATTCCTCGAACTCGACGCCCGACATTTGGTCGATGGCCGCCAGGTCCGACGCCGCGTATCGCATGTCGCGCCGTCGCTGCCGCCCGACGTTATAACGGTCGCGTCGGAGGCCGAGCCACAGCAGGGCGACGACGGTCAGGGCGAGGCCGGTCAGACCGGCCGAAAATCCCGCCGGGACGCTGCCGGTGGCGTGCTGGGCGAAATACCAAGGGACAGCGAACCCCAACAGCAGCAAGGACCCGGCGGCTATCTCCATGACTCCCCACGGTGGCGATGCGGACTCGTGCGATGAACGTAGCGGAGGGTTACGACAATTCAGCGGAGGCGGAACCGAACCCGGGTCCCGTAGCGCGGCGCGAGCATGATGGAGCGCCGCACGATCCTCTCCGGCTTCTCGTCGACGGCGGTGAACTCGCCCTCGCGCAGCAGCGTGTGCAGCACGGTGATCAGCTCGCGCATCGAGAACGCGGCGCCCAGACACCGTTTGATGCCGCCGCCGAACGGCACCCACGCGTAGGTCTCGGGCCGGGTGCCGAGGAATCTCTCCGGGCGGAACTCGTTGGGGCGCTCGTAGGTGCGCGGGTTGCGGTTGATCGCGATGATGTGGACGACGATGCGCGTGCCGGGCTCGACGAGGTAGCCGCCGATCGGAAACGGTTGCGCCGCAACGCGGGCCGTGAACGGCGCCGGCGGCCGGACCCGCAGCGTCTCGTGGATCACGGCGGTCGTGAAGGCCTCCTCCCCGCTCAACGCTTCGTCCTGTACCCGTCGTAGCGCATCGGGGTGGTGCAGCAGCAGGTCGAAGACCCACGCCAGCGTCGTCGCGGTGGTCTCGTGACCGGCCAGCATCAGAGTGATCACGTCGTCGCGAATCTCGCTGTCGGACAGCCGTTCCCCGTCGTCGCCGCGGGCACACATCAGCAACGAGAGGATGTCGAGCTGCTCGCTCAAGCGGGGGTCTTCTCGCCGTCGCGCGATGAGCGGCATGACGACGCCGTCGATCTCGTCGTTGGCCCGCGCCCGCTGCGGCCACACCCTTAGCGCGCCGAGGTGACGAAGCGCGTAGCGGACGGTCAATTGCTCTGAGACGCCGAGGTTCAGCAGGCGCTCGAAGGGCCGGCCCAGCCGGCGGACCTCCTCGGGATCATCGACGCCGAAGGTGACCCTGACGATCACGTCCAGCGTCAGCGCCCGCGCCGCCTTCAGCATTTCGAACGGTCGGTCGACGGGCCAGCTGTGCATCGCCGCGCGGGCGCAGTCCTGCATGATCGGTACGTAACTGCTCAGCGCGGCGCCGTGCAGCGGGGGTGTCAGCAGCTTGCGCCGGCGCAGATGCTCCGGCTCCTCCTGGACGAACATCGACCCCGAGCCGTAGATGGCCGCCGCCGGTCCCACGCCCTCGCCGCCGAGCAGCACGTCCGGCGGCGCGGTGAAAACCTGCTTGACCAGTTCGGGGTCCGACACGATCGCCACGTTGCCCAGGCTGAGAACCGGCATGGTCATGATCGGCCCGTAGCGGCGGATCAACCGCAGCATCCGCCGCTCGCCGCCGACAAGATAGGCGGCCGCATACGCCGCGGCGAACATTGGCCGCAGCGTGCGCGGAGCCGGCAGGCCGGGCGGACGGCTCAAGGGCACGCTGACGACAGAAACACGGCGGGCCTAGCTGGTCAAGGCCGCCCGCGACGGGGTTACGCGCAGTCTGCGCAGACTGGAAGACCCGAGCTCGAGGGGCGCAACCGGCTGCGGTGCTGCACTAGAAAGCAGCTTGAACACGTGAACTCGTCGGAGCGCTGCGGTATCACCGTCACCGACAATTCCTCGCCGGAAAGATCCGCGCCCGGCAGCTCGAAGAAGACGACGTCGTTGGGGTCCTCGTCGACGACCGCTGTCGGTGAGCCGGTGGTCGCGAGCTCGCGTAGTGCGGATGCATCCTGGGTCTCGACGTCGGGTATGCGGCGTGCGTCGTAATCGCTGGTGGTCGTCATGGCTGTTCCTCCCTGCTGGACGACGGGTTGACGCACTTGCCTGTACTCACCCGTGGGTCAGTCGATACCCCGATCAACTGCCGATAACACCTACTCGGCCCAAAAAATTGCGTGAACGACAATTGAGCGCCTCCCATGTCGGGTGGAGGGCCGACTCAGCAGGCGATTGGCGCCTTGACGCGCGCCGTGGAGTCGTCGGCTCTGGTGCCGTGCAGAAACAGTGCGACGTTGAAGGCCCGTCGCTGACTCCGCGATACAAAAGCCAGGCCGAACCAGGGCGCCACGACGGCGAGGAACAGCGCAAGGACCGCCACCCCCGGATGCCCGGCGACCAGCGCAAGAACGCCAACCGCCAGGCCGACCGCCCAGACGGCGGCAGCCACGAGGCCCGCGACGGTGGGGCGCAACGGGCCGGACGTGTCGAACATGCGCCCCTTATGCCCGGTCAGCCCGAAAATTAAACATTTCGGCTGCGGCGCGGCCGCGCAACGGTCAACTGCTCGGCGGCGGTGCGGGCTCGTCGGAATGCGTTGCCTGCCAGCGCAGTTCGGCCGCCCGCACCTTGCGGTGGGTCTGCAACAGCCAGGCCACACCGGCGGCGCCCGACACGGCCGCCAACAGCACGACCACCGAACCGACCAGGACATGGCCGGTCGCGAACGCGTACAGGCCGATCACCAGGGCGACCACCGCGACGGCCGCCCACGCGAGGCCTGGAGCATTGGCGGCGTACGTGAACGATTCGCCGGCATGCTGACGAGAAGTTCGGTGGTGGTCAACCGGGTCGCTTTTCGGGGTTCGCAAATTCTCTCCTCGTGAAAAAGCTTTTGTGCCAGTGCTGTTCGCAGGGCAGATCGCGCCGAAGCCTCGTCGAGGTCTACCCACCGCCCCCATGGGCCAAACGGCGGCTCGTGTCAGCCGGCCCCGCCGCGGGTATGCCCCGCGCATGCACAAAGCGCCCGCCGTCCTGTTTGACGTGGACGGGACCCTCGTCGATTCCAACTATCTGCACGTCTACGCGTGGCAGCGCGCCTTCGACGCCGAAGGCATGCCGGTCGCGGGGTGGCAGATCCACCGCTGCATCGGCATGGACGGCGACACGTTGGTGCGCACGCTTTCCAACGACGCACCCGATGACGTGCAGGACCGGCTCAGCGACGGGCACAGCCGCTACTACCGCGAGGTCACAGGGTTACTGGCCCCGTTGCCCGGGGCCCGCGAGCTTTTGCACCGCGTCGCCGACCTCGGACTGCAAGTGGTGCTGGCCAGTTCGGCGCCCGACGACGAACTCAAAACCCTGCTCAAGACGCTCGACTGCGACGACGTCATCGGCGAGAAGACGTCGTCACGCGACGTCGACACCGCCAAACCCGACCCGGGCATCGTGCAGGTGGCGCTGGACCGGGCCGGCGTGGACGCCGACCACGCGGTGCTCGTCGGCGACGCCGTGTGGGACGCCCACGCCGCCGCCGCCGCGGGACTGCCGTGCATCGGGCTGTTGAGCGGCGGCATCTCCCGCGCCGAATTGGAGTCGGCCGGCGCGTCACCGATTTTCACCGATCCGCAAGATCTCCTCGAGCAGCTGGACTCCAGCCCGATCGGGGCGCTACATACCGTGAGTGCGCAGCAACAGCGGTAAGAGCCACCAAAAGAACGCAAACAGCGCCAGCGCACAAGCCCCGGCTATGAGCCCGGCGCTGCGTCCGGCGACCGAATCGAAAACGATGACCGTCACCCCGGTCAGCGCGCTGCCCAGCAGGCCCAGCCCGGCGTAGGCGCACCGATGCGCGGCCGACACCAGGACCTGGAGGCGATGGCGCCGGAATAGCAGCCGGTGAATGCCGACGGGGGCGACGAGCAGCACCGTGGCGCCCACCGAACAGCCGACCGTCACCAGGTACACGATCCGCATGGGTTCGGTGAGAACGTCGAAGCGCTGCTGGAACGGCAGCGTCAGCAGGAAACCGGTGAGCAGCTGGACGCCGGTCTGCACCACGCGCAGCTCCTGCAGCAGGCTGTTCCAATTGCGGTCCAGCCGTTCGATTTCGGTCTCGCCGCGCTGATCGCGATCCCACCGCTGATCGTCTTCGGGATGATCGACGTCGTCACCCATAGCACCGATCATCCCACCGGACGCTTGGTTTCAGTCCCCGGTTACCCGCCCGAAGCGCCTGGGCTGAACTTCTGGCGAAACTTCACGCTGATGCGATAGGGCCGCGAAGGCGCGTCAGCGGTTGGCGTTGCCGTCCCGGACGGCGGTCAACGCGTCGTCCAGCGTCGGGTACAGCGGGAAGGTCTTGTCCAGGCCGGTGAGGTGGATCGGTCTCCTGGTCGCGGGCCCCCGCGCGACGACACCGAACTCGGTGGACTTCCCGAGTTTTTCGTACGTCGCGGCCAGGATCTTCAGCCCGACCGACCCGAGGAACTCCACCGCGGAAAGGTCGATGACCAGTGCCGTCGGACCGTCCGCGATCACCGCGCCGATGGCCTGTTCGAGCGCCGGAGCGGTGACCAGATCGATTTCGCCGCTGACGCTGACCACGGACACACCGTCGTGGTCGGTGACCAGCGTGGTAATCGAATCGGGAGCTGACAATGGCGATCCTTTGTCCGGGCCGTGAAGTGTGGTGCAAGCCTAGCCTGCCATGCGAACTGCGAGAAGAATATGCCCTCGACACCTGCTACGCGATTGCCCAGGCTAGTCTCCCCATAGGCATACTGCGGAGCGCGACGCGGCACATGGGAGGCCAGATGTCAGATTCGCCGTTGGATCTCGGAACCACCAGCATCGCCGCGCAGACGGTCAGCGAGGGCCTGCTGCCCCAGCTGGTCCAGCACCTGCGCCAGAACCGCACGGTATTGCGCGAGGTGTGGGCCCGCAGGATCACCGAGGCCGAACTCCTCACGGCGATGACGCCGGAGGAGATCTTCTCCGAGGCGACGACGGTTTACGACAGCTACGTCGAGGTGCTCGAGACCGGTAGCGTCGAGGCGCTGCAGGACTACGCCCGCGATCTGTCGGAACGCATCATCCCGCGAGGCGTGGAAACCGACGAGGTCCTCGGCATCGTGCTGCTGCTGCGCGACGTGCTGGCGCGATCGCTGTTCGAGAAGTATCAGACCGACTTCGAAATGCTCAACCGCGTCCTCGACGCCTACGAACCGGCGGCCAACCGGATCGCCAACACCGTGGCCGTGTCCTTCGTGCAGGAACGCGAGCGCATCATTCGCCAGCAGCAGGAGGCCATCCGCGAGCTGTCCACGCCGGTGCTGCAGGTGCGCGAGCAGTTGCTGATTCTGCCGATCATCGGCGTGCTCGACAGCCAGCGGGCCCGCCAGGTCACCGAGCAGCTGCTGCGGGCGATCCGCGCGAACCGCGCGAAGGTCGTCGTCATCGACATCACCGGTGTGCCGACCATCGACTCCACCGTGGCGAACCACCTGGTGCAGACGGTCGACGCGTCGGGCCTGATGGGCGCCAGCGTGATCATCACCGGCCTGTCCTCCGAGATCGCGCTGACCCTGGTCACCATCGGGCTCGACCTGTCGAAGATGAACGCCGTCGGCGACCTGCAGGGCGGCATCGAAGAGGCCGAACGCCTGCTCGGTTACGAAGTCACACGCACCGGCGAACAGACCGGATAACCACCATCAGCACGAGCACCCCATGCCAGTACCGATTCTGAAACAGGGCGCGATTCTGATCGCTTCGGTGCAGTCCGCGCTCACCGACTCCGACGCCGAACGCCTTCGCTTCGACCTGATGGAGCGGGTCAGCAGGTTTCGCGCCCAAGGCATCATCGTCGATGTCACCGCCATCGACGTGATGGACTCGTTCGCCGCCCGCTCGCTGCGAACCATCGCCCACATGACCCGGCTGCGCGGCGCGGACACCGTGATCGTGGGTCTGCAACCGGAAGTGGCCTTCGCGATGGTGCAACTGGGTCTGCAGTTCGATGACATGAACACCGCACTGGATCTCGAAGAGGGCCTCGCGCTGCTGAATCGCCAAGGCGGAGTGGGGAAATCGACGATCGGGCGCGATGGTGGCGGGTGATATCGTCGTCGACATCCACAACTCCGACGACATCGTCGCCGCCCGCAAGGCCGGACACCAACTCGCCCTCGATCTCGGGTTCTCGCTGACCGACGTGACCATGATCGCCACGGCGATCTCCGAAATAGCCCGGAACATCACCAGCTACGCCGGACGCGGGGCCGTCCGGATCGCCGTGGCCGAACGGGACGGGCGCAAGGCCCTGGTGGTGCGCGCGGAAGACGACGGCCCGGGCATCGCCGACATCGAGCGCGCGATGGAGGACGGCTACTCGACCGGCCGCGGGCTGGGGATGGGTCTGCCCGGCGCCCGCCGCCTGATGGACCGCTTGATCGTGGACTCGACGCTCGGCCGCGGAACGGTGATCGAGATGTGGAAGTGGGTCCCCGGCCGTGCATGAGAATGGGCGCTTCGGGCCGATCGAGTGGGCGAGGGCGGGCCGCCCCATGCCCAGCGAGTTCACCTCCGGCGACCGGGGTATCGCGGTCGACCTCGACGGTGCCGGCGCGCTGTTCGGCGTGGTGGATGGCCTCGGCCACGGCCCGGACGCAGCGGCGGCCGCGCTGCGCGCCGTCGACGTGGTCAAGCGCTCGGGTTCCGAGCGCCTCGAGGTTTTGATGCAGCTCTGCCACCGGGTGTTGGACGGCACCCGAGGAGTCGCGATGACGCTGGCGCGGATAGACTTTGCGGCCGGCACGCTGTCGTGGACGGGGGTGGGCAACGTCACCGCGGAGCTGGTGGCCAAGGCTCCGACCGGTATTCAGATCCGGTCCAGCGCGCGCCTCACCGGGGGAATCGTCGGCTACCGAATGCCCGAAATCCGGCCCGCCCAGGTGGTTTCGATCCGCCCCGGGGACCTGCTCGTGATGACCACCGACGGTATCGCCGAGGATTACTTGGAGCACATCGACTTCGCGGCCTCCGCCGTCGTCATCGCCGAAGGGCTCCTGGCCAAGCACGCCAGGGAAACCGACGATGCCATGGTGCTGGCCGCGCGTCACCGGGGGGCATCGACATGAACGGCAACCACGACTTCCACGCGCAGTACCGCGCCGCCCTGCGCGACTACCTGCAGTCGCGCGACGAGGACGCCCTGACCGTCGGCCACGAGCTCGGACGCCGCGCCCTTGAGGAGGACATCAGCGTGCTCGAAATCATCGAGCACCATTTCCGATTGGTGCAGGCAACCCAGGAGTCCCCTTGGGCCGATGCGTCGGCCGGGCTCGAATTTCTCCTGCAGACGCTGGCCCCCCTGGACGTCGCGACCCGCGGATTCCTCGACGGCACCAGGCGTTTCGCGCAGGAGCGGGCCCGGGCCGAGGGCCTGGCCGATCGCGACAAATTCCGTACGGCGCTGGTGAATTCGCTGCAGGAGGGCTTTTTCGTCGCCGACCACGAGGGCTCGGTGGTGGAAGTGAACAACGCCTTCATCGAAATCCTCGGCTATCCCGCCGACGGGCTGCCATACCGGTGGCCCCACCCGTGGCTGGTCGACCGGAAGACCGCCCGTGAGCAGCAGGCCCTGGTCCGCAGTAACGGCAGCGCCGAGTACGAAACACCGATTCGTCATCGAGACGGGCATCTCGCGTGGGTGATGGTCAGCATCAACGCGGTCAAGGAGGCCGGCAGCGACCGGGACGCCTTCGTGGGCACGATCCGGGACATCACCGCGGAGCGGGCGTTCGCCGCCCGCGAGAGCGCGGTACTGCGGCTCGCGACGGCGGTGGCCGTGGCCAAGAGCGTGGCCGAGTTGCTCGCGATCACCCTCGACGAATGCCGGACGGCGATCGACGTCAAGCGGGTGATCGCCGTCTCGTGGCCCGGCGGCGGGGGCGAACCGACCGTTCAGGTGGCGGGCGAACCTGCCGAATCCTCCTGGCGCGAACTGGATCCCTGGCTGCGTGACACGTTTCAGGACGCGCGCCACCAGCTTCCGCTGACGGCCAAGACGGTGGACAGGCCCGAGAATCCCGGCAAGGCACAGGGATTGGTGGCGGTACTGTCCAACACCGGGGACCTCGCGCTGTGGCTGGAGCTGTTGACACCCCGTTGGATCAGTGCCGAGGATCGGCTGCTGGTCACGGTGCTTATCGGCCACCTGAGCCTGGCCATGCAGCACGTGCGCCAGTTCGAGAGCGCGCGCGAAACCTCGCTGACCCTGCAGCGCGCCATGCTGCCCACGGTGCAGCTCCCCGCCGGCTTCGCCGTGTGCTACGAACCGGCCGTCCTGCCGTTGGAGATCGGGGGCGACTGGTATGACGTTCTACCGATCGGTGGTAACCGCATCGGCATCGTCGTCGGGGACTGCGTCGGCCGCGGCCTGCCGGCGGCGGCGGTCATGGGCCAGCTGCGCAGTTCGGCGCGCGCGCTGTTGATCAACGGCGCCCAGCCCGCGCTCCTGCTCGAACAGCTCGACCTGGCGGCGTCGCTGATCCCGAATGCCTACTGCACCACGGTCTTTCTCGCGATCCTGGACACCGAGACCGGCGTCCTGGAATACAGCAACGCCGGCCACATGCCCGCGATGGTCGCCGGCCCGCGGCCCGCGACCACGACCGTGGTGACCGACGCCGCCTCGGTGCCGCTCGCGGTGCGGCGCGACGAACCGCGGCCGCAGGCCTCGCGGGTGCTGCCGGCGGGCTCGACGCTGATGCTGTACACCGACGGCCTGGTCGAACGCAAACACGAGTCGATCGACATCGGAATCGCCCGCGCCGCAGACGTTTTGCTCGAGACGATGAAGCTGCCCCTGGACGCCGTCCCGCAGACCGTGGTCCGCACGCTGGCCCCCGCGTCGGGCTATGACGACGACGTCGCCATGGTGATATACCGGCATCGGCCGACGCGGCTGCGGATCGAAAGCGAGGCCGTCGCCGATCAATTGGTCGACATCCGGCACCGGCTCGCCGCGTGGCTGCGCGCCGTCGAGGTTCCGAACGCGCTGGCCGCCGACATCGTGCTGGTCATCAACGAAGCGTGCACCAACTGCGTCGAGCATGCCTACCGCGGACACCAGATCGGGACGATGCTGCTCGAGGCGGAAGTGACCGACGGCCGAGTCGAGACGCGGGTGAGCGACGACGGTTCGTGGAAGACGCCGGCCGCCGACCCGGGCAACAGCGGGCGCGGCCTGGTGCTGATGCGGGCGCTCAGCGACACGATGGAAGTGCGCAACAGCCCTAAGGGCACAACCATCGAGAACACCTTCCGGATTCCGGAGCCCCCGGCCTGAGGGGCCCCCGTTTGCCTGGCCCGATTCTCGGGTAGTCATCGGCGTGACTCGCGCATCAATCACGGTGGAGCCTGCCCTGCCCGCGGCGCATGGACCGCTGTCGACGGCCGTCCATCGCGCGCTGGCCGGCCCACCCGCGCACGACAACCTCACGCGCATCGGCGCCTCGGTGCGGGACTCCGACCCCTTCGGCCTGGATCTCCAGCTCGCCTTGTGCATGTGCTACGAGCTGCATTACCGGGGTTTCGCGGGCGTCGATCCCGCCTGGGAGTGGAATCCCGCGCTGCTGCGGTTGCGCGCGGAACTGGAACGCGTCTTCCTGGCCGGGGTGCGACGCGACGTCGGTCCCATTGACCCCGACCAAACGGCGCAAGCCGAAATGGAGGCGATTTCCATCGAGCCCGCCGATGGTGGCGGGCCGTCGTATTTCCTGCGCGACTCGGGAACCTGGCAGCAGATGCGCGAATACTTCGTGCACCGGTCGCTGTATCACCTCAAAGAGGGCGACCCGCACGCGTGGGCGATCCCGCGGCTGATCGGCACCGCCAAGGCGGCATTCGTGGCCGTCGAGTTCGACGAGTATGGCGCCGGCCAGGGCCCGCGCCTGCACCAGCAACTCTTCGCGGACCTGTTGACGGCGGCGGGCCTGGACGCGACGTATCTCGGCTATCTCGGCGCCGTCCCCGCCGAGGCGTTGGCCGTCGTGAACCTCATGTCGCTGTTCGGGTTGCACCGTCGGCTGCGTGGCGCCGCGATCGGGCATTTCGCCTCGACCGAGATCACCTCGCCGCCGGGATCGCGGCGCATGGTGCAGGCCCTACAGCGGATGGATGCGCCGCCGGCCTGCATCGGCTTCTACAGCGAGCACGTCGAAGCTGACGCGGTACACGAACAGGTGGTGCGCATCGACGTCGTCGGCGACCTCGTCGCGCGGGAACCGCACCTCGACTCCGATGTCGTCTTCGGGATCCGCGCGCACGCGGCGGTGGAAAACCGCCTGGCGGACAAGCTCATCGAGGCGTGGAAGCAGGGCCAGACCTCGTTGCGCCAGCCCCTGGACTAGCTGGTGGTTTTGACGCCGCGGCAGCGGCGATGGCTGGTGTCGCACAACGGATAATCGTCGCTACGCCGGCAGGTGCAGATCGCGACCATGAAGCGGTCGGACTCGACGACGTCGCCGCCTGGGGTTTCCACCCGCACCGGCCCGGACACCAGCACGGGCCCTCCGGCCACCACCTGTACCCGCGTGGTGCTCATGGCTTATCCGCCCGGATCACCACGAGTTCCTCTTCCCTCCGCCCGCGCGGGATCCGCCCGGTCTGCTCCAGCCAATTGGCGCGCGCCGACATGACGGGACCGAACGGAATCCACTTCGACGCGATGACTTCGGCCCTCAGGCCGGCCCATTTCAACCGGTCCAGGGATTGCTGGACGCCCGCGATCGCCGAGTGAACGAGCAGCAGGGATCCGCCGTCGCACAGCAACTTTGGCGCCGAGTCGCACAGCGGATCCAGGACCAGCCGCCCGTCGGGGCCCGCGTCCCAGGCCCACGTGGGTTCGGCGATCGCGCGGGCCGGCTCGGCGCCGTCGTCGGGCGGGGCCGGCACATAGGGCGGATTGGCCGCCACCACGTCGAACGGTGCCCAGTCGACGGCGTCGGTCCACGATCCCATGCGCACGTCCACCTCCACACCGGCCAGGGCGGCGTTGCCGCGCGAACAACGCACCGCGTGAGGGCAGGTGTCGCAGGCGGTCACGCTGGCGCAACCCATCTCGGCCGCGGCGATCGCGACGAATCCGCTACCAGTACAAAGGTCGAGGACCCGTCGTCCCGGAATGAGCGCGGAGTAGTGCATGGCGTCGACCAGCAATCGGGAATCCTCTTGGGGCCGATACACATTTTGCGCAACGGAGATCGCGGGTTCAGGGTAAGTCGTTGTCAACGTGGGCCTTTCGGTCAGCCTGGCAGAGATCGCCGTGGCGACCACGGCCTGACCTGTGTAATGCCCGCAAACTCGCGGGTTAAAACGGTGCCGTCACGGATCGACGGCGGCTATCCCGCGCTGCCGTTGGCGAATTGCTTGATGATGGTCTCGCAGAACGCCGGCAGATCCGACGGTGAGCGGCTGGTGATCAGGTTGCCGTCGACCACCACTTCCTCGTCCACCACGTGGGCGCCGGCGTTGCGCAGGTCCGTGCGGATGCTGGGATAAGAGGTCAGCGTGCGCCCCACAGCCACGCCCGCCTCCACCAGCGTCCAGGGGCCGTGACAGATAGCGGCGACCGGCTTGCCGGAGACGACGAAGTCGCGGACGAACTTGACCGCGGCACCGTCCAAACGCAGCTTGTCCGGGTTCACCGTGCCGCCCGGGAGCACCAGGCCGCCGAAGTCACCCACCGACGCGTCCGACACCGCACGGTCGACGGGAAAAATACCCGCGGGCTCGAGATCGTGGTTGCGAGCCTGGATTTCGCCCGCCTTCAGCGACAGCACCTCGACCTGGGCGCCGGCTTGCTCCAGAGCCTCCCGCGGCTGCTCGAGTTCGACCTTCTCTACGCCGTCGGCCGCCAGGATGGCAATCTTTGTTCCTTGCAATTCATTTGACATCGCAGTACCTCCCTCGCTGTGTCGTGGATATAGGACGACTTCCGTCTCCACCGCGGCGCGGGCGCACAACGCCGCAAATCCGCTGTTGCACAGCAACTCGCCGGCCGCCTGGCCCATAGCCTTCGTTCGTACGTCAAACTGCCGGTGGTAGCCCGATGCCCACGTTGGAATTCGGATACCCCTGCAGGAAACGCCCAAACGCCTAATCAGCCCGACGCGTCGCGCAGCGCGTCGAGCAAAGGCTGGGCCGCCTCTTTGAGGAAGAGCTCCTGCGTCTCGCCGCCGATCTGGACGAGCGCGATGTCGGTGAACCCGGCTTCCCAGTAGGGTCGGACGGCCTCGACGATCGCATCCAGGTCGGGGCCGCAGGGGATGGCTTCGGCAACGTCGTCGGGCCGCACGAACTGGGTCGCGCCGGCGAAACCGGCCGGGGTGGGCAGGTCGGCGTTGACCTTCCAGCCGCCGCCGAACCAGCGGAACTGATCGTGCGCGCGCTGGATGGCGGCATCCTTGTCGGGATCCCAGGAAATCGGGATCTGACCGACCACCCGTCCGCCCCCGGCAAGGTTGGCGGCCTGGCGCGCGGCGTGCCACTCGCGGACCAGTTCCCCGTCGGGCTCCACCGCGATCAGGTGTTCGGCGAGCCGGGCGAACCGCTCGACGCCCTTCGGGCCGGACATTGCGACCCCGATGGCGACCGGGACGTCCGGCACGTCCCACAGCCGCGCAGAGTCCACCTGGTAGTACTCGCCGCGCCAGTTCACCAGCTCGCCGCCGAACAGCTCGCGGATGATCTTGATGGCTTCGCGGAGCATGTCCTGCCGACGCTCGACGGTGGGCCAGCCCCTGCCGACGACGTGTTCGTTGAGGTTCTCGCCGCTGCCCAGGCCGAGGGTGAACCGGCCGTCGGACAGGATCTGCACCGTGGCGGCCTGCTGCGCGACGATCGCGGGGTGGTACCGGATCGTCGGGCAGGTCACGTAGGTGTACAGGTCCACCCGTTCGGTGGCATGCGCCACCGCGCCCAGTACCGCCCAGGCGTTCGGCGCGTGCCCCTGCGACACCAGCCAGGGCGAGAAATGGTCACTGCATACCTCGAAGTCGAACCCGCGATCTTCGGCTGAAACTGAATGCCGCACAAGGTCTTTGGGTCCACTCTGCTCGGTCATCAAAGTGTAGCCAAAATTCGTCATAGCCAAATGGATACCCACGGGTTCGCGAGCCTAACGCCGCGGCAAAAATCGGGCCCTAGGGCGTTGAGTGTGAAGCCCGGGCTTTGATTGTGAAGCCTGGGCGGGAAAATCGTCGGATCCCCGCCCAGGGTTCACACCGAAAACCGCCACCGCACACTCAAGGCCCTGAATGCACTCACAAGGCGGCTAGTCCGCCGTGGTGATGGAGTCGCCGGTAACGCCGGCCGCCCGGCGGGCCGCCAGCCTGCGCTTCTGCGGCTCGATCGTGTAGCGGGGGTCGCGGGTCGATTCCAGGCCCGCCTCGAAGAACCCCAACCGCAGCAGCGCCGAGGCTGCCAGCAGCGCCATGCCGGACAGGGCGGCGACGCCGCGATGTTTGCCGCCCAGCAATGCGCCCAAACCGCCTGCGGCGGCGAGCCGTTCGCTCCAGGCCAGCAGCCGGCCGGGCCGGCCGTGGTGCAGCGGTTCCCTGGTCACCGGGTCCATCCGGTATTCGGTGAACCTGGCGGAGACGAGATCGCTCACCGCACCGATGACGGCCAACGTGCGGGCGGGCCCGGCCTCGGCGACCGGGGTGGTGATCATCGCCAATCCCGACGCGGCCAGGCTCGCCGAGCTGGCGAACACGAACGGCAGGTCCTTGTAGGCGGCGTTCCAGGTCGGGGTCGCGGTGTCGCTGAGCAGCACCGCGGTGTAGACGGCAAGCGGCGGCGCGAAGACCGCGGCCTCCAATCCGGCCGGTCCCTCGACGGCGCGCAGCACGGGCCGCAGCGGGCCCAGCGGGATGCGCCCGCCGGTCATCCGGTCGACCTCGGACATGGCGGCCAACCCGATGCCGGCGCTGAAGAAGCTGAGAATCCACGATCCGACGCTCATCGGCGAGGTCAGCTTGATCGTCCGCAGCATGTTGACGAAGCGCTCGGGCCGGCCCAGGTCCTTCACCAGCGCGACCGCGCCCAGCATCACCGCGATCAGGGCGGACAGCCTGGTGTTGCGGCGCAGCTTGTGCCGGCCGGTGAGCTGGGCTCCGGCCGCCAGCAGGCCGGACCCGCCGGCGACGCCGCCCAGGAACAGGTACGCCGCCACCTCGTGTCCCCAGGGCGCGGGCTTGACCACCGGGCGTCCGTAGTAGGAGGTGAACTCCGCTTCGGGGACCATCGGCATCTCGCGCGAGCCGTCGGCACCGCCCTTGCGCCCCTTGCCCTTTCCGTTGCGCCGCCTGCCGCCCGTCGGCTCGGGCGGGCGCACGCTGTCGAATTCCGAGGTGGTCACTTGTTCCTCCAGAACGCCAGCACCGCCGCGCCGAACATGCCGGCCGCGGCCAGGCCGGCCCGCTTGAACATCTGGGGCAGGTCGGCCGTGCACACCCGCGGGTCGGGCGGCAGGCCGTAGACCTCAGGCTCGTCGAGCAACAGGAAGATCGAGCCGGTGCCGCCCACCCCGTCGTGCTCGTTGGCGCCGTACAGGCGGGCCTCCGTCAGCCCCTGGGCGTGCAGCGCGGCGACCCGCTCGCGCGCCTTGACCACCAGGTCGTCGTGGTCACCGAACTTGATCGAGGTCGTCGGGCAGGTCTGGGCGCAGGCCGGCGTCTGGTCCTCGACGAGGCGGTCGTAGCACAGGGTGCACTTCTGGGCCACCCCGGTGACGGGCTTCTCGCCCGCGGAACCCGGTCGCTGCGCCGGCGTCGTGTAGGTGCCGTCGCTGCGACGCTCGACCACGCCGAAGGGGCACCCCGCGACGCACGTGCCGCACCCGTTGCAGACGTCGTCCTGCACGACGACGGTGCCGAATTCGGTGCGGAACAGCGCGCCGGTCGGGCAGACGTCGAGGCACCCGGCGTGGGTGCAGTGCTTGCACACGTCCGACGACATCAGCCAGCGGAACTCCGGCGTGTCCGGCGGGCTGATGTCCGGGCGGCCGGGGAGGGCGGGCATGCCCAAACCGATTAGCGCGCGGCCGGATTCGCGCGCCTCCTCGATGCGGTCGCGGCCCTGCTCGACGAACGCCACGTGCCGCCACGTGCTGGCGCCGAGCGCGCCGGTGTTGTCGTAGGACGAACCCAACAGCTCCAGCTCCCCGTCCTGCGGGTTGCGGTTCCATTCCTTGCACGCCACCTCGCAGGCCTTGCACCCGATGCAGATCGAGGTGTCGGTGAAGAATCCCTTGCGCGGCTTGGGTTCTGCCCAACCGGCGTCGGCGGCGGGGTCAGTCGGTCCGCTCAGCTGGCCCATCGGCTCCCCCTTCCCAGGCGGCATCGCTCACTCGTTCATTGCCGGTCTCGGCGGTGGCGCCCGAGCGAGACTGGTATTCGGCGATCAGGCGCAGCAGCTCCTCCCCCTGCGGCCGCCGGCCGGGCCGGATGTCGCACGAGCCGGCCTTCGACTCCTGGATCTGCACGTTGGGATCCAGTGTCACGCCGAGCAGGTCGTTGGCCGCGTCCCCGCTGACCACCGCGTCGCTGCCGACGCCCCAGTGGTAGGGCAACCCGATCTGGTGCACCGTGTGTCCGCCGATGACGAGCGGGGCCACCCGCTCGGTGACCAGCACCCGGGCCTCGATCGCCGCGCGGGGCGAGACGATGGTGGCCCACCCGTAGGGCTCGAGGCCGCGCTCGGCCGCCAGCTCCGGCGAAACCTCGCAGAACATCTCCGGCTGCAGCTCCGAGAGGTAGGGCAGCCACCGGCTCATGCCTCCCGCGGTGTGGTGCTCGGTGAGCCGGTAGGTGGTGAACACGTACGGATACACGTCGGCCCCGGGTTCCCCGGCGCTGGGCGCGCTGAGGTTGTCCTTGCGCGGGAACGTGATTCGCGCCGGGTTTCGCTGCTGCGGATACAGCGCGTTGGCGACCGGCGACTCCTGGGGTTCGTAGTGCGTGGGCAGCGGCCCGTCCAGCACCCCCTTCGGCGCGAACAGCCAGCCCTTGCCGTCGGCCTGCATGATGAACGGGTCGTCGCCGGCCAGCGCATCGGGGCCGCCGACGTCGGGGTCGGGCCGGGCTCCGGGCGCGCGGTCGGCCACGAAGTCGGGCACGTCATGGCCGACCCACCGTTGCCGGTCCGGGTCCCACCAGACGTATCGCTTGCGCTCGCTCCACGGCTTGCCGTCCGGGTCGGCGGACGCGCGGTTGTAGAGGATCCGCCGGTCGGCGGGCCACGCCCAGCCCCACTCGGATTGGCTGGGCGAGTCACCGCCGTGCGGCACCCGGCGCGCGGCCTGGTTGGTGGCGTCCGCGTACACCCCGGTGTAGATCCAGCACCCGGCCGCGGTGGACCCGTCGGCGCGCAGCTCGGTGTACGACGACAACGGCGTGCCCTCCGCGACGTGATACCCGTTGATCTCGGCCAGCACCGCCTCGCCGTCGGGGTCGCCGTGCTCGTCGGTCGGGTAGTCCCACGTCAGGTCCAGCAGCGGGCGGTCGCGCTCGTCGGTCGAGCCGGCCAGGCGCGCCCGGATGCGCTTGCCGAGCTCGTAGAAGAAGGCCAACTCGCTTTGGCAGTCGCCGGGCGGCTCGACCGCCTTGTGGCGCCACTGCAGCAGCCGCTGCGTCTGGGTGAACGAGCCCGCCTTCTCCA
Organism: Mycobacterium sp. 1245805.9; assembly: GCF_001672915.1. Lineage (GTDB taxonomy): Bacteria > Actinomycetota > Actinomycetes > Mycobacteriales > Mycobacteriaceae > Mycobacterium. The sequence goes on along the minus strand of NZ_LZKR01000153.1, from coordinate 13,969 downwards.
CATGCGTTGCCGCGGGCAGGAAGAACACCTCGGTCTCGATGTCCTCGGTTTTCAGTTCGCCGGAGGCGATTTCGGGACCGTCCTTCCACCAGGTGGCCGACTCGATCAGGTTGAGGTCGCGGACGACCAGCCACTTGAGGTGGGACATGCCCAGGCGCTGCATCCGGCCGTGCGCCGAACCGACCGCGGGATTCTGGCCCAGCAGGAAGTAGCCCTCCACCTCGTCGGCCAGCATCGCGGTAACGGTCTGGTAGGTGCCGTGCGGGCCAGTCAGGCGGGGCAGGTAATCGTAGGCCCAGTCGTTGTCCGCGCGCGCCGCGTCGCCCCACCACGCCTTGAGCAGGCTGATCGTGTAGGTGTCGGCGTTGGCCCAAAAGCCTTTCTGCCGTTTGGATCCCACCGCGTCGAGGTAATCCCGCAGCGAGTCGTGCGTCCCGGCCTTGGGCATCGGCAGGTATCCGGGCAGCAGGTTGAACAGCGTGGGAATGTCGGTGGAGCCCTGGATGCTGGCGTGGCCGCGCAACGCCATGATGCCACTGCCCGGCCGGCCCACGTTGCCCATCAGCAGCTGCAAAATCGTTGCGGTGCGGATGAATTGGGCCCCCAGGGTGTGCTGCGTCCAGCCGACGGCGTAGGCGAAGCAGGTGGTGCGCTCGCGCCCGGAGTTCTCGACGATGGAGCGGGCGAGGTAGTCGAAGTCCTCGGCGCCGATGCCGCAGACGTCCCGGACCATCTCCGGGGTGTAGCGCGCGTAGTGCCGCTTGAGGATCTGGAATACCGTGCGCGGATGCGCCAGGGTCTCGTCGCGCTTCACCCGGGCGTGCGCGAGCGGTGGCCCGCCGCTGCCGTGCTGGTCACCGGCCGCACGCGCCGACGACTCGGCGCCGTGCTCGCCGGCCGGTCCGGGCCCGGCGTCGCCCTGTTCGTCGTACGCCCACGTCGACATGTCGTACTGCCCGGTCTCGGGATCGAAACCGGAGAACAGCCCGCCGAGATCCTCGGTGTCCCGGAAGTTTTCGTTGATCAGGGTGGCGGCGTTGGTGTACGCGAGGACGTACTCCTTGAACCACAGGTCGTTGGTGAGCACGTGGTTGATCAGCGCGCCGAGCAGCACCACGTCCGAGCCGGCCCGGATCGGGATGTGCCGGTCCGACACCGCCGAGGTGCGGGTGAAGCGCGGGTCGACGTGGATCACCCGGGCGCCGCGGGCCCGGGCCTCCTCCACCCACTGGAACCCGACCGGATGGCACTCGGCCATGTTGGAGCCCTGGATGACGATGCAATCGGCGTTGGCCATGTCTTGCAGTGATTGGGTGGCGCCGCCGCGCCCGAAGGAGGTTCCCAGACCGGGAACCGTTGAGCTGTGTCAAATGCGAGCTTGGTTCTCGATCTGGATCGCACCCGCGGCGGTGAACAGCTTCTTGATGAGGTAGTTCTCCTCGTTGTCCAGCGTCGCGCCGCCCAGCGAGGCGATGCCCATGGTGCGGCGCAGCAGCTGACCCTTCTTGTCGATGTCCTGCCAGGTGTGCCGGCGGGATTCCAGGAAGCGGTCGGCGATCATGTCGATCGCGGTGTTCAGTTCCAGCGGCTGCCATTCGGTGGCCCGTGGCGCGCGATACAGCACTTTCACTTGCCGCCCAGGCGAATTGACGAGTTGCTCGCTGGCGGACCCCTTCGGGCACAGCCGCCCCCGCGAGATCGGCGAGTCGGGGTCACCCTCGATCTGGACCACCCGCTCGTCCTTAACGTACACCCGCTGACCGCAGCCGACGGCGCAGTACGGGCACACGCTCTGCACCACCCGGTCGGCGGTGGCCGTGCGCGGGGCGAGGCTGCGGGTGTGCTTGGAGGTCACCGCCGACCCGCGGCCGAGCTTGTCCCCCGAACGCAGCTGACGCAGCACGGGCCATTCCAGGAAGATCTTCCGCATCGCCATCCCCTTACCCTAGTGCGTCACGCCAAAACCCCGCCCGCTCAGCGCACCACGATCGTGCGCTCGCCGCGGGGCACCAGCTCCCCGACGACGGGCGCCCCCGGGACCTCGCCGGCGATCAGCAAACCGCCCGAGGTTTGCGCGTCGGCGAGCAGCAGGGCCTCGTCCTCACCGACGGCGGACAGGTCGGCGTGCGGCGCCACCCAGTCGAGGTTTCGCCGGGTGCCGCCGCTGACGTAGCCGGCCGCCAGCGCCTCGCGCGCGCCATCCAGATAGGGCACCGCCGCCGAGTCGATCACCGCCGTGACGCCGCTGGCCCGCGCCATCTTGTAGAGGTGTCCCAGCAATCCGAAACCCGTTATGTCCGTGGCGCATTCGGCGCCCGCGGCCAGCGCGGCGGCGGCCGCATCGGCGTTGAGCATGGTCATCGCGTCGATCGCCTGCTCGAAGCGCTCCCCGGTGGCCTTGTGCCTGCTGTTCAGCACGCCGATGCCGAGCGGCTTGGTCAGCGACAGCGGCGTGCCGGGTTTGCCGGAGTCGTTGCGCAGCAACCGGTTCGGGTCCGCGATCCCGGTGACGGCCAGCCCGTATTTGGGCTCCGGGTCGTCGACGCTGTGCCCGCCGGCGAGGTGGCAGCCGGCCAGGCCGCACACGTCGAGCCCGCCGCGCAGCGTCTCGGCCGCCAGCTCGAACGGCAGCACGTCGCGCGGCCAGCCCAGCAGGTTCACCGCGACCACCGGCCGCCCTCCCATGGCGTACACGTCGGACAGCGCGTTGGTGGCCGCGATGCGGCCCCAGTCGTAGGCGTCGTCCACCACCGGGGTGAAGAAGTCCGTCGTCGCGATCAGCGCCGTGCCGGCCGTGCCAGTTTCGAGGCGCACCACCGCCGCGTCGTCGCCGCTGTCCAGCCCGATCAGCAGCTCGCCGAGCGGGTCGCGCGGCCCGGCCGGCCCGAGCCCGCGGACGATGTCCTCCAGTTCACCGGGCGGGATCTTGCACGCGCAGCCGCCGCCGTGGGTGTACTGGGTCAGTCGGTATGTCACGAAGTCCATACTTGTCGACATGGTCCGAGGAGGCGTGTCCGGTCTGGTGACCGGCGCGGTCTTCAAAACCGTCGAACGGCAGACGCTGCCGCTGGCGGGTTCGATTCCCGTCCGCCTCCGCCATACTCCCTCGAGCCTCGCATGAGCGACCCGCGCCGACGGGTCCCCGGGACTGACGTCCTGCTCGCCGACCCGCGCCTGGTCGAGGCGCAACGGGTGTTGGGCCGCGCGCTGGTCAAGTCGGTGATCGTCGAGGCCCAGCGTCGCGCCCGCGCCGGGGAGATCGAGCCCGACCGCGTCGCCGAGCACGCCGTCGCCGCGCTTCCGGCCACCGCGTCGAGCCTGCGACCCGTCCTCAACGCCACCGGCGTCGTCGTGCACACCAACCTGGGCCGGGCGCCGCTGTCGCGGGCCGCCGTCGACGCGGTGATCGCCGCGGCCGGGACGACGGACGTCGAGTTCGACCTGGCGACGGGCCGGCGCGCGCGCCGCGGCCGGGGCGCGCTGGGGGCGCTGGCGCGGGCGGTGCCCACCGCGGGCGGCGTGCACGTGGTCAACAACAACGCCGCCGCGCTGCTGCTGACCGCCCTGACCCTTGCCCCGGGCAAGGAGATCGTGCTCAGCCGCGGCGAGCTGGTCGAAATAGGCGACGGCTTCCGCATCCCCGAATTGCTGGCGTCCACCGGTTCGCGGCTGCGCGAGGTCGGCACCACCAACCGCACCAGCCTGCGCGACTACGCCGACGCGATCGGGCCCGACACCGGTTTCGTGCTGAAGGTGCACCCGTCCAACTTCCACGTCACCGGGTTCACATCGGCCGTCGACGTCACACAGCTGAAGGACCTGGGCGTGCCGCTCGTGGTCGACATCGGCTCCGGGTTGCTGGCCCCGCACCCGGTGCTGCCCGACGAGCCCGACGCCACGTCGATGCTGCGCGACGGCGCCAGCCTGGTCACCGCGAGCGGCGACAAGCTGCTGGGCGGTCCACAGGCCGGCCTGCTGCTCGGTGACGCCGCGCTCATCGAGCGGCTGCGCCGCCATCCCGCGGCGCGCGCCCTGCGCGTGGACAAGCTCACCCTCGCCGCGCTGGAGGCCACGCTGACCGGCCCGCCGCCGCCGGTGGCCCAGGCGCTGGACGCCGACGTGGCGCGGCTGCGGGCCCGCGCCGAAACGCTCGCCGCCCAACTGCCCGACGCGGTCGCGGTGGACTGCGTCGCCGCCGTCGGCGGCGGGGGTGCGCCGGGCGTCGAGTTGCCCAGCGCCGCCGTGAGCCTGCCCGAGTGGTACGCCGCCGCGCTGCGCGCCGGCAGCCCGCCGGTCGTCGGCCGCCTGGAATCCGGCCGCTGCCTGCTCGACCTGCGCACGGTGGCGCCGGAGGGCGACGAGCTGCTGGCGGCGGCGGTGCGCGCGTGTACGTCATAGCCACCGCGGGCCACGTCGACCACGGGAAGTCGACCCTGCTGCACCGGCTCACCGGCATGTGGCCCGACCGGCTGGCCGAGGAGCGGCGCCGGGGCCTGACCATCGACCTCGGCTTCGCGTGGGCCGAGGTCGGCGGCCGTCAGGTCGCGTTCGTCGACGTGCCCGGCCACGAACGGTTCGTCGCGAACACGCTCGCGGGCGTCGGCCCGGTGCCGGCCGTCCTGTTTGTCGTCGCCGCCACCGAGGGCTGGATGCCGCAGTCCGAGGAACACCTGGCGGCGCTCGACGCCCTCGGGGTCCGGCACGGCCTGCTGGTGATCAGCAAGGCCGACCTCGCCGACCCCGGACCGGCGATCGAGCGGGCGCGGGAACGATTCGCCGCCACCTCGCTCGGCGACGTCCCCGTCGCGGTCGGCACCGACCTGGAGCGGGTGCGGGCGGGGCTGGCGGCGCTGATCGATCGGCTGCCGGTGCCGGACCGCGACGCCGACGTGCGGTTGTGGGTCGACCGGTCGTTCACCGTCCGCGGGGCGGGCACCGTGGTGACCGGGACGCTGGCGGCGGGCACCATCCGGGTGGGTGACGAGCTGGAACACGCGGGCCGGCGCGTCACGGTCCGCGGGCTACAGTCGTTGGGCCGCAACGAGATTGAGGTCGGCGCGGTGGCGCGGGTCGCGCTGAACCTGCGGGGGGTGGACCGCCACGACATCGGCCGCGGGGACACCGTTCGGACGCCCGGCGTGTGGCTGGACACCGCGGAGATCGACGTCGGCCTGCGGTCGCCCGGCACTCTGCACCGCCAGCTGGTGCTGCACGTCGGGTCCGCGGCCGTGCCGGTGCAGGTGCGTACGTTGGGGACCGCCGCGGCGCGGCTGCGCCTGGCGAACCCGTTGCCGTTGCGGGTCGGGGACATAGGCCTGCTGCGCGATCCCGGGGAGCATCGGATCGCGGCGGGCATCGAGGTGCTCGACGTCCGGCCGCCGGGGCTGCGCCGCCGGGGAGCGGCGCGCGAACGCGCGGCCGAGCTGGCGACCGGCCGGGTCCGTCCCGCCGAGTGCGCGCGGGCGAGCGACCTGCGCGCGATGGGCCTGCCGGCGCAAGGGCAGCGGGTGGGCGACTGGGTGGTGGACCCGCGGTGGTGGGCCGAGCGGCGCGTCCGTGCGATCGAGGCGGTGCGGCGCTGGGCGGGCGAGCACGACGTTGCGGCGGGCATGCCGCTCGAGACGCTGCGGCAGCGCGCCGGGCTGCCGGCCGCCGAACTGCTGCCCCCGCTGCTGGCCGGCACCGGCCTGGAGGTGGCCGACGGGCTGGTCCGCCCGCCCGGCGCGGGCCTGCCGGCCCGGGTCGACAAGGCGGTGCGCGCGATCGAGGAATGGCTGGCCGCCGAGCCCTTTCGCGCCCCGGAGGCCGACGAACTGGCCGACCTCAAGCTCGGCCCCCGTGAGCTGGCCGCGGCGGTGCGCGCCGGGCGGCTCGCCCGGATCGCCGACGGTGTGGTGCTGGGTCCGGACGCGTTCGACCGGGCGGCCGGCGTCCTGGCCAAGCTGCCGCAGCCGTTCACCGTCAGCGAGGCCCGCCGCGCGCTGGGCACCACCCGCCGCGTGGCCGTGCCATTGCTCGAGCGGCTCGACGACCGGCGGGTCACCCGGCGGGCCGGCGACGGCACCCGGACGATGGCCTGATCGATCGGCCCTACAGGCGCTCCTTCACCGCGGCCGACAGCCGCGCGCCGTCGGCCTTTCCCGCCGCGATCGCGGTGGCCGCCTTCATGACCATGCCCATCTGCTTCATGCCCGGGCGCTCGCCGATCTCCTCGGCGACCTGTGCGATCGCGGTGTCGGCGACGTCGGCCAGCTCGGCCTCCGTGAGGGGCGTGGGCAGGTATTCGTCGATGACCCGGGCCTCGGCGTGCTCGTTGGCGGCGAGCTCACCACGACCGTTCTGGGTGTAGATTTCGGCCGCCTCGGCCCGCTTGCGCGATTCCCTGGCCAAGACCTTGATGACGTCGTCGTCGGTGAGCTCGCGCGCCTGCTTGCCGGAGACCTCCTCGGTCTGGATCGCGGCCAGCAGCATGCGCAGTGTCGCGGTGCGCAGCTTGTCCTGGGTCTTCATCGCCTGCGTCAGGTCGGCCCGCAGCCGGGATTTCAGTTCCGCCATGGCTCAGACGCTACGCGCCGCGGCGCCGGTCAAGATTGAGAAATGCCCGGACCGCCGACAGGATGGAGCCCATGACGAACGACGGGCCCGGCCGCGCAAGCCTTGAAGGACACAGCACCCGGTGAGCACGCTGCCGCCGCCCGGTTATCCGGCGTTCCCCCCGCCCGGTGGATACGCACCGCTGGGCTACCCGCCGGCCGGGTACGGTCCCCCGCCGGGGTACGGCGTTCCGCCGCCCGGCTACGGCCCGCCACCGGGGTACGGCCCGCCACCGGGGTACGGCCCACCGCCGGGGTACGGGCCGCCGCCAGGGTACGGGCCGCCGCCGGGGTACGGGCCGCCGCAATTGGTTCCCGGGGCGCTCAAGCCCGGGATCATCCCGCTGCGGCCCCTGACCCTCAGCGACATCTTCAACGGCGCGGTCGGGTTCATCCGGGCCAACCCCAAGGCGACGCTGGGACTGACCGCGATGGTCGTCGTGGTCATGCAGCTCATCTCCATGCTTGCGACGTTCGGCCCGTTGGCGGCCTACGGCCGGCTCACGGTCGCGCGCTCCAGCGAGCTGAGCGGCGGCGTCGTCGGCGCGTGGCTGGGTTCGATGGCCGCGGGAATGCTGGTCACCTGGCTCGGCGGCATGCTGCTGTCCGGCATGCTCACCGTCATCGTCGGGCGGGCGGTGTTCGGATCGCCCATCACCATCGGCGAAACCTGGGTCAAGATCCGCGGGCGGCTGCTCTCGTTGCTCGGGCTGGCGCTGCTGGAGGGCGCCGCCGTGGCGGTCCTTTTCGGGCTGGTGGCGGTGATCGTCGCGGTCTTCGCCGTGGCCGGCGGCCCGGCGCTGGCGGTCCTCTTCGGCCTGCCGCTGGTGCTCGTCGCGATCGTGTTGCTGGTCTACCTCTACAACATGGTGCTGTTCGCGCCCGTGCTGATCGTGCTGGAGCGGTTGCCCGTCATGGATGCGATCACCCGATCGTTTCGGCTGGTCCGTGGCGGCTTCTGGCGCGTGTTGGGCATCCGGGCGTTGACGTTCGTGGTCGCGTCCTTCGTCGGCAACGCGGTCGCGCTGCCGTTCAGCATCGTCGGGCAGGTACTGCTGATCAGCGGCGGCGCCCCGTCCACCGGCGGACTGCTGCTGAGCAGCGCGATCGCATCCGTCGGATCGGCTATCGGCCAAATCATCATCGCGCCGTTCAACGCCGGCGTCATCACGCTGCTCTACACCGACCGCCGGATGCGGGCCGAGGCGTTCGACCTGGTGCTGCAGACCGGCGCCGCCGGCGGCCCCTACGCGGTCGCGTCCACCGACAACCTCTGGCTGACCCGGCCGGTTTAGGACCAACCGACAGTGCCTTCCATCGACATCGACCGCGATGCCGCCCATCAGGCCGCACAGATAGAGCTGGGCAAGCCGATCTATTCGAAAGGTTCGGCCGCCCAACAATTCGCCGAGTGGGTCAACGAACTGATCTACCGGCTGCTGGAGAAGACCGCGTCGATACCGGGCGGCTGGTTCACCACCAGTGTGCTGCTCATCCTGCTGGTGATCGCGGTCGCGGTCGCCGTCCGTGTCGCGCGGCGCACTATGCGCACCAACCGCGGCGGCGACTATCAGTTGTTCGAGGCGGCTCAGCTCACCGCGGCGCAGCATCGCGCCACCGCGGAAAGCTATGCCGCGCAGGGGGATTGGTCGGCGGCGATTCGGCATCGGCTGCGCGCCGTCGCGCGTCAGCTCGAGGAGACCGGTGTGCTGGAACCGGCTCCCGGACGCACCGCCAACGAGCTGGCCCGCGACGCCGGCGCGGCGCTCCCACACCTGGGCAGCGAATTATCGGACGCCGCAACGGCCTTCAACGACGTGACGTACGGCGAGCGGCCCGGAACCGAGGCCGCCTACCGGATGATCGCCGCCCTCGACGACCATCTGCGCTCGCGCTCACCCGCGACGGCCCCGGCGGCCGGGCGGCCCGCGGCCACCGACTCCTGGGCGCAGGTCCGATGACGACGACGCGTCCGGCGGCGCCAACGCCGGTGCGGCGGTGGCGAACGTGGGCCTGGGTGGTCGTCACCATCGTCGCGCTCGCCGTCATCGCCGGCGTGGGCGCCTACCTGACCGCACCGCGCCCGGGCGCCCGGATGGATCCGAAATCCACCGAGCCGGACGGGGCACGCGCGCTCGTGACACTGCTGCGCGACGGCGGTGTCGAGGTGGTGGTGGCCGACACCGTCGCCGACGTTGAACGCGCGGCGCGGCCGGGCACGCAGATCCTGGTGGCGCAGAGCCAATACCTCACCGACTCCGCGCTGCTGGACCGGCTGGGGAGCGCCCCCGGCGATCTGCTGCTGGTGGAGCCGACGGTGCGCACCCGGGAGGCGCTGATGCCGGGGGTGCGCATGTCGGCCGGCAGCACGGCGTTCGACAAGAGCCCGAATTGCTCACTGCGAGAGGCGAACCGCGCCGGCACGGTGCGATTCGGGCCCAGCAACACCTATCGGGCCACCGACCACCGGGCCATGACGAGCTGTTACGACGGGATACTCATCCGGTACCGGGACGACGGGCGAGTCGTCACCGCGGTCGGCAGCACCGACTTCATGACCAACGGGAGCCTGCTGCAGGCGGGCAACGCCGCGCTGGCGATGAACCTCGCGGGCGCGCGGCCCCGGCTCATCTGGTACGCGCCCCACCGCATCGAGGGTGAAACGTCGTCCCCGTCATCGATTTCCGACCTGATCCCGGAAAACGTGACCTGGATCGTGTGGCAGCTGTGCCTGGTCGTGCTCTTGGTTGCCCTGTGGAAGGGCCGCCGGACCGGCCCGCTGGTGGCCGAGGAACTGCCCGTCGTGGTGCGTGCGTCGGAGACCGTCGAGGGCCGCGGCCGGCTCTACCGGTCCCGGCGCGCCCGCGACCGCAGGCCGGCGGCGTTGCGCACCGCCACGGTGCAGCGGTTGCTGCCCCGCCTGGGGTTAGGCCCGGGCGCGCCGGCTCCCGCGGTGGTGGCGACGGTGGCCCGGCGCAGTGGCGCCGATCCGGGATTCGTTTCCTACCACCTGTTCGGGCCGCCCCCGGCCACCGACCACGACCTGTTACAACTTGCCCGTGCGCTCGACGACATCGAAAGGCAGGTCACACGAACGTGACGCAATCACAAACCACGCCCACCGCTGAGGCGGCCCGCGAGGCGCTGCTGGCGTTGCGGGCCGAACTCGCCAAGGCCGTCGTCGGGCAGGAAGGGGTCGTCAGCGGCCTGGTGATCGCGCTGTTGTGCCGCGGGCACGTGCTGCTGGAAGGCGTTCCGGGAGTGGCGAAGACGCTACTGGTGCGGGCGATGTCGGCCGCCCTGCAGCTGGAGTTCAAGCGGGTGCAGTTCACCCCCGACCTGATGCCCGGCGACGTCACCGGCTCGCTGGTGTACGACGCGCGCACCGCCGCGTTCGTGTTCCGGCCGGGCCCGGTGTTCACCAACCTGCTGCTCGCCGACGAGATCAACCGCACCCCGCCCAAGACGCAGGCCGCGCTGCTCGAGGCGATGGAAGAGCGTCAGGTCAGCGTCGAAGGCGAGGCCAAGCCGCTGCCCGACCCGTTCATCGTCGCCGCGACCCAGAACCCGATCGAATACGAGGGCACCTACCAACTGCCCGAGGCCCAGCTCGACCGGTTCCTGCTCAAACTCAACGTCACGCTGCCGTCGCGCGACGCCGAGATCGCCATCCTCGGCCGGCACGCGCACGGCTTCGATCCCCGCGACCTGTCGGAGATCAACCCGGTGGCCGGACCGGACGAGCTCGCGGCCGGGCGCAAGGCGGTGCAACAGGTCCTGGTCGCCGACGAGGTGCTGGGCTACATCGTCGACATTGTCGGCGCCACCCGCTCGTCGCCCGCCCTGCAGCTTGGTGTGTCGCCGCGCGGGGCGACGGCGCTGCTGGGCACGGCGCGGTCGTGGGCCTGGCTGTCTGGCCGCAACTACGTCACCCCCGACGACGTGAAGGCCATGGCCCGCCCCACCCTGCGGCACCGGGTGATGCTGCGCCCCGAGGCCGAGCTCGAAGGGGCGACGCCCGACGGTGTGCTCGACGGAATCCTGGCGTCGGTGCCGGTGCCCCGCTAGTGATCCTGACGGGGCGCACCGGGCTGCTGGCGCTGATCTGCGTCCTGCCCATCGCGGTATCACCTTGGCCCGCAAGGGCTTTCGTGGTCCTGCTGGTGTTGCTGGTGACATTGGTGGTCGTCGACGCCACGCTCGCGGCCAGCACCCGCGCGTTGCGTTATACCCGTTCCCCGGACTGCTCGGCCCGGCTGGCGCAGCAGGTGCAGGTCGGTCTGCAGGTGCACAACGACGGCCGCCGGCGATTCCGCGGCCAGATCCGCGACGCCTGGCCGCCCAGCGCATGCGCCGAGCCGCGCAGTCACGCCGTCAACATTCCGGCCGGGCAGGCGCAGCCGCTGGAGACCCGGCTGCGTCCGGTCCGTCGCGGCGATCAGCGCGCGGCCGCGGTCACGGCGCGTTCGATCGGGCCGCTGGGGCTGGCCGGACGGCAGGGTTCGCGGCCGGTGCCGGGGCAGGTCCGGGTGCTGCCGCCGTTCCTGTCGCGCAAGCACTTGCCGTCGCGGCTCGCCAAGCTGCGCGAGATCGACGGCCTCCTGCCGACGCTGATACGCGGGCAGGGAACCGAATTCGATTCGCTGCGTGAGTATGTCGTCGGCGACGACGTGCGCTCGATCGACTGGCGTGCGTCCGCGCGGCGCGCCGACGTAGTCGTCCGCACCTGGCGACCCGAACGCGACCGGCGCGTGGTGATCGCGCTCGACACCGGGCGCACGGCGGCCGGCCGCGTCGGCGTCGACCCCACCGCCTCCGACCCGGCGGGGTGGCCCCGGCTGGACTGGGCGATGGACGCGGCGCTGCTGCTGCCCCCCCCGGCGTCGCGGGCCGGCGACCACGTTGACTTTCTCGCCCACGACCGGGTAAGCCGCGCCGGCGTGTTCGGCGCGTCGCGCACTGAGCTGCTTGCCCAGCTCGTCGACACGATGGCCCCGGTCCAGCCGGCGCTCATCGAATCGGATTGGCGCGCAATGGTTGCCACCATCCTGCGGCGCACCCGGCGGCGGTCGCTGGTGGTGCTGCTGACCGACCTCAACGCGACCGCCCTGGACGAGGGCCTGCTGCCGGTGCTGCCGCAGCTGTCGGCCAAACACCACGTGATGATCGCCGCCGTCGGCGACCCACGCGTCGACCAGATGGCCGCCGGGCGCTCGGACGCGGCCGCGGTCTACGACGCCGCGGCCGCGGAACGGTCGCGCAACGACCGGGGGGCGATCGCGACCCGACTGCGACGCGGCGGCGTGGAGGTCGTCGACGCCCCGCCCACCGAGATCGCACCCGCCCTCGCCGACCGCTATCTGGCGATGAAAGCCACCGGGCGGCTGTAAGTTTCGGTGAGGCTCAGCCGGTGGGCACCACGTCGGGCGCGTCCTCGACATCACCGGTCTCACCGGCTTTCACCGCGCGGCGGCCGAAATACACGATGTAGGACAGGAACGCGGCCTCGGCGATGACCCCGATGCCCACCCGGACGAACGTCGGCAACGGCGAGGGCGTCACCAGCGCCTCGATCAGCCCCGAGACCAGCAACACACCCACCAGTCCGACAGCGACCGCGACGACGCCGCGCCCCTGCTCGGCGAGCACCTGCCCACGGGGGCGATCGCCCGGCGAAATCACCGACCAGCCCAGCCGCATCCCCGTTGCGCCCGCGAGGAATACCGCCGTCAGCTCCAGCAGCCCATGGGGGGCCAGCAGGCCCAGCAGGATGCCGCCCTTGCCGGCCTGGAACATCAACCCGGCGATCAGCCCGAGGTTGGCGGCGTTGTTGAACAGGATGATCGGGATCGGCAGCCCCAGCACCACGGACATCGCGATGCATTGCGCGGACACCCAGGAGTTGTTGATCCAGACCTGCAGCGCGAACGCGGCGGCGGGGTGCTCGCTGTAGTACGACGCGACATCGTGGTTGACCAATTCGTCGATGTCACTTGGTGTTCCGAGTGCGGACTGCACCTCCGGGTTGCCGGCCACCCACATCGCGATGATCACCACGACGGCGAAAAACGCCACCGCCGTGCCCAACCACCACCGCCAGGTGCGGTACGCCACCACCGGGAACGACACGGTCCAGAAGCGGACGAACGTGCTGCTCATTGGCGCGTGGGCGCCGGTGACCACGGACCGGGCCCGCGCGACCAGGCTCGACAGCCGACCGATCAGCAGCGAATCCGACGACGCCGAGCGCAGCATCGACAGATGGGTGGAGACCCGCTGGTAAAGCTCGACGAGTTCGTCGACCTCCGCGCCGGTCAGCGAGCGGCGCCTCTTGACCAACTGGTCGAGCCGGTCCCACGTACCGCGATGGGTCAGCACGAATGCGTCGACGTCCACCCTGCGCAGCCTAATCGGCCTGTACCGTTCGGTGTTATGTCGGAGGTGGTGACCGGGGACGCCGTGGTGCTCGACGTGCAGATCGCACAGTTGCCGGTGCGGGCGGCCAGCGCGCTGATCGATATCACGGTGATCTTCATCTGCTACGTGCTCGGCCTGATGTTGTGGGCGGCCACCCTGACCGAGTTCGACTCCGCGCTGAGCACCGCCGTCCTGCTCATCTTCACGGTGTTGGTGGTGGTCGGCTACCCGTTGGCGTTCGAAACCGCCACGCGGGGAAGGTCGGTGGGCAAGATGGCGCTGGGCCTGCGGGTGGTGTCCGAGGACGGCGGCCCAGAACGCTTCCGGCAGGCGCTGTTTCGGGCGCTGGCGTCGGTGGTGGAGATCTGGATGCTCGCCGGGAGTCCCGCGGTCATCTGCAGCATCTTCTCGCCGAAGGGCAAGCGCATCGGCGACGTCTTCGCCGGCACGGTCGTGATCAGCGAGCGCGGGCCTCGGCTGAGCCCGCCGCCCATGATGCCGCCGTCGCTGGCGTGGTGGGCGTCCTCGCTGCAGCTGTCGGGACTGGGCGCCGGACAGGCCGAAGTGGCGCGCCAATTCCTTTCCCGCGCACCGCAACTCGATCCTCAACTGCGCCTACAGATGGGCTACCGGATCGCCGGCGACGTCTTGTCGCGCATCGCACCACCGCCGCCGCCCGGCGCACCACCGGAGTTGGTGCTCGCCGCGGTGCTCGCCGAGCGGCACCGCCGCGAACTGGCCCGGCTGGCACCCCACCTACCCCCTGCCGCGGGGCCGTGGCCACAACCGCCGGCACCGGTTACACCCTGGCCGCAACCGCCCCCGCAGCCCCAGCAGCCCCCGGTCCCCTGGCCGGAGCCGGAGCCTGGCGGTTTCGCGCCGCCCGGCTAGCTGTACCGGGACATGACGTTGGTAGCGGGCGTGTCGGCTTGATGTGAGGAGAACCCCCGGGTGGGGTG
>NZ_LZKR01000152.1 GCF_001672915.1 Mycobacterium sp. 1245805.9 | reverse complement strand
CCGTTGACCACGCGTTGGTCGGCCCCCGCGATCCCCCGCACCACCAGCACCGCCGCCATGACCAGCGCCGCCACGCCCTGCACCGCGACGATCACGCCCGCCGCGCGGACGGTGGACGGGGCGCGCGGGTTCACAGCGCCAGCGTAGTCAGCGGCCGTTACCGCACAGCACGCCCATAACGGCCCCGCCTCCCCCCGACTGCGCTGCTCCTCCTCACGCCGACGAGCGGCGTGCATCGTCGCACCGCATAAGCTCGGGGATCATGCGCGCCGTGCTGATCGTGAATCCCACAGCCACGTCCACCACTCCAGCCGGTCGCGACCTTCTCGCGCATGCGCTCAAGAGCCGCCTGCAGCTGACCGTCGAGCACACCACCCACCGGGGCCACGGCACCGAACTCGCGCACAAGGCGGTCGAGGACGGGGTCGACCTGGTCGTCGTGCACGGCGGCGACGGCACGGTGAGCGGCGTGGTCAACGGCTTGCTGGGCCGCCCCGGCGCCGCGGCCTCGGGGCCCGTGCCCGCCCTGGCGGTGGTGCCCGGCGGGTCGGCGAACGTGCTGGCCCGCTCGCTGGGCATTTCCCCCGACCCGGTCGCCGCGACCAACCAGCTCATCCAGCTGCTCGACGACTACCGCCGCCACCAGACCTGGCGTCGCATCAGCCTGATCGACTGCGGCGAGCAGTGGGCCGTGATCAACGCCGGGATGGGCGTCGACGCGGAGGTGGTGGCCGCGGTGGAAAGGCAGCGCAACAAGGGCGTCAAGGTCACCCCGCTGCGCTATTGGCGCGTCGCGATCCCTGTCACCTTGGCCTTCCGCCGCCGCGCACCGATCCTGACGGTGGAGCTGGCCGGCCGCGAGCCCGTCACCGGCGTGCACTTCGCCTGGGTGTCCAACACCACCCCGTGGACCTACAGCAACAGCCGCCCGCTGGTCACCAACCCGGGCTGCAGCTTCGACTCGGGCCTCGGGGTGTTCGCGCTCACCGAGATGAAGGTGTTCCCCACGCTGCGCCTGGTCAGCCAGCTGCTGGGCAACGGGCCGAAGGGCGACCCGAAGCAGCTGATCCGCGACGACGACGCCGCCTGCCTGCGGGTCACCTCGACCGGCGACCCGGTGGCCAGCCAGTTCGACGGCGATTATCTCGGCCTGCGTCAAACCATGACGTTCAGGACGGTCCCGGACGCGCTGCCGGTAGTCGCACCACCCGGCAAAAACCACCTCTGAGCTGCGACGACCGGGCGACCGGACGAAAATCACAGGGGAAAAAGCCCGGTAGTGTAGTACAACGGACTAAGGGCTTGAATAAGAAGTCTTTGAAGTGAGATAGCCCACGAGCTACGCACGACTATTGACTTCTGTTGAGCCTGTGAAACGATCGAAAGGTTGCATGCAGAAATTCATGTAGGGGCACGGACCCTTTTCTAGTGCACGCTTTAACAGCCGAAGAAAAAGACCGTGCGCCTTGCTGCGCACTCAGTGAGGAGTAACAACTTATGGATTGGCGCCACAAGGCGGTCTGTCGTGACGAGGACCCGGAGCTGTTCTTCCCGGTAGGGAACAGCGGTCCGGCGCTCGCGCAGATCGCTGACGCGAAACTGGTCTGCAATCGGTGCCAGGTGACCACGGAATGCCTGTCGTGGGCCCTGAACACCGGCCAGGACTCGGGCGTCTGGGGGGGCATGAGCGAAGATGAGCGGCGCGCACTCAAGCGTCGCAACGCCCGGACGAAGGCACGCAGCGGAGTCTGACGCAGTCTGCGGCAAGGCCTACGCCATCAAGGGCACCGCGACCGGCACCGATATGAGCAATCCGCAGCAGCCGCAGC
>NZ_LZKR01000151.1 GCF_001672915.1 Mycobacterium sp. 1245805.9 | reverse complement strand
CGGGCGGGTAGATCGCCAGGCCGTTGAAGGTGTCGACGGTGAAGTTGTAGGGCCCCACGCTGGCGCCGCCCCCATTCACCTTCCCCGGCGCCCAGCCGGCGGCCTCGGGCCCGGCCGCCGGGCAGAACCCGACGCCGTTCACCGGCACCGCGCCATTCGGGCCGCCCGCGATCGTCCCGAAAAACGGCTCGACGGTCGGCGTGGCCCAGCCGATCATCATCAACTTCCCCGGCCGGGTCGACGACGCCGGCGCGGCCATCGACGCGGTGCACGTGATGTCGACCCCGCCGGTGCCCGGCAAGTTCTACTGGATGACCCCGACGCAGCTGCGCTGGCGTCCGCTGAGCTTCTGGCCCGCCCACACCGACGTGACCGTCGACGCCGGCGGCACCGTGTCCAGCTTCCACACCGGGGACACCCTGATCGCCACGGCGGACGACTCCACCCACCAGCTCACGGTCACCCGCAACGGCACCGTGGAGAAGACCATCCCGATGTCGATGGGCATGACGTCCGGCAACCACCAGACCCCCAACGGCACCTACTACGTGCAGGAGAAGATGCCCTCGGTGGTGATGGACTCCTCGACCTACGGGGTCCCGGTCAACTCGACATACGGCTACAAGGTGACCGTCGAGCTGGCCGTGCGCTTCGACAACGTCGGCGACTTCGTGCACAGCGCGCCGTGGTCGGTGGACGACCAGGGCAAGCGCGACGTCAGCCACGGCTGCATCAACATCAGCCCGAGCAACGCGAGGTGGTTCTTCGACAACTTCGGGCCCGGTGATCCGATCATCGTGAAGAACTCGACCGGCGGCGATTACCAGAAGCACGACGGCTCCAGCGACTGGATCAACTAGTCCCCACCAGTCCCCCGCAAGCGGGAGGTGCCCCCAGCAAAATCGCCCTTTCCGGCTCGGAAGAGGGCGATTTTGTGTCTGCTCGGCATCTTTTGCGCGCCGCACGATTATGTATAGCATCATACATATGCGCAGCCCCCGCGAGCGGATGGTCGTTTCGGCCGCGCTGCTGATCAGGGAGCGCGGCGCGCATGCCACGGCCATCTCCGACGTTCTCGAGCACAGCGGCGCGCCGCGCGGATCCGCCTATCACTACTTCCCCGGCGGGCGGACCCAGCTGCTCTGCGAGGCCGTCGACTACGCCGGCGAGCACGTGGCCGCCTTCATCACCGAGGCCGGCGGCAGCGCCGAGCTGTTGGACACGCTGATCGACAAATACCGCCGCCAGCTGCTCGACAGCGACTTCCGCGCGGGCTGTCCCGTCGTCGCGGTGTCGGTCGAGGCCGGCGATGCGGAGGACCGCGAGCGCATGGCGCCGGTCGTCGAGCGCGCGGCCGCGGTGTTCGACCGCTGGTCCGACCTGATCGCCGCGCGCTTCGTCGCCGACGGCATTCCCGCCGACCGGGCCGGCGAACTGGCCGTGCTGGCGACCAGCGCGCTCGAGGGCGCGATCGTGCTGGCCCGGGTGCGGCGCGACCTGACGCCCCTTGATGCCGTGCACCGCCAGCTACGCCGACTGCTCGCGGCCGAGCTCTCCGAGAGGAATCCGCAATGACCACCACCGACTGGCAGCCCACCGCGTGCATCCTGTGCGAGTGCAACTGCGGCATCGTCGTCCAGGTCGAGGACGGCCGGCTGGCCCGCATCCGCGGCGACAAGGCTAACCCCGCCTCGCAGGGGTACACCTGCAACAAGGCGCTGCGGCTGGACCACTACCAGAACAACCGCGCCCGCTTGACGTCGCCGATGCGCCGCCGCGCGGACGGCACCTTTGAGGAGATCGACTGGGACACCGCCATCGTCGAGATCGCCGAGGGCTTCAAGCACATCCGCGACGCCTACGGCGGCGACAAGATCTTCTACTACGGCGGCGGCGGGCAGGGCAACCACCTGGGCGGGGCCTACAGCGGCGCGTTCCTCAAGGCGCTCGGGGCCCGCTACCGGTCAAATGCGTTGGCGCAGGAGAAGACCGGCGAGGCCTGGGTCGACGGGCAGCTCTACGGCGGTCACACGCGGGGCGAGTTCGAGCACGCCGAGGTGTCGGTGTTCGTCGGCAAGAACCCGTGGATGTCGCAGAGCTTCCCCCGGGCCCGGGTGGTGCTTAACGAGATCGCCAAGGATCCGGCCCGGTCGATGATCGTGATCGATCCCGTCGTCACCGACACCGCCAAGATGGCCGACTTTCACCTGCGGGTGCGGCCCGGGACCGACGCCTGGTGCCTCGCGGCGCTGGCCGCCGTCCTCGTCCAGGAAAACCTTTGTGACGAAGCGTTTCTCGCCGAGCACGTGCGCGGCGCCGACGTCGTCCGCGCCGCGCTGCGCGAGGTCCCGGTCGGCGAGTACGCCCAGCGGAGCGGGGTCGACGAGGAACTGCTGCGCGCGGCGGCGCGGCGCATCGGCGCCGCCGAGAGCGTGGCGGTGTTCGAGGACCTCGGGATCCAGCAGGCGCCCAACAGCACCCTGAGCTCCTACCTGAACAAGATGCTGTGGATCCTCACCGGCAACTTCGCGAAAAAGGGTGCGCAGCACCTGCATTCGTCATTCGCACCGCTGTTCAGCCAGGTCTCCGGCCGCACGCCCGTCACCGGTGCACCCATCATCTCCGGGCTGATTCCGAGCAACGTGGTGCCCGAGGAGATCCTGACCGATCACCCGGACCGCTTCCGCGCCATGATCGTCGAAAGCGCCAATCCCGCGCACTCGCTGGCCAATTCGGCGGCCTGCCGCGAGGCCTTCCAGGCGCTGGAGCTGATGGTCGTCGTCGACGTCGCGATGACCGAGACCGCCCGGCTCGCCCACTACGTGCTGCCCGCGGCGTCCCAGTTCGAAAAGCCCGAGGCGACCTTCTTCAACTTCGAATTCCCCGCCAACGCTTTCCAATTGCGCCGGCCACTGCTCGAACCGCTGCCCGGAACGCTGCCCGAGCCGGAGATCTGGGCCCGCCTGGTGCGCGCGCTGGGCGTGCTCGACGAGGCCGACCTGCGCCCGCTGCGCGAGGCCGCGGGGCGGGGCCGCCAGGAGTACGCCGAGGCCTTTCTCGGCGCGGTCGCGACCAACCCCACTGTGGCGAAGTTGGTTCCGTACGTGCTCTACGAGACGCTTGGGCCGACGCTGCCCGACGGGCTGGCGGGCGCCGCCGCCGCGTGGGGCCTGGCGCAGAAGACCGCCATGACCTACCCCGAGGCGGTGCGGCGGGCTGGCCACGCCGACGGCAACGCGCTGTTCGACGCGATCCTCGACAACCCGTCCGGGGTCACGTTCACCCTGCACACCTACGAGGACGACTTTGCGCTGATCAGCCACGCCGACCACAAGATCGCGCTGGAGATCCCCGAAATGCTGGACGACCTAAGGGCTTTGGCGACGGCACCCCCCCAGCTGACCACGCCGGATTTCCCGATCGTGCTGTCGGTCGGCGAGCGGCGCGCCTACACCGCCAACGACATCTTCCGCGACCCGTCCTGGCGCAAGCGGGACGCCGACGGGGCGCTGCGGGTCAGCGTCGAGGACGCCCAGGTGCTGGGGCTCGTCGACGGGGGACGGGCGCGGGTCAGCACCGCGGCCGGCAGCGCCGAGGCGACCGTCGAAGTCACCGAGACCATGCTGGCCGGGCACGCCGCGCTGCCCAACGGGTTCGGGCTCGACTACGTCGGCGAGGACGGGCGCACCGTCGTCCCCGGGGTCGCGCCCAACTCGCTCACCTCCACGGAATGGCGCGACCCCTACGCGGGCACGCCATGGCACAAGCACGTGCCGGCGCGCATCGAGGCATGCCGAGCAGACGCAAAAGCTCCCGTTTAGGGCCGAAACTAGGGGCTTTTGCGTCTGCTGGCGCCCAAAAAGGGTGGCCTAGTTCCAGATCCTGACCCGGTTCGCCGGCGCCAGATACAGCCCGTCGCCCTCGGCCACCCCGAACGCTTCGTAGAAGGCGTCCATGTTGCGGACCACGCCGTTGCAGCGGAACTCCGGCGGGGAGTGCGGGTCCACCGCCAGCCGCCGGATCGCTTCCGCCTCACGCGATTTGGTACGCCATACCTGCGCCCAGCCGTAGAACACGCGCTGCACGCCGGTCAACCCCTCGATCAGGGGTGCGGGCCGGCCGTTCAGCGACAGCTGGTAGGCCAGCAGCGCGATCGACAACCCGCCCAGGTCGCCGATGTTCTCGCCGACGGTGAAGGCGCCGTTAACGTGATGGCCCTCGCCGAGGCCGCGCGGCACGTACGCGTCGTACTGCTCGATAAGCGCCTTGGTGCGGGCGCCGAACTCGGTGCGGTCGTCGTCGGTCCACCAGTCGACCAGGTTGCCGTCGCCGTCGTACTTGGCGCCCTGGTCGTCGAAGCCGTGCCCGATCTCGTGGCCGATCACCGCGCCGATCCCGCCGTAGTTGGCGGCGGCGTCGGCGTCGGCGTCGAAGAACGGCGGCTGCAAAATTGCTGCGGGGAAGACGATTTCGTTCATACCCGGGTTGTAGTAGGCGTTGACGGTTTGCGGCGTCATGAACCACTCGTCGCGGTCCACCGGGCCGCCGAGCTTGGCCAGCTCGCGGTCGTGGTTGACCGCATACCCGCGCCGGTAGTTGCCGTACAGGTCGTTGCGGTCGATGACCAGCTTCGAGTAGTCACGCCACTTCTCCGGGTAGCCCACCTTGGCGGTGAACTTCTCCAGCTTGGCCAGCGCGCGCTCGCGGGTCTGCGGCGTCATCCAGTCCAGCTCGCCGATGGACTGGCGGTACGCCGCCTTCAGGTTGTCCACCAGCTCGTCGATGCGGGCCTTGGCGCCCGGCGGGAAATGCCGCTGCACGTAGAGCTTTCCGACGGCGTCGCCCATCACGCTCTCAACCAGGGCCACCGCCCGCTTCCAGCGCTCCCGGATCTGCTCGGTGCCGGTCAGCAGGCGACCGTAGAAGTCGAAGTCCGCGGCGACGATGTCGTCGGTCAGCCAGGCGGCGCGGGCGCGGATCAAACGCCAACGCGCCCAGCGCTTCCAGTCCTCGAAGTCTTCGCTGTCCCACAGTGCGGCGAACGCGGCCAGGTAATCCGGCTGGCGCACAACCACTTCCGCGATCGAATCGGGAACTCCGCCCAGCGCGGTCGCCCAGCCGTCCCAGTCGAAGCCCGCCGCGTCGGTCCGCAGCTCGGCGAATGTGCGCAGGTTGTAGGTGAGGTCGGCGTCGCGGCGCTTGACGACGTCCCAGTGGGCGGCGGCGAGCTTGGCCTCCAGCGCCACGATGCGCGCCGCGGTGTCGGCGTGAGTTCCGGGGTCTTGAGCGTCCGAGCCGTAGACGAGGCCGAACATCCGCGCGATGTGTCCCGGGTAGGCGGCCAGCACCTCGGCGTGCCGCTCCTCGCGGAAATACGACTCGTCGGGCAGGCCGATGCCGGACTGGGCGAAGTGCGCCAGGTAGCGGGCCGAGTTTTTGGCGTCGGTGTCCACGTACATCGCCACGCCCCCGCCGACCCCGGTGCGCTGCAGGGCGCCCACCGCGGCGGCCAGGGCCGCGGTGTCGGCGCAGTCGTCGATGACGGCCAGCTCGTCGAGCAAGGGTTGCACGCCGCGGCGTTCGACGGTGTCCTCGTCGAGGAAGCTGGCGTAGAGGTCGCCGATGCGTTGCTGATCCGTCCCGGCGGCGGCGCCCTGCTCGCTGGCCTCCACGATCAAGTCGCGCACCTGCTCTTCGGCCCGGTCGTACAGCGCGCGGAAGGCGCCGTCGGTCGCCCGGTCCGGGGGAATGTCGTAGTCCGCCAGCCAGCGGCCGTTGACGTGGCCGAACAGGTCGTCTTGGGGGCGTGCGTTCGCGTCGACAAAGCTCAGGTCGACGCCGGATCGGATGGCCTCTACTGTCACCCCGCCATCCTTCCATCTTCCTTTGGATGCGACGATCGGCCCATGTCAGACGACCCCGACGTGGAATCAGAGGCCGTCGAAACCGAAGACGACGTCGAAACCGAAGACGAATCCGAGCCCGATGGCGGGCGGATCTTCTCCATCTACGGCGTCGCGTCGACCGTTCTCGGCGTGCTGGCGGTCGCCGCCGTCGTGCTCGGCTACGTCATCTGGTCCGGGCACCGCGACGAAGTCGCCGAACGCGTCTACCTGAGCCGCGTCATGGCGACCGCGGCCGAGTGGACGGGCGTGCTGATCAACATGAACAGCGGCAACATCGACGCCAGCCTGCAGAAGCTGCACGACGGCACGGTCGGGGAGCTCAACACCGACTTCGACGCGGCCGTGGACCCATACCGGCAGGTGGTGCAGAAGCTGCAATCGCAGAGCGCGGGCCGGATCGAGTCGGTGGCCATCGAGACCATGCGCCGCGACCTGGACACCCAGCCGGGCGCCTCCCGGCCGGTCGTCACGACCAAATTGCCGCCGTTCGCCAGCAGGATGGACTCGGTGATGCTGGTCGCGACGTCGGTGAGCGAGAACGTCGGCGCCAAGCCGCAGGTGGTGCACTGGAATCTGCGGCTCGACGTCTGCGACGTCGACGGCAAGCTGATGATCTCCGGGCTGGGTTCCATCCGATGAGGAACATCTGGCGGCTGCTGGCCTTCGACATCGCGGCCCCGCTGGCCGCGATCGCCGCGCTGTGGATGATCGGGGTCGTCCTCGGCTGGCCGCTGTGGTGGGTATCGGCGGGCTCGGTCCTGGCCCTGCTGATCGTCGAGGGAGTGGCGGTCAACTTCTGGCTGCTGCGCCGCGATTCGGTCAGCGTCGGCACCGACGACGACGCCCCGGGGCTGCGGCTGGCCGTCGTGTTCCTGTGTGCGGCCGCCCTGTGCGCGGCGGTGGTGACCGGGTACACGCACTGGACGCGCACCGACCGCGACTTCAAGAATGACACCCGCGAGGTGGTCCAGGTCGCCGCGGGCATGGCCGAGGCGATGGCGTCGTTCACCCCGAGCGCCCCGACCAGCTCCATCGACCGGGCCGCGGCGATGATGGTGCCCGACCAGGCGGGCACGTTCCGGGAGCAGTACCGAAAGTCCAGCGCGGAGCTGGCCCAGCACAACGTGACGGCCCAGGCGGCGACGCCGGCGGCCGGGGTCGAGGCGCTGGGGCCGACGGCGGCCAGCGTCGCGGTGATCCTGCGGGTCACCCAGAACGCCCCCGGGCAGCCGCCCAGTCAGGCCGCGCCCGCGCTGCGGGTGGCGTTGGCCAAGCGCGGCGACGCCTGGCTGGTCTCGAACGTGACGCCGATGAATGCCCGCTGACTCCTCAGTTGGAATCGGCCGACCGCGCGGACTTCACCTTGACGAATCGATCCGAGAGCCGGCGCATCCGGATCATCAGCGCGGACGTGGGGCTGGTGCTGCCGTCGAGGTAGGCGCCCAGATCCTCGGGCGACACACCGATGCGCGACGCGAATTCCTGTTCGCCCAGGCCCGAGCGGTCGATCAGCAACCGGATGTGCCGGGCCACCTCGGCCCGCTCGTTGGCCTCCAGGTGGGTGCGGGCGCGCTCCAGCACCTCCCACAGCGCCTTGGCGATGCCGTAGGGCCGCGTCCCCTCGAGCACCTCTTCGACCTGGCGGGCCGTCCGACCGTAGGGGTCGCGTTTGAGCGCCGCGGCGATGCGCTTCCAGGTGGCGATGTCGCCGCCCTGCAACGCCGAACGGATGGCGGACGTCGGCCAGAACTCGACGGGCTGGTCGGAGTCGGCAAACGGGCCACCGGACGTGCCTTGTTGGCCGGCGGGCCGCTCGGGCGGCGGTGCCGGGCGCCGTTCGGATGCCAACGTCACCTCGCCTCCTCCAACATCGCCACGGCCACCGACAGGCAGCGCTGCCTGACGTCGTCCCAGTCCGCTTTCGCGTCGGAATCCGACCATTCGTCGCTGAAATCGGAGGGATGGGGGTCCGCGAGCCGGCGGACCAACTGGGTGGCCATCCATTCCCGCCTGGGTGTTTGACAACAGTAATACCTGTCCATGCCGGCCAGCACCACCGCGGCGGTCTCCGGCTCCACGTTGTCAACCATGTCTGCAAAGTCGGCGTAATCGCGGCTGCTGTTACGGCACATGATCAGGTAGCCCTTGAGGCGCAGCGCCTCCGCGCCGGTCGGGACGAGCAGCCGATCGCCGGTGGGCAGTTGCACGTGGGTTGTCTCCACCGGGCTGCGCCGCTCGTACCGGGGGCGGTCAACCTGGTCGGCGTCGGTCTCCAGCGCGTCGATGGCCACGGACAGCCGGCCGCGCCACAGCGTGACCGGATGAACCGGCCGGTCCCCGGCGATCGCGCGGGCGATGCCGTTGCGCGACGCCAGGCCGCCGACCAGCTTTTTGGGCGGGTGGCCGTTGCTGCCGTTCTTGGCGGGGCCGGCCCCGACCCCCGCGGCGGCGTCGTCGATGTCGACCTGGTGGGGGATCTGGCCTGGGCCCAGGCCGCGGCTGTCGGCCGGGACCGAGGGCTTGCCGTTGCGCCCGCACCCGGTGAAGGCGAGCGGGTCGGCCACGCAGATGGCGTCGGGCGCCAGGTGCTTGAGCTTGGCGGCCGACTTCAGCACCATCCGCAGGTCGGCGCTGGGCGCGGCCAGCGCCGAGATGTCGTCCGGGATGACGACCACGTCACCGAGGTCGACCTGGGGCAGCGGCCGGTCGAAGTCGACCGACGGCAACACGCGGCGCAGCCACCGGGGCATCCACCAGTTCCACTGGGCGAACATCGCCATCAGCGCCGGGACCAGGACCAGCCGCACCACCGTGGCGTCGACCGCGATCGCGACGGCGCACGCCACGCCGATCTCGGCGACCAGCGGCATGCCCGCGAACGCGAACCCGATGAACACCGCGATCATGATCAGGGCGGCGCTGGTGATGGTGCGCGCGCTGGTGCTCACGCCGTAGGCGACCGCGTCGCGGGTGTTGCCGGAGTGTAGGAAGCGTTCCCGGATCCGGGTGAGCAGGAAGATTTCGTAGTCCATCGACAGCCCGAAGGTCATCGCCAGCACCAGCGGGGGCACCGTGCTGTCGATCGAGCTGATCTGGGTGAAACCGAGGTCGCTCAACCAGCCCCACTGGAAGACCACGACGAGGCTGCCGTAGGCGGCGGCGACCGACAGCAACGTCATCAGCACGCCCTTGAGCGCGAGGAAGATCGAGTGAATCGAGATCAACAGCATCACGAACGCGATCAGCGCGACGAAGAGCAGCACCAGCGGCTCGGTCTGCGACACCCGGTCGTCGAAGTCCTTGATCAGCGCGGTCGGCCCGCCCACGTCCACGCGCGCCGTTCCCGCATCGGGGATCTTGGTCAGCTGCGCGCGCATCCAGCCGACGGTCTCGCGGGCCTTCATGTCCTCGGGGTCGACCGACAACACCGCCGACAGCAGGGCGCTGCCGTTGTCCTCGGCGAACTGCGGCGGCGACACCGAAACGATGTTGGGGGCCTGCGTCATTCGCTCACGGATCGCGGTGACCGTCTGGCTGTGCTCGGGCGACGCCGCGCCGCCGTCGGGAAACGTGACCAGCACCCGGATCGGGCCCAGCGCGCCGGGCCCGAGCGCCTGGCCACCCGCGCCGACACCGGCGCGGATCTCGTGGGACGAGTCGAACTGGCGCAGCAGGCTGTTGCCCAGCACCATCGACGCGGTCGGCACCGCCATCACCAGCAGCACCACCGAGGCCGCCACCGCCGACGCCCACGGCCGGCGCATCACCGCCCCGATCCACCGGATCCAAAACCGGGACTGGCCGCCCTCCGGCTGGCGCGACCAGTGCAGCAGCCGCGACCTCTTGGCGGCCGCCCGGCCGAACGTCGCCAGCGCCGCCGGCGTCAACGTCGCCGACGTCAGCATCGCCACCGCCACGGCCAGGATCGCGCCGGTGGCCATGGACTTCAGCGCCGGGGTGTTGATGATGTAGATGCCGGTCAGCGAGGCGATCACGGTCATGCCGGACAACACCACGGCCAGCCCCGACGTGGCCATCGCGGCGTCCACGGCCTCGTCCTGCTGGCGCCCGGCGCGCAGTTCTTCGCGGAAGCGCATCAGGATGAACAGCGAATAGTCCACCGCGAGCGCGATCCCGAACATCGACACCGTCGACGTCACGAACACCGACATGGTCGTGTACGCCGACAGGAAATAGACCAGGCCCATGGTGACGACGACCGTGCAGATGCCGAGGGCGAGCGGGATCGTCGCCGCGGCCAGGGAACCGAACACCGCCAGCAGGACGACCAGAATGATCGGCAGGTTCCACTTTTCGGCGGCGGCGATGTCGTGCTTGGTGTTCGCCGCGGCGGCGGTAGACAGGGCGCCCTGCCCGATGACGTACAGCCGCACCCGACCATTCGCCGTCTGGCCGGACTGGTCACCCTTGATGCCGACCTTTTGACGCAGCTGCTTGGCGAGGTCGCTGGTGCCGGCGTTGCGGGCGTCCATCCGCAGCGAGATCACGTACGGCCGGTCGGGCTGCGGCGGCCGCTGGGTGGGGTTGGGGACCTCGGTGACGCCGGGGAACTCGCCGGCGATCTGCCGCAGCTGCGCGACGGCGTCGTTGATGTCGGCGTAGCTGGCGTCGGGGCGGGGGGCCGCCACCAGCGCCAGCGACGACGTGCCCTGGTCGTGGTAGAGCTCCTCGAGCTGATCGTGGACCGCCAGCGACTGGGAGCCGGCGACTTCGAAACCGCCACCGGTGAGGTTGCCCGACTGCGTCAACGCCAAATAGACCGCCGGCACCAATGCCAGCAACCAGCCTGTGAAGACCAACCAGCGGTACTTACGCAGGCTGCGGCTGAGGCGCATCATGAACTGCTGGATCTCTTCACTCCCCGGGTTCTCACGCAATGCGTGCAGGCGAGAATACCGCAGCAGCCTGTGGATTATGTCGGGTTATCAGCATCCTGAGCTGCAACGACACGGATGTTGCCAAGACGCCGCCCAGATGTTGTGAACCGGTGACCCAGCGGTGTGGATCACAAGAAGTAGCAGCGTCGGGGTGGGGATGGCAGGATGTCGGGTGGCCGCGCGGGGGAGCGGGGAACCCCCCGTTACGAAGAGCCGTTCATGCCAACCGTTTTGCGATGTGCCCCGGACGCCGCGCGTTCGCAAACTCTTAGGAGTGACCCATGACGACAGGCACCGCGACCAGGCGCCGCAGGATGTTCGCCGCGCTGCTGGCCGCCACGGCACCCGCCGCCGCCATCGCCGTCCTCGCCGGGCCGCCGGCGACGGGCGCCAACGACCCGTGCGCGGCCAGTGAGATCGCCCGCACGATCGGTTCGGTCTCCAAGTCGATGGGCGACTACCTGGACTCGCATCCGGAGACCAACCAGACGATGACCACGATGCTGCAGCAGCAGGCCGGCCCGCGGTCGCTGACGGGGCTCAAGTCCTACTTCGAGGCCAACCCGAAGGTGGCCGGGGACATGACGTCGATCGCGTCGCCGTTGACCAGCCTGTCCACGCAGTGCAAGTTGCCGATCAGCATCCCGCAGGCCATGGGCATGCTGCAGCAGGCGCAGGGCGCGGCGGGCGGGCTGCCCGGTGGGGTGCCCGCGCTGCCGGGCGGCGGCGCCCCGGGCGCCTCCCCGGTCGGTAGCGCCCCGGCCCCGCTGCTGCCCGGCGTGACGATCGGCGGCGCGCACTAGCCGGAAGCGGGCGGAGCCGCGTGCCGTCGCCGTTGACTGTGAAACGTGGGCCTAGAGGGTGAAGCCTGGGCGCAATATCGGCCGGAATCGCGCCCTGGGTTAACACTCAAAGCCGTGCGTTCACACGCGCCGCGGGACCGTAAGGCGTTGCCTAGCGGTCGATTTCGCGGCCCGGCTCGGGCGGCGGCAGCGGGCCCTGCAGGGCGGTCTGTGTCGGGTCGGTGGGCGGGTCGGGGTCGCGCACGACGGCCAGCGGGCCGGTGATGGGGTCGTCGTCGGAGTGGGCTTCGGTGTCCAGGTTCTCGGTGCGGAACATGAAGAAGAACACCACCCAGCCGATGGCGGCGATGAGTAACCAGCTGATCAGCCGGTAGAGCAGCATGGCGGAGATCGCGCTCGGCAACGACATCCCACTGGACACCAGGCCGGGCACCAGCACCGCCTCGACCACCAGCAGGCCGCCCGGCATCAGCGGGATCGTGCCGACCGCGCGGGCCGCGGCGTAGGCGACCGTCAGCCCGGCGACCGACGCATGGTCGCCCGCGGCGTAGGCCGCGAACCCGAGGCAGGCGACGTCGGCGATCCAGTTGAACATCGACCAGCTGAACGCCACGCCCAGGTCGCGGCGGCCCAGGCTCACCGACTCGAGCTGCATGAGGGTCTCGCGCCACTTCTCCAGCCCGGTGTCGGCCGGCCTGCCGCGCAGCGAATTCACCCACGACAGCACTCGGCTGCCGATGCCCTCGATCAGGTCCGGGCGCGACGCGACCGCCTGGGCCAGCAGCAGCAACGCGACGAAGCCGCCGAGCGTGAACAGCAACGAGAACGGGTTGTTCTTGGCGCCCAGGAAGAAGGCGCCGCCCAGGCCGAGCAGCGCCAGCCCCACGGCCTGCAGCACGCCCGACATCACCAACTGCCACGAGGCCACCACCGTCGAGGCGCCCCAGAGCCGCTGCTGCCGGAACAGGAACGTCGCCGACAGCACCGGCCCGCCGGGCAGCGTCGTGCTCAACGAGTTGGCGGCATAGAACGCGGCCTCCGAGCGCAGCTGCTTGACGTGCACGCCGGCCGACCTCAGCAGGGTGCGCTGGATCTGGGCGAAGCTGTGCATCGACGCGGCCGCCGCCACCACCGACGCGATCAGCCACCACCAGTTCGCCTCGTACAGGCTCATCCAGGCCTTCGCCAACTGGCGCCAGCCCAGCGCGATCTCCACAGCAAGCACGATCGCGACGATGCCGAGGATCACCCAGCGCACCCACCAGTACCTGCCGCGCGGGGTCTCTTCGCGCGTCAGGTCCAGCTTGCGGGCGGGTGCGTCGTGCGACACGTGCTTTAGGGTAACCGCGCAGGTGGCGCACCCCGCGAGGCGAAGCTCCGACTGTGTCGGGGTCGTTCCGGGGTCGTAACCGGATCGTGCCGGGTCCGGCGTCGTCGGCGACCCCGCAACGGCCCTCGGGGCGCGGCGCCGCCAGATAGGCTGGGCGGATGCCGGCAAACCCCGACCGAGCCGCCGACGCCTTCGAGGCCGCGCCCGTCGAACCCCTTGTCCGCAAGGCCGCCGCGTGGTCGTGGCGTTTGCTGGTCATCCTGGCCGCGGTGCTCGCCCTGCTGTGGGTGGTGCAGAAGCTCGAAGTCATCGTCGTTCCGGTGTTGCTGGCCCTGATGGTCAGCGCTTTGCTGGTGCCGGCCGTGGACTGGATCGACAAGAGGGGCCTGCCGCGCGGGGCGGCGGTGGCGCTGGTCATGCTGGGCGGATTCGCGATCTTCGGCGGCATCCTGACGTTCGTCATCATCCAGTTCGTCTACGGTCTGCCCGACCTGACGGAGCAGATCAGCCGCAGCATCGACTCCTCGCGCCGGTGGCTGATGGAGGGCCCACTGCATCTGCGCGGCGAACAGATCTCCAACGCGGGCAACGCCGCGATCCAGGCGCTGCACAACAATCAGTCCAAGCTGACCAGCGGCGCGCTGTCCACCGCGGCGACGATCACCGAGCTGGTGACGGCAGCGGTATTGGCCCTGTTCACGCTGATTTTCTTCCTCTACGGCGGGCGCAACATCTGGCAGTACGTCACCAAGATCTTCCCGGAGCACGCCCGGCAGCGGGTGCGCGAGGCGGGCAACGCCGGCTATGGGTCGCTGATCGGCTACGTGCGCGCCACCTTCCTGGTCGCCCTGACCGACGCCGCGGGCGTCGGCACCGGGTTGGCGATCATGGGCATTCCGCTGGCGCTGCCGCTGGCGTCGGTCGTGTTTCTCGGCGCCTTCATCCCGCTGATCGGGGCCCTGGTCTCGGGGCTGCTAGCGGTGGTTGTCGCGCTGCTGGCCAAGGGCATCGTCTACGCGCTGATCACGCTGGGTTTGCTCATCGCGGTGAACCAGCTCGAGGCGCATTTGCTGCAGCCGCTGGTGATGGGCCGCGCGGTCTCGATCCATCCGCTGGCGGTGGTGTTGGCGATCTCCACCGGCGGCGTGCTCGCCGGGATCGTCGGGGCCCTGCTCGCCGTTCCGACGGTCGCGTTCCTCAACAACGCGATTCAGGTGCTGCTGGCCCCCGATCCCTCCGCCGAGTCCGAGAAGCAGACCGAGGAGGCCGACGAGGTCGGGGCCGTCGTCCAAGCCGAGCCGGACCAGCCCGACTGAGCCGCCAGGCCCCTAGATCCGCCCCTCGCGGCGCAGCAGGTCCTGGGCGCTGACGCCTCCGCCGGCGCCCCTGCGCCGCCGGTCGCCGTTGTCGCTTTGCCCGCGGGCGTCGAGCTTCTCGGTGGTGGGCTCGGCGTCGTTGGAGTCCGAGACGTCACCGGAATGGTTGGTGGGCACCGGAATTGCCCGCGTCTGACCGCTGGACGGCGTCGGGGGCGCCGATGGTCGCGGCGACGCCGGCGGCCTGGGGGTCGCGTTGGCGGGCGCCGAAAGCCGCGCGGTCTTGGCCTCCACGGGCTGGGCCGGCTGGGCCTGGATGCGGCTGGTGCTCGCAGCGGACGGCGCGCTCGGCGCCCCGGACGCCACTTCCCGGGCGGGCCTGGGCTCCAGCTGGTCGGGGTGCGCCGCCCGCGACGGCTCCAGCGAGCCGGGGTGGGTGGGATCGTGCGGCGCGCGCGGTGCCCCCGCGGCCAGGCTGGCCGCCGCGACCGGGGGCCGGGTGGGCCGCCCGTTGAGGGTGGGACGCTTGCGCTCGTCGGGCAGGTCGATCTCGCCCAGCCCCATCTTGTTCTGCAGGCGCCGGGCCCAGCGCGGGGCCCACCAGCAGTCGTCGCCGAGCAACTTCATCACCGACGGCACCAGGAACATCCGGACCACGGTGGCGTCCAGCAACAGCGCCGCCATCAGCCCGAACGCCAGGTACTTCATCAGCACCAGATCGGAGAACACGAACGACGCGGCGACCACGGCGAGGACCAGCGCGGCGGCCGTGATCAGCCGTCCGGTGGTCGCGGTCCCGATCCGGATCGCCTCGGCGGTGGACATGCCGCGTTCTCGGGCCTCGACCATTCGGGACACCAGGAACACCTCGTAGTCGGTGGCCAGGCCGAAACCGACCGCGACCACCAGCGCGATCAGCACCACCATCAGCGGTGTCGGCGTGAAGTTCAGCCAGGTCGAGAAGTGCCCGTCGACGAAGATCCAGGTCAGGATGCCCAGCGTGGACCCGAGCGTCAGCGCGCTCATCACCACCGCCTTGATCGGCAACACCACCGATCCGAACGCCAGGAACATCAGCAGGGTGGTGGCGCTGAGCAACAGGACCAGCATCAGCGGGGCCTTGTCGAACAGGCTGTGGATGCTGTCCTGCTCGAGCGCCGGTGTGCCGCCGACCAGGAGGGTGAGGCCCTTCGGGGGATTTATGGCCCGCAATTCGTCGATCTTTTTGGCGGCGTCATTGCGGTTGGACAGCCCGTTCTGGATGACGCGTACCGAGTCGTTTTTGGGCTGCGTCGTCCCGTTCGGGCCGCTGACGCAGGGGTTGCCGGCGATGGCTGGGCACGGCCGCTCCTCCCAGGATTTGTCCGTGAACCCGGTGATCGGCGCGATCCTGTTGCGGATGTCGGCCACCTGCTGGTCGGTGACCTTGCTGCCGTTGTTGCTCTTGATCACCACGGTCAGCTGCTCGGTGCGGTATCCGGGGAACAGCTTGTCGAAGTGCTCCTGCGCCAGGCGCACGGAGTTGTTGGGTGGCAGGTACTTCTCGCTCATGCCCCCGAAGGACAGGTTGCCCAGCGGGATGACGAGCAGGATCATGCCGACGGCGATCGGGACGGCGAACGCCAGCGGCCGCTTCATCACGAAGTTGACCAGCTTGCCCCAGAACCCGGCCTCGACCTCTTCGCGGGTCTTGGTCTTCTGCAGCCGGTCGGCGAGCCAGTTGAGGTAGGCGCGCGACACCTTCCAGTTCCGCAGGAACGGCACCCGGAACGCGGTCCGCACGCCCAGCGCGTCGACGTGGCGGCCGAGGATGCCCAGGCAGGCCGGCAGCAACGTGATCGACAGCAGCGCGGCCAGGCCGACCGCGGCGAAGATCGCATAGACCAGCGAATGCACGAAGCCCTGCGGCAACACGAGCAGGCTGGCGCTCGAGGCGATGATCAGCACCGCCGAGAAGGTCACGGTGCGGCCGGCCGTCATGACGGTGCGTCGCACGGCGGCCTCGGTGTCGTAGCCCTCGGCGATCTCCTCCCGGAACCGGCTCACCACGAAAAGCCCGTAGTCGATGGCGATACCGAGGCCGATCAGTGAGACCACCGGCTGCGCGAAATAGTGCACCGGCCCGAACATGGCGACGAACCGCAGGATGCCCAGCGCGCCCGCGATGCTCAGACCGCCCACGATGACCGGCAGGCCGGCGGCGATCGCGCCGCCGAACACCAGGAACAGCACGACCGTCACCAGCGGCAGCGCGAGGACCTCCATCCGGCGCTGGTCGGTGGCGATGGTGCCGGTCAGGGCGTTGGCGATCGGCTCCAAGCCCGCGAGCTGGACGGTGCCGCCGTCGAGCTTCTGCAGGTCCGGCGCGATGGTCTTGTAGTTGTTGAGGATGGAGTCGTCGTCATCGCCCTTGAGCGGAATGGACACGAACGTGTGCTTCTTGTCCTCGGTCGCCATCCCCTTGATCAGCGGGGGCGCGTCGGCCGGATTGGCCACCGCCAGCCAGCCCGCCCAGCCGACGACCTGGTTGGGGTGATCGTTCTTGAACTTGTTCAGCTCGTCGACGATCTTCTGCCGCCACGCCGGGTCCTCCACGGTCTTGCCGTCGGGGGCGGTGAAGGTGGCGACGATGTGGCTGGTGCGGTCGCGGCCGTAGGTCTGGTCACCCAGGACGGAGGCCTTGACGGACTGGCTGCCGTCGTCGTAAAACCCGCTCTGCGTAACGTGTTTGCCCAGGCTCATTCCGAAAATGCCGCCGCCGAGGCACAGAGCCACCATGACCCCGATGACGATGTACCGATAGCGGTACACAGTTCGTCCCCACCAGGCGAACACGTAAGCTCCTTACTGGATCAGTTGCGACCCGCGGATTGGGTTCCCAGTCTCACACACGCGTGGTCAAAAGGGCGGACAGCGGCCGGAACGGCTGCAGCCATGCTCCATGGTCAGGCAGCGAATCCAGGCCGATCCGCGGCAACGGCTCCCGGAACACACCGGCGATGTCTTCCAGGTCGACGAAGTCCAAGGTATCCGACGCTAGCGCCCAACTGGCGTGTTCGCGAAATCCGATCACTTGGACGGGAACGCCGGTGCGCGCGATTTCTTCCAGCGGTTGACGGAAGGCCTGGCCGTCGGCCGAGGCCACCACCAGCGCCGCAAGCCCTTCGGATTGCCGCCGCGCGATGTGCGCCAGCATGTCGTGGTCGACGTCGCTGTCCTCGTCGATCTTCGGCTTGGCGAAGACCGCGAACCCCACGTTACGCAACGCGTCGACCCAGGGGCGGACGACGTCGGCGCTGCCGGGGGCGATGTTGGTGAACACGGTGGCCTCGGGCTCGATGACGACGCCTGGGCGGCCCGAGCTGACCTCTGCCGTTCGCGCCAACAGCCAGCGGCCCAGCGCGTCGAAGCGGGGGCGCTCCAGCGCCGTCGGGCGCCGGCCCAAGATGGAGCCCAGGCCCATGTCGAGGTTGGGAGCGTCCCAGACCAGCAGCACGCGCCCGGCCGGCGGTTGGAAACTGCTCAGGCCTTCGGCCGACAGAACCGCCGGTGCTGCCAGCGATTCCGGTGCCGCTTCCGATGCTGTCGCCTCTTCTGTCAGGCTCATCTTTTATCGCCTACTCATCGTCTAAGCCAGATGAATTCGTTCACGGCGCTGCCCGCTTCTTGGGCCTTGGACTCGTACTTGGTGGTGGGGCGCACGACCGAGATCGGCAGCCGGCTTCCCGGGTCCGCGCGGCGAAGCCGGGGTTCGCCATCGCCGGCCTCGGCGATCTGCTCGGCGTAGCCGGGATGGTCCGTCGCGGCATGCAGGACACCACCAGGGAGTAACCGGTCGGCGATCAGGCCAATCGTGCTCGGTTGCAGGAACCGGCGTTTGTGGTGCCGGGCCTTGGGCCACGGGTCGGGAAAGAAGACGCGGACGCCGGTCAGCGAACCCGGGGCGATCAGGCGGTCCAGCACGTCGATCGCGTTCCCGCGGATCAACCGGATGTTGCCGACCTGCTCGCGGTCGATCCCGGACAGCAGCTGCGCCAGGCCCCGGCGGTAGATCTCCACCGCGATCACGTCGACGCCGGGCTCGTCCTTGGCCATCGCGAGGGTGGATATGCCGCTGCCGCAGCCGATTTCGAGCACCACCGGCGCCTCGCGGCCGAACCACGCGCGGGTGTCCAGCGGCGCGGGCGGCTGGGGGACGTCTGCGGGCGCGGACCCGACCGAGATGCCCAGTTTCGGCCACAGCCGCTCCCAGGTCCGGCGCTGGGCCTCCGACAGCGCCGAACGGCGGGACCGGAAACTCGTGGCCGGGAGGCGGCGATGTTCGGGGACGGGCGGTTCTGCAGTCACTTGTCCAGTTTCCGAGCCAGCCCCCATCACCGCCGGCGCGTCGGGACACGTCCCGACCCCGGGTTGCGCATGCATTTGTCCATGGTGGCCCATAGACCCCCGATGTAGCCGCCCCTGGTCCAGATTGATACCCAACAGTTGCCTTCTGCTGCTAGCGGTGGCTCGCATCTCGGTGACGCAGATGCCACCATTCGGTGAGACCCGACTGGCCGCTCGGCAAACGAACGCCCATCGGATCGAACGGGCAGGACATGACGGGACCAGGGCACAAACTTTTCGTCGACGAGCTGGCGCGCTTTGCCGCCGGCCGCACCGACCCGCGCGTGACGGCGGACGCCGAGCGGGTCGGCGCGCCGCTGCGCGTGGCCGTCCGCGGCCGCCCCGGCGTGGGTCGCCGGACGGTGGCGCGTGCCCTGGATCTCGCCGGGGTCGGGCGCGGGATCACGGCGACGGCGGGGCCGCCGGCCGGGGCCGACGTGGTGGTCTACGTCACCGCCGAGGTGGTCAAGCCCGAGGACGCCGCGGCCGTCGCCGCCGCCGGGCGCCCGGTGCTGGCCGTGCTGAACAAGGCCGACCTCGCCCGGCTGTCCGGCCGGGCCCGCAACGCGCGGTTCGCCGTGCTCGTCGGGGCGCCGATCGCGCCGATGAGCGGTTTGCTCGCCCTCGCCGCGCTCGACGGCCTGGACGACGAGTTGTGGGCTGCGCTGCGCGTCCTCGCCGCCGACCCCGCCGGCGCCGGCTGCCTCGACGGCTCGTTCGCCGGGTTTTTGGCGGCGGAGAATCCGGTGCCGACCGCGGTCCGGCTGCGCCTGCTCGACACCTTGGACCTGTTCGGGACGGCCCTGGGCATCGCTGCGGCCCGGCGGGGCAGGACGCCGGCGCAGGCTCGCGCCCTGCTGCGCCGGCTGAGCGGCGTCGACGCCGTCCTGCACCGGGTCTCGGTGATCGGCGCGCAGGTGCGCTACCAGCGGGTGCTGCGGGCCGTCACCGAGCTTGAGGCCCTCGCGGTCGGCGACGAAGGCATCCACGGCTTTTTGTCCCGCGACGACACCGTGGTCGCCCGGATGGCGGCCGCGGTCGACCTGGCCGAGGCCGCGGGGCTCGACCCCGATGTTCCCGACGATGCCGCGGCCCTGCTGCCCCGGGCGGTGCGCTGGCAGCGCTACAGCCTTGGCAGGCTGGGACCGGTGAGCGATCTGCAGCGCGCCTGCGGCGCGGACATCGCCCGGGGATCGCTGCGGCTGTGGTCGCAGGCCCACGGGCCCCTGCCCGAGGGGCCACGGTGACCGGCGACGACCCGGCCGCCGAGGTGGACGCCCTGGTGGCGGCGATCGGGCCGCGCCTGGATTCGCCCGGCATCAACCGCCGCGACGTGGTGTTGGTGACCGGCCCGTGGCTGGCCGGCGTCACCGCCGTGGTGTCGGCGCTGCGCGAACGGCTGCCGCAGCACAAGTTCGTCGAGTCGGCGGACCTGGGACCCGGCGACGCGCCGATCGCGGTGGTGTTCGTCGTCTCCGCGGCGGCGCAGTTGACCGGATCCGACTGCGCGCTGCTGGACGCCGCCGCCGACCACACCGACGTCGTCGTAGGGGTCGTCTCCAAGACCGACGTGCACCGCAACTGGCGCGACGTCCTCGCCGCGAACCGCGACACCCTGGCGGCCCACGCGCCGCGCTACGCCCGGGTGCCCTGGGTCGGCGCCGCCGCCCTGCCCGATGTGGGCGACCCGAGCGTCGACGACCTGGTGCGGACCGTCGGCGAGCAACTCGCCGATTCCGACATTGCGCGCCGAAACAGGTTGCGGGCGTGGGAATCCCGGCTGCGGACGGTCGCCCAGCGTATCGACCGCGACGCCGAGGGCGCCGGGCGGCGGGCGCGGGTCGACGCGCTGCGCGAGGAGCGCAGCGGGGCCCTGAGGCAGCGCCGCCAGGCGAAAACCGAGCGCACCATCACGCTGCGCGGCCAGATCCAACAGGCCCGCGTCCAGTTGTCCTACTTCGCGCGCAACCGGTGTTCGTCGGTGCGCACGGAGCTGCAGGAGGACGCCGCCGGTCTGTCCCGGCGGAAGATGGCCGGCTTCGGTGAATACGCGCGCGGCCGCGTCGAGGAGGTGGTGGCCGAGGTGAGTGAGGGAACCAGCACCCACCTCGCCGAGGTCGCGCAGGTGTTGGGGGTGCCGGTGGCCCTCCCCGATGTCGAGACGCTGCCGACGGTCGCGGTCCCGCCCGCGCCCCTGAAATCCCGGCGGCACGAAACCTGGCTGATGATGCTGCTCGGCGCCGGCTTCGGGCTCGGTGTGGCGCTGACGCTCAGCCGGCTGGTCGGCGGGCTGGCCGCCGGGCTCAATCCCGCGCTCGCCGCCGCGGGCGCGGTGGGGTGCGTCGCCATCGGGGTCGCGGTCACCTTCGTGGTCATCCACATCCGCGGCCTGCTGCGCGACCGGGCGCTGCTGGACCGCTGGGCGGCCGACGTCACGTCGTCGCTGCAGTCGACGGTGGAGGAGCTGGTGGCGACCCGGGTGCTGGTCGCCGAGTCGCTGCTGAGCACCGCGCTGGTCGCCCGCGACGAGGCGGAGAACGCGCAGGTGGCCGACCAGGTCAGCGCGATCGACAGCGAACTGCGCGAGCACGCCATCGCGGCGGTGCGGGCGGCCGCGGTGCGCGACCGGGAGATGCCGACCGTCCAGGCCGCGCTGGACGCCGTGCGTGCAGAACTGGGAGAACCGGGTATACCCCAACCCGAGAGTGACACCGATGAAACGGCCTCAGGGAGCAAGAATGGCGACGACGCGTGACGTTCGGCCCTGTTTCTGAATCGTTGTTGTGAGAAGGCTTATACCCGCCCGAGACCTCTCCGACAAGTGGCTCACGATAACCTGTAGCTAACGCCACCATGTAAACAGTTGTGTGGGCGAGGGCATAGCAAGGCAACTCAAATACGAGCCGAGTAAGCAGGCAGAAGAATTCAGGAGACATCGATGACTTCAGCGACCATTCCCGGTTTGGACACCGCGCCCACCAAGCACCAGGGGCTGCTGTCCTGGGTGGAGGAGGTCGCCGAGCTCACCCAGCCCGACCGGGTGGTCTTCACTGACGGTTCCGACGAGGAGTTCGCGCGCCTGACCGACCAGCTCGTCGCGGCGGGCACGTTCAAGCGGCTGAACCCCAAGTCGTACCCCAACTCGTTCCTGGCTTTGTCCGACCCGTCCGACGTCGCGCGCGTCGAGTCGCGGACCTTCATCTGTTCCGAACGGCAGATCGACGCCGGCCCGACCAACAACTGGATGGACCCCGCCGAGATGCGGTCCACGATGAAGGACCTCTACCGCGGCTGCATGCGCGGCCGCACCATGTATGTGGTGCCGTTCTGCATGGGCCCGCTCGGCGCCGACGACCCCAAGCTGGGCGTCGAGATCACCGACTCCGAATACGTCGTCGTCTCGATGAAGGTGATGACCCGGATGGGCAAGGCCGCCTTGGAGAAGATGGGCGACGACGGCTTCTTCGTCAAGGCGCTGCACTCGGTCGGGGCCCCGCTGGAGCCCGGCCAAAAGGACGTGCCGTGGCCGTGCAACGAGACCAAATACATCACCCACTTCCCGGAGACCCGCGAGATCATGAGCTACGGCTCCGGCTACGGCGGCAACGCCCTGCTGGGCAAGAAGTGCTACTCGCTGCGCATCGCCTCGGCGATGGCGCACGACGAGGGCTGGCTCGCCGAGCACATGCTGATCCTCAAGCTGATCTCCCCGGAGAACAAGGCCTACTACTTCGCCGCGGCGTTCCCGTCGGCTTGCGGCAAGACCAACCTCGCGATGCTGCAGCCGACCATCCCGGGCTGGCGCGCCGAGACGCTCGGTGACGACATCGCCTGGATGCGGTTCGGCAAGGACGGCCGGCTCTACGCCGTCAACCCCGAGTTCGGCTTCTTCGGGGTGGCGCCGGGCACCAACTGGAAGTCCAACCCCAACGCCATGCGCACCATCGCCGCGGGCAACACCGTCTTCACCAACGTCGCGCTCACCGACGACGACGAGGTCTGGTGGGAGGGCCTGGAAGGCGAGCCGGACCACCTGATCGACTGGAAGGGCAACGACTGGTACATCCGCGAAACGGAAACCAAGGCTGCGCACCCGAATTCGCGGTACTGCACGCCGATGTCGCAGTGCCCCATCCTGGCGCCGGAATGGGACGACCCGCAGGGCGTGCCGATCTCCGGCATCCTGTTCGGCGCCCGCCGCAAGACCACGGTGCCGCTGGTGACCGAGGCCCGCGACTGGCAGCACGGAGTGTTCATGGGCGCGACCATGGGCAGCGAGCAGACCGCCGCCGCCGAGGGCAAGGTCGGCACCGTGCGCCGCGACCCGATGGCCATGCTGCCGTTCCTGGGCTACCACGTCGGCGACTACTTCCAGCACTGGCTGGACCTGGGCAAGAACTCCGACGAGTCCAAGCTGCCGAAGGTGTTCTTCGTCAACTGGTTCCGCCGGGGTGACGAGGGCCAGTTCCTGTGGCCGGGCTTCGGCGAGAACAGCCGCGTGCTGAAGTGGATCGTCGACCGCATCGAGCACCGGGCCGGCGGCCAGGACACCCCGATCGGCGTCGTGCCGACCGCGGCGGACCTGGACCTCGACGGGCTGGACGTCGAGTCCGAAGACGTCGCGAAGGCGCTGGCCGTCAACGCCGCCGAGTGGCGCGAGGAACTGCCGCTGATCGAGGAGTGGTTCGAGTTCGTCGGCGACAAGCTGCCGACCGGCGTCAAGGACGAGTTCGAGGCGCTCAAGCAGCGGCTCGCCGAATCGGGCTAGACCCTGGCGTTAATCGCCCGGGTACCCGTTTGTCCGCCTCCTAGCGACAACTACTGCACGCCAAGCGGTTTGTCGCTGCCTGAACTGGTAGTCCCTGGGGTTTGGGTGTGAATCCTTGGCTTTGGGCGTGAATCCTGGGCGGAATGCCGCGTCGATTCCCGCCCTACAGTCACACCGAAAGCCATCAGTTCACACCGAAAGCCGTGAGTGCATTTAACCCTTTAGCTGCTGATCGCCTGCCGGCGCAACGATTTCGGCAGGTACACCGCGCCCGCCCCGGCGCCGGCCGCCAGGTCGCCCGGATTGGAGATGGCGCAGCGCTTCAGTGACAGGCAGCCGCAGCCGATGCAGGAGTCGAGGTTGTCGCGCAGCGCGATCAACCCGGCGATCTGGTCGTCGAGGCGCGCGCGCCAGGTCTTCGACAGCCGGGCCCAGTCGGCGCGGGTGGGGGTGCGACCGTCGGGGAGCGTGGCCAGCGCGTCGGCGACCTCGTCCAGGCTCAGCCCGACGTTGCGGGCGGCCTTGATGAAGGCCAGGCGGCGCAGCATCTGCCGTTCGAAGCGCCGCTGATTGCCCGACGTGCGGGTCGCCGTGATAAGGCCCTGGC
Source organism: Mycobacterium sp. 1245805.9 (assembly GCF_001672915.1). Lineage (GTDB taxonomy): Bacteria > Actinomycetota > Actinomycetes > Mycobacteriales > Mycobacteriaceae > Mycobacterium. The sequence goes on along the minus strand of NZ_LZKR01000151.1, from coordinate 7,424 downwards.
TTTCGTAGAAGCGGATCGCCGAGGCGGCGAAGCCGCTGCGGCGGGCAATCTCGCTGACGGTGAACAGATCACGCTTGTCCATTTGTGGCCTTCTCGAATTGAGTACTTGACTTGAAGTTTACTTCAACTATCAGTATGGGCTGTATGACTCAACCGCAACCCAGTCCCGTCGCCATCGTCACCGGCGCCTCCCGCGGATTCGGCAGGGCGCTGACCGCCGCCCTGCTCGACCGGGGGTGGACCGTCGTCGCCGATGCGCGCCGGGCCAACGAACTCAAAGCAACTGCAGCAGAACTGAATTCAGGGCGATTCATCGGATTGCCCGGCGACGTGACCGACTCGTCGCACCGTGCCGCGCTGATCGCCGCCGCGCTCGACGCCGGTCCCCTTGTCCTGCTGGTGAATAACGCCAGCCGGCTGGGGCCCAGCCCGCAGCCGGCGCTCGCCGACTATCCGTCAGACGAGTTGCGGGACGTGTACGAGACCAACGTGTTCGCCCCGCTGGCGCTGATCCGGGCCGCGCTGCCGGCGTTGTCCGAGCACGCGGGGGTGATCGTCAACCTGTCGTCCGACGCCGCGGTCGAGCCGTATGCCGGCTGGGGCGGATACGGGTCGTCGAAGGCCGCCCTGGACCAGCTGTCGGCCGTCCTGGCGGCCGAGGTGGCGCCGGTTCGTGTGTACGCCTTCGACCCGGGCGACATGCGGACCGAGATGCACCAGGCCGCCTTTCCCGGTGAGGACATCTCCGATCGCGCCGAGCCGGAGGCCGTCGTCCCGGCCCTGCTGCGCCTGCTGGACACCCGGCCGCCCGCGGGTCGTTACCGGGCCGCGGAGCTGTTGTCAGGTGCGCTGTCATGATCCACTTCCACCGGCCCCCGGGCTCCGACGCCGGCGAGCCGCCCGAGGCCCGCGGCCTGGCCCGCGACGCGGTCAGGCTGCTGGTCGCCCGCCCGGGCCGGGTCAGCCACGCGCGGTTCGCCGACCTGGGTGACCACCTGCGACCGGGCGATCTGTTGGTGGTGAACAACTCGGCCACGATGCCCGCCGCGGTCGACGGCCGCCGCGGCGGGCGGGACATCGCGGTGCACTTCTCGACGGCGCGCGGCGACAAGGAGTGGGTGGTGGAACTGCGGCCCGCGGCGGACGCCACCGGGCACCTCACCGACGTGCGGCCGGGCGAACGCATCGACCTGCCCGGCGGCGCGGCGGTCGTCGTCGGCGCGTCCTATCCTGAGCCCGGGGTGCAGGGCGCGCGGCTGTGGACCGCGCGGGTGATCCTCGAGGGTGACCTCGCGACCTACCTCGCGCGGCACGGCCGGCCGATCCGGTATGCGTACGTGCCGCGGCAGTGGCCGCTGCGTTACTACCAGACCGTGTTCGCCCGGTCGGTTGGCAGCGCCGAAATGCCCAGCGCCGCCCGGCCTTTCAGCACCGAGCTGGTGACTGCTCTGGTCTCCGCCGGAATCGGGATCGCGCCGATCACGCTGCACGCCGGGGTGTCGTCGGCAGAAGCGGGCGAGCCCCCGACCCCCGAGCTGTTCGAGGTGCCCGCGGCCACGGCGCGGATGGTGAACTCGGCGCGCGCGGCCGGCAACCGGGTGATCGCGGTTGGCACCACCGTGACCCGCGCGCTGGAGTCGGTCGCGAACCCGGTCGGCGTGGTCAGCCCGGCCGTCGGCTGGACCGACCTGGTGCTCGGCCCGCACCGCCCGTCCCGGGTGGTCGACGGCCTGATCACCGGGTGGCATGACGCCGGCGCCTCACACCTGCTGCTGCTCGAGGCCGTCGCTGGCCCCCACGTCGTGGCGGCGGCCTACCGGGAGGCGGTCACGCACGGCTATCTCTGGCACGAATTCGGGGACAGCGCCCTGCTGCTGCCCGCATGACAGGTGTCAAGCCGGGCGTCGTACAGTCGGCGCATGCAGATTCGCCAGCATGTCGGCGCCGACAAGCCCGCCGTGATCCTGTACCCGTCCGGGACGGTCGTCACCTTCGATGACCTGGAAGCCCGCGCCAACCGGCTGGCGCATCGGTTCCGCCAGGCCGGTCTGCGCGAGGGGGACACCGTCGCGATCCTGATGGAGAACAACGAGCACATCCACGCGGTGATGTGGGCGGCCCGCCGCAGCGGCCTGTACTACGTGCCGATCAACACCCACCTGACCGCCGCCGAGGCCGCCTACATCGTCGACAACAGCAACGCCAAGGCGATCATCGGTTCGGCGGCGCTGCGCGACACGCTCGTGCAGCTGGGTGACCACCTGCCCGCGCTGCCGGAGCTGCTGATGATCGCCTCCAAGACGGGAGAGGCCGAGCTGCCCGGCTGGGAGCGCTACCCGGAATGCGTTGCGTCACAACCCGATACCCCGATCGACGACGAGATCGAGGGCGACCTGCTGCAGTACTCGTCGGGCACCACCGGACGGCCCAAGGGGATCCGGCGCGACCTGCCGCATCTCCCGCCCGCCGAGGCGCCCGGCATGATGTCGGCGCTGGTCGAATTCTGGATGTCCCCCGACGCGATCTATCTGAGCCCGGCCCCGCTGTATCATACCGCGCCGTCGGTGTGGTCGATGAGCGCGCAGGCCGGCGGCATCACGACGGTCGTGCTGGAGAAATTCGACCCCGAGGGCACGCTGGACGCCATCCAGCGCTACCGCGTCACCCACGGCCAGTTCGTCCCGGCGATGTTCACCCGGATGCTGAAACTTCCTGCGGCCGTTCGTGATTCGTACGACCTGTCCAGCCTCAAGCGGGTGATGCACGCCGCGGCCCCGTGCCCGGTGGAGATCAAGAAGCAGATGATCGACTGGTGGGGGCCGATCATCGACGAGTACTACGCGTCGTCCGAGGCGATCGGGGCGACGCTGATCAGCGCCGAGGAGTGGCTGGCGCACCCGGGTTCGGTCGGCAAACCATATCTGGGCGCGGCCCACATCCTCGGCGAGGACGGCACCGAGCTGCCGCCGGGCCAGGCCGGCGAGATCTACTTCGAGGGCGGGCACCCCTTCGAATACCTCAACGACCCGACGAAGACGGCCGCCTCGCGCGACACGCACGGCTGGGTGACGGTCGGCGACGTCGGCTACGTCGACGAGGAGGGCTACCTCTATCTCACCGACCGGCGCCACCACATGATCATCTCCGGCGGGGTGAACATCTACCCGCAGGAGACGGAGAACCTTCTGGTCACCCACCCGAAGGTGTTGGACGCCGCGGTGTTCGGCGTGCCCGACGACGAGATGGGCCAGCGCGTCGTGGCGGCCGTGCAGACCGTCGACCCGGCCGACGCCACCGATCAGTTCGCCGACGAGCTGACCGCATGGCTGCGGGACCGCCTGGCGCACTACAAATGTCCGCGCTCGATCGCCTTCGAGGAACAGCTGCCGCGCACCGACACCGGAAAGCTCTACAAGAACGGGCTAATCGAGAAGTACTCGGTGTGACCCTGCGCGTCGTCGATCTGAGCGGGCCGCCGCAGCCCGATGACGATGCGCTGCCCGGTGTGCGGGTCGCCGTCGGGCCGATCGCGGACGCCGCCGAATCATGGCTCGATCGCGCCACTTTCACGCTGACCGAAGAAGCGTCCGACGATCGCAGGGTCGTCGTCGTCGACTCGGTGCCCGACGCGCTGGCCGAGCTCACCGAGCGCTGTGAACGGTGGCCGCACGCGAGCGCCGTGTGCGACGACGCGCTGCGCGCTCTCGACCCCGCGGGCCCCACGCTGGCCGGGGTGGTGACCGAATCGCTGGCCTACTCCACCCTGCAGGCCGGCCCGGAATTCGCGCGATGGCTGGCCGAACGCGGCCCGGCCCGCATGCCCGACATCGCCGAGCCGGTGCTGGCCCGGCGCGACGGCGACACGCTGCGGATCACGTTCAACCGGCCGCAACGCCACAACGCGTTTTCCACCGATGCGCGGGCCGCGCTGCTCGAGGCGCTGACCGTCGCACTGCTGGACACCTCGGTGACCGGGATCGTGTTGAACGGCAACGGTCCATCGTTTTGCAGCGGCGGGGACCTCGCGGAATTCGGCACCTTCGCCGACCCGGCCAGCGCGCACTTGGCCCGCACCCGGCACAGCCCCGCGCTGGCGCTCGACGCGCTGACCGCGCGGCTCGGCCGGGCGTGCCGCGCCCGGGTGCACGGCCGGGTGATGGGCAGCGGAGCGGAGATGGCGGCGTTCTGCGGATGGATTGAGGCGCGCGACGATTCGGTGTTCGGGCTACCCGAGTTGAGCCTCGGCCTGATCCCCGGCGCCGGCGGCACCGTCAGCATCACCCGGCGGATCGGGCGCTGGCGCACCGCCTACCTGGTGCTAAGCGGCCGGACGATCGGCGCCGACACCGCCCGGGAGTGGGGGCTGGTGGACGCGATTTACGTTGGCGCCCAAGACCTCAAAGCTCAGAAGCCCGAATAGGTGGTGGTGGTCGTGGACGGCAGGTTCGAGACGGCCACCGCGAAGACGAAGGCGTACAGGATGCCGACGATGACGTAGGCGGCCACGCCCGCGATCGCGCCGATGATGGCCCACTTCTTCGCGCTGTCGGCCGCGGATTGCGCCTCGGCGTAGCGGCCCTGCGTCCACAGCCCGGAGACCTTGGTGGAGTACACGATCGAGACGATCCCGAACGGCAGGCAGCACAGCACCGTGACCAGGATCGCCCAGACGAGGTAGTTGTCCGGCTCGCGCTGGACCGGCCAACCCGGCTGCGGGGCCGGGTATCCGGGCGGCGGTGGCGGCTGGCCCTGCCAACCGGGCGGCTGCTGACCCTGCCACGCCGGCGGCTGCTGACCCTGCCATTCTGGGGAACCTTCGTACGGCCCTGGGGGATAACTCATGGCAGCTGCCTCTCTTTGCTGGCGCCGAAGTCAGGCAAATATACAGCAAACCCGGGGGTCAATCAGGGAGGTTCGCCTCAGATCCCGCCCCGGGCAACCAGCTGCGCCGCGATCACGTTGCGCTGAATCTCGTTGGTGCCCTCGCCGACGATCATCAGCGGCGCGTCGCGGAAGTAGCGCTCCACGTCGTACTCGGTGGAGTAGCCGTAGCCGCCGTGGATGCGCACGGCGTCCAGCGCGATCTCCATCGCGGTCTCGGAGGCGAACAGCTTGGCCATCCCGGCCTCCATGTCGGCGCGTTCGCCGCTGTCGTAACGCTCGGCGGCGTAGCGGGTGAGCTGGCGGGCGGCGGTGAGCTTGGTCGCCATGTCCGCCAGGTAGTTACCTATCGACTGGTGTTTCCAGATCGGGCGCCCGAAGCTTTCCCGCTGCTGCGCATAGGCCAGCGCGTCCTCGAGCGCCGCCGTCGCCACGCCCAGCGCGCGGGCGGCCACCTGGATCCGGCCCGTCTCGAGCCCCTTCATCATTTGCGCGAAGCCCTCGCCCACCCGGCCGCCCAGCACCGCCGACGCCGGTGCGCGAAAGCCGTCGAACGACAGCTCGCAGGATTCGACGCCCTTGTAGCCCAGCTTGGGCAGGTCCCGCGAGACCGTCAGACCGGGACCGTGCTCGACGAGCACGATCGAGATGCCCGTGTGGCGCGGCGTGGCGTTCGGGTCGGTCTTGCACAGCAGCGCGATCAGCCCGGACCGGCGCGCGTTGGAAATCCAGGTCTTGGAACCGTTGATGACCAGGCCCCCGGCGCCGTCTGACAACGCGGTCGTCGTCATGTTCTGCAGGTCCGAGCCGCCGCCCGGCTCGGTCAACGCCATGGTCGCGCGCAGCTCCCCGGTGGCCATCGGCGGCAGGTAGGTGCGCTTTTGCTCCTCGGTGCCGAACAGCGTCAGCAGCTTGGCCACCACGGTGTGCCCGCCCATCGCGCCGGCCAGGCTCATCCAGCCGCGGGCCAGCTCCTCGGTGACCCGCACATAGCAGGGCATCGACACCGGTGAGCCGCCGTATTCCTCGGGGATGGCCAGGCCGTAGATCCCGATCCGCTTCATCTGGTCGATCCACGCCTCGGGGTAGGTGTTGGCGTGCTCGACCTCGCGGACGCCGGGTTTGACGTCGCGGTCGACGAACGCCCGCACCGTGGCGACCAGCATGTCCTCTTCTTCGTTCAGCTCACTGCTCACGTGTGCCATATTGGCCCCGTGACTTATGCGCGGGTACGGGAGGGCGGTCCCTACTTCGACGATCTGTCGGTCGGCGAGGTCTTCGACTGGGCGCCGGCGATGACGCTGTCGGCGGGGATGGCGGCCGCGCATCAGGCGATCGTGGGGGACCGGCTGCGCCTGGCCTGCGACGCGGTGCTGAGCACCGCCGTGACCGGCGTGCCGGGGCCGCTGGCACACCCGGCGCTGGTGTGCGACGTCGCGATCGGGCAGTCGACGCTGGCCACCCAGCGGGTCAAGGCCAACCTGTTCTATCGCGGGCTGGTGTTCCACCGGTTCCCCGCCGTCGGCGACACCATCTACACCCGCACCGAAGTGGTTGGGCTGAGGGCGAACTCGCTCAAGCCGGGCCGGGCGCCGACGGGATTGGCGGCGCTGCGGATGATCACGATCGACCAGGCCGATCGGCTGGTGCTCGACTTCTACCGGTGCGGCATGCTCCCGGCCAGCCCGGGCTGGAATCCCGACAACGCGCCCGCCGACGATCTGTCGGCCATCGGCGCCGACGTGCCCGGCCCGGCGCACGATCCGACCGCGCACTGGGACGCCGAGGTGTTCCGAAACAAGGTGCCGGGCCCGCACTTTGACCCCGGCCTGGCGGGCACCGTGCTGCGCAGCACCGGCGACGTGGTCAGCGGCGCGCCCGAACTCGCCCGGCTCACCCTGAACATCGCTGCCACACACCACGATTCGCGGGTCGGCGGGCGCCGGCTGGTGTACGGCGGACACCCGGCCGCGGCGCGTCAACCCGAGCAGGGCCGCCCGACCCGCCAGCAGGCCGGCCGGGTCGATGGGGACGCCCGTCCCGCGGCGGATGGCCGTGGCCACCTCCTCGGCGCGGGCCAGCACGTTGGCCCTGGAGAAGTCGGGCGGCCCGTCGGGCAGGCCGGTCAGGCAGGCCAGCCCGCTGCTGCCCCAGCTTGACGACGCCGATGTCACGCCCACCATTGTGCGCGCGGCCGGGGCGCGCGACTCAGAAATGCAGCGCGTCGAACCGCCAGTCCAGCACCGGCCGGTCGGGCTCGCCCTCCGCATCGGCGACGGCGTAGACCACCGATCGCAGCCCCAGCACCCCGCCGTGCCCGGTCGGCCGCGCGGTCTCGACGTGCAGTTCGCTGTAGAGGGTGTCGCCCTCGTGCACCGGACCGGTGTGATCGCAGGACTGCCAACCCAGGACCGTCGCGAGGTTGGGCAGCAGCCTGCTGGCCTGCGCGAGCGCCAGCCCGATGGTGTGTCCGCCGTACACCAGCCGGCGCCCGCCGACCCGCGAATCGTGGTGTGTGGCAGCGATGTTCAGGGTGAGCCGGG
>NZ_LZKR01000150.1 GCF_001672915.1 Mycobacterium sp. 1245805.9 | reverse complement strand
GGCGGATACGCGCCGCCCCCGCCCGGACCGGCGATCCGCGCCCTGCCGACGGAGTCCTACACGCCATGGGTCACCCGGGTGCTGGCATATCTCATCGACAACATCCCGGCCGGCGTCCTGGTCGGCATCGGTGCGCTCATCCAGGCGCTCACCACGCAACAGTCGTGCGTCAGCGACATCACCCAGTACAGCGTCAACCAGTACTGCGTCAATCAGCCCAGCGGCATCGGCACCATGGCGTTCTGGTTGATGTGGCTGGCCGCGGTGGCCTACCTGGTCTGGAACTACGGCTATCGCCAGGGCGTCACCGGCTCGAGCATCGGCAAGTCGGTGATGAAGTTCAAGGTGGTCAGCGAAGTCACCGGCCAGCCGCTCGGTTTCGGGATGTCGGTGGTGCGCCAGATTGCGCACTTCGTTGACTCGCTCATCTGTGGCCTCGGGTACCTGTTCCCGCTGTGGGACGCCAAGCGACAGACATTGGCGGACAAGATCATGACGACGGTGTGCCTGCCCATCGAAGAGGGCTGAGCGCCGGCCACCGATTTTCCTGCCCGGCCTGGGCTGTCACTAGGCTGAGCGTCGATGAGCGAGGACCGCAGCGGAGACCACAAGTTCAAGGGATTGGCCACCAAGGCGATCCACGCCGGGTACCGCCCAGACCCGGCGACCGGGGCGGTGAACGCCCCGATCTACGCCAGCAGCACCTTCGCCCAGGACGGTGTCGGCGGCCTGCGCGGCGGATTCGAGTACGCGCGCACCGGCAACCCGACCCGGGCCGCACTCGAGGCCTCGCTGGCGGCGGTCGAGGAGGGCGCCTTCGCGCGCGCGTTCGGCTCCGGAATGGCCGCCACCGACTGCGCGCTGCGCGCGATGCTGCGGCCCGGCGACCACGTCGTCATCCCCAACGACGCCTACGGCGGCACCTTCCGGCTGATCGACAAGGTGTTCACCAAGTGGAACGTCGAGTACACGCCGGTGGCGCTGTCCGACCTGGATGCCGTTGCGGGCGCGATCACCCCGCAGACCCGGCTGATCTGGGTGGAAACCCCGACCAACCCGTTGCTGAGCATCGCCGACATCGCCGCGATCGCGGAGCTGGGCGGGAGAAACTCGGCGAAGGTGTTGGTGGACAACACCTTCGCGTCACCGGCGCTGCAGCAGCCGCTGACACTGGGCGCCGACGTGGTGCTGCACTCGACCACCAAATACATCGGCGGGCACTCCGACGTGGTGGGCGGCGCGCTGATCACCAACGACCAGGAGCTGGACGACGCGTTCGCCTTCCTGCAGAACGGGGCGGGCGCGGTGCCGGGCCCGTTCGACGCCTACCTGACGATGCGCGGCCTGAAGACCCTGGTGCTGCGGATGCAGCGGCACAGCGAAAACGCTTGCGCCGTAGCCGAATTCCTCGCCGGACATCCCTCGGTGAGCGCGGTGTTGTATCCGGGCCTGCCCGGGCACCCCGGCCACGACGTCGCCGCGCGCCAGATGCGCGACTTCGGCGGCATGGTCTCGGTGCGCATGCGCGGAGGCCGGCCGGCCGCCGAGCAGCTGTGTGCCCGCACCGAGGTATTCATCCTGGCCGAGTCGCTGGGCGGCGTCGAGTCGCTGATCGAACTGCCCAGCGCCATGACCCACGCGTCGACGGCCGGCTCGCAATTGGAAGTGCCCGACGACCTGGTGCGGCTTTCGGTCGGCATCGAGGACGCGGCCGACCTGCTGGCCGACCTCGACCAGGCGCTGACTTAGTACGGCGACCAGACGCAAAATCGCATGCTCAACGCAGATTGAGTGCGATTCCGCGTCTGCTCGCGGCCGACTAGGAGTGGTACGGCTCCGCGCTGACCAGGGTGACCTCGACGGTGTTGCCGTTGGGCACCTGGTAGCTGCGGGTCTCGCCGACCTTGGCGTCAATCAGGGCGCCGCCCAGCGGGGAGTTCGGCGAGTACACCTCGAGCTTGCCGTCGTTGACGCCCTCCTGGCGGGTGGCGATCAAGAACGTCTCGCTGTCGGACTTGTCGCCGTTGTAATAGACCTTGACCACCGAGCCGGGCAGCGCGACGCCGGACTGCTTGGGCGCCTCGCCGACCTTGGCGTTGTTGAGCAGGTCCTGCAACTGGCGGATGCGGGCCTCCTGCTGGCCCTGCTCCTCGCGGGCGGCGTGGTAGCCGCCGTTCTCGCGCAGGTCACCCTCTTCGCGGCGGTCGTTGATTTCCGCGGCGATGATCGGACGATTCGCGATCAACTGGTCGAGCTCGGCCTTGAGTCGGTCATGTGATTCCTGGGTCAGCCAGGTCACCTGAGTATCCGTCATCTCGTCGTCCTCGTGTTTCTTTCTCGTTTCGCGTATTCGCGCAAGCTTTTGCACCCCGCTGCCGGGGGTATTCGGGTCCCGCCCCGCCTACCGCCGCTCCGTTCTTCCGACGGCCTTTAATGCAGCAATACACGGTCCCTAGGGGAACCGTGCATTCATCCATGTTACCACCGCGCAAACAGATGATGACTCAATATTCGCTGTTCGTCTCGATCGCGCGGTCAGGCCGGACGCAGGTAAGCGGGCACATTGGTGCCGCAACCGTAGATGTCGGCCATCACCGGCGGTCGGACGGATTTCACCGTCGTCGTCACCTGCACGGTGGCCTGGTCGGACGGCGCCACCAGCACTTCGCGTCGGCCGGTCTCGCCGCCGTCCTTGGCCCGGACCCGCACGATGCAGTCAACCGGGCGCGACGGGTCGGATCGCGTCACGCTGATCGTTACCGACGCCGTCTCGTTGTCGATCACCTGATAGCCGGCCAGTGAGCCGGTGACGTCGCTGGTCCCGAGCCGCTGGTAGCCGACGACGGCGACGACGACGCCGACGGCCACGACCAGCACGGCCAACCCGATGGCCACCCGGCGCCGGGATATGCGCGACAGTCGCGATCGCCCATAGCGGGCCTCGGGGCGCGGAGGGGAAGTTTCGGTCATGCCTGGGTATGCCTGCACTGGTGGTTGCCGGCCGCCGGCCGACAGGATGCAACGATCGGAACTGGAATTATAAGGTCGCTTCTAGCACTTCTAGCCCTGCAGGGGCGACCAGCGAACCGACTCGGACAACTTGAGGGGGCACGTGAGCGGACTGCGGTTGATGGCGGTGCACGCCCACCCCGACGACGAGTCGAGCAAGGGTGCGGCCACGCTGGCCCGCTACGCCGACGAGGGTCACCGGGTCTTGGTGGTGACCCTGACCGGCGGCGAGCGCGGCGAGATTCTCAACCCGGCGATGGACCTGCCGGATGTGCTGGAGCACATGGCCGAAATCCGCCGCGACGAGATGGCGAAGGCGGCGGAGATCCTCGGTGTTGAGCACAAGTGGCTGGGCTTCGTCGACTCCGGCCTGCCCCAGGGCGATCCGCCGCCACCGCTGCCCGAAGGCTGCTTTGCGCTGGTGCCGCTGGAGGAGCCCGTCGAGGCGTTGGTGCGCGTGGTCCGCGAGTTCCGGCCCCACGTGATGACAACCTACGACGAGAACGGCGGCTACCCCCACCCCGACCACATTCGCTGCCACCAGGTTTCGGTCGGTGCCTTCGAGGCCGCCGGCGACTACGCCCGCTTTCCGGACGCGGGCGAGCCGTGGACGGTGTCCAAGCTGTACTACAACCACGGCTTCCTGCGGGCGCGGATGCAGCTGCTGCACGACGAGTTCGTCAAGCGCGGCCAGGAGGGCCCGTTCCAAAAGTGGCTCAAGCACTGGGATCCCGAGCATGATCCGTTCGAGTCCAGGGTGACCACGCGGGTCGAGTGCTCGGCGTATTTCAGCCAGCGCGACGATGCCCTGCGGGCGCATGCCACCCAGATCGACCCGAACGCCGAATTCTTCGCCGCCCCCATCGAATGGCAGCAGCGGCTCTGGCCGACCGAGGAATTCGAGCTGGCCCGCTCCCGCGTCCCGGTCAAGCTGCCCGAGGACGACCTGTTCGCCGGGATCGAGGACGACGGGTGACGCACCACCTCCTGCGGGTGCTCGCCGACGCCCCGCACAACCACGGGCCCGACTTCGGCAAGGCCAGCCCGGTCGGGCTGCTCGTCGTGGTGCTGCTGCTGGTCGCGACGCTGTTCCTGTTGCGGTCGATGAACCGGCAGCTGAAAAAGGTCCCCAAGACGTTCGACCCGGAGCACCCCGAGCCCGATCAGGCCGCCGACGAGGGCACCGACACGGTTGGCGAGAACCCCGACCAACCGAGACCGCGCGATGAGCCCGGCTGAGCAGGCCGCCACGAACACCCTCGGGCAGGCCACCAGCCCGTATCTGCGCCAGCACGCCGACAACCCGGTGCATTGGCAGCAGTGGACGCCGCAGGCGCTGGCGGACGCGGCGGCGCGCGACGTGCCGATCCTGCTGTCCATCGGCTACGCCGCCTGTCACTGGTGCCACGTGATGGCCCACGAATCGTTCGAAGACGACGAGGTGGCCGCGGTGATGAACGCGGGATTCGTGTGCATCAAGGTCGATCGCGAGGAGCGTCCCGACATCGACGCGGTGTACATGAACGCGACCGTCGCGCTCACCGGGCATGGCGGGTGGCCGATGACGTGTTTCCTGACGCCCGACGGCCGGCCGTTCTTCTGTGGCACGTATTACCCGAAAGACGGCTTCCTGCAACTCCTTTCGGCCGTGTCCACGACCTGGCGGGACCGCCGCGGCGAGGTCGAGGAGGCCTCTGACCACATCGCCGGGGAGTTACGCAGGATGGCTTCTTCTCTCGGGGGCCTGGCGGCGACTGGCGGCCCCGACGTCGCGCCGCAGCTGTGTGACCACGCCGTCGCCTCCGTGCTCGCCGACCAGGACACCGTGCACGGCGGGTTCGGCGGCGCCCCCAAATTCCCGCCGTCGGCGATTCTCGAGGCGCTGCTGCGCAACCACGAGCGCACCGGCTCACCGGCCGCGCTGGAGGCGGTCGCGCGCACGGGCAACGCGATGGCCCGCGGCGGCATCTACGACCAACTCGCCGGCGGCTTCGCCCGCTACAGCGTCGACAACGCCTGGGTGGTACCGCATTTCGAGAAGATGCTCTACGACAACGCGCTGCTGCTGCGCGCCTACGCCCACTGGGCGCGGCGTACCGGGGACCCGTTGGCCCGCCGGGTCGCCACCCAGACGGCGGGGTTCCTGCTCGACGAGCTGGCCGACGGTGACATGTTCACCTCGTCGCTGGACGCCGACGCCGACGGCCGCGAGGGCTCGACCTATGTCTGGACGCCGGCGCAGCTGACCGAGGTGCTGGGCGCCGACGACGGTCCTTGGGCCGCAGAGCTTTTCGCGGTCACCCCGTCCGGCACCTTCGAACACGGCAGCTCGGTGCTGCAGTTGCCCGCCGACCCCGACGACCCGCAACGGGCCGAACGCGTCCGCGCCGCGCTGCTGGCCGCGCGGCTCACCCGCGCGCAGCCGGGGCGCGACGACAAGGTCGTCACATCGTGGAACGGACTGGCGATCACTGCGCTGACCGAGGCCAGCGTGGCGTTGGACACACCCGAGTTGGCTTCTGCCGCAACGCGTTGCGCCCTTTCGCTGCTGGGGCTGCACGTCGTCGACGGACGATTGCGGCGCGCCAGCCTGGGCGGGGTGGTCGGCGAAAGCCCCGGCATCCTCGAGGATTACGCGATGCTGGCCACCGGCCTGCTCGCGCTGTACCAGCTGAGCGCCGAGGAGTCGTGGCTGACGACGGCGACCGGGTTGCTGGATACCGCGCTGCGCCACTTCGCCGACCCGCAGCGGCCCGGCCGCTGGTTCGACACCGCCGACGACGCCGAGCAATTGGTGCTGCGGCCCGCCGACCCGCTCGACGGCGCCACGCCGTCGGGCGCGTCGTCGATCACCGAAGCGTTGCTGACCGCGGCGCACCTCGTCGACGCCGAGCGCGCGGAGCGGTACCTGCGGGCGGTGGGCGACGCCCTCGCGGCGCACTCGCTGCTGCTGGAGCGCGCGCCGCGGTCGGCCGGGCATTGGCTGGCCGTCGCGGAATCCGCGGTTCGCGGGCCGCTGCAGATCGCGGTCGTCTGCGACCCGTCTCGGTCCCCGCTGCTGGCCGAGGCGCGCCGACTGGCTCCCGGCGGGGCGATCGTCGTGGGCGGCGAGCGGGATTCGTCGGCGCTGCTGGTCGGGCGGGACCGGGTCGGGGGCGCCGACGCCGCCTACGTGTGCCGGGGCCGGCTGTGCGACTTGCCGGTGACCGGGTCGGCCGAACTGGCGGCCGCGCTGGATGTTTCGGGACGGTAGCCCGGTGGCTACCCTGCGTCCCATGCCAAACGCCACGGACCGGGTCCACGCGATCACCGACACCGTCAACCGCTACATCGAGCTCGTCGCAGCGGGCAGCCCCGACGAGCTGGTGGACTTGTTCGCCGACGACGCGACCGTCGAGGACCCGGTCGGGGGCGAGGTGCACATCGGTCGCCAGGCCATCCACGGCTTTTACTCCGCGGTCAACGACGTGCAGCGCGAATGCGAGCTGGTGTCACTGCGGGTGGCCGGCAACGAGGCGGCGTTTCAGTTCCGCTTGACCGTCACCGCGGGGGAGCACCGGATGGTGATCGAGCCGATCGACGTGATGGCCTTCGACGACAGCGGCAAGGTCACCGCGATGAAGGCCTACTGGTCGGCGGCCGACATCACGCAGCTCTAGGCGAGCTCTAGCCGCGAGAGTGCAACTGGCGACGCATTTCCCGAGTGACCGCGTCGGTAGTTGCACTTTCGCGGGCGGGCAAGACCGTCAGCCGACGTAGAAGACCGCGAACCACATGGCGATGTAGTGCAGGATCGCCGCGATCGCGGTGAAGGCGTGGAAGAACTCGTGATACCCGAACGTCTTTGGCCACGGGTCCGGCCAGCGCAGCCCGTAGAGCAGCCCACCGATGCTGTAGAACGCGCCGCCGGTCGCGAGCAGCACCATCGCGGCCACCCCGGCGACGTGGATGATGGTCGGCGCGTACCAGACCGCGACCCAGCCCAGCAGCAGGTACAGCGGCACGCCCACCCAGCGCGGCGCCGTCGGCCAGCACACCTTCAGCACGACGCCGGCCAGCGCGCCGCCCCACACGATCCACAGCACGGTGCGCCCGTCGTCGGGCGGCATCGCCAGCATCGCGAACGGCGTGTAGCTGCCGGCGATGAACAGGAAGATCATCGAGTGGTCGAGCCGCTTCATCAGGTTGCGGCTCTTGGCGGATTTCCAGTTGACGCGGTGGTAGGTGGCGCTCACCGCGAACATCGCCACGGTGGCCAGGGCGTAGGCGAACGTGGTCAGCCCGGCGCGGGTGGAGGCCACCGCCCAGGACACCGACACCAGGCTCGCGCCGCAGACGATCGCCAGCCACGCCGAATAGAAGTGGATCCAGCCGCGCATGCGGGGCTTGGAAATGGCCTCGGCGGTCCCCTCGACGAGCTGTTCGACGGGATTGCTGGGCGCGATCGCCTCGGGCTCCGGGTTGGTGGGCGTGCTGGTTTTGGTGCTCATTACAGCCAACAGTAGCGGCGAACGATCACGACCCGGTGTTAGACGTGCGGTGGGGTTGCGCAAATCCACGGCGGAATTTGGTGTCGCTCACAGTAGGGTGGAGCTTCGTGGAGATCATCCCGCCGCGGCTGAAGGAGCCGTTGTACCGCGTCTACGAGCTGCGGCTGAGGCAGGGTCTGGCGGCCTCCAAGTCCGAACTTCCCCGGCACATCGCGGTGCTGTGCGACGGGAACCGGCGCTGGGCACGCAACGCGGGTTACGACGACGTCAGCTACGGCTACCGGATGGGTGCCGCGAAGATCGCCGAGATGCTGCGCTGGTGCCAAGAGGCCGGCATCGAGATGACGACGGTGTACCTGCTCTCCACCGAAAACCTGCAACGCGATCCCGACGAGTTGGCCGGCCTCATCGAGATCATCACCGACGTGGTCGAGGAGATCTGTGCCCCGGCCAATCGCTGGAGCGTGCGCACGGTCGGCGACCTCGGGCTGATCGGCGAGGAGCAGGCCCGCCGGCTGCGCGACGCGGTCGAGTCGACTCCGGCCGTCGCGCCGTTCCACGTCAACGTCGCGGTCGGCTACGGCGGCCGCCGGGAGATCGTCGACGCGGTGCGGGCGCTGCTGAGCAAGGAACTCGCCAACGGTGCCGGCGCGGAGGAGCTCATCGACGCGGTGACCGTCGACGGCATCTCCGAAAACCTTTACACCTCTGGGCAACCCGACCCCGATCTGGTGATCCGCACCTCGGGGGAGCAGCGGCTGTCGGGTTTTCTGCTGTGGCAGAGCGCCTATTCGGAGATGTGGTTCACCGAGGCGCACTGGCCCGCGTTCCGCCGCGTCGATTTTCTGCGTGCGCTGCGCGACTACAGCCAGCGGCATCGGAGGTACGGCAAGTAGGCCGTGCCAAACTGGATGCATGGCTGCGCTGTCGGCGGTGGTGTTCACGCTGAGCGGGTGGCTGGGGCTGTATCTGCTGGCCCGCGATCCGCGTAAGCCGGTGCTTGTGCTCGCGGCGGTCGGACTGTGTGGTTTCGCGCTGGTGGTGGCGCTGGACGCGATACGCACGGCGAGCGCCCCGCATCTCGCGCTGCTCGGCCGGTTCGAGATCTATCTGGCCGCCGTGCCCAGCGTGGCGTGGTTCGCGGTGCTCGTCGAGCTGTCGCGGCCGGGCGACCGCTGGCGGGCGCGCACCGGTGAGTTGCTGCTGGTCGGCGGCGTCGGCGCGCTCATCCTGCTGGGCGCGGGGCTGGCCGGCAGCGTCGAGGGGCCGCTGCGGCCGGGTCACCTGCTGATGATGGCGGTCATCTCGACGTCCACATTGGGGGCGATGGTCTTCGCGGTGCGCCGGCCCGCCCAGCCGACCTCGGTCGTCGGCGTCGTGGTCGTGGCGACGCTGTTCTTCGCGCTGGCCAACGCCATCCTGATCATCCCGTTGGGCATCGTGCCCAGCTGGCTGGCGCTGGCGTCGACGGGTTGTGACGTCCTGACGCTGGGCGTGGCGGTCGCGCTGTGGGACGCCTTCGACGAGGGCCAGGCGCTGCGCGCCGACATGCTGCGCTCGTTCGCCGGTTCGATGGCCGTGGCCGTGCTGTTCGGCGGCCAGGCGCTGATCGGCCTGGCCGTGACCCGGCGGGAGCCCACCGCGCAGACCGTGCTCACGGTGCTGCTGTTCACCACGCTCGCCATCGCGATCGCGGTACAGGTGCTGGCCGATCCGCTGGCCGGCGTGCTGGACCGGCTGGCGTTCTCCAGGTCGCCCACGCTGCGCGCCGACCGCGCCGCGTTGCGGCACACCGGCGCGGCGTTGCCGCTGCGCTCGGCCGATCCCCGCAAGGATCTTCGGCACATCGACGACGACACCTTCGCACGGCTCACCCGCCGCGCGCTGGGCCACTACGCCGACCTGACCAAGCTCGTCGCCAGCCCGCTGACCGCGTTGCCCGTGATCGACGAGCGGCTGGCCGCGCGCGGCGCTCCCGATCACCCCGTGGAGCGCGCCAACGAGCTCAAAGCCGTCCTCGCCGACGGCATCGCCCGGCTCAAACCCCGCGACGCGGGCGATTTCGGCACCACCGAGGAATGGCGGTACTACAACTCGCTGTACTTCCCGTACGTCGTCGGGGTGCGCGCGTACGCGCAGAACGCCACCGCCGCCGGCCTGGACCCCACCGCCCGGCAGGCCTGGCAGTGGCTGGTGACCGAGGTGCCGCAGCGGTCGCTGCACAACTGGCAAAACGCCGCCGCCCGGCTGATCGCCGCCGACCTGCGGGCGCGGGTGCCGGTCGCGAGCGACTAGCGCCAATCCCTCCCCCGAGAATCCGGCTGCGCGGGCCGCGGTGTCGAATATGCGGAGAGAGCACCGAAGTCAGGGAGGCAGTATGGCGTCGAGGGTTCCGCCGGTCAGAGTCGTGCGGGCGATCGAACTCGTCAGGCATCGAATCGCCCAACTGCACCGACGCCTTGTCCCGGCGCCAATCGCGGTGATGGAGATGGTCGTCGACGGATGGGCCGCCCAGGCCATCACCGCGGCCGCCGAGCTCGGCATCGCCGACGCGCTCGCCAAAGGACCCTTGTCGGCCGACGATCTCGCCGCGGCCGTCGGCGCCGCCGCCAACGCCCTGAGCCGACTGCTGCGGGCGCTGATCGCGCGCGGCATCTTTCGGCAACGTCGCGACGGCCGCTACGACCTCACCCCGCTCGCGGACGCGCTTCGCCGGGATGCGGAGGTATCGGTCGCCGGGTGGGCCCGCTGGCTGGGCTCGCCCCAGCACCGCGAGCACTGGAGCCACTTCACCGACGCGATCCGCACCGGCCGGGCCGTCATCCCCGAACTGCGCGGCAAGCCCACGTTCGAATACCTGGCCGGGGAGCCCGAACTCGGCGAAATTTTCAATCAGGCGATGACCAGTGGATCCGAACTCGCCATCGCACCGTTGATCGCCGGCTACGACTTCGGCAGGTTCGCGACCATCGCCGACGTCGGCGGTGGGCACGGCCGGCTACTGGCCGCCATCCTTGCCGCCGCTCCCCAGGCCCGCGGCATCCTCTTCGACCGGCCCGAGGTCGTGGCGGGCGCCCCGGCCACCCTCTCCGAGCACGGCGTCGACGACCGCGTCCGGATCGTCGAAGGCTCGTTTTTCGAGTCGGTACCCGAGGGCGGCGACGCTTACGTTCTCAAGAGCGTGATTCACGATTGGCCCGACGAGGAGGCCGTGCACATCCTCCGCAACGTGCGCGCCGCCGCTGGCGCCGGCAAGCACGTCCTGCTCGTCGAGCTCGTCATCCCCAAGCACAATCGTGAATTCGTGGGCAACTGGCTGGACCTGGAAATGCTGATGGCGCTGGACGCCCGTGAGCGGACCGCCGCCGAATACCGCCAACTGCTAAACCGGGCCGGCTTCGAAATGACGCGGGTGGTCGAAACGGCATCGCCGTTCAGTGTGGTCGAGGGGCGGGCAATTTAGGACAACTGGGAATAGCGGGAATAAACGGCTGGTCTTTGTATCCGTGGCAGCAGTTGGCAGCGCCACGAGTCGATCTGGCAGTGCTCTAGCGGCACGCTCAAACCAGTTCGACCCCCTCGCCATCGCTAGGAGTGATCACATGACCGCCATTTCTGGTCTTCCCACCCGACCCCTGTACGACTCGACCGACTCGCTGCTGCGTTTCGCCATGCGCGCGGACGCCACGTTGACGGGTATCTGCGGCTTGGCCGTCGCCTTTTTCGCCGACCCGATTTCGTCGCTGACCGGCCTCACGTCGGGCCAGGGGTACGCGATGGGCGCATTCTTCGTGCTTTCCGGCCTCGTCGTGTTCACCCTCGCGGCGGTGCCGGACCTGCGCCGCGTCGGGATCGGCATCATCGTGGCAAATGTCGTCTTCACGCTGGCTGCGATCGCGGCCGCCGAAGCCGTGCCCATGCTGACCGCAGCCGGGGTGGCCGCCACGCTGGCCACGGGCCTCTACACCGCGGCGTTCGCCGGGCTGCAGTACCTGGGCGTGCGTCGCCTCCCGACGTAGTCCCCCGACCGGGCCCCGCGCTACAGCTTGCGCAGGCGCAGCCGATTGATGGAGTGATCGGCGTCCTTGCGCAACACCAGGGTGGCGCGGGGCCGGGTCGGCAGGATGTTCTCGACCAGGTTGGGCCGGTTGATCGACCGCCAGATCTCGCGCGCGGCCGCGACCGCCTTGGTGTCGTTGAGTGCTGAATAGTGGTGGAAGTGCGACTCGGGGTCGGCGAACGCCGTGCCGCGCAGCGACAGGAACCGCGACACGTACCACTGCTCGATGTCTTCGATCCGGGCGTCGACATACAGCGAGAAGTCGAACAGGTCCGACACCATCAGTGTCGGCCCGGTCTGCAGGACGTTGAGGCCCTCGAGGATCAAGATGTCGGGGTGGCGGACTACGTGCTTGGCCCCCGGGATGACGTCGTACTTCAGGTGCGAATACACCGGCGCGCACGCATAGTCCGAACCGGATTTGACCGACGTCACGAACCGCATCAGCGCCCTGCGGTTGTAGCTTTCCGGAAACCCCTTGCGATGCATCAGGTTTCGCCGGTCCAGCTCGGCGTTCGGGTACAGGAAGCCGTCCGTGGTCACCAGGTCCACCCGGGGGTGGTGATCCCAGCGGGCCAGCAGCGCCTGCAGCACGCGGGCCGTCGTCGACTTGCCGACGGCCACGCTTCCCGCCACCCCGATGATGAACGGCACCGGCCGGTCCGGGTTCTGTTGGGGTTCCCCGAGGAATTCCGCCGTCGCGGCGAACAGCCGCTGGCGCGCGGCCACCTGAAGGTGGATCAGCCGGGCCAGCGGCAGGTAAACCTCTTCGACCTCCAGCAGGTCGATCTGCTCGCCGAGACCGCGCAGCCCGACCAGTTCCTCTTCGGTGAGGGCCAGCGGCGTGGACATGCGAAGCGCACGCCATTGTTTTCGGTCGAACTCCACATAAGGGCTCGGCTCGCTAGGCCGCGGCATAGTGCTCAAGTGTGGCAGGGGCGGACGCGCGCCCGACGGCTGGGCTGGCGATAAGCGCGCTGGATAGACTGGCGCCCGTGACTGCCGCACCCGACGCCCGTACCTCCTCCACCGTGATGTCGGCCCCGCTCGCCGAGGTCGACCCCGACATCGCCGAGCTGCTGGACAAGGAGCTGCACCGGCAACGCGACACGCTGGAGATGATCGCCTCCGAGAACTTCGTGCCCCGCTCGGTGCTGCAGGCCCAGGGCAGCGTGCTGACCAACAAGTACGCCGAGGGATTGCCCGGCCGGCGCTACTACGGCGGCTGCGAGCACGTCGACGTCGTCGAGAACATCGCCCGCGACCGGGCCAAGGCGTTGTTCGGCGCCGAGTTCGCCAACGTCCAGCCGCATTCCGGCGCGCAGGCCAACGCCGCCGTGCTGCACGCCCTGATGTCACCCGGGGAACACCTGCTGGGCCTGGACCTGGCCAACGGCGGCCACCTCACCCACGGGATGAAGCTGAACTTCTCCGGGAAGCTGTACGAGGCCGGCTTCTACGGCGTGGACCCGAAGACGCATCTGGTCGACATGGACGTCGTGCGGGCCAGGGCGGTCGAGTTCCGCCCCAAGGTGATCATCGCCGGCTGGTCGGCCTACCCGCGCATCCTCGACTTCGCCGCGTTCCGCTCGATCGCCGACGAGGTAGACGCCAAGCTGTGGGTGGACATGGCACACTTCGCCGGGCTCGTCGCAGCCGGCCTGCACCCGACGCCGGTGCCGCACGCGGACGTGGTGTCCACGACCGTGCACAAGACCCTCGGCGGCGCCCGTTCCGGCATGATCCTGGGCAAGCAGGAGTACGCCAAGGCCATCAACTCGGCGGTGTTCCCCGGCCAGCAGGGCGGGCCGCTGATGCACGTCATCGCGGGCAAGGCGGTCGCGCTCAAGATCGCCACCACCCCCGAGTTCGCCGACCGCCAGCAGCGCACGCTGTCCGGGGCGCGCATCGTCGCCGACCGGTTGCTGGCCGCCGACGTCGCCAAGGCCGGCGTCTCGGTGGTCAGCGGCGGCACCGACGTGCACCTGGTGCTGGTGGACCTGCGCGACTCGCCGCTCGACGGCAAGGCCGCCGAGGACCTGCTGCACGAGATCGGCATCACCGTGAACCGCAACGCGGTCCCGAACGACCCCCGGCCGCCGATGGTGACGTCGGGCCTGCGGGTGGGCACGCCCGCGCTGGCCACCCGCGGCTTCGGGGACGCCGAATTCACCGAGGTCGCCGACATCATCGCCACCGCGCTGGCGGCGGGTACGTCCGCCGACGTGTCGGCGCTGCGGCAGCGGGTGACGCGGCTGGCCCGGGAGTTCCCGCTCTACGAGGGCCTGGAGGACTGGACGCTCGTCGACCGCTGACCGCCTGAGGGGACCAAAGTCACCATTCGGCGGCGACACACCCCAACAATTTCACCGAACCTGTACCTCCGAGTTACAGTAACCGCATGGCACAGAAACCTGTTCCTAACACGCTGACCCTCGAACTCGAGCCCGTCGTCGAGCGGCTCATGGACCACCACCTCAACACCGAGGACCTGTGGTTCGCCCACGACTACGTGCCCTTCGACCAGGGCGAGAACTTCGCGTTCCTGGGCGGGCGCGACTGGGATCCGTCGCAGACCACGCTGCCCAGGAGCATCACCGACGCCTGCGAGATCCTGCTGCTGCTCAAGGACAATCTCGCCGGCCACCACCGCGAGCTCGTCGAGCACTTCATCCTCGAGGAGTGGTGGGGCCGCTGGCTGGGCCGGTGGACCGCCGAGGAGCACCTGCATGCCATCGCGCTGCGCGAGTACCTGGTGGTGACCCGGGAGGTCGACCCGACCGCCAACGAGGAGGCCCGCGTCCAGTACGTGATGAAGGGCTACCGCGCCGACACCTACTCGCAGGTCGAAACGCTGGTCTACATGGCGCTCACCGAGCGCACGCACGCCGTATTCTGCCGCAACCTGGCGGCGCAGATCGAGGAGCCGGTGCTGGCCGGCCTCATCGACCGGATCCGCAGGGACGAAGAGCGCCACGAGCACATGTTCGCCAGCCTCGTCGCGCACTGCCTCTCCTACATCCGCGACGAGACCATCGCCGCCATCGCCGCGCGGTCGGCGGACCTGCAGACGGTGGGCGCCGACATCGACGCCTACGCGGACAAGGTGCAGGCCGTCGCCGACGCCGGCATCTTCACGCCGCAGGACCTACGTCAGGCGGTCTCCGACCGCATCACCGAATGGGGTGTGGCGGGCGAGCCGGCGCTGCGGCAATTCGTCCTCAGTTAAACCGACCTTCACCCGAACCGGCCGCGCCTCGCGGCCGGTTTTTGGTGTCGCCGTGTCGGTCTCGGCGCGCCTGCGCGGCGCCGAAGCGGCCACGAGAGTAGCGTCGTTCCCGATGGCCAGCGACAAGATCTGCTGCCAGGGCGGCACCTCCCGTCACGAGAAGGGCAGGACCGGCCCCGGTCCTGGTGCTGCGGCTCCCGCCGACATGCCTGTGCGGGTCCGCGCGGGCTTACCCGCTCGAGGAGCGCTTCGTGACCGATCTCCGGACCTATGTGCTCGACACCTCCGTGCTGCTGTCCGACCCCTGGGCGTGCAGCCGGTTCGCCGAACACGAGGTGGTGGTTCCGCTGGTGGTGATCAGCGAACTGGAGGCCAAACGCCACCACCACGAACTGGGCTGGTTCGCCCGTCAGGCGTTGCGCCTGTTCGATGATCTTCGGCTCGAGCACGGGCGGCTGGATCAGCCGATTTCCGTTGGGACACAAGGCGGCACGCTTCACGTCGAACTGAATCACACCGACCCGTCGGTGCTGCCCGCCGGCTTTCGCACCGACAGCAACGACTCGCGGATCCTGAGCTGCGCCGCCAACCTCGCCGCCGAGGGCAAGCGAGTTACGTTGGTAAGCAAGGATATTCCGCTGCGGGTGAAGGCCGCCGCGGTAGGCCTGGCCGCCGACGAGTACCACGCGCAGGACGTCATCGTCTCCGGTTGGTCCGGAATGCAGGAGATCGAGACCGGCGCCGACGACATCGACGCGCTCTACGCCGATGGTGAGATCGACCTGGTCGAGGCCAGGGACCTGCCCTGCCACACCGGGATTCGGCTGTTGGGCGGCAGCTCTCACGCACTCGGGCGGGTCAACGCGGCCAAACGCGTGCAGCTCGTTCGCGGGGACCGCGAGGTGTTCGGGCTGCGCGGGCGTTCTGCCGAGCAGCGCGTGGCGCTGGACCTGCTGCTGGACGAGTCGGTGGGCATCGTGTCGCTGGGCGGCAAGGCCGGCACCGGCAAGTCGGCGCTGGCGTTGTGCGCGGGCCTCGAGGCGGTGCTCGAACGGCGCACCCACCGCAAGGTGGTGGTGTTCCGTCCGCTGTACGCGGTCGGCGGCCAGGAGCTGGGCTACCTGCCCGGCAGCGAGAGCGAAAAGATGGGCCCGTGGGCGCAGGCCGTCTTCGACACGCTCGAGGGGCTGGCCAGCCCGGCCGTGCTCGAGGAGGTGCTGTCCCGGGGCATGCTCGAGGTGCTGCCGCTGACCCACATCCGGGGCCGCTCCCTGCACGACTCGTTCGTCATCGTCGACGAGGCGCAGTCGCTGGAGCGCAACGTGCTGCTGACCGTGCTGTCCCGGTTGGGCACCGGATCGCGGGTGGTGCTGACCCACGACATCGCTCAGCGCGACAACCTGCGCGTCGGCCGCCACGACGGGGTCGCGGCGGTGATCGAGAAGCTCAAGGGCCACCCGTTGTTCGCCCACATCACGCTGCTGCGCAGCGAGCGCTCGCCGATCGCCGCGCTGGTCACCGAGATGCTCGAGGAGATCGCCGGACCGCATTAGCGGTGTCTAGGGCATTGAGTGTGAGTCCTTGGCTTTGAGCGTGCCGCCAGGGCGGAAAAATCGCACGGATCCCGTCCTGGGGTAACACTGAAAGCCCCCAGAGCACACTCGGCGCTGAGGTCGCGCCCTCGACGTTCGGTAGGCTTTCTACGTGCCGAAACGACCCGACAGCCAGGCCTGGCGCTATTGGCGGACGGTGTTGGGCGTCGTGGCGGCCGCGGCGGTCCTGGTGATCGGCGCCCTCACCGGTCACGTGACGCGGGCCGACAACCTCAGCTGCTCGGTCGTCAAGTGCGTGGCGTTCACGTTCGACGACGGGCCGGGGCCGTACACCGATCGGCTGCTGCAGATCCTGAAGGACGCCGACGCCAAGGCCACGTTCTTCCTGATCGGCAACAAGGTCGCCGCCAACCCGGCGGGGGCCAAGCGCGTCGCCGACGCCGGCATGGAGGTCGGCAACCACACCTGGGAACACCCCAACATGACCACCATCCCGCCGGAGGACATCGCGGGCCAGTTCTCCCGGAGCAACGACGCGATCACCGCCGCGACCGGCCGCGCCCCGTCGCTGTGGCGTCCCGCCGGCGGGCTGTCCAACGACGCGGTGCGCCAGACCGCGGGCAAGTTCGGGCTGGCCGAAATCCTTTGGGATGTCATCCCTTTCGATTGGATCAACGACTCCAACACGGCCGCGACGCGGTACATGCTGATGACGTACATCAAGCCCGGCTCCGTGGTGCTGTTCCATGACACCTACTCGAGCACCGTCGACCTGGTGTACCAGTTCATCCCGGTGCTCAAGGCCAACGGCTACCGCCTGGTGACGGTCAGCGAGTTGCTGGGGCCGCGGGCGCCGGGCAGCAGTTACGGCGGCCGCGAAAACGGGCCCCCGGCCAACCAATTGCACGACATTCCGCCCAGCGAGATCCCGGCCCTGCCCAACACGCCCTCGCCCAAGCCGATGCCCAACTTCCCGATCACCGACATCCCGAACCAGAACTCGGGAGGCCCGACCGACGGCGCCTAGAAGGCTTTGGGCGCACCCGCGGCTATTTTTAGAGGGTGATCAGGCTGGGCTGGCTTCGGGCGCCGGCGGCGGGACGGCGAAAATCCGCTCGCAGGCTCACGATTGAATACGTGAGCGCCCTGGCGCTTGCCTACGTCATCGCCGTCCTCGACACGGCCGCCATCCTGATCCCCCTGAGGGGGCGCACATCCGTGGCGGCCAACGCCGACTTCGCGGAGAAGAACACCGCGGTGGTGATGGTCCTCGTCGCGCTGGGCATCGTTGGCGTGACGGTGGGCGGCGCGCTGAACCTGGCTCCCTCGTTGCGCTGGTATGTAGCCGGGGACGCGCCAAGCCAGGAGCAACGCGCAGCGGCGATGAAAATGCCCGGCCGCCAGTCGGTGATCCTGCTGTTGGCCTGGGGTGCGGCCGGGGCGTTTTTCGTGCTGCGCAATCTCGCCGGCGGGCCCCAGATTCTGCTGCCCATAGCGCTCGGAACGCTGGTTGGTGGGCTGGCCGCCGCCGGCACGGGGATGCTGCTCGGGCAACGCACGCTGCGCCCGATCATGGGCGCGGCCACTCTGGGGTCCGAGCCGCGGTTGGCGGTACCCGGTGTGTTCGCCCGGCTGGTCCTGCTGTGGTTCATGTGCAGCGCGCTTCCCGTCGGGGTGATCGCGACACTGGTGGTGCTTCGCTCGTACGGCTGGCTGATCGAGAAGTCGGCCGCGTTGGACGTGCCCATCCTGGTGGTGGCGCTGGCGGCGCTGCTGCTCGGGTTGCCGACGATGATCCTGACGTCGCGATCCATTTCCGATCCGCTGAGCGAGGTCGTCGACGCGATGGCCGAGGTCGAACACGGTCACATCGGAACCCAGGTGGGCGCCTACGAGCGTTCCCAAATCGGGCGTCTGCAAACGGGATTCAACCGGATGGTCGCGGGCCTGGCCGAGCGGGACCGGGTGCGGGACCTGTTCGGGCGCCACGTCGGCTCGGAGGTCGCGCAGCGCGCCATTCAAGAGGGCGCGTCGCTGTCCGGCGACGTGGTCGAGGCGGGGGTCCTCTTCATCGACCTGGTCGGCTCGACGCAGCTCGCGGAAAGCCTTCCCCCGCAAGAGGTTGCCGAGGTGCTCAACGACTTCTTCCGGATCGTGGTCGACGCCGTCGACGAACACAACGGGCTGATCAACAAATTCGCCGGCGACGCCGCACTTGCCGTCTTCGGTGCCCCGCTGCGGACGGCGCAGCCGGCGTCGGCGGCGCTGGCGACGGCGCGGTCGTTGGCCACCCAGCTGCGCCGGCTGCCCGTTGTCGATTTCGGCATCGGCGTCTCGGCCGGCCGGGTGTTCGCCGGCAACGTCGGCGCCGAAAACCGCTACGAATACACGGTAATCGGCGATGCGGTCAACGAGGCCGCGCGGCTGGCCGACCTCGCCAAAACCGCCGACCGGCGAATCCTGTGTTCGGCGGCGGCGATCGAGCGGGCCGATGACGCCGAGTGCGCGCACTGGGCCGAGTGCTATTCGACCGTGCTGCGCGGGCGCTCGGAGGCCACCCACGTGTCGGCGCCGGCGGGCCCGGCTACTTCTTCACCTTCAGAGCCGCGATGACGCCGTTCATCACGCCCGCCGAACCCGCATCGCCGATCGGCGTCGCGCCCATGAAGACGGTGACCGGCTTGGTGTCCACCGCGATGATGACCACGGAGTCGCCCTTGACGTTGCGCGCGGGGTCGGCGATCGTGATGTCCGCGTCGACGCGGGCGGCCTTGACGCCGTCGACCGTGATCGACGACTTCTTCAGCGGCCCGAGCGTCGGCGTCGCGTTCGCATACCCGGGCCCGTTGGCCACGCAGTCCATCAGCTTCGCCGCCTGCGCGGCGACGTCCATGCTGGTGACGAAGTTGGTGACGGCAACCTCGGCCTGCATCATCCACTGATTGGCGCCGGGCACCTCCTGGCCGACGCCGACGGCGCCGATCAGGTTCGGGCTTTGGTCGTCCGAGAACCCCATCCAGCCGGGCGCCGCGTTGGCCGGGAACGACAGCTTGCCCGCGCTGATCGTGTCGCCGGTGGGCTTGTCGCCGCCGGACACGTTGGGCGTGCAGCCGGTCGCCGTCTGCTGGTTGTTCGGCGACGACGACGGCGCGCTCGTCGAGGACGGGACGGACGGATTGGTCGAGGGCCCCGCCCTGTTCGGCTTGCTTCCGCTGTTGAGCCCGATCACCAGGAGCACCACCAGCACGATGACGCCGAGCACCGCGACACCGGCGAGGATCAGCCACGGCGCCTTGGAGCGCGGCCCGGGCGGCGGGCCGGGCGGGTACGGCCCGCCGGGCGGGTACGGCCCGCCGGGCCAGCCCGGCGGGACCTGCTGGCCGGGTGGGGGGAACTGCTGCGGCGGGTACGGGCCCGCCGCGTACGGACCACCCGGCGCGGGGTAGGGGTAACCGCCGCCCGGCGGCAGGCCACCGGGCGGAGGGCCACCCGGCGGCGGACCGGCCGGTGGCGGGCCACCCTGCGGCGGGCCGCCCCAATAGGGGCCCTGCCCATAGGGATTCGCGCCGTACGGATCCTGACCGTAGGGGCTGCCGGGGGGACCGCCGGGGGGATTTGTCATCGCCGAACCGCTCTCATCTAGTCCTCCGGCTTCACCTTGGCCATCGCCAACACGTCGAGGCGGCGGTCCAACTCTTCCAGCGACAGCTTGTCACCGATCAGCCCGCGATCGATGACCGTCTGTCGGATGGTCTTGCGCTCCTTGAGCGCCTGTTTGGCCACCGCGGCGGCCTCCTCGTAGCCGATGGCCGAGTTCAGCGGCGTCACGATCGACGGCGACGATTCGGCCAGCTCGCGCAGGTGCTCGACGTTCGCCTTGAGTCCGACGATGCAGCGCTCCGCGAACAGCCGCGAAACGTTGGTCAGCAGCTTGAAGGACTCCAGGATGTTGCGGGCCATCATCGGGATGTAGACGTTGAGCTCAAAGGCGCCGGACAACCCGCCGACCGCGACCGCGGCGTCGTTGCCGATGACCTGCGCGGCGACCTGCGTAACCGCCTCCGGCAGAACGGGATTCACCTTGCCCGGCATGATCGAGCTGCCCGGCTGCAGGTCCGGCAGCTGGATCTCGGCCAGGCCGGTCAGCGGTCCCGATCCCATCCAGCGCACGTCGTTGGCGATCTTGGTCAACGACACCGCGATGGTGCGCAGCGCGCCCGAGGCCTCGACCAGCCCGTCGCGGGCGGCCTGCGCCTCGAAAGAGTTGACCGCCGGGCGCAATTCGCTCAGGCCGGTGGAAGCGACCAGCGTCTCGACCACCTTGACCCCGAACCCGTCCGGTGCGTTCAGGCCGGTGCCCACCGCGGTGCCCCCGATCGCGAGCTCACCCAGCCGCGGCAACGTGGCCCGGACCCGTTCGATCCCGGCCTCGATCTGGCGGGCGTACCCGCTGAACTCCTGGCCGAGTGTCACCGGGACGGCGTCCATCAGGTGCGTGCGGCCCGACTTGACCACCGTCTGCCACTCGCGCGCCTTGCTCGCCAGCGCGTCGTGCAGCACCTCGAGGGCGGGGATGAGGTGGCGCACCGCGGCCTCGGTGGCCGCGATGTGGGTGGCGGTCGGGAAGGTGTCGTTGGACGACTGCGACATGTTGACGTCGTCGTTGGGGTGCACCGTCACCCCGTTGGCGGCGGCGATGCTGGCGATCACCTCGTTGGTGTTCATGTTCGAGCTTGTGCCCGAACCGGTTTGGAAGACGTCGATGGGGAACTGGTCGTCGTGGCGGCCGTCGGCGATCTCGCCCGCCGCGGCGATGATCGCGTCGGCCTTCTCCGGCGCCAGCAGCCCGAGGTCCTTGTTCACCTGCGCGCAGGCGCCCTTCAGCAGGCCCAGCGCGCGGATCTGGGTGCGCTCCAGGCCGCGGCCCGAGATCGGGAAGTTCTCCACCGCCCGCTGAGTTTGCGCGCGCCACAGGGCTTTTGCGGGCACCCGAACCTCGCCCATGGTGTCGTGCTCGATGCGGTACTCGGCATCCTCAGTTGCCATAGATTGGTCTTCCTCGTTTCGTTTCGTTTCGGGTCGGGTCGGGTCGGGTTGTCAGGGCAGGGGATAGGCGGCGGAGCTGTCGCCGGTGAAGTCGATCGCCGAGTACTCGTTGAGCTTGGACAGCCGGTGATACGCCTCGATCAGGCGCACCGTGCCCGACTTCGAGCGCATCACGATCGACTGGGTGGTGCAGCCGCCGGGGTAGTACCGGACGCCCTTGAGCAGGTCACCCTCGGTCACCCCGGTCGCGCAGAAGAAGACGTTGTCGCCGGACACCAGGTCCTCGGTGGTCAGTATCTGGTCCAGGTCGTAGCCGGCATCCAGCGCCTTGCGGCGCTCGGCCTCGTCCTTGGGAGCCAACTGCGCCTGGATCGCACCGCCCATGCAGCGGATCGCCGCCGCGGCGATGATGCCCTCCGGCGTGCCGCCGATGCCGGCCAGCATGTCGGTGCCCGACTCGGGCCGGCACGCGGAGATGGCGCCGGCGACGTCGCCGTCGGTGATCAGCCGGATCCGGGCCCCGGTGGCCCGGACGTCTTCGATGAGTTGCGCGTGCCGCGGCCGGTCCAGGATGCACACCGTCATGTCGCGCACCGACAGGGCCTTGACCTTGGCGACGGCCTTGATGTTCTCGGCGATCGGGGCGGTGATGTCCAGCACGTTGGCGGCCTCGGGCCCGACGGCGATCTTGTTCATGTAGAAGACCGCCGACGGGTCGAACATCGCGCCGCGGTCGGCCACCGCCAGCACGGAGATGGCGTTGGGCATGCCCTTGCTCATCAACGTGGTGCCGTCCACCGGGTCGACGGCGAAGTCGCACTCCGGCCCGTCGCCGTTGCCGACCTCCTCGCCGTTGTAGAGCATCGGCGCCTGGTCCTTCTCGCCCTCGCCGATCACCACCACGCCGCGCATGGACACCGTGTTGACCAGCTCGCGGATGGCGTCGACGGCCGCGCCGTCGCCGCCCTCCTTGTCGCCGCGGCCCACCCAGCGACCGGCCGCCATGGCACCGGCCTCGGTGACCCGGACCAGCTCCATCGCCAGGTTGCGGTCGGGGGCTTCGCGGCGTTGGGGGCGATCGCTCATGGTTGCAGATTGTCCCAGAAGCGGATCGGTCTGCGGGAACTGGGATACTCGGCCTCATGACCGACGAGCCGCAGCCGAACGCCGAGCTAGGCGAGCCGGCGCCGGCGCCCAAACCGGCGAAGCCCCGGTTGCTGCAGGACGGTCGCGATATGTTCTGGTCGCTGGCGCCGCTGGTCATCGGCTGCATCCTGCTGGCCGGCCTGGTCGGTATGTGCTCGTTTCAGCCGGTGGGGACGAACAAGGGCGCGATCCCGTCCTACGACGCGGCGGCGGCGTTGCGGGCGGACGCCCAGGCGCTGGGCTTTCCGATTCGGCTGCCCCAGTTACCCGCCGGGTGGCACGCCAACTCGGGCGGTCGCGGCGGCATCGACAACGGCCGGACCGATCCCTCGACGGGTCAGCGGCTGCACGCGGCCACCTCGACCGTGGGCTACATCGGCCCGACGGGCATGTACCTGGGCCTGACCCAGAGCAACGCCGACGAGGACAAGCTCGTCGCATCGATCCATCCGTCGGCGTATCCGACCGGGACGGTCGACGTCGGCGGCGTCAACTGGGTCGTCTACCACGGCAGCGCGCAGGGCGCGCAAGCAGAGGGAGCCAGCGAGCCGGTGTGGACCACCAGGCTGACCGGCCCGGCCGGCGCCACCCAGATCGCGATAACCGGTGCCGGCAGCCCCGACGAATTCCGTACGCTGGCCTCGGCGACGCAAGCGGCGTCGCCTTTGCCGAGCCTTCAATAGGCTCTGAAAGAAGGCATCGCGTGACCGCACCCGAAGCAGACTTGTCCGGATGGTCGGTGGCACCGTTCACCGGTGGCGGCTACACCCACGACGTCTACCGCAAGGGCACCGGCCCGGGGGTGGTGCTGATCCCGGAGATCCCCGGCATCCACCCAGCCGTGCTGGGCCTCGGTAATCACCTGGTGGACAACGGCTTCGCCGTTGCCATGCCATCGCTTTTCGGTGTTCCGGGCAAACCGAAGACGCTCGGCTACATCATCGGCACTATCACCCGAGCCTGTGTCGCAAAGGAATTCGCGGCGTTCGCCACCAACAAGGAGCGGCCGGTGTCGTTGTTCCTGCGTGCGCTCGCCCGCGACCTCAACGCGTCCACGCCGGGCAAGGGCGTCGGCGTCATCGGCCAGTGCTTCACCGGGGGCTTCGCGCTGGCCGCCGCCGTCGACGACAGCGTCTTGGCCCCGGTGCTTTCCCAGCCGTCGGTGCCGATGCCGCTGGGCCGCAGGCGACGCGCCGACACAGGGTTGAGCGAGTCCGAGATGACCACCGTGGCCGACCGCTGCGCCAACGACGGCCTGTGCGCGATGGGTTTGCGCTTCAGCGAGGACAACATCGTGCCGCGGGAACGGTTCGCGGCGCTCAAGGCGCGACTCGGCGACGCGTTCGAGGTCATCGAAATCGACTCTCGCCCAGGCAACGAAGGCGGCTTCGGCAAGATGGCGCACTCGGTGCTGACCGACGAGGTCCGCGAAGTTGACGGTCAACCCGCTTACGAGGCGCGCAAACGGGTAGTCGAATTCCTAACCGAGCGGCTTAGTTAGGGAAGTTCGAGAGCGATGGCGACCGACACCCGCGTGGTCGAAACCACCCACGGCCCGATCCGCGGCGCCGACGACGGTGACGTCCGGAGCTGGAAGGGCATCCGCTACGCCGCGCCGCCCGTCGGCGACCTGCGCTTCCGGCGCCCGGAGCCCCCGAAGCGGTGGTCCGAGGTCGCCGACGCCACGTCCTACGGCCCGGCCTGCCCGCAACCCACGTTCCCCAACATGCCCCTCGATCTCGGTGCGCCGCAGGGCGAGGACTGCCTGTGCCTGAACGTGTTCGCCCCGGCAGGCACCGCGGCCGGCGACGCCAAGCCGGTGCTGGTGTGGCTGCACGGCGGCGCCTACGTGCTGGGCTCGGCCAGCCAGGCGCTCTACGAGGGCCACCGGTTGGTCAGCAGCGGTGACGTCGTCGTGGTGACGGTCAACTATCGGCTTGGGGCGCTGGGCTTTCTCGACCTGTCGTCGTTCAACACCGCGCGGCGCCGCTTCGACTCGAACATCGGGCTGCACGACGTGCTGGCCGCATTGCGCTGGGTGCGTGACAACATCGCGGGGTTCGGCGGTGATCCCCAACGGGTCACGCTGTTCGGCGAATCCGCCGGCGCGGGGATCGTCACCACGCTGCTGGCCGCCCCGGCGGCCGAGGGCCTGTTCGCGGGCGCGATCGCCCAGAGTTCGCCGGCCACATCCGTGTACGACCGTGACCGGGCCGAGCGCGTCGCCGTGAGCTTCCTCGACAAGCTGGGAACCGACCCTGAGGCGTTGCCCGACGCGCCGATCGCGGCGATCCTGGCCGCGTCGCAACAGGTGTTCGACGAAGTGCCCGTGCGCAATCCAGGCCTGCTCGCGTTCGTCCCGATCGTCGACGGCGAGCTGCTGCACGACTACCCGGTCAAGCTGGCGCAGCAGGGCCGCACCCACCCGGTGCCGTTGATCATCGGCACCAACAAGCATGAGGCGGCCCTGTTCCGGCTGATGCGCTCGCCGCTGATGCCGATCACCCCGCGCGCGATCACGTCGATGTTCACCCAGATCGCCGCCGAACAACCCGACCTGCAATTGCCCACCCAGGACCAGATCGTGTCCGCCTACTCCGGATTGCGGCGCAAGGCAAGGTATTTGAGCATCGCCACCGACGTCGGCTTCCGGATGCCGTCGGTGTGGCTGGCCGAAGGGCACTCCCACGTGGCCCCGGTGTATCTGTACCGGTTCGACTACTCCACCCCGCTGCTGAGACTGCTGCTGGTCAACGCCGCCCACGCCACCGAATTGCCTTACGTCTGGGGGAATCTCGGGGCGCCGAAGGACCCGACCCTGAAGCTCGGCGGCGCCAAGACCGCCAAGGCGGTCTCGAAGCGGGTGCGCACCAGGTGGGTCAACTTCGCCACCCACGGGAAACCCGAGGGCCCGGCCGGCGAGCCGGACTGGACGGCCTACCAGGAGGCGGATCGCGCGTGCCTGCTCATCGACAAGCGCGACACGATCGTCAACGACGTCGACGCGCCCATAAGGGCCGCCTGGGGCACCGAGATGGTGAGCTTCCGCTAAGTCCTTGTGTTCGCCCTGCGCCAGGGAAACCAATTGCGGCGCACGGGTTCCTCGTCGTCCAGGTCGAGTTCGACGCCCTTGTACACCGCGAGGTAGACGTCGACGGTGGTGACGATGAGGATCATCAGCACCGGGCCGATGACGATGCCCCAGGGACTGAACATGGCGATGCCCGCGAACACCGATAGCAGCATGAGCGCCGGATTCAGCCGCGCGTCGCGCGGAACGAGGATGGGACGCAGGAAGTTGTCGATGTTCGTGACCACGATGAGGTGCCACAAGACGACGAAGGCGCCGCCGGCGATGTTGCCGAAGAAGATCATCCCGATGCCGAACGGGATCGTTACGATCCCGCCGCCCAGCGGAATGATGGACAGCGCGGTCAGCACCACCGCGAAAATGAAGAAACCGTGGTGAAAGCCGGCGATGTAGATGGATGCGGCGCCGGCAACACCCTGACACAGCGCGATGACGAACTGGCCACTGACAGTGCCGCGCACCATCGCTCCGGCCTTCCTCAAGTACAGGTCCGTGACCTCGTCGCCGAGCGGGTTGAGCTGGCCGATCAAGGTTCGCACCTTCTCGCGATGCACCAGCAACGCCATGAACACGTACAGAAAGATGATGGCGTACGTGACGGCGCCGGCGATGCCGCCGACGGCGCCCTGCAGGAAATGCAGGAGCCATTCACCGACGTTGCGTCCCACGGTGACCATCGCCTTCTTCAGCGTTTCAGCGGTTACCGTGGTGTGCGCGAAGGGAACCCGGGACAGCAGGTCGTTGACCGCATGCAGGACCCTGTCGCCGAGCCCGCTCAGGTCGGTCGTCCTGACCCACCCGGCGATGCTGTCGACCATCCGCGAGATCTGAACAAACGCCAGGACCACCAGGAGCCCGAGTGGAACGATGACGACGGCCAGCGCCGCCAACAGGGTGCAGGTCGCCGACAGGCCGGTGCCCAGACGCTTGTTGAACCAGTTGAACAGCGGTGTGAACAAATACGCCCCGACCGCTGCCACCACGATGAGCACGAAGTAGTTGCGCAAGAAGTACGCACCGAACAACAGGGCGATCACCGTGACTACCGCGAGGGCGCGCTTTTGCGTGAGCGTGAATTCGGTGTCCATCCGAAACCGGCCCTCCGCGTCGTCGCTGCTGAGCTGAACCTTAACGCCGGGCGGGGCTTCTCGTCAGCATCCCGGCTACCGCGGCGCACGCGGAAAGAAAGCGCGATGGCCGATGCGCTGACGCCAACGCCTCGGCGATGCCAAGATGTCGGTATGGCCGACCGACGGGTTCGCTACGCACGCAACGGCTCCGTGCGGCTGGCGTACCGCGAGTTCGGCGAGGGTGACACCACGCTCGTGTGGAACCCCGGTTGGTTCAGCAACGTCGAGCTTGTGGACGAACCGGCAAGTCCGCTTACCGCAGTGGTCGAACAGCTGGCGGAGATCACCCGGCTCATCGTGTGGGACAAACGCGGCACCGGCCTCTCCGATCCGGCCGCCCATGTCCCCCCGCTGGACGAGCGAATGGATGACCTCCACGCAGTTCTCGACGCCGCAAACGTCGAACGCCCGGCACTTTTTGGGATGTCCGAGGGTGGCCCGATGAGCCTTTTGTTCGCGGCGACGCACCCCGAGCGCGTCCATTCGTTGGTGATGTACGGCGTTTCGGCGCGGTTTTCTCAGGAGCTGCCGGATTGGCCCTGGGGATTTACCGCCAAAGAGAAAGCCCGCCATCTGGAAGCGATCGAAAGTCACTGGGGCGAGGGCGCGCTGGCCGAGCTGTTCTTCGGCGACTTCGCCGACATACCGGGATTTCGCGAGCTCTACGGCCGGTATCAACGGGTGAGCGCGAGCCCCATGATGGCCGCATGGCTGTGGCAGGCACTGCTGGAGATCGATGTCCGCGCCATTCTGGGCTCCATCCGCGCGCCGACGCTAGTCTTGGCGAGGCCCAGCGATCGAATTTCCCCATTAGAAGGCGCGACGGCGTTGGCGGCCGCCATTCCCGGGGCCGAATTCAAGACACTGCCCGAGGGGCCGCACTCTCTGGTGGACGAGATGGTGGGTGCGGCGATCCTCGACTTCGTCTGCGACACATCGGGTGTCGCCGTCGACGAACGAGTGGTCAAGACGGTGCTGTTCACCGACATCGTCAGTTCCACAGAACTGCTCAGCGCTCGTGGCGATGCGCAGTGGCGTCGCCAGCTCGATGCGCATGACAAAGCCGTCGACTGGCTGGTGGAGAAATACGGCGGCCGCCGCGAGAAGCACACGGGAGACGGGGTTTTCGCGCTTTTCGACGGGCCGACCAAGGCCGCTCGCTGCGCGTTGGAAATGGTGCCGGCCCTCGCCACCCGAGGCATCCGCATCCGAGCGGGTGTGCACACCGGTGAATGTCAGCGACGCGGCGATGAGTGGAGCGGCCTGGCAGTGCACACGGGCGCTCGGATCGGCGCGTTGGCGGGCCCGGGTGAGGTATTGGCCAGCCGCACCGTCCGCGATCTGTCCGCCGGCTCGGGCCTGACCTTCGAAAGCGTTGGGCCACAACGCCTCAAAGGCCTGCCCGAAGAGGTCGACGTCTACCGGCTCACCGCACCGGCAGGCGGCCCAAGCTAGTTCCTCCCGCCCGCCGCGGCCTGACTTTTCATCTGCTGGAACAGATCCACGTAGTACGGCAGGCATTCGGACATGGCCTTGTCGGTGGTGAACAACGGCTCGTATCCGAGGTCGCGCCGCGCCTTGTCGATCGAGAAGTAGTTGTCCAGGTACAACCGCTCGATGGCCAGCGGTTCCAGCAGCGGCGCCGGTATCCCGAACCGGAAATACAGCCGCTGCCAGCCGCTCATCGCCGCGCGCACCATCGGGCCGTTCACGCGCATCCGGGGCCAGTTGACGCCGCACGCCTCCACCACGGGCCGGGCGAATTCGAACATGTTGATCGGCTCGGCGTCGTTGATGAAGTACGCCTGACCGGGCGCCGTCCCGCCGGGGACCAGATGCTGCGCGGCCAGGATGAAACCGTGAATCAGGTTGTGCACGTAGGAGTTGTCCAACCGGGCGGACTTGCGGCCGATCAGCACCTTGACGTGCCCGGCGATCACACTTTCGAACAGCCTGCGGAACATCGTCTGATCGCCGCGTCCCCAGATGCCGCTGGGCCGGATCGCGCACGTCAGCATGTCGCCAACACCGTTCTGCGCCAACACAAACCGCTCGGCGACCACCTTCGTCTCGGTGTAGAGGTCGTTGAACCTGTTGGTGTAGGGCAGCGTCTCGTCGCCGCCGGCGATGTTCTGCCCGCCCATCACCACGCTGTTGGACGAGGTGTAGACGAACCGCTGCACCCCGGCGCGCTGCCCGGCGTGCACCAGGTTCTCCGTGCCGCCGACGTTGACGGCGAAGCTGCGCTGACGGTATTCGTCGCTGACCGACGCGCCGCCCATCAGCTCGATGAGCGCGGCGGTGTGAAACACCGTGTCGATGCCGTCGACCGCGGCGGCGCAGACGCCCGCGTCGGTGATGTCGCCCTGCAGCACCTCCAGCTTGGGATGCGCTGGAAGCG
Organism: Mycobacterium sp. 1245805.9; assembly: GCF_001672915.1. Lineage (GTDB taxonomy): Bacteria > Actinomycetota > Actinomycetes > Mycobacteriales > Mycobacteriaceae > Mycobacterium. Next base: position 2,843 of record NZ_LZKR01000150.1, on the reverse strand, counting down.
GCGAGGGGGCGCGGTCGAAGGAACGCACCTGGTATCCGCGGTCGAGCAGGCTGGTCACCAGGTTCGCGCCGACAAACCCCGAGCCGCCGGTGACCAGGACGCGGCCCAGTTCGGTCGTCAGTGATGCATCACCCATTCGGAAAGCATAACTGAAACGTGTTCCATTTTGAGCAAAAGTTTCGCGGGCCGGCTTACTGTCAGCCCTCGTCGGGCTCGCCGGCCGCGAGCGCATCCTCGATTCGCTTGTGGGCTCCAGCTAAGTGCTCTTCGCACCTTTTGGCCAGTTGCTCGCCCCTTTCCCACAGCTGCAGCGATGCGTCCAGGTCCAGCCCGCCCTGCTCGAGCAGCCGCACCACTTCGATCAGCTCGTCCCGGCAAGCTTCATAGCCAAGCTGACTAATGGGAGTAATTGGCTCATTGTTCTCAGCGACCATCGGTCAGCCCCTCGCTTACCGCCGCCACGGCGCCGGCGGCCACCCGGACCCGCAGCCGCGTGCCCGCCGGCGCGTCGTCGACCGAACGCAGCACGGCCGCGGGTCCCACGTCGGGAACGGTCTGCACGACGGCATAGCCCCGGGCCAGGGTGGCGGCGGGGCCCAGCGTGGCCAGCCGCGCGCCGAGGTGACCGACGCGGTCGGTCTCGGCGGCGACCAGCCGCCTGATGTCGCGGCGCACCGCCGAGCGGGCGCGGTGGATCTCGTCGGCGCGGGCGGTCAGCGCCGTCAGGGGTTCGGCCAGCACCGGGCGGCTGCGCAACTGGGTCAGCGCGCGCTGTTCCCGGGCAACCCAGTTGCGCAGGGCCTGCGCGCTGCGCCGGCGCAGGTCGTCGACCAGCCGCTGCTCGGCGGCGGTGTCGGGCACCACCTTCTTGGCGGCGTCGGTGGGGGTGGCCGCGCGCAGGTCGGCGACCAGATCGCACAGCGGGTTGTCGGGTTCGTGCCCGATCGCGCTGATCACCGGGGTGCGGCAGGCGGCAATTGCGCGGCACAGGGTTTCGTCGGAGAACGGCAGCAGGTCCTCGACGGTGCCGCCGCCGCGGGCCAGCACGATCACGTCCACGTCCTGGTCGCGGTCGAGTTCGGCCAGCGCCTCGACGATCTGCGCGACCGCGTTCGGCCCCTGCACGGCGGTGTTGCGCACCGCGAAACGCACCCCGGGCCAGCGGGCGCCGGCCACGGTCGTCACGTCGTGTTCGGCGGCGCTCGCGCGGCCGGTGATCAGCCCGATCATGTTGGGCAGGAAGGGGATTGGTCGCTTGAGCCGGGGGTCGAAGAGCCCTTCGGCGTCGAGCAGCCTGCGCAGCCGGTCGATGCGGGCCAGCAGCTCGCCGATGCCGACCGCGCGAATCTCGCTGAGCCGCAACGAGAATGTGCCCCGGCCGGTGTAGAACGACGGCTTGCCGCACACCACCACCTGGGTGCCCTCGGCGAGTTTCACCGGCGCGTTTGCCACCAGGTCACGCGAACACGTCACGGTCAGCGACATGTCGGCGGCCGGGTCGCGCAGCACCATGAACACCGTCTTGGCGTCGGGGCGCATCGTGACCTGGGCCAGCTGCCCCTCGACCCAGACGATGCCCAGCTTGTCGATCCAGCCCGCGACGCGCACCGCCACCGCGCGCACCGGAAAGGGGTTCTCCGCGGAGTTGGGTTCGGGATTGGCCGCTCGGGTCACTTCGCGTTCGCGCGGGTGATCCTGTTGGCGAGGAGCGTCTGGAACGGCGCCCGCGCCTTGGTGGCCTGTTCGTAGGCCAGCAGGGCCTCGAGCTCGTCGATGCTCAGCGACTGCAGCCTGGCGCGCAGCTGGGCCAGCGTCAGCGTCGGGTAGTCGAGTTCGGCCGCCACCGCCGGCTGCGTGACGGTCGATTTCGCCGCCGGCTTCGTCGATTGTTTCGCGGGTTTGACCAGCGCGCTGGCGTCCTCGTGCGCGTCGGCCACCGAGTACAGCGCGAACCGGCCCTCGGCCCGCCGGTCGGTTTCCTCGCCCTCGGCCGTCGGAGCACCGTCGTCGTCGGGCAGGTCCTCGTCGAAGGTCGCCCACTCCGGTTTCTCGTCCTTGGGCGGAAAAATCGACTCCAGGGTGCTGTCGCCCTTGATCACCAGCTCGGCGAGGTTCTGCTGAAATCGCATCACAATGTGCGCCGCCGTGCTGGCCAGCGTCATGGGGTACATCAGGATGGTTTTCGGCAGCTTCATGGTCTCCTCGACAGCGACTGTCGCCGCGCCGACTATCAGCCGAACTCCGTACGGTGCAGTGGCCATGGGTCCAAGACTGCCTCAACCGGCGGCCAAGTCCAAGCCGACCGCCGGCCGGTACCCTGAATGTCATGCCGCCGACTGTTGACATGGGAATTCCCGGCTCTGTGGGACCAGCCAGCACGGTAGCCGACGACCCAACCCGCAAGAGGGTGCTCCTGGCGGAGCCGCGTGGCTACTGCGCGGGGGTGGACCGGGCCGTCGAGACGGTCGAGCGCGCCCTGGAGAAGCACGGCGCTCCGGTCTACGTGCGCCACGAGATCGTGCACAACCGGCACGTCGTCGACACCCTGAAGAAGGCCGGCGCCGTTTTCGTCCAGGAGACCGACGAGGTCCCCGAGGGCGCCATCGTGGTGTTCTCCGCGCACGGCGTCGCGCCGACCGTCTACGCCGCGGCCGCCGAACGCAACCTGCAGACCATCGACGCCACCTGCCCCCTGGTCACGAAGGTGCACAACGAGGCCCGGCGCTTCGCCCGGGACGACTACGACATTCTGCTCATCGGCCACCAGGGGCACGAGGAGGTCATCGGGACCGCCGGCGAGGCGCCCGAGCACGTGCAGCTGGTCGACGGCGTGGCCGCGGTGG
>NZ_LZKR01000149.1 GCF_001672915.1 Mycobacterium sp. 1245805.9 | reverse complement strand
GCTGGCGCCGGAACACGTCGCTGAGTTCCGCCAGCAGCTTCTCGCCGCGCTCGCGGTCGGCGGCCGTCGGGCGGTGCACCAGCGCCACGCCGGGTGCCATCTGGGTGAAGGCCAACGCGACGTCGTCACCGGATCGCTCGACGATCCGCAGGGCATCCTCGGTCTCGCGCACCGCCCGATCGTCGGCCGCCAGGACGCCGAGCGGGACCCCCGGGTTGTAGATGTAGGCGACCACCAAGGCGTAAGACATCGGGTCGGCCTTGCGCGCCATGGCGAGGCCCTGCTGCTGGTCGTCTTGCCATCCGGGCAGACCCAGGCTGTACCGGGCGATGGCCCGCGTCGTGAGGGCGGCCGCCAGCGGGGACCCGATGATGAAGTTGCCCTTGGACGGGTCACCGTCGGCGAGATCAATGACCGCCTGTGACCACCGCAGCACGTCGGACCACTGATTGTTCTCCATCTTGGCGAAGATCAGCGAAAGGGACAGGCCGACCGTCAAGGTCGAATCGCCGAGCGCCTCGGCGAGGGTCCAGGCTTCCGAAGCCAGCTCCGAGGCCTCGCGCGCCCGGGCCTGATGCGCGTGCTCCATCACCAGCCCCGCCATCCCGATGGCCAGAGACACCTTGTCCCCGACGGCCGCGCACAACTCACGCAGTTCGTCGAACCGGTCGGCCACCGCGCGCGCGTGGATGCGCCAGGCGATCCCGCACAACATGGTGCGCGGGGCGATGCGCATGGTCGCCCGGTTGGGGTCCTCCGCGGGCAGCCGGTCGGCGATCGTTTGGGCGCGCTCCCAACTCAGGCGAGCGGCGTTGATGTCGCGGTTGGTGGCCCACGTCGCCGCGCGCATGTGCCAGCTGAATGCGCCGTGCGGATCGCCGGCGGCCTCCAGGTGCTCGGCGATCAGCGCCGCGTTCTGGTCGGCCGTTGCCTGGCCGCGTGATTCGATCGCGGCGGCGACCCGCCGGTGCAGCTCGGCGCGATCCGATTTCAGTTGTGATTCGTAGGCCACGGTGCGGATCAGCGGATGGCGGAACACGTACTTGGGTTCGCCGGTGAACCTGATCTGGTCGACGAGCTCGGCGGCCACCAGGTCGTCCAGGCTGGGCTCAATGCCGAGCGTTTCCAACAGGTCCGGGCTGAACCGCGAGCCGATCACCGCCGCGGCGCTCAGGGTGCGCTTGGCCGCCCACTCCAGGCGGTCGATGCGCGCGGCGATGGTCGCCTGCAGCGTGACCGGCACGCGGACTTCGGTGACCGCCGCCGCCGACGCGTAAGCGCCGCGGTCGCCGCGCAGCACACCGCGCTCGGCGAGGTCCCGCACCATCTCCTCGACGAAAAACGGATTACCGGCGGCACGCTCGGCGATCAAGGCGGCCAAGGCGCCGACCGACGGGTCCGGCCCGAGCAACTCGCCGGCCAGCGCCGCGGCTTCCGAATCACTAAGCGGCGCAAGGGCGATGGTCTGCGCGCCGGTCACCTTGCTCAACGGGCCGCGATATTCGGGGCGGTAGGTGAGCAGCACCAGCGAGGGTGTCTGGGGGGCCACCGCGACGAAGTCGGCAATCATCGAGCCGCTGACTGGGTCGATCCAGTGCACGTCCTCAATGACATAGACGGCGGGGGATTGGCGGGCCAGCGCCGCGGCGTTGACGAGCGCGGTCAACCGCCGCCGCCGCGCATCCGGGTCGATCGTCGGCAGTGGGACGTCGGGATCGGCGATGCCCAACAGGTCGTCGAAGAGCAACAGGTCATCGGGCTCAGCGTCGGGCACCCGGGACCGCAGCTCGGCGCGGGCTTCCGGCGGGTCGAGATCGGCCACCCGGAAGCTCGCTCGCAGCATCCGCGCCACCAGATAGAAGGGGACGTCGCTGGCGTGCGATTCGCAGAAGGCGGAGAACACGTCGACACCGCGGGCCGCCGCCATCGCGGTGACCTCGCGCGTCAGGCGGCTCTTGCCGATGCCCGGCAACCCCACGACGCTGACCACGGCGCCGTGCACGTCGATGGCGCGCTCCAGCAAGCCCTCGATGGCCGACATCTCCCACTGCCGACCGACCAGATTCGACTCGGCACGCAGGGCGGAGCGATGGCCCTCGCCGGCGCCCAGCAGCCGATGGGCGGGCACCGGCGCGTCGACACCCTTGATCTGAACCAGCTCGGATTCACCGACCGCCGCGGCGCCCTCGACCAGTCGCGCGGTCGACGCGCTGAGCATCACCGCGCCCGGCGGGGCCACCGATTCCATCCGCTGGGCGAGGCCGACCTGCTCGCCGATGGCGGTGTATCCGAACGGCCCGGAACCGATTTCGCCGGCGATCACCTGACCGGAATTCAGGCCGACGCGCAACCGCAGCTCGATGCCGTCGCGCTTGTCGACCTCGGCGGCCAGCCGGGCGGTTTCTTCCTGGATGCCCAGCGCCGCAAGGCATGCCCGGATGGCGTGGTCCTCCAACGCGACGGGCGCGCCGAACACGGCCATGATGCCGTCGCCGGTGAACTTGTCGACCGTGCCGCCGTACCGCTCGACAACCGCGGCGCAGCGGTCGGCGAGGTCGGCCATGATTTGCAGCAGCCGTTCCGCGCCGACCGCGGAGGCGATTTCCATCGAGCCGACGACGTCGGCGAACAGGACCGTGACCTGCTTGTACTCGGGGTGGGCGTCGCCGTCTTGGATGGCCGAGCCGCAGCTGTGGCAAAACCGCGCGTCCTTGAAGGGCTCGGTGCCACACGTCCGACACACTGCTCCGGCCGTCATCCGACTTCCGCCAATCCGGACCCACCGTTCGTTGAGTCACCTAAGGATAGGTCGCAGCGGTCACAAGAGCATCTTTGATACCAGTGTCGGCGATTTTGACCTGCGGGTATCACGATCGGTAAGCTGCTCGGTTGGCGTGCGGTACGCCGGGGCCTCGGGTCAATGTCGGTCGCCGAGAACCCTTCCTTTTGGACCCCACCGCAACTGCCTGACTGGCACCCGGCTCGACCCGGGATCCACCTCGAGAGAAGAAGGTAAGCGCTGTGCCCACCTATGCGCCAAAGGCGGGTGACACCACGCGGTCGTGGTACGTCATCGACGCCACGGACGTGGTGCTTGGCCGCCTTGCCGTCGCGGCAGCCAACCTGCTGCGCGGCAAGCACAAGCCGACGTTCGCCCCCAATGTCGACGGCGGTGACTTCGTCATCGTCATCAACGCCGAAAAGGTCGCCCTGTCCGGCGACAAGCTGCAGCAGAAGCTGGCTTACCGCCACTCGGGGTATCCGGGCGGGCTGCACAGCCGCACCACCGGCGAGCTGCTGGAAAAGCACCCGACCCGCGTCGTGGAGAAGGCCATCGTCGGCATGCTGCCCAAGAACAAGCTCAGCCGCCAGATCCAGCGCAAGCTCCGCGTCTACGCAGGTCCGGAGCATCCCCACACCGCTCAGCAGCCGGTTCCGTACGAGATCAAGCAGGTGGCCCAGTGACCGAGACAACCGAGGCTCTCGAGACCCCGGAGACCCCGGAGACCCCGGAGACGCCGGCGGTCCCCGAGGCGGAGGCTCCCGCCGCCCGTCCCGCCGAGGCGTTCGTCTTCGAGCGGCCCATCCAGACCGTCGGCCGCCGCAAGGAGGCCGTGGTGCGGGTGCGCATCGTGCCCGGCACCGGCAAGTTCGACCTCAACGGCCGCACCCTCGAGGACTACTTCCCCAACAAGGTGCACCAGCAGCTCATCAAGGCCCCGCTGGTCACCGTCGACCGGGTGGAAAGCTTCGACGTCTTCGCCCTTTTGCACGGCGGCGGCCCGTCGGGTCAGGCCGGCGCGCTGCGCCTGGGCATCGCCCGGGCGCTGATCCTGGCCTCGCCCGAGGACCGGCCCGCGCTGAAGAAGGCCGGCTTCCTCACCCGTGACCCGCGCGCCACCGAGCGCAAGAAGTACGGGCTGAAGAAGGCGCGCAAGGCGCCGCAGTACAGCAAGCGCTGATCAGCATCACTTTCTGGCCGCAAAAGCACATCTTGCGGCGTGTCTGCGCGCGTTCGCGCGTGGTTTCGGTCAGAAAAGAACGGGCACGTTAGGTGTCTGAGCGTCAACTGTGAGAGGTTTTACCGCATGGGTCGACTATTCGGCACCGACGGTGTTCGCGGGGTCGCCAATCGCGAGTTGACCGCCGAGCTGGCGTTGGCCCTGGGCGCCCTCGTGGCCCGGCGCCTGGCGAGTTCGGGCGAACCGGGCCGGCGGGTGGCCGTGATCGGCCGCGATCCCAGGGCCAGCGGCGAAATGCTGGAGGCCGCGGTGATCGCCGGGCTGACCAGCGAGGGCGTCGACGCGCTGCGGGTCGGGGTGCTGCCCACCCCCGCGGTGGCCTACCTGACCGGCGCCTATGACGCCGACTTCGGGGTGATGATCTCCGCGTCGCACAACCCGATGCCCGACAACGGCATCAAGATCTTCGGTCCCGGCGGCCACAAGCTGGACGACGGCACCGAGGACCAGATCGAGGAGCTGGTTGCGGCGGGACCGGGGCTGCGCCCCGTCGGCGCCGGGATCGGCCGGGTCGTCGACGCCGTGGATGCGGCCGACCGCTACCTGCGCCACCTGTCCAAGGCGAGCACGCTGCGCCTGGACGGCCTGACCGTGGTGGTCGACTGCGCCCATGGCGCGGCGTCGTCGGTCGCCCCGCGCGCCTACCGCGCGGCCGGTGCCCGGGTGATCGCCATCAACGCCGACCCCAACGGGCTCAACATCAACGACGGCTGCGGCTCGACGCACCTGGAAGCGGTGAAGGCGGCCGTCGTCGACCACCGCGCCGACCTGGGCCTGGCCCACGACGGGGACGCCGACCGGTGCCTGGCCGTCGACGCCAACGGCGAGCTGGTCGACGGCGACCACATCATGGTCGTGCTCGCGCTGGCGATGCGGGACGCGGGCGAGCTGGCCTCCGACACGCTGGTGACCACCGTGATGAGCAACCTCGGGCTGCACCTGGCCATGCGGTCGGCGGGCATCGCCGTGCGCACGACCGGTGTCGGCGACCGCTACGTGCTGGAGGAGTTGCGGGCCGGCGAGTACAGCCTGGGCGGCGAGCAGTCCGGACACATTGTGATGCCCGCGGTGGGCTCCACCGGCGACGGCATCGTCACCGGACTGCGATTGATGAACCGCATGGTGCAGACCGGCGCCTCGCTGGCCGACCTCGCCTCCGCGATGCGGTCGCTGCCGCAGGTGCTGATCAACGTGAAGGTGGCCGACAAGGCGACCGCCGCCGCGGCGCCGTCGGTGCAGACCGCGCTCGAGCAGGCCGAGGCCGAACTGGGCGACACGGGCCGAATCCTGTTGCGTCCCTCGGGAACCGAGCCGATGATCCGCGTCATGGTGGAGGCGCCCGAAGAGGGTGTCGCGCAGCGAGTCGCCAGCCAGGTCGCCGAAGCGGTGAGCGGCGCGCGCTGATCCTCTAGCGGGGGAACCCCGGCGCGGCTCCAGGCGTCGGATTAGGCATGAGATTCGATTGCTCGGCGGTGCTCAGGGTCGCCGACCAGATGGACGCGGCCGCCGAACTCCTCGACCGCGCGGTGGCAGATCACTTGGCGCACTTGGCTTTCGGCGGTGCGGTCGCCGGCCGGGCGCACACCGCGCGCGGCGACGCCCTGCGCGTGCAGCTGGAGCGACTGACGGCCGAGGTGACGCAGTGGTCGCGCGCGGCGGCCGAAACGGCCGTGGCCCTGCGGGCGGGCGCCAGGGACTACGCCGACGCCGAGGTGTACGCCGCGGCGCGGATCGCCTGATCGTGGCGGACCGGCTGGACGTCGCCGAGCGGCTTGCCGAGGGCCGTTCCGCCGTCGAGCACACCGAGGCCTACGTGCGGGCCTGCCACGCGCTCGGCTACCAACATCCCGGCCTGACGGCGCATCCCAGCCAGATCCGCGAGTGGTACGACGGCGAGGAAGGCCTGGATCTTCGCGCGCTCGACGGCGATTGCGCGGAACTGCGGGCCGCGGCCGCGGTGGTCATGGAGGCGCTGGGGCTGGCGCGTGCGCAGCTTGCCGAGCTCGCCGGGGCGTGGCTGGGGCCGGGCGGGGATTCCGCGGTTCGGTTCCTGGAGCGCCATTGTGGCGCCGCGAGCGCGGTGGCCGCGGAGGTCCGCGCGGCGGCCCAGCGGTGCGAGTCGCTGCGCGACAACCTGTGGTACCTGGTCGATTCCAAGGTCGCGACGGCCATCGCCGTCGACGCGGGCACGCGGGCGCAGCGGCCCGCGTGGTTGGCCGCGGCCGCCGCGGTGACGACCGGGGCGGGCGCCCGGGCCGCCGCCGAGGAGGTGGTCCGTCGGGAGATAACCCCATACGTGGACAACGAGATTCGCGACGACTGGCTGACCACGATGCGTTCGACGGCCCAGGGGGTGGACACGTCCTACGCCATGGTGATCGACCGGATGGCCGCCACGCCGGCGGCGTGGTTCGAGGTGCCCGGTGATCTCGGGCCAGGCTATCAACCCCGTCCGGCGAGCCCGCCCGCCGCGCCCGCGGTGGTCGCGCCCGCCGCGGATCCCGGGCCCCCGGCGGATCCCGTTGCGGCGCCCGCGTTGTCGAATGCCCCGCCGCCGTTGCCCGACCTGGGCGCGGGTTCGGCCTTGCCCGCGGGTGATGTGGGCGGCGGCCCGGGCGGGCTCGGCGGGCTCGGCGCGCTGGCCAATCGGATCGTCGAAGCGATGGGTTCGCTGCTGGGCGCGGAGGGTGACCAGGCGGGCTTCGATGACGCGTTCGACGACGACGAGGAGGATCCGTTCCGCGACCCGAAAGACGTTGCCGAGGAGCAGGATCCGGAGGAGCCCGAGCCGGTGCAGGAGGCCCAGCAGGTTGACGAGCCGGCGCCGGCGGCGCCGCCGCCCGTGGACGCGCCACCGGCACCGGCCGGCGCGCCCGCACCGGTTGCCGCGCCGGCGGCGCCCGCACCGGTCAACGCGCCGCCGGCAGCCGAGGCATCGACGCCGTGCCAGATTGCCGCGGACCAGCTTCCGCAGGCCGGGCAGTGACGGCTCAGGCGGGCCGCATCCGCAGCGCGTCCTCGACGAAGCGCATGGCTTCGCCGGGGTCGGCCCCAAGCGGGTTGACCAACAGCGTCGTCACGCCGGACTCGGCGAAGGCCGCCAGCCGTTCGGCGACGTATCCGCGGGGCCCGACGAGCGACATACCGCGCACCAACTCGTCGGGCACCAACGCGGTGGCCTCGCGCTTGCGTCCCGCCAGGTACAGCTCCTGGATCCGGTCGGCGACCTCGCCGAAGCCGTAGCGCGTGGCCAGGTTGTGATAGAAGTTGCGGCCCTTGGCACCCATCCCGCCGAGGTAGAGCGCCAGCTGCGGCTTGCTCCAGGCCAGCCGGTCTTCGACGTCGTCGCCGATGGCCAGCGACGCGTGCACCATGACGTCGAGCGGCCCCAGCGCCGGGTCACGCTTGGCGGCGCCGGCCGCCAGCGCCTCGCCCCACACCAGATGGGCCTTGTCCGGGAGGTAGAAGACGGGCTGCCAGCCCTCGGCGATCTCGGCGGTGAGCTCGACGTTCTTCGGGCCCAGCGCCGCGATGGAAATGGGAATTCGTTCGCGCACAGGGTGATTGATGAGCTGGAGTGCCTTGCCCAGCCCGGTGCCGCGGTCCGCGGGCAACGGGATCTGGTAGTGCTTGCCGGCGTATTGCACCCGCTCGCGGCGCCACACCTGCCGGCAGATCTCCACAATCTCGCGGGTGCGGCCCAGCGGGGCGTCGAACTCGACGCCGTGAAACCCCTCGATCACCTGCGGCCCCGAGGTGCCGATGCCGAGGCGAAACCGCCCGTCGGACACGAAGTCCAGGCCCGCCGCGGTCATCGCCAGCAGCGACGGCGTGCGGATGTAGATGGGCAACACCCCCGACGCCAGCTCGACGGTGTTGGTCTTGGCGGCCAGATATCCGAGCTGGCTGACGGCGTCGAAGGCATACGCCTCGGCCACCACCGCCACCTCGATGCCGGCCTTCTCGAGTTCGACGACACGGTCGACGGCCTCGTGAAAGCCGCCCGAGTAGTCCAGAGCGATCCCGATTCGCATCAACGACAGATACCACGGGCGCGGCCGCGCGCCGTCGCCGGCATCGTCAGCCCGCCGAGGTGCCCGTCCAGTACTCCGCGAAACGCTGGCCATCGCCGCTGAGCCGGAGGATGTCGTTGCCCGTGAACGAGACCGGGCCGTCCGGGGTGCGGCCCTCGCCGATCCAGCGGGCCGCGACCAGGTCCCCGTCGCGGAGCGGGCCGAGTTGTACCGCAAAGTTCAAGTCCGCCACCATGCTTCGGGTCTGCTCAACGATCCCCTGAAGTTCGTCGGGGCCGTGCACGTCCCGGTCGGGCCAATGACCCACGAAGTCCTCGGTGACGATCTCGGCCGCGATCGGCCGGCCGGCCCACAGTTCGGTGATCCAGCGGTCGTAAAGCTCATCCACGGTCTGCATGGTTGGCGACTACCCACTCGCCGGGCCGCAATCACGTCAGCGGCGCGACGACTTCAGGACCGGGGGTCCCTCCGCCCGCCAAGCGTTCATTTTCGCGAACAGGTCGATGACCGAGTGGAGTTCGGATTCTGGCGTGTCATCCAGCAGGCCCGCCATGCGCTCGTTGATCTCCCCGTAGTAGGCATTCACTTTCTTCAGCTTGGTGGGGTTCAACCGCACCAGCACGCTGCGGCGGTCGCGGGGGTTTGGTTCCCGCTTCACGTAACCGGATTTCTCCAGCCGGTCGAGCATCACGGTGACGCCGCCGGTGGTCAGCCCGGTGCGGCGGGCCAGTTCGCTCGGGGTCGACGGTCCCATCAGGTCGAGCACGTTGATGCATTGCAAGTCGGTGAGGTGCAGGCCCACTCGGTCGGCGACCTGTTGGTTGTAGAGGATGCTTCCCGCGATGAACTGCCTGATGGAACGGACCAGCGTCTGGCGCAGCTGGGCGCGGTCTGGGTTTGACATCGACATGAGCTCGCTTATCATCTAAATATCTTAGTCGGTAAGATATATTCCACCGAGGGGCTCTGACATGACGGCGGCGACCACGAAAGCGTACCGGGGGATCGGCATGGAGGGCGTCATCGCCCGCTGGTACGCCAAGAGCACCCGCAAGGACATCGAACGCTTCCGCGCGCTGGCCGCGCGCCTGCGCGAGGTGCTCCCGCAGGGCGGCGATGTGCTGGAGGTGGCGCCAGGACCGGGCTACCTCGCGATCGAAATGGCAAAGCGCGCAACGTATCGAGTCACCGGGCTCGACATCAGCCGGACGATGGTGGAGCTGGCACGGAACAACGCCGCCGCGGCGGGTGTCGAGGCCGAGTTTCGCCGCGGCGACGCCTCGGCGATGCCGTTCGAGGACAACAGCTTCGATCTCCTTACCTGTAGTGCGGCGTTCAAGAACTTCACCCAACCGCATAAGGCGCTCGAGGAGATGCATCGCGTGCTGCGGCCCGGCGGCACGGCGCTGGTGATCGACTTGCACAAGGATGTGCCGATGTCGGAGATCAGAAGCTACTTCGGCGCCATGGGACTTGGGACGGTCGACCGCTGGCTGACCATCGCGGCGTTTCGGTTCATGCTGCTGAAGCGGGCCTACACGCGAGCGCAGTTCGAGCAGCTGCTCGCAGATATTCCCTTCCGGGAGAAGGAAATTCGGGCCGAAGGAGTCGGCCTCGAAGTGATGCTCCGAAAGTGATCTGACCGCTTGCTACTTCAGCAGCGCGACGACCTTCTCTTCGAGGGCGACCGGCTCGGCCTCGGGATCCACCGGCACCGTCCGGGGCAGCTTCGCGTCCGGATCGGCGAAGTCGCGGTACTTCTTGTCCCCGCCCAGCGCGTAGAGGAGGTATCCGGTCAGCAGCGCCCGGACCGATCGCCGGGTGCGCCGGTGCGGCCCGGGCAGCCCGACCACCTTCGTCAGTCGCCGTCCCTCCACCAGCCCCCCGGGCCGGGCCTTGGCGACGATGCGCAGCGTGGCCGCGTCCCACGCCGCGTCCAGCGCCAGGGCGTTGGAGTTCAGCGACTTCGGGTCGCCCGGCGCGGTCAGGATCAGGCCCGGGACCTTCAGCGTCGCGGCGGGCTGCTCGGCCGGGGGACTGGTGACCGACGGGAAGAGCGCCGCGACGGCCGCGGGTTTGTCGGGCATGCCTGCCGCGGCGAACACGGCGGCCGAGGCGCCGAAGCCGTGGCCCACCACGCCGAGCTTGGCCGGATGCACGCTGATCTTGCCGGGACCGAGGCGCACACCGGAAACGATGTCGAGGGCCGTACCGAGATCGAAGGCGAAATTCAGCACCGAGGGTGCCAGCCCCCGCTGGGTGTCGGGGGCCCCGGCCACGATGCCCCAGGAGGCGAGGTGCTCCAGCAGGCCCGAATAGCGGGCCGCGCCGGCGAGCCAGTCATGGCCGAACGCGATGCCGGGCAGGTTGAGGCCCGCTTCAGGGGTGTACACCACCCCTGGCAAACCGGCAAAGGCCAGGTCGCCGCGCAAAACCCGGTGCGGTCCACGGCGGCTGAGGGCGGCGACGAGCTTCCGTGTGCGGGCCACCCGTCGACGTTAGCGCATGGCGCCGCTAGGCCGTGACCTCGATGACACCCACCCGCCACAGCGCCGCGTACAGGTGGCGCAGCGGGATGCTCAGCAAACGCGAGGCCGCGTCTACCATCGGGTCGCCGCCGGCGACAGGCGGGCGAGGGGCCCGCTTCGGTGCGGGCGCTACGTTCGGGCGTGGCGCGGCGGGCGCGGCCACCACCTCGTCGAACAGCACAGCGGTCATAATTCCCTCCTGAAAGCTCTTTACGGTTCGTTCACCGATTCCCGGGTTTCCGTTATTAATATTTGCTAGATATTCATTTGCGTTAGGTTTACGAAAAGTTGAACTGTTGGCATTCGCCCGTATTGAAAGTCGCTTGGAACGTTTACCTGCCGGATTTTCGGCGGTAACCCCTCGCGTTCAACCCTTGGCTTACAAGTGGATTCGCCGATAAAGGTCGAGCGCCACCCCCGTCATCCTTTCCGCTGGCCTCGGGTTGTTGCCAGCTGTTACCCGACATTTCGCAGTGTAAAGCGAGTGGTTGCTGCGGAAAGGGCGCCGGCGGTAACGACACGAATACATCGGGTGAAATAAACCCCGATCGCTGATGAAGGCGGTATGAATGCATCGCTGCGGTCCCTCCGTGCCGGTGTCGATGGCTTACAGCCTCAGGCCCGCTCCTGGAGGGATTCTCAACGATTTCTTGGCGCGGCCGGCCTGCGATATCCGCAGGTCGGGCCGGTGCTGGCGGTTCCGGCGCGATCGCTGCACTACCCTGTTCAGGATGTGCGGGATTGTCGGCTACGTCGGGCACCGCCCGGCCTGCGAGGTCGTCATGGACGCGCTGCGCCGGATGGAGTACCGCGGCTACGACTCATCGGGGATCGCGCTGGTCGACGGTCAGGGCAAACTCACCGTCCGGCGCCGCGCCGGACGACTGGCCAACCTCGAAGAGGCGGTCGCGGAGATGGCGCCGGAGTCCAAGGCCGGCACCACCGGCCTGGGCCACACCCGCTGGGCCACCCACGGCCGCCCCACCGACCGCAACGCGCACCCGCACCGCGACGCCGCGGGCAAGATCGCCGTCGTCCACAACGGCATCATCGAGAACTTCCCGGCCCTGCGCCACGAGCTGGAGGCGGCCGGCGTCGAGTTCGCCAGCGACACCGACACCGAGGTCGCGGTGCACCTGGTGGCGCAGGCCTACCGCCACGGCGAGACCGCGGGCGACTTCGCGGCCTCGGTGCTGGCGGTGCTGCGCCGCCTCGAAGGCCACTTCACCCTGGTCTTCGCCAACGCCGACGAGCCGGGCACCATCGTCGCCGCCCGCCGCTCGACTCCGCTGGTGATCGGGATCGGCGACGGCGAGATGTTCGTCGGCTCCGATGTGGCGGCGTTCATCGAACACACCCGCCACGCCGTCGAACTCGGGCAGGACCAGGCGGTCGTGATCACCGCGGACGGCTACCGCATCACCGACTTCCACGGCAACGCGGACTTGGGACCCGGGGCGTTCCGCGAGTTTCACATCGACTGGGACCTGGCCGCGGCCGAAAAGGGCGGCTACCCCTACTTCATGCTCAAGGAGATCGCCGAACAGCCCACCGCGGTCGCCGACACCCTGCTCGGCCACTTCGTCGGCGGCCGGATCGTCCTCGACGAACAGCGGCTCTCCGACCAGGAGCTGCGCGAGATCGACAAGGTGTTCGTGGTCGCCTGCGGCACCGCCTACCACTCGGGGCTGCTCGCCAAGTACGCGATCGAGCACTGGACCCGGCTGCCCGTCGAGGTCGAGCTGGCCAGCGAGTTCCGCTACCGCGACCCGGTGCTGGACCGCAGCACGCTCGTCGTCGCCATCTCGCAGTCCGGGGAAACCGCCGACACGCTGGAGGCGGTCCGGCATGCCAAGGAGCAGAAGGCCAAGGTGCTGGCGATCTGCAACACCAACGGTTCGCAGATCCCGCGCGAGTGCGACGCGGTGCTCTACACCCGCGCCGGCCCGGAGATCGGCGTGGCCTCGACGAAGACGTTCCTGGCCCAGATCGCCGCCAACTACCTGGTCGGCCTGGCGCTGGCGCAGGCCCGCGGCACCAAGTACCCCGACGAGGTGCTACGCGAGTACCGCGAGCTGGAGGCCATGCCGGACATGGTGGCCCGGGTGCTCGCGACGATCGAGCCGGTCGCCGCGCTGGCGCATCGGTTCGCCCAGTCCTCGACCGTGCTGTTCCTGGGCCGTCACGTCGGCTACCCGGTGGCGCTCGAGGGCGCCCTGAAGCTCAAGGAACTGGCCTACATGCACGCCGAGGGATTCGCCGCGGGCGAGCTCAAGCACGGCCCGATCGCGCTGATCGAGGACGGCCTGCCGGTGATCGTCGTGATGCCCTCGCCCAAGGGCCAGGCCACGCTGCATTCCAAGCTGCTGTCCAACATCCGCGAGATCCAGACCCGCGGGGCGGTGACCATAGTCATCGCCGAGGAGGGCGATGACACCGTGCGCCCCTACGCCGATCACCTGATCGAAATCCCCTCGGTGTCAACCCTTCTGCAGCCGCTTTTGTCGACCATCCCGCTGCAGGTGTTCGCCGCGTCGGTCGCGCAGGCCCGCGGCTACGACGTCGACAAGCCGCGAAACTTGGCCAAGTCCGTCACCGTCGAATAGTCTCTGCGCGCGGCCAATTCATCCGAGTGAGCGGGAGGCGCGTTGTCGGCGGGCGGTTCCTCGGCGCGGGGCAGACGCTCCGGAAAGTTGTTGATCATCAGCCTGGTCGTCCTGTTCATCGCGACCTATGCCATCACGGTGGGGCTCTACTCCAAGTCCGGCTGCGGCTGCCCGCGCCAGGTCACCCAGGGTCAGCCGATGGCCGACGGGACCACCGTGACCATCGATCTGCAGGAACTCCAGTCGGTCAAGGGCGGGCTGAACGGCAACGTCACCGTTTCGCCGGGGCGTGAGCTGTTGGATCCGTTGACCGGCGGCCTCACCGAGGATCTCGCCGTCGCGGTGCACTCCGCGATGACTCCCACGAAGCGCAGCTGGCCGAAGGGCACGGTGCCGGGCGTGTCTCCCGTCCCGCTGACCATCACGGGCGACCCGTCGGATTGGCCCTTCGATCACTACCACTCGGGGCCCATCACGGTCGACCTTTTCCGCGGCGACTCCCCGGTGCCGCAACGGGCGTCGGTCACGTTCATCGACCGCATTCCGGGTTGGCGGGTCGACATACCCGTCAGGGACAGATCGGATATCGCCGCGCCGATCTCGGCGCCCTACCGAGTCGAATTGCGCCGGTCGCCGAGCACGGCGGCGTTTGCCGCCGTCATCGTCGCGATGATGATCGCGATCGCCGCGATCGGTCTCTCGGTCGCCGTGCTGACGGCGCTCGACCGGCGGAAATTCCAGCCGCCGATGACGACGTGGTATGCGGCGATGCTGTTCGCGATCATGCCGCTGCGCAACGCCCTGCCCGACGCGCCGCCCATCGGTTCGTGGATCGACGTGACGGTCACGTTGTGGGTGATCGTCGCGCTGGTGAACGCGATGCTGCTCTATATCTACTGCTGGTGGCGGCACCTGAAACCCGAGCCGGCCACCGTCGCGTAGCAACGCCCGGCGTGCAACAGTTGAACTTGTGGCGAACGCATCGGTGGGCACGCGGCTGCGGCGCACCTGGCTCGCGGTGTGGCGTTTCGTCGTCACCGCACCCTTGACCTACACCTGGCTGCTGGTGCTCGCGATCACCACGATCATCCAGAACGAACTGCCCGGCCGGCAACTGCACTCCGTGCTGCTGCACCGCTCCACCAACATTCACGCGCTCGGCACCGACCCGCTCGACGTGCTGTTCTCCAGCCTGCTGTGGATCGACGGCAAGAACCTGGAACCGTACCTGCTGCTGTTCTCCCTGTTCCTCGCGCCGGCCGAGCACTGGCTGGGCCAGTTGCGTTGGCTCACAATCGGATTGACCTCTCACATCCTGGCCACCTATATCAGCGAGGGCATCCTGTACTTCGCGATCGAGGAGCACGAGGCGCCGGAACGGCTGGTGCACGCCCGCGACATCGGGGTCAGCTATTTCCTGGTCGGCGTGATGGCGGTGCTGACCTATCACATCGCGCGGCCCTGGCGCTGGGGCTATCTCGGGGTGCTGCTGGTGATCTTCGGATTCCCGTTGCTGACGATGACCCGTCACGGGGTGAACTTCACCGCGATCGGTCATTTCGCCGCGATCCTGATCGGGCTCTGCTTCTATCCGATGGCGCGCGAGCGCAAGCGCCCGCCGCTGAACCCCGCGAAAATCAGGGCGGCTTTCCGGCGAATCGGAACGCGCGAGGGGGGCGGCGATCGCGAGCGCGGCGTAGCCGGGCGACGCGGGTCGCCGCCGGTGGCGTAGGCGATGGGGCGGCAGGTACGCGCGCTCTACGGCGCGTCGCTGTCCCCAGACGCCACCGCGTTCGCCCACCTCGTCGACGACGGCGGCTATCCGCATGCGGTGCAGCGCTTCCTGCGCGGCCGTCGGGCCAGCTCGTCGCGCAACGTCGAACTCCCGGTCGAGGGCCCGGTTTCGCGGGTCATCCATTCCGCGGACGGTCATTGGCTGGCCTGCGAGGTGGCCCCGGAGGGCTTCACCCGCCGGCAGATCTGGGTCGTCACCACCGATCCCGACGACCGGATGGCCTGGCGCATCGACCACGAGGAGGCCGGAACCGCCGAGCTGATCGGGTGGGACGGCACCCGGGTGGCGGCGATCCTGACCGGTGAGGACGGGGTCGGGCAGTCCTGCCTGATCGATCCGGCCGACGGCGATTGCGTTGTGCTGGACCGCCGTTCCGGCGCCCGGCTCGTCGACGCCTGGGCCGGCGCGGCGCTGATCCGGGTCGGGCCGCGCGGCTACCAGGAAATGGTCATGCTGCACGGCGAAACCGAAATCGCTTTGCTGCCTTCGGATCCCGGCTCGGTGACGGCCAAGGGTGCCATCCTCGACGACCACCATCCGCGGCGCCTGCGCTACGGCCCGACCGGCGAGCTGACCAGACTGTACCGGCCGGGCGTGGGCGGCGACGGGTACTTCCGGGCGTTGCTGGTCAGCGACAACGGCTGCGAGCACGCGCGGCTGGTGGAGGTCATCGCCACCCTGGACGGGGTGAGCTATTTCGTGGTCGCCGAGCGCCCCGACTGCGATCTGGACGAATTCGTCGTCAGCGACGACATGTCCACCGTCGCGCTGCTGTGGAACCTGCACGGCCGCAGCGAGTTACAGATCCTGCACTACACCGACTACTCGCTGGCCGAACCGATCCCGCTGCCGGGCGACGTCGCAGGCGAGCTGACCATCAGCGCCGGCGGCTCGATGGTGGCGATGACCGTGCAGGGCCCGGCGATGCCGAGGACCGTCGAGCTGGTCGACACCCGCACGCGCGCATGGCAACTCATCGACGCCGAACCCAGTCGCGGGCCGATCGCCTCGGGATTGGCCGCCCGGCCGTCGCTCGAAATGGTCGCGGCGCGCGACGGGCTCAAGCTGCCGTCCTGGCTGTACCGGGCGACCGAAAACTGCTCAAGCGCTTTGGTTTACCTGCACGGCGGCCCGGAGGGCCAGGCCCGGCCCGACTACAGCGAGATCTTCCCCGAGCTGCTCGACGCCGGGATCAGCGTGCTGACACCGAACGTGCGCGGGTCCGGCGGGCTGGGGCGGAGCTTCGTGCACGCCGACAACAAGGGCAAGCGGTTCGCCGCCATCGACGACGTCGCCGACTGCGTGCGCTTCCTGGTGGACAACGGGCTGGCCGATCCGGGGCGGATCGCGTGCGCGGGCTGGTCCTACGGCGGCTACCTCACGATGGCCGCCCTGACGTTTCACCCGGACCTGTTCGCGGCCGGCGTCACCATCTGCGGCATGAGCGATCTGACCACGTTCTACCGCAACACCGAGCCCTGGATCGCCGAGGCCGCCTACCCGGAGTACGGCCACCCGGTCAACGACCGCGCCCTGCTCGAGCGGCTGTCGCCGCTGCGCCGGGTCGACGCCCTGACCACGCCGTTGCTGGTGGTGCACGGCGCCCACGACACCAACGTCCCGGTCAGCGAATCGGAACAGATCGTCGACGCGCTGCGGCGCGCGGGCCGCGAGGTGCGCTACCTGTTGTTCGCCGACGACGGCCACGAGATCGTCAAGCGCGAGAACCACGCCGCGCTGGCCGAGGCGATGACCGAATGGCTGACCGAGGCGTTCGCGCGGCGCGTCTAGGGCATGGAATGCTTGCGTTGATGCGGCACTACTACTCCGTGGACGCGATCCGCGACGCCGCCGCGACGCTGCTGGCCAGCCTCCCCGACGGTGCCTTGATGCGCCGCGCGGCCTTCGGGCTGGCCACCGAGATCCTCGCCGAGCTCACCGCCCGCACCGGCGGGGTGTCCGGCCGGCGGGTGTGCGCGGTCGTCGGCTCCGGCGACAACGGCGGTGACGCGCTGTGGGCCGCGACGTTCCTGCGCCGGCGCGGGGCGGCCGCCGACGCGGTGCTGCTCAACCCGGAGCGCACCCACCGCAAGGGGCTGGCGGCGTTTCGCAGGGCTGGCGGCCGCGTCGTCGAAAGGGTCTCGGCGGCAACCGATCTCGTCATCGACGGCGTGGTGGGCATCTCCGGCTCCGGCCCGCTGCGTCCCGCCGCGGCCGAGGTGTTCGCGGCCGCCGATCCGATCCCGGTGGTCGCCGTCGACATCCCCAGCGGCATCGACGCGGCGACCGGCGCGATCACCGGCCCCGCGGTGCACGCGGCGCTGACCGTCACCTTCGGCGGCCTCAAGCCCGTGCACGCGCTGGCCGACTGTGGCCGCGTGAAGCTCATCGACATCGGGCTGGACCTGCCCGAGACCGACGTGCTGGGTTTCGAGGCCGCCGACGTCGCGGCGCGCTGGCCGGTGCCCGGACCCCGCGACGACAAGTACACGCAGGGCGTGACGGGCGTGATGGCCGGCTCGTCCACCTACCCGGGTGCGGCCGTCCTGTGCACCGGCGCCGCCGTCGCCGCCACCTCCGGCATGGTCCGCTACGCGGGCAGCGCGCACACGCAGGTGCTGGCGCAGTGGCCCGAGGTGATCGCGTCGCCCACCCCGGCGGCGGCCGGGCGGGTGCAGGCGTGGGTGGTCGGGCCGGGATTGGGCACCGACGAGACGGGGGCCGCGGCGCTGTGGTTCGCGCTGGAGAGCGACCTTCCGGTGATCGTCGACGCCGACGGGCTGACCATCCTGGCCGCTCACCCCGAGCTCGTCATGAGCCGCGCCGCGCCCACCGTGCTGACCCCGCACGCGGGTGAATTCGCCCGGCTGGCCGGTAGCCCGCCCGGCGACGAACGGGTGGCCGCGTGCCGCAAGCTGGCCGACGCGTTCGGCGCCACCGTGCTGCTCAAGGGCAACGTCACGGTCATCGCCGACCCCGGCGGGCCGGTCTATCTCAATCCGGCCGGGCAGTCCTGGGCGGCCACGGCCGGGTCCGGAGACGTGCTCTCCGGGATGATCGGCGCGCTGCTGGCGTCCGGGTTGCCGGCGGCCGCGGCCGCCGCGGCGGCGGCGTTCGTGCATGCGCGCGCGGCCGCGCTCTCGGCCGCCGCCCCGGGCCCGGGCGAGGCGCCGACGTCGGCGTCGCGCATCGTCCCGCACATCCGGGCCGCACTGGCCGACCTGTAGCACCAACCAGAAAGGACCCTCCGTGTCCCGCAGCCATCCGTCCGTGCCGGCGCATTCGATCGCCCCCGCCTACACCACCCGAATGTTCACCGCGCCGGTGCCCGCCCTGCGGCTGCCCGAGGAGTCGATGGATCCCGACGCCGCCTACCGGTTCATCCACGACGAGCTGATGCTCGACGGCAGCTCCCGGCTGAACCTGGCGACGTTCGTCACCACCTGGATGGACCCCGAGGCCGGCAAGCTGATGGCCGAGACGTTCGACAAGAACATGATCGACAAGGACGAATACCCGGCCACCGCGGCCATCGAGCAGCGCTGCGTGTGCATGGTGGCCGACCTGTTCCATGCCGAGGGCTTGAAGGACGACGACCCGTCCAGCGCGATCGGGGTGTCGACAATCGGCTCCAGCGAGGCGGTGATGCTGGGCGGGCTGGCGCTGAAGTGGCGCTGGCGGGCAAAGGTCGGAAAGGGTTGGGAGAAGCGCACTCCCAACCTGGTGATGGGTTCCAACGTCCAGGTGGTGTGGGAGAAGTTCTGCCGCTACTTCGACGTCGAGCCGCGCTACCTGCCGATGGAGGAGGGGCGCTATGTCATCACCCCGGAGCAGGTCGTCGACGCCGTCGACGAGGACACCATCGGCGTGGTGGCGATCCTGGGCACCACCTACACCGGCGAGCTCGAACCCATCGCGCAGATCTGCGCGGCGCTGGACAAGCTGGCGGCCGGCGGCGGCGTGGATGTCCCGGTGCACGTCGACGCCGCCAGCGGGGGCTTCGTGGTGCCGTTCCTGCACCCGGGCCTGGAGTGGGATTTCCGGCTGCCCCGGGTGGTGTCGATCAACGTCAGCGGCCACAAGTACGGGCTGACGTACCCGGGCATCGGGTTCGTCGTGTGGCGCAGCGCCGAGCACCTGCCCGACGAGCTCGTGTTCCGGGTCAACTACCTGGGCGGCGACATGCCGACCTTCACGCTGAACTTCTCGCGGCCCGGCAACCAGGTGGTCGGCCAGTACTACAACTTCCTGCGGCTGGGCCGCGAGGGATACACCAAGGTGATGCAGAGCCTGTCGTCGACGGCGCGGTGGCTGGGCGACCAACTGCGCGACACGGACCATTGCGAGCTGATCTCGGACGGCTCGGCGATCCCGGTGGTCAGCTTCCGGCTCGCCAGGGACCGCGGCTACACCGAGTTCGACGTCTCCCACGAGCTGCGCGGGTACGGCTGGCAGGTGCCCGCCTACACCATGCCGGACAACGCCACCCACATCTCGGTGCTGCGCATCGTGGTGCGCGAAGGGCTGTCCGCCGACCTGGCCCGCGCGCTGCACGACGACGCCCGCAACGCGCTGGCGTCGCTGGACAAGATCAAGCCCGCCGGGCATTACGACGCCCAGCACTTCGCGCACTGAGGGCTTTGCACCGCGAGAGTGCAACTAGCGACGTGTTTCGCGAGTAGCGGCGTCGGTACTTGCACCTTCGCGGCACTTTTCGGGTTCTGGGACAATGGCGGCCGTGGCAGTTACGCCGATATCCCTGACGCCCGGGGTCCTCGCCGAGGCCGTGGTGGACCTGGGTGCGATCGCGCACAACGTGCGGGTGCTGCGCGAGCACGCCGGCGGCGCGGGGGTGATGGCCGTGGTCAAGGCCGACGGCTACGGCCACGGCGCGACGCGGGTCGCCCGCGCGGCGCTGGCGGCGGGGGCGGCCGAGCTGGGGGTCGCCACCGTCGACGAGGCGCTGGCCTTGCGCGCCGACGGCATCACCGCGCCGGTGCTGGCGTGGCTGCATCCGCCCGGCATCGACTTCGGCCCCGCGCTGCTGGCCGACGTGGAGATCGCCGTGTCCTCGGTGCGCCAGCTCGACGAGGTGACCGACGCGGTGCGCCGCACGGGGCGCACGGCGACGGTGACCGTCAAGGTCGACACGGGGCTCAACCGCAACGGCGTCGCCCCGGCGAACTACCCGGCGATGCTGACCGCGCTGCGCCAGGCCGTCGCCGAGGACGTCATCCGGCTGCGCGGGCTGATGTCGCACATGGTGTTCGCCGACCAGCCCGAGAATCCCATCAACGACGTTCAGGCCCAACGGTTTTCCGACATGCTGGCGCGGGCGCGCGCCGAGGGCGTGCGGTTCGAGGTTGCGCACCTGGCCAATTCTTCGGCCACGATGTCGCGCCCCGACCTGGCCTTCGACCTGGTGCGACCCGGCATCGCGGTGTACGGCCTGAGCCCGGTGCCCCAGCTCGGTGACATGGGGTTGGTCCCGGCGATGACGGTGAAATGCGCTGTCGCGCTGGTCAAATCGATTCGCGCCGGCGAGAGCGTGTCCTACGGGCACACCTGGACCGCGCAACGGGACACCAGTCTGGCGCTGATGCCGATCGGGTACGCCGACGGCGTGTTCCGCTCCCTGGGCGGGCGCCTGGAGGTGCTGATCAACGGCAGGCGACGCCCGGGTGCGGGACGGATCTGCATGGACCAGTTCGTCGTCGACCTCGGCCCCGGGCCGGTCGACGTGACCGAGGGCGACGAGGCGATCCTGTCCGGACCCGGCACCCGGGGCGAGCCCACCGCACAAGAGTGGGCCGACCTGCTCGGCACCATCCACTACGAAGTGGTCACCAGCCCGCGCGGGCGGATCACCCGAACCTATCGCGAGGCCGACACAATTGAGCCCTGACAAAACCCGCAGGCGCCGGAGGAACCGTGCCTGGCTTGCGGGAGGGGCCGGGGTGACCGCCGTCGCCACCATCGTCGGAGCCTCCGCCCGCCGGTCGATGACCCAGCGCGCGACCCTGCTCGAAGACCCTTACGCCGACGAGGATTTCGAGACGATCGACCACGACCGCGCCTACGTGGTGACAACGCCCGACGGGGTGACGCTGGCCGTCCGCGAGGCCGGCCCGGCCGATGCGCGGGTGACCATGGTCTTCGTCCACGGATTCTGCTTGCGCATGGGCGCCTTCCATTTCCAGCGCACCCGGCTGCCGAATCGGTTGGCCCCGCCCGTCCGGATGGTGTTCTACGACCAGCGCGGTCATGGGCGATCCAGCGCCGGGGCGCGCGAGACCTACAACCTCACCCAACTGGGCGAGGACCTGGACACCGTGCTGCGGGCCGTCGCGCCCAAAGGGGTGGTCGTGCTGGTCGGCCATTCGATGGGCGGCATGACGGTGCTGTCGCACGCGCGCCAGTTTCCCGGCCAGTACGGCGGCCGGATCGTCGGCGCCGCGATCATCTCCTCCGCGGCCGAGGGCGTGACACGATCGCCGCTGGGCGAGATCCTGAAAAACCCTGCGCTGGACGCCTTTCGGTTCACCGCCCGCTCCGCGCCCAAGCTGATGCACCGCGGCCGTAACGTGTCGCGATCGCTGATCGGCCCGATCCTGCGGGCCGCCTCCTATAGCGACCTGCAGGTCAGCCCCAGCCTGGACGCGTTCTCCCAGCGGATGATGAACGGCACGCCGATCGACACCATGGTCGGTTTTCTCGACGCCCTGGAAAAACACGACGAGACGGCCGGGCTGTGGACGTTGCTCAAGGTGCCGACCCTGATCGCGTGCGGCGACCATGACCTGCTCACCCCGGACGAATACTCGCGGAAGATGGCGGCCTCGCTGCCGCGCTCGGAGCTGGTCATCGTCGCCGGGGCCAGCCACCTGGCGCTGCTTGACAAGCCCGAGGCCATCAACGACGGGCTGGTCCGGCTCGTCCACCGGGCCGTCCCAAGCGAGATGGCGCTGCGCTACCGGCGACTGCGGGAAAGGTTGCGGCGCCGTGACTGACGCACAGGGCACTGCCACCTGCGAGCGGGTCGAGGACACCGTCGCGCTGGGCTCGCGGCTGGGCCGGCAGCTGCGGGCGGGCGACGTGGTGGTGCTCTCCGGTCCGCTCGGCGCGGGAAAGACGGTGCTGGCCAAGGGGATCGCCGCGGCGATGGACGTCGACGGCCCGGTCACGTCGCCGTCGTACGTGCTGGCGCGGGTGCACCCGCCGCGGCGGCCCGGCGCGCCCGCGATGATTCACGTTGACATGTACCGGCTGCTGGACCACCGCGGCGCCGACCTGCTGGGCGAACTCGACTCACTGGACCTCGACACCGATCTCGACGACGCCGTCGTCGTGGTCGAGTGGGGCGAGGGCCTGGCCGAACGGCTTTCGGAGCGGCACCTCGACGTCCGGCTGGAGCGCGTCAGCCACTCCGACGTGCGGATCGCGACCTGGGAGTGGGGCCGCGCGTGAACGTGCTTGCGCTCGACACCGCCACCCCCGCCGTGACGGCGGGCGTCGTTCGGCTCGAGGACCTGGCGGTGCTGGCCGAGCGGGTCACGCACGACGCCCGCGCGCACGCCGAGCGGCTGACCCCCAACGCGCTGGCGGCGCTGGCCGACGCCGGGTTGACCATGGCCGACCTCGACGCCGTCGTGGTGGGCTGCGGACCCGGCCCGTTCACCGGCCTGCGGGCCGGGATGGCGACCGCCGCTGCGTACGGGCACGCGCTGGGCATCCCCGTGCGCGGGGTGTGCAGCCTGGACGCCATCGGGGTGCGCACCAGCGGCGACGTGCTGGTGGTCACCGACGCCCGCCGCCGCGAGGTGTATTGGGCGCGCTACCGCGACGGAGTCCGCACCCACGGCCCGGCTGTCGACGCGCCCGCCGACGTCGACCCCGGCAGCGCCGTTGCGGTGGCCGGCTCGCCCGAACACGCCGCGCTGTTCGGCCTGCCCGTGCGCGGGCCCGCCCACCCCACGCCCGCCGGCCTGGTGGCGGCCGTGCCGGATTGGACGGCCGACCCGGCGCCGCTGGTCGCGTTGTACCTGCGCCGCCCCGACGCCAAGCCCCTGGCGGCACCCCGATGACGGCCGGCGACGAGCCCGTGACCATCGGCGCGTTGACGCCCGCGGACGCGCAGCGCTGCGCCGAGCTGGAGGCGATGCTGTTCGACGGCGACGACCCCTGGCCCGCGGTGGCGTTCAACCGCGAGCTGGCCGCCAAGCACAACCACTACGCAGCCGCCCGCGTCGGCGGCACCCTGGTCGGCTACGCCGGCATCGCGCGGTTGGGCCGCATCCCGCCGTTCGAATACGAGGTGCACACCATCGGGGTGGACCCGGCCTATCAGGGCCGGGGCATCGGGCGCCGGCTGCTCGACGACCTGCTCGCCTTCGCCGGCGGCGGCGTCGTCTACCTGGAGGTCCGCACCGACAACGAGGCGGCCATCGGCCTCTACCGCAGCGCGGGATTCGCGCAGATCGGCCTGCGCAAGCGCTACTACCGGGTCAGCGGGGCCGACGCGTACACGATGCGGCGGGAGGTCCAGTGATCGTCTTGGCCATCGAAACCTCCTGCGACGAAACGGGAGTCGGGATCGCGCGCCTCGACGAGGACGGCACCGTGACGCTGCTTGCCGACGAGGTGGCGTCCAGCGTCGACGAACACGTCCGCTTCGGCGGCGTCGTCCCCGAGATCGCCTCCCGCGCGCACCTGGAGGCGCTCGGCCCGGCCATGCGCCGTGCGCTGGCAACGGCGGGACTCGACAAGCCCGACGTCGTTGCCGCCACGATCGGGCCCGGGCTGGCCGGCGCCCTGCTGGTGGGAGTGGCTGCGGCCAAGGCGTATTCGGCCGCCTGGGACGTGCCGTTCTACGCCGTGAACCACCTGGGCGGGCATTTGGCCGCCGACGTCTACGAACACGGGCCGCTGCCCGAGTGCGTGGCGCTGCTGGTATCGGGCGGACACACCCACCTGTTGCACGTGCGCTCCCTCGGCGAGCCGATCGTCGAGCTGGGCAGCACCGTCGACGACGCCGCCGGCGAGGCCTACGACAAGGTGGCGCGGCTGCTGGGGCTGGGCTATCCCGGCGGCAAGGTGCTCGACGAGCTGGCCCGCACGGGGGATCCCGACGCCATCGCGTTCCCGCGCGGCATGACCGGTCCCCGCGACGACCCGTACGCGTTCAGCTTCTCCGGGCTCAAGACCGCCGTCGCCCGCTACGTGGAAAGCCACCCCGACGCGACCACCCCCGACATCGCCGCCGGCTTCCAGGAGGCCGTCGCCGACGTGCTCACCGGAAAGGCAGTGCGCGCCGCGACCGAGCTCGGCGTCTCGACGCTGCTGATCGCCGGGGGAGTGGCCGCGAACTCGCGATTGCGGGAGCTGGCCACCCAGCGCTGCGCGGCCGCCGGCCTGACGCTGCGCATCCCCCGGCCGCGGCTGTGCACCGACAACGGGGCGATGATCGCCGCCTTCGCCGCGCACCTGGTGGCGGCCGGCGCGGCGCCGTCGCCGCTCGACGTGCCCAGCGACCCCGGCCTGCCGGTGGTAAAAGGCCAGGTGGGCTGATGTTCGCTCAGCGCGGACACGCCAAGACACGAGAAGCAGCAGGGCGGCCTTGAGTGCTAGCACTCGCATGTATAGAGTGCTAGGTGGCAATCGGCCGAGCCCCTGTGTCGGCACCCGCGACGACGGCGCGAGGGCACGGACGACTGCCGAATCCCTTGATAATTCCTGGGCAACCGCCCCGGACCCGATCTAACTATTGGAGGGCTCCAATCGTGGCGAAGGTGAACATCAAGCCACTCGAGGACAAGATTCTCGTGCAGGCCAACGAGGCCGAGACCACGACCGCGTCCGGTCTGGTCATTCCTGACACCGCCAAGGAGAAGCCGCAGGAAGGCACCGTCGTCGCAGTCGGCCCGGGCCGGTGGGACGAGGACGGCGAGAAGCGGATCCCGCTGGACGTCTCGGAGGGTGACACCGTCATCTACAGCAAGTACGGCGGCACCGAGATCAAGTACAACGGCGAGGAGTACCTGATCCTGTCCGCGCGCGACGTGCTGGCTGTCGTATCCAAGTAAGGACCGTGTCCCGCCCCGGCGATCCCCGTGCAAGCCGCGGGTGATTTCCGGGGCGGCATGCGTTCGGATGAAGGAACCTGATGAGCAAAGTTATTGAGTACGACGAAACCGCGCGCCGCGCCATGGAGGCCGGCGTGAACAAGCTCGCCGACGCCGTCCGGGTGACGCTGGGCCCGCGCGGCCGGCATGTGGTGCTTGCCAAGGCATTCGGCGGACCGGCGGTGACCAACGACGGCGTCACCGTCGCGCGCGAGATCGACCTAGAGGACCCGTTCGAGAACCTGGGCGCCCAGCTGGTGAAGTCGGTGGCCACCAAGACCAACGACGTCGCGGGCGACGGCACCACCACCGCGACCGTGCTGGCGCAGGCGCTCGTCAAGGGCGGGCTGCGCATGGTCGCCGCCGGCGCCAACCCGATCGCGCTGGGCGTCGGGATCGGCAAGGCCGGCGACGCGGTGTCCGAGGCGCTGCTGGCCGAAGCCACCCCGGTGTCCGGCAAAGAGGGAATCGCGCAGGTGGCGACCGTGTCGTCGCGCGATCCGCACATCGGTGAGCTGGTGGGCGAGGCCATGACCAAGGTCGGCGCCGACGGCGTCGTCAGCGTCGAGGAGTCCTCGACCCTGAACACCGAGCTCGAGTTCACCGAGGGCGTCGGCTTCGACAAGGGCTTCCTGTCGGCGTATTTCGTCACCGACTTCGACTCGCAGGAGGCCGTGCTCGACGACCCGCTGATCCTGCTGCACCAGGAGAAGATCAGCTCGCTGCCCGACCTGCTGCCGATGCTGGAGAAGGTCGCCGAATCGGGCAAGCCGCTGCTGATCGTCGCCGAGGACATCGAGGGCGAGGCCCTGGCGACGCTGGTCGTCAACTCGATCCGCAAGACGCTGAAGGCCGTTGCGGTCAAGGCGCCGTTCTTCGGTGACCGCCGCAAGGCGTTCCTCGAGGACCTGGCGGTGGTCACGGGCGGGCAGGTGATCAACCCCGACGCCGGCCTGCTGCTGCGCGAGGTCGGCGCCGAGGTGCTCGGCTCGGCCCGCCGCGTGGTGGTCAGCAAGGACGACACCATCATCGTCGAGGGCGGCGGCTCCAAGGACGCGGTCGCCAACCGCGTCAAGCAACTGCGCGCCGAGATCGAGAAGAGCGACTCCGACTGGGACCGCGAGAAGCTGCAGGAGCGGCTGGCCAAGCTGGCCGGCGGCGTGGCCGTCATCAAGGTCGGTGCCGCCACCGAGACGGCGCTCAAGGAGCGCAAGGAAAGCGTCGAGGACGCCGTTGCGGCCGCGAAGGCCGCCGTCGAGGAGGGCATCGTCGCCGGCGGCGGAACGGCACTCATCCACGCCCGCAAGGCTTTACAGGAGCTGCGCGGGACGCTCAGTGGCGACGAGGTGCTCGGCGTCGACGTGTTCTCCACGGCCCTGGCGGCGCCCCTGTACTGGATCGCCACCAACGCCGGGCTAGACGGCTCGGTCGCCGTCAACAAGGTCAGCGAGCTGCCCGTCGGGCAGGGCCTGAACGCCGAGACGCTCGACTATGGCGACCTGCTCGGCGCCGGCGTGATCGACCCGGTCAAGGTGACCCGGTCGGCCGTCGTCAACGCGGCGTCGGTGGCCCGCATGGTGCTCACCACCGAGACGGCGGTGGTCGAGAAGCCGGCCGAGGCCGACGACGACCACGGCCACGGTCATCACCACCACTAGGTCAAGCGGTTACGAAGCACCCCCGGCCTGAGCGCCGGGGGTGTTCGTTTGAGGTCTGCAAGCCTCAATCGCCCAGCCCGGCGGCGGACGCGAATGCTTTGAGTTCCCGTTCGATGTCGGATCCTGCTGGCTGGTAAACGATCTCGGTGACGTCCCGCGCCGCGAGTCCGGCAATTTTTGCCGGTATTTCCTCGGCCGGTCCGGTCAACGCCATCGAGCTGACCATCGGCACCAGGCCCGCAACATGTGGCTCATCGCTCGCATTGGCCTTCACCAGATGTCCCGCGTGGATGGCGAGGTGCCGCTCGTCCGCGGGGTACGCCTCGATCGCCTGGCGCCAGCTTTGCCCACCGGGCAGGGCGTCGACCGCGGCGGCGCCGCCGCGCTCGTACACGGCGTGATACATCACCACGGCACCCGGACCCGCGGCGTCGATGGCACGCGGCGACGTCAGGTCCTCGCCTTCGTCGAGCACAGTGCCGAAGCAGAGCAGTGCCCGCCAGTCGGAGACTTTCGCGGCGTCGGGCTGGGGCACGGCGGCGGAGAAAACGCCGTCGCCGAGCTCCGCCGCAACGGCCAGCCCTTTCGGGCCGTCGGCGCCGATCAGTATCGGCACCGTGATCGGCCGCGGCGCCCCGAAGCCGGGCAGCTGCAACATCCGGACCTTCGCGCCGTCCCACTCGGCGGTTTCGCCGGCGAGAAGATCCCGCAGGCACCGCACGTAGTCGGCCACCTGCCGCCACGGCATTGGCCGCTGGCCCAGCGCCATCCGGCCGGTAAAACCCGAGCCGATCGCGACGGCGACCCGGCCAGGCGCCTGGCTCGCCAGCTCGGCTATCGCCGCGGCGTTGACCATCGGATGCCGCAGGCTGGGGACGAGCACTCCCGGCCCGAGGCCGATGCGCGACGTGCGCTCGGCGCACCGGTTGAGAATCATCCACACGTCCGGGTAGAGCGCCGGCGAGTCGTAGAGCCACGCGCGCTTGTAGCCGAGCATTTCGGCTAACTGCACGTGAGCCGGGGTGTCCGACGAAGTTGCGAACGCGCATGAGATATCCATGTTCGGAACATACGAGACCCGGCCCGAGTACCTGCGAGCGCACGTGTTAGCGACATCTGAAACGTCGGCAAGAGATTTGAAAACGACCGATTTCAAATCAGAACATTCCTTGTACACTTCGGTGATCGCCGCCCCGGTTCCTGGCAGGAGGTCCTCGGTCCATGTCGTTTCTCGATGTTGCGCCGGACAGCGTTGCGGCAGCCGCAGGGGATCTGCACAAGATTGGCACTGCCGTCAAAAATGCCAATGCGCTTGCCGCGGCCCAGACAACTGCGATCGCGGCACCCGCTGCTGATGAGGTGTCAGCGGCGATCACGGAGCTCTTCGGTGCACAAGCCCAAGAATTTCAAGCACTCAATGCCAACGCCTCAGTGTTTCACGACCGGTTTGTGAGCTTGTTGAGTGGGGGAGCCGCTCAGTATCTGAGTGCCGAGGTCGCAAACGCTCAGCAGACGTTGCTAAGCGCGGTCGGAACTGGTCAGGCGACCACGGTGGCCGCCGCCGACAGTCCCCTGGCTAACGCCTGGAACAACGTTACAAACACCGTTAATGGCGCTTGGAACAATTTCAAAGGCTGGGCGGTAGAAGAGGGGAAGAGTTTAGCGAAGGATTTCGCGCTGGAAAAGGTCGAAAACTTCTTCGGCTTTTATGACACCGGCTTCAAATATTCCGTTTCGACAACTCCTGACAGCGTGCAAGCGACCGGGGGGAGAACCGTGACACTGGTCCCTCACACACTGTTCGGCGACGGACCGACCGTGACGGTGGCTTCGGTTCAGGGCATCGCGCGCGCGAGCAGTTCCGGGGGCTTTCTACAAGTAGTTGCAGACTTATTCGGCCTCAGGACCACGGTTACCGCGACCGGTGGACCGCAGGGTTTAACCGGATTTTCAGTGACGCCCGGACCGAACCCGTTTGCTAACGCCTTCTGGAGCGGACAGACCGCTGTAAATACATTCAATCAGTTCAACCAGTAGCCGTCGCGTTCGTGAGCCGTCTGCCGCGGTCTGGGGGAAGGTGATTCGCCTGCGAACGCAAGGATCTCGCAAGTGGTCTCCTGCAGACTGACCAGCATGAACACCGCTCATAACCTGAAAGAGATCGTCGCCGGCGCGCTGCTATCCGGCGCCGTCGCGGCGGCGGGTGTAGCTCTGGCCGCCGGTGTCGCCCAGGCCCAGCCCGGTTGCGCGACTCAAACTTGTTGGTGCCCAGGCAAACCCCTACCGTCATCCAATGCACCGATAACTTGGGACATGAGTGTCTGCCACGACTGGCACTACGCCTGGCATGACAATCCGGCCGCCGGCAACCAAGTCTTAGAAGGCCCGCTGGACTGCGGTTACGGCCCCGGTTTCCTACCCCAGTGCAAGGGCTGACGGGCTTACACCCGAGGTTTTCGGTCTCGGCTGAGCGCGTTAGCCCACGCGTCATGGTTGACGTGGCTGCCATGCACGGTGCAGTGTGATACTCGTCATATGACCACCGGTCATACCGGGCGGAGGGGCGAGATCTCATGACCACCAGGGACAAGTACACGGACGTACCCGAGCCCTACTCGTGGACGGTCCCCAGTGCCGGCGATGCGCGCTTCACCTGGGAGTACGACGAGGGTCGCGCCCGGCTCCTTTCGCTGTACCAAAAGGGGAAGGACAAGCAGTGGGATGCCCAGTCGCGCATCGACTGGGCGCAAGACGTCGACCCCGACAACCCGGTCGGGCTGCCCGACGAGTTCCATCCGCTGTTCGGCAGTCCGGTGTGGGAAGCCGCGGACGAAACGCGTCGCGCCGAGATGCGCCGGCACTCCCAGGCCTGGCAGTTCTCGCAGTTTCTGCACGGCGAGCAGGGGGCGCTGGTGTGCGCGGCCAAGATCGTCGAGGTCGTCCCTGACCTGGACGCGAAGTTCTACGCGGCCACCCAGACCATGGACGAGGCCCGGCACGTGGAGACGTTCTCGCGGTTCCTGCAGGAGAAGGTCGGCCTCGTCTACCCGATCAACAACAACCTGACCCAATTGCTGGACGAC
Source organism: Mycobacterium sp. 1245805.9 (assembly GCF_001672915.1). Lineage (GTDB taxonomy): Bacteria > Actinomycetota > Actinomycetes > Mycobacteriales > Mycobacteriaceae > Mycobacterium. The sequence goes on along the minus strand of NZ_LZKR01000149.1, from coordinate 7,975 downwards.
ACCCTGCGCGACTCGCGTTGGGACATGCCGTATCTCGGCATGCAGGTCCTCATCGAAGGGCTCGCACTCGCCGCGTTCGGCGTGCTGCGTGACATGGCGGCGCCGGACTCGCTGGCCAAGCAGGTGCTTGCCTACGTCATGCAGGACGAGGCCCGGCACGTTGCCTTCGGCCGAATCTCGTTGAAGGACTACTATTCCGCGCTGACCGAAGCCGAGCGCAATGAGCGTGAAGAGTTCGTCGTCGACGCGTGCTACCTGATGCGCGACCGGTTCCGCGGCGAGGAGGTTTTCGAAACCCTGGGCCTCGACGTCAAAGCGTGTGCCGAGTGGGTCGACACGTCGCCGCTGATGACCCAGTTCCGCTCCCACCTGTTCAGCCGGATCGTGCCGATCGTCAAGGACATCGGGTTGTGGGGAGACAAGGTGCAGAAGGCCTTCACGGAGATGGGCGTCCTCGACATGGCCGGCTTCGACATCGAGGCGCTGATGAAGGCCGACGAGGATCAGGCCGAGGCGCTGGACAGGGCACACGCCGAGATGGCCGACCGGGCGCTCGAAGTTGACGAGGTGATCGCGGCGGGCGCGAGCTGACTCAGCTAGCGCGGCGGAAGGCTGGGCGGGGTCGTCCAGGTATAGCTCGGCGTGGTGGTGACGGTCGGGGTGACCGTGACGGTGCTCGTGCTGGTGCTGGTGCTGGTGGACGGCGGGGGCACGGCGGTGGTGACCGTGGTGACGGTGGTGGTCTCCGTGGTCGACGACGTCGTCGTCGCGGCCGCCGCGGTGATCACGCCGCAGGCCACCCGCTTGCCCGAATCACCGGTCGAGGTTCCGCCGAGGTTCTCCGCGGCCTGGTGGATCACCAGCGCGGTGCCCGAACTGCTACGCAGGTCCGCGGCGGTGAACGAGTTCGTGGTAGTGACGAGTTTCGCCGAGCCGTCGGAGCGCACCTGCAGCGCGGTCAGGTCGCCGCTGGCCGGGTAGCCGCTGTGGCCCGGCGCCTGATAGACGCTCCCGGCGGAGCTGAAGTCCCCGCCCTCGCACTTGCCCACCGCGTGGATCTGCAGGCCGTGGAAGCCCTGGGTCAGAACCTGGTTCGGGCCCGCCTCCACCGTCACCGTGGCGTAGCCGCTGGTGAAGTCGATGGTGGCGTTGGCGACCTGGGTGCCGTCGGCGCTCTTCAACTGCGTGGTCATCCGCTCGGCGCCGGCCTGCGCGCTCGATGACGGCGACGTGGTGGACGGGTTACCGCCCTGGTTTGCGCAGGCGCCCAATGGCGCGATGGTCGCGGTGAGCGCCGCGACCGCAAAGGCCATTTCCCTTTTCATGGGCTGGGCCTACCCCGATGGGCCGATATCAAACGCCGCGAAAAGATATGAGAGGTATATGAGCCGGGCCGTGGCCGGTGCCCCGCATGCGGACCGTGTGCGAGCGTGATTGCGTGGTCTCCGAGCCGCAGTTGAGTGAAGCGCTCCGGCAGGCGTCGAGCTACCTATGGATAGCCGACACGGCGGGCAAGCGGAATCTGCCCATGATCCAATCGCTTTACAGCTTCGCCGCCCGGCAGATGGTCGCCTACACCGAAGACGGCGAAGAGTGGCACCTGCGGGCCGCTACCGCCGCCGCCCACGACGCCACCCGGATGCACGACCTGCTCACCGGCCGCTCGCCGCGCACACCGGGCGCGCTGGGCGCACCGACGAACCTCTGAGCGGCTAGCCTCCCAGCGCGCTGAGCAGGGCCTTGCGCCCGCGGACGCGGAGCCGGTGGATGCTCGACTGGCGCAACTCGGCGATGCGCTCGATCATTCGGTTTCCCAACGCCTCGAGCAGGTCAGCGCTCAAATCGATTGGGGCCGGGCATAAGTCGCGTTCTTCCTCGGTGGCGTGGGCGTCCAGCACGGTGACGAACGAGCGCCACTCGTCGGCGTATTCCGGCGCGGTCGGCGCCGTGCGCAGCAGCACTGTGAGCTGGTCCCAGACCTGGCGGTGTTCGGCGTGGGCGATCGCGACGAGCTCGGTCGCCGCCGACACCGCCGGGTAGAACAGGTCGTCCTCGATGCGCATGTGGATGTCGAGCTCGACCAGCAGCTCGTCGAGGGCGTCCTGGCGTTCGTCGGTGTCCGGTGGTATTGCCGTGATCTTCTCGCAGAGTCCGCGCAGCACCTTGTGGTGCTCGAAAAGCACGTCGTAGGCGTTCATTTCGCCGCCCCCCGGACCTCGACGAGCCCGTCACGGATGCGCGCGGGGTAGCTCGGCAGCGCCGCCGTCGCCGGTCCGCGCAGCACCTCCCCGGATTCGCACGCGAACCTCGAACCGTGCCAGGGACAGACGATGCGATCGCGGTCGATCCAGCCGTCGCCCATCGGGGCGCCCAGGTGCGGGCAGCGCTCACCGACGGCGAGCACCTGGCCGTCGTTGCGGTACAGCACCACTCCGACGCCATTCACCTCGACCCGCCGCGGCGGGGCGGCGGGCGCGGCCGCCGGCAGCACCGGCGTCCAGTGGTCCCCGGCCAGCCGGTCGCCGGAGCGGTCGACACCGGTCGCCGCCCCGAACACCAACGCCCCACCCAGGTAGCCACTACCCAGGGTGAGGCCGTAACCCAAGGCGCTGCCTACCATTCCGCGCAGCTGACGGCCCCGGCCCCGGTCCCACCACGACGCCGCGTACAGCCCCGTCGCGACCGCATTCAGCACGCCGTGCACCAGGCCGATGCGTCGCGACTCTTCGTGGGTGTGCTGCCAGTCCGTCACGCCGGTGGCGGCCGCGCCGAGGCTACCGACGATCCCGACCGCCAACGCGAACCGCGACGCGTCGCGGTATGTGCGACCGGGAAGCAGGCTGGCCGCGTCCATCGCGACCGTCGTGGTCACCGCCCCGGTCGGCACCGACGTCAGCGCCGGATGCAATGGATGGCCGAGCCACGTGCCGTGCAGCGCGTTGCCGACCCGATCGCGATGCCGGCCCATGGCCGCGAAGAGGAACGTCAGCGCGTGCTCGAGGCGATAGCTCGGGCGGTCCAGCCAACGCTGTTGTCCAAGGGCGGTCCGGGTGCGCTCGAAAAGATTGTGTGACCGTTCAGCCACGACACTCCTCCTGTGGAGTGGGTGAACCGACGCGGCGCAGCGGGTCTCGACGACGCGCCGATCGGGCCACGGCCGGCCTGCGGCGCGCGGCCCACCCCTAGGACACGTGCTGGGGCCGCGGATTGTTCACCCGACAAATTCGGCGGACCAAGAAACCTCGAAGAATCCGCCAAGCCCGGCGCGGCACGCTCGGGACCGAGAGACCAGGCAGGAGGGAAAGCAATGACGACTACGGAACTGCCGTCCGCGCAGGTCAAATCGGGGGCGCGCTACTCGGTGATGATGGGCATCGCCGGTCTTCTCCTGCACGCCCACTGCGGCCTCGGCATCGTTTTTTCGCTCGTCGGCGGGGCGATGGGGTTCGTCGCGCTGGACCGCGCCAACCGCGACGGCCAGCCTCGGGGACTGGCCATCGCCGGCGCAGTGCTGGGATGCGCGGGCATCGCCTCGTGGCTCGCGGTGATGATCGTGTCCGGCGGCCTGGTGGGCGCCGGAGTGCACTAGGCCGAGCGGCGGATCCCGCGGTTGCGGCCGATGTCGCCCTTCAGCAACATGTCGCGCTCGGACTCCGACAGGCCGCCCCAAACTCCGTACGGCTCACCAACTTCCAGCGCGTGGGAACGGCACTCCTGGATCACCGGGCACCGCCGGCACATCTCCTTGGCGCGCTGCTCGCGCTGCATGCGGGCGCGGCCGCGCTCGCCGTCGGGGTGGAAGAACATCGAGGAGTCAACGCCGCGGCACAGGCCTTGCAGTTGCCAGTTCCAGATGTCGGCGTTGGGGCCAGGTAGCTGCTCCGGCTGTGGCATTGGATCGTTCCCTCTCTGCACGGCACGCCCAGAAGTTCAGGTTCGCGAAGCGTCGGACTAGCGATTGTGCAACCGATTTTCGAGTGGGGTCACCGATGACTACCCGTCGAGGTAGAACTTAGGGTGGGCGGCGAATTTCCGTCAATAGCCACTTAGCTCGCCAAAATATGTAAGCGTTGCAGCAGAATTAACTCGCCGTTCATCTGCCACGCTTTTGTTGACCAAGAACCGTGCTACCAGGCACTTGACCGGACCGTGATTTCCCAGCTCAGCGCGGGGGGAAGTGGGGAGAGCAATTAGTACGCGGCGGATGGCGATTAACAGCTCGGTAACACGAACAGCACGAAGTGTTTACTACTATCACCGTGATTGAAACTGGTCACACTTCGGTGATTAACAGCACACTGGCCGACGCCGCCTTCGGGGAGCAACCCGGAGCATGGCCGCTGCCGGCCGCGAGCACGCCGCAGCAACTGTGGTGGCGGGCCGTCGCGGCGGGCGGGCAGGGCCGCTACGGCAGCGCCTACCGCGACCTGGCGGTGCTGCGACGCACGGTTGCGGGCGGCCGGTTGACGTCGCTGGCGCACAGCACGCAGGGCTCGTTCCTGCGCCAGCTCGGCTGGCACGAACTGGCGCGCGGCTGGGACGGCCGCGCGCTCGCGCTGGCCGGCGCGGATGCGGAGGCGCGCGCCGACGCGCTGATCGGGCTGGCGGCCGACGCGCTGGGCGTCGGCCGGTTCGCCGCCGCGGCAACGCTGTTGGGCCGGGTGGAGTTGGGGGCGGTCCCGGACCGGCTCCCGGTGCGCCGGGGATGGGTGGCCGCCGAGTTGGCGATGGCCTCCGGGGACGGCGCGTCGGCGGTGCGCCACGCCGAAGAGGCCGTGCGGCTGGCGGAGGCGATGGCCGTCTCGTCGGTGCGCCACCGGGTCAAGAGCGACGTGGTGCTGGCCGCCGCGCTGTGCAGCGCCGGCCGCGTCGAGCGCGCCCGCGCGGTGGCCGAGACGGCGCTGGACGCCACCGGCCGGTCGGACCTGATCCCGCTTCGGTGGGCGTTGGCTTGCTTGCTGATCGACATCGAAAGTGTCACGTTTTCAACACAAAAGCTGCGTGAAATCCGAGATATCTGCGCAGGCCAGGTGCGGCGCGCCGGGGGCGCGTGGCGTTCCGCTTGAAACGGCCTTCGGCCCGTTATTGTCATTGCGTTAGTTAGCCCGCGATGTGTCCCGTTCGTAACGTTGGAGATACCGCCGTCGATGACAATTCAAGGGGAACGTCTCGACGCTGTGGTTGCGGAGGCCGTGGCGGGGGACCGGAACGCCCTACGGGAGGTGCTGGAGACCATCCGTCCGATCGTCGTCCGATATTGCCGCGCGCGAGTCGGCACGGTCGCACGGGGTGGCCTGACAGCCGACGACGTGGCTCAGGAGGTGTGCTTGGCCACCATCACGGCGCTGCCGCGCTATCGCGAGCGGGGACGCCCGTTCCTGGCCTTCCTGTACGGCATCGCGGCCCACAAGGTCGCCGACGCGCACCGGGCCGCCGGTCGTGACCTCGCCTACCCCGCCGAGACCATCCCCGAACGCTGGTCGACCGAGGCGGGTCCGGAGCAACGGGCCATCGAGGCCGACTCGGTCAGCCGAATGAACGAGCTGCTCGAGATCCTGCCGTCCAAGCAGCGCGAGATCCTGATCCTGCGGGTGGTCGTCGGCCTGTCCGCCGAGGAGACCGCCGCCGCCGTCGGCAGCACGACGGGGGCGGTCCGCGTGGCCCAGCACCGGGCGCTGACCCGGCTCAAGTCCGAAATCGTCGCGGCGGGTGACTATGCCTGAATCCCTGGACGAATTCGCCAGCACCGACTTGCTTCTCGACGCCCTGGCCGAACGACGGCCGGTCGACCTGGACGACCCCAACGACCCCAATTTTGAAGCGTTAACCGTCCTGCTGGCCGACTGGCGCGACGACCTGCGCTGGCCGCCGGCCAGCGCGCTGGTTTCGCCGGAGGAGGCCGTCGGGGCGCTGCACGCCGGGCTGGCCGAGCGGCGGCGGGTGGGCCGCGGCCTGGCCACGATCGGATCGGTGGCCGCGACGCTGTTGGTGCTGAGCGGGTTCGGCGCCATGGTGGTCGAGGCCCGGCCCGGCGACACGCTGTACGGCCTGCACGCGATGTTCTTCGACCAGCCGCGCGTCAAGGACAGCCAGATCGAGCTGTCGGCCAAGGCCGAGCTGGCCAAGGTCCAGCAAATGATCGACCAGGGCCAGTGGACGCAGGCCCAGAACCAGCTGGCAGAGGTCAGCAGCACGGTGCAGTCCATGAACGACGGGGCCAGCCGCAACGACCTGATGGACGAGGTGAACCTGCTCAACACCCGGGTCGAATCGCGCAACCCGAACGCGACGCTGCCACCGGCCGCGCCGAAGCCCAAGGCGCCGGCCGCGTCGTCCACCCCGCCGGCCGCGCCCCGCCCGAGCACCACAGGACCGACGGCGGCCAGCACTACCGAACCGAGTCCGTCAGCAAGCCCCACGACGAGCCCGTCATCGGGGCGGCATCGGCATCACGGGCACTCGTCCACGCCGTCCTCAGCGGCGCCGGGCGACACGCCCTAATTCAGCGGCGGTGAAACCCGTCCGCGTCTGACGTCGCCTCGTTGAGCGAGGCGTCGGCGTATCCCCGGCAGTAATCCCAGGTGACATAGGAGTCGGGTTCGGGGTCGTAGGCGGGCTCGTGCGGGCGGACGGTGCCGTCGATAAGCAGTTGCAACAGGTTGGCCCGCAACATGTCCCAGTCGTGGTAGTGGTCCTGCTGACACTCGTCGCAGCACACCACGAGCCCGCGAATTCCCTTGTGCGCCAGCAGCGCCTCGTACACGGCAAGATCGGCGAGGTCCGCCTCGACCGCCATCCGCTCTTGCTGATCCAGGGGTTGCCCCGGCTCGACGGCTTCGAGCGCAGCCGACGGATCGCAGGGGTCGTCGGCGAACGGGTCGGGTGGCAAACCCGGCGGGAGGTGGTCACGCACGCCTCTAGACTACGCAGGCGGGCCGTCATCGCGCCAGCAGGGAGACGCGCGCCGCGTGGCGCCCGGGCAAGCGGGTCCGGTGTCCGTGCGAGCCGATAGGATGGGCTTCTCACTCCGCGTGCGTATGGAGGGCCCCACCGATGTCCCGTGGCATGTCCCACTTAGAAGACAGCTCCGACCTGGTTGCCAGCCCCTACCTGCGCGACCCCCACATCCCCGGACTGGCCGACGATCCGATGCCAACCGGGGGCGACAACCCGTACAAAATCGCGATGCTCGGATTGACGTTCGACGACGTGTTGCTGCTGCCGGCGGCCTCCGATGTGGTCCCGGCCACCGCGGACACCTCCAGCCAGCTGACCAAGAAGATCAGGCTGAAGGTGCCGTTGGTCAGTTCGGCGATGGACACCGTGACCGAGTCGCGGATGGCGATCGCGATGGCCCGGGCAGGCGGCATGGGGGTGCTGCACCGCAACCTGCCGGTCGCCGAGCAGGCCGGCCAGGTCGAGATGGTGAAGCGCTCCGAGGCCGGCATGGTCACCGATCCCGTCACCTGCCGCCCCGACAACACGCTGGCTCAGGTCGACGCGCTGTGCGCCCGGTTCCGGATCTCCGGGCTGCCCGTCGTCGACGACGACGGCGCGCTGGTCGGCATCATCACCAACCGCGACATGCGCTTCGAGGTGGACCAGACCAAGAAGGTCGCCGAGGTGATGACCAAGGCCCCGCTGATCACCGCCCAGGAGGGCGTCAGCGCCGACGCGGCGCTGGGGTTGTTGCGCCGCAACAAGATCGAGAAGCTGCCCGTCGTCGACGGGCACGGCCGGCTGACCGGGCTGATCACCGTCAAGGACTTCGTCAAGACCGAACAGCACCCGCTGGCCACCAAGGACAGCGACGGGCGGCTGCTGGTCGGCGCCGCCGTCGGCGTCGGCGGCGACGCCTGGGTCCGCGCCATGATGCTGGTCGACGCCGGCGTCGACGTGCTGATCGTGGACACCGCGCACGCCCACAACCCGGTGGTGCTCGACATGGTCGGCAAACTCAAGGCCGAGGTCGGCG
>NZ_LZKR01000148.1 GCF_001672915.1 Mycobacterium sp. 1245805.9 | reverse complement strand
GGGCTGCGGGCCCTGTTCTCCTCGGGAAAGCTGGGCAGCCACAACGGGCTACCGGTGTCGATCGTGGCGATGACCACACTCAAGGAGCTCGAGGCCGCCACCGGCAAGGCCCCTCACCGGCGGGGGCACCCTGGTGCCGATGTCGGATGTGATCCGCTGGGCCGGTCACGCGCATCACTACCTGGCGCTCTTTGATGACGCCAAACCGCTGGCGCTGTATCACACGAAGCGGCTGGCCTCACCCGCGCAACGCATCATGCTCTACGCCAAAGACCGTGGGTGCACGAAACCGGGCTGCGACGCCCCGGCCTACCACAGCCAGGTCCACCACACCCACGGTTGGACGACCACCCGGCGCACCGACATCGACGACCTCACCCTGGCCTGCGGGCCGGACAACCGGCTCGCCGAAGAGGGCTGGACCACCCGCACCAACACCCACGGTGAGACCGAATGGATCCCCCCACCGCATCTCGACCGCGGCCAACCCCGCACCAACTCCTTCCACCACCCCGAACGAATGCTGCGCGGCGAAGACGACGAGGACGACGAAAGCCACGCCTAGCGTGGTGGCCGCGAGTAGCCTCACAGCCACCGATCGGGGGCAAGGAGGCACCGGGTGTCGTACGTCCTCGCCGCGCCCGAATGGCTGTCGAGCGCTGCCGAGGATCTGGCCGGGATCGGGTCGGCGGTCGACGCCGCGAACGCCGCGGCCGCGAACTCCACCACGTCGCTGCTGGCCGCGGGCGCCGACGAGGTGTCGACGTGCATCGCCGGGTTGTTCGGCGCGCACGGCCAGGCATTCCAGGCGATCACCGCGCAGGCGGCGCAGCTGCACGAAAGGTTCGCGCTCACCCTGGCGGCCAACGCCGGCACATATCTGGCCACCGAGATCGCAACGGCCGAGACGCTGTTGGGCGGCCCGCTGACCCCGGGCGCGGCGGCAGGCACCCGGATCACGGTGCCCGGCGCGGGACCGCTGTACTACCCGAACTTCATCACCGGGCTGCCGTACCTGGGGCAGCTGGTCTACGCGGGCAGCGTCCCGGGGCCACTCTCCGTGTCGATCCTGCAGGGGTACGACCTGCTGAACCACGCCATCGGCGAGAACTGGTTCCCCGGCACCACCCCGCAAGTGGTCAACTACCCGGCCAGCATCGGCCTCATCAGCGGGAGCCTGGCCGCCCCCGGCGTCAACCAGGCCCTCGCCATGGGGCAGCAGGCGCTCAACGACCAGATCTTCAACGCCTTCGCCAACGGCAGCGGTGCCCCGGTGCGCATCGCCGCGCTGTCGGAGGGGACGCTCGTCGTCAACCGCGAATTGGCCGCCCTGGCCGCCGACCCGACCGCCCCGCCGCACAGTGCCCTGCAGTTCGCCCTGTTCAATGGCCCCGAGACCGGCCTGTTTCACATCTACCTGCCGAACGGGGTGACCGTGCCGTTTGTCGACTACACGGCGCAGGGCCTGCCGAACACCCAGTACGACGTCAGCGTGGTGTTCGGCCAGTACGACTTTTTCGGCAATCCGCCCGACCGGCCCTGGAACATCCCGGCGTGGGTGAACGCGTTGGCCGGCGGGATCTACCACCACAACACCACATCGCTGGCCTCGATGTCCGACGCGGTGCAGCTGTCCAGCACGACCACTTCCCTGGGCGGCACCATCACCACGTACATGGTCCCGTCGCCGACCCTGCCGATGTTGTTGCCGCTTGAGCAGATTGGCGTCCCGCAGCCGATCGTCGACAACCTCAACTCGTTCCTGCAGCCGATCGTCAACGACGGCTATTCGTCCCTGACACCAAACGCCGGCCCGTACTTCTCCCAAGGGGTGCTGCAGGGCTTGCCCCCGTTGCCGAACCTCTTCGGGTGACGCGAACGGACTACCCGGCCAACGCCGCCCGGATGCACACGGTGACGTAGGGCAGCGCCAGGCCGTTCGAATTCGCCAGCGCGGGATGGGTGGCCAGCAACTGGCGCACCTCGTCGAGCGTGCGGCTGCGCACCTCGGTCGGCGAGGTGATGCAGTAGCTGCGCGAGGCCACCAGGTCGATCAACGCTTGCGGCGTAAGGTAATTCGTCCACTCGACCTGATGGCGCTCGGGCTCGGTGAACGACGTCGACAGCGACACGTCGAAGCGGCCCCGGTCGCCGTCGGAGCCGATGATCTCGCCCAGCTCGCGCACCCAGCCCATTCGCTCGTCGCGGGTGTTCCACACCAGGCCGAGCCGCCCGCCCGGCCGCAGCACCCGGGCCACCTCCGGGATCGCCCGCTCGGGGTCCACCCAGTGCCACGCCTGCGCGACGACCACGGCGTCAACGCTGTTGTCCTCCAACGGAATCTCTTCCGCGGTGCCCAGCAGGGCGCGGGTCTCCGGCAGCGAAGACCGCAGCACCTCCAGCATGTCGGGAATCGGGTCGACGGCCACCACGTCCAGGCCGCGCTCCACCAGCCGGGTGGTCAGCTTGCCGGTGCCCGCACCCAGGTCCAGCACGCGGCGCGCGCCGCGCGGGATCAGCCAGTCGATGGCCTCCGGCGGATAGGAGGGGCGGCCACGCTCGTAGGCGGCGGCCGCTGAGCCGAACGACAGCGAGCGTTCCTGGCTGGAGCGGATCACCGCCGACCCCGATCGGCCGAGTCCGCCAACTCGAGCGTCTCGCGGATCAATTCGCCGACGGCCTCGGACTCCACCAGGAACCCGTCGTGCCCGCAGATGGAGTCGACGACGTGCAGCCCGGAGCAGCCGGGCAGCAGCTCGGCCAGCTCCTCCTGCAGCCGCAGCGGGTAGAGCCGGTCGGAGGTGATGCCGCCGACCACCACCGGCACCGGGCAGCCGCGCAGAGCGCGTTCGAGGCCGCCGCGGCCGCGGCCGACGTCGTGGCTGCTCAGCGCGTCGGTCAGCACGACGTAGCTGCCGGCGTCGAAGCGGGCCAACAGCTTGTCGCCCTGATGCTCCAGGTAGCTCTGCACCGCATACCGGCCGCCGCCAATTGGCGGGGCCGGATCCTCGCCGTCCTGGCTGTCGTTGGCGAAGCGGGTGTCCAGCTCGACCTCGCCGCGGTAGGTCAGGTGCGCGAAGCGGCGGGCGATGGTCAACCCGGCATCTGGGGCACGGCCCGTTTCGTAGTAGTCGCCGCCCTGCCAGTTCGGGTCGGCCTTGATGGCCGCGACCTGCGTGGACTGCGTGCCGATCTGGTCGGCGGTGGCGCGCGCGCCGACCGCCAGCAGCAGCCCGGCCCGCACGCGGTCGGGGTGGCCGACGATCCACTCCAAAGCCCTTGCGCCGCCCATGGATCCGCCGACGACGGCGGCCACCCGGTCGATGCCCAGCGCGGCCAGCGCGGCGACGTCGGCCTCCACCTGGTCGCGCACCGAAATCAGCGGAAACCTTGAGCCCCACGGCTTTCCGTCCCGGGCCAGCGAGCTGGGGCCGGTGGAACCGCGGCAGCCGCCGAGCACGTTGGTGGCCACCGCGCACCAGCGGTCGGTGTCGATCGGCGCTCCCGGCCCGGCCACGCCGTCCCACCAGCCGGGCGTGGGGTGCCCGGGTCCGGCGGGCCCGGTGATGTGCGAATCGCCGGTGAGCGCGTGCAGCACCACCACCACGTTGTCGCGCGTCGGCGACAGCTCGCCCCAGCGCTGGACCGCGATGCAGACGTCGTCGATCACCGCACCGCTCTCGGTGGTCAGCGAGCCGATGTGGACGAGGCCGAGCTCGCCTTCGGCGGGCAGCGTCTGCGTCGGGACGTCGGAGATCGTCATGTCGAAACCCCTCAGAACGCCGCCACGGCCTGCGGGTCGGCCGCCCCGGCCCCGATCTTGCGGGCCGCGGCGAACCCGAGCTCCAGGTCGGCCAGGATGTCGTCGATGCCCTCGATGCCGACGGCCAGCCGCACCAGCCCCGGCGTCACGCCGGTGGCCACCTGCTCCTCGGGGCTGAGCTGGGCGTGCGTGGTCGACGCCGGATGGATCACCAGCGAGCGCACGTCGCCGATGTTCGCGACGTGGCTGTGCAGCTGCAGCGCGTTCACGAACGCCTTGCCGGCCTCGACGCCGCCGGCCAGCTCGAACGCCAGCACGGCCCCGGTTCCCTTGGGCGCCAGCTTCTTTCCCCGCTCGTACCAGGGCGAGCTGGGCAGCCCCGCGTAGTTCACGGACACCACACCGTCATGGGCCTCCAAGAACTCGGCGACCCGCTGCGCGTTGGCGACGTGCCGCTCGACGCGCAGGCTCAGCGTCTCCAGGCCCTGCGCCACCAGGAACGCGTTGAACGGCGCGGCGGCCGACCCCAGGTCGCGCAGCAGCTGCACGCGGGCCTTGAGCGCGTACGCCGGCGGGCCCAGCTCGGCGAACACCACGCCGTGATAGCTGGGGTCGGGCGTGGTGAATCCGGGGAAGCGGCCCTGGGTCCAGTCGAAGGTGCCGCCGTCGACGATCACGCCGGCGATGGCCGCACCGTGCCCGCCCAGGTACTTGGTAGCCGAGTGGACCACGATGTCGGCGCCCTGGGCGAACGGCTGGATCAGGTAGGGCGTCGCGATGGTGTTGTCGACGATCAGCGGCACGCCATTGGCGTGGGCGACCCCGGAGACCCCGGGGGTGTCCAGGATGTCGATCTGCGGGTTGGAGATGGTCTCGCCGAAGAACGCCTTGGTGTTCGGGCGCACCGCGGCCTGCCACGAGTCGAGGTCGTCGGGATCGTCGACGAAGCTGACCTCGATGCCGAGCTTGGGCAGCGAATAGTGGAACAGGTTGTAGGTGCCGCCGTACAGGCGCGGGCTGGACACGATGTGATCTCCAGCACTCGCGAGGTTCAATATGGCGAATGTCTCAGCCGCCTGGCCGGAGGACAGGAACAGCGCGGCCACCCCGCCCTCGAGCGCGGCGATGCGCTGCTCGACGACGTCGGTGGTCGGGTTGCCGATCCGCGTGTAGATGTTGCCCGGGACCTCCAGCCCGAACAGCGCGGCGGCGTGCGCGGTGTCGTTGAAGACGTAGGACGTGGTCTGGTAGATCGGCAGGGCGCGGGCGTTGGTTGCGGGGTCGGGACTCTGGCCGGCGTGGACCTGCTTGGTCTCGAACGACCAGTGCGCGGTCGGATCTGCGGGGTCTGTTTCGGGACTGCTTTCGTTGTTTTCGGAGCTCACGTGCGGTGTGCTTTCTTCTCTGAAGTGAATTCGGGTATCGGGAAGTGCGCGGTCGGGATTACCGACGGCAGACAAAACGACGCGAATGAGCTTGACGAATGCGCATCACGTTTCCCCTCTAGTCAGGGGTCCGGTATGGCGGACCCGCGCTTGCCGCGCAGCCTGTGGCTACTAGACCTGGTCTTTCACCCGGGGCACCCCACCGCGGTTGGAGGGTTGCCGGCCAGCAAGCCGGGGCTTAGCGCTGGCGCTCATGACCGATGTGAAGCCTATCTCATGGCGGCTCGCCGATGCCAACAGAGTTGCCGACAGAGATGCCAACAGCGATGCCGGCGGACCGGCTCGCCTGCGGGTCGACACCTGTCCAAACACCCTTGATAACGTGGCAACCAGAACGCTGAGAACCATCAAATCTGACCAATGACGCCGGGAGATGGACCGTGTGCGCCGAACAGCCGACCGTCATCTACACGCTGACCGACGAGGCGCCGCTGCTGGCGACCTACGCGTTCCTGCCGATCGTGCGAGCCTTCGCCGAGCCGGCGGGCATCAAGATCAAGACCGGTGACATCTCGGTGGCCGCTCGGATCCTCGCCGAGTTCGCCGACCACCTGACCGAAGAGCAGCGGGTGCCGGACGACCTGGCGGAACTGGGCGCGCTGACGAAGGAAGCCGACACCAACATCATCAAGCTGCCGAACGTCAGCGCGTCGGTGCCCCAGCTGATCGCCGCCGTCAAGGAGCTGCAGGGCAAGGGCTACCAGATCCCGGACTTTCCGCAGAGCCCGAAGACGGACGAGGACAAGGAAATTCGCGCCCGCTACGGCAAATGCCTGGGCAGCGCGGTGAATCCGGTACTGCGGCAAGGCAACTCGGACCGGCGCGCGCCTAAGGCCGTCAAGGAGTACGCGCGCAAGCACCCGCACAGCATGGGGGATTGGTCGCCGGCCTCGCGCACCCACGTCGCCACCATGCGGCACGGCGACTTCTACCACGGCGAGAAGTCCATGACGCTGGACCGCGCGCGCAACGTGAAGATGGTGCTGCGGACCAAGGGCGGGGAGACCCTCGACCTCAAGCCGAAGGTCGAGCTGCGCGACGGCGACGTCATCGATTCCATGTTCATGAGCAAGAAGGCCCTGGTCGAGTTCTACGAAGAACAGATGCAGGACGCCTACGAGACCGGCGTGATGTTCTCGCTGCACGTCAAGGCCACCATGATGAAGGTCTCCCACCCGATCGTCTTCGGCCACGCCGTGAAGGTCTTTTACAAGGAGGCCTTCGCCAAGCACCAGGAGCTGTTCGACGAACTGGGCGTCAACGTCAACAACGGGCTGGTCGACCTCTACGACAAGATCGAGTCGCTGCCGGCGTCGCTGCACGAGGAGATCATCCGCGATCTGCACGCCTGCCATGAGCATCGCCCCGAGCTGGCGATGGTCGATTCGGCCAAGGGCATCACCAACTTTCATTCGCCCAGCGACGTGATCGTGGACGCGTCGATGCCGGCGATGATCCGCGCCGGCGGCAAGATGTGGGGCGCCGACGGGCGGCAGAAGGACACCAAGGCCGTCAACCCCGAGTCGACCTTCTCGCGCATCTACCAGGAGATCATCAACTTCTGTAAGACCCACGGGCAGTTCGACCCGACGACGATGGGCACCGTCCCCAACGTCGGCCTGATGGCGCAGCAGGCCGAGGAATACGGCTCGCACGACAAGACGTTCGAGATCCCCGAAGACGGCGTCGCCGACATCGTCGACCTCGATACCGGGGAAGTCCTGCTGACCCAGAACGTCGAAGAGGGCGACATCTGGCGGATGCCGATCGTCACCGACGAAGCGATCCGCGACTGGGTCAAGCTGGCCGTCACCCGCGCGCGGAACTCGGGCATGACGGTGGTGTTCTGGCTGGACACCGAGCGGCCGCACGAGGTCGAACTGCGCAAGAAGGTCAAGGCGTACCTCAAGGAGCACGACACCGAGGGCCTCGAGATCCAGATCATGCCCCAGGTGTGGGCTATGCGCTACACGCTGGAGCGCGCGGTGCGCGGGCAGGACACCATCGCCGCGACGGGAAACATCCTGCGCGACTACCTCACCGACCTGTTCCCGATCCTGGAGCTCGGCACCAGCGCCAAGATGCTGTCCATCGTGCCGCTGATGTCCGGCGGCGGAATGTACGAAACTGGGGCGGGCGGTTCGGCGCCCAAGCACGTGCACCAGCTCGTCGAGGAAAATCATCTGCGCTGGGATTCCCTCGGCGAATTCCTCGCGCTGGGAGCGTGTTTCGAGGACATCGGCATCAAGACCGACAACCAGCGCGCCAAGCTGCTCGGCAAGACGCTGGACGCCGCGATCGGCAAGCTGCTGGAGAACAACAAGAGCCCGTCGCGCAAGACCGGCGAACTCGACAACCGCGGCAGCCAGTTCTACCTGGCGCTGTACTGGGCCGAGGAACTGGCCGGGCAATCCGACGACGACGAGCTGCGCGAGCACTTCGCCGCGCTGGCCGAGGAGTTGAGCAAGAACGAGGACGCGATCGTGGCCGAACTCGCCGAGGCGCAGGGCGAGCCGGTCGACATCGGCGGCTACTATCGCCCGGACCCGGAGAAGACGACTGCAGTCATGCGGCCGAGCAAAACGTTCAACGAAGCGCTAGCAGCTTCGCAAGCCTCCTAGGGCTGAAAGCCGCAAGAAGAAAGTCGAACTCGATATGTCTGACGAATTCAAGATCAAGGTCAAGGGCCCGGTGGTCGAGCTCGACGGCGACGAGATGACCCGCGTCATCTGGAAGCTCATCAAGGACATGCTGATCCTGCCCCATCTCGACATCAACCTGGAGTACTACGACCTGGGCATGGAGCACCGCGACCGCACCGACGACCAGGTGACGATCGACGCGGCCTATGCGATCAAGAAGCACGGCGTGGGCGTCAAGTGCGCGACCATCACCCCGGACGAGGCGCGGGTCCACGAGTTCAACCTGAAGAAGATGTGGCTGTCGCCCAACGGGACCATTCGGAACATCTTGGGCGGCACCATCTTCCGCGAGCCGATCGTGATCTCCAATGTCCCGCGCCTGGTTCCGGGCTGGACCAAGCCAATCGTCATCGGCCGGCACGCTTTTGGCGACCAGTACCGCGCCACGAACTTCAAGGTCGACCGGCCCGGCACCGTCACGCTGACGTTCACACCGTCCGACGGCAGCGAGCCCATGGTGCACGAGGTGGTGTCGATCCCCGAGGACGGCGGCGTCGTGATGGGGATGTACAACTTCAAGGACTCCATCCGCGACTTCGCGCGCGCCTCGTTCGCCTACGGCCTGAACGCCAAGTGGCCGGTGTACCTGTCCACCAAGAACACCATCCTCAAGGCCTACGACGGCATGTTCAAGGACGAGTTCCAGCGCATCTACGACGAGGAATTCAAGGAGCAGTTCGAAGCCGAGGGCCTGACCTACGAGCACCGGCTCATCGACGACATGGTGGCGGCCTGCCTCAAATGGGAGGGCGGCTACGTGTGGGCCTGCAAGAACTACGACGGCGACGTGCAGTCCGACACCGTCGCGCAGGGCTACGGCTCGCTGGGGCTGATGACGTCCGTGCTGATGACGGCCGACGGCAAGACGGTCGAGGCCGAGGCCGCGCACGGCACCGTCACCCGGCATTTCCGGCAGTACCAGGCCGGCAAGCCGACCTCGACCAACCCGATCGCCTCGATCTTCGCCTGGACGCGCGGGCTGCAGCACCGCGGCAAGCTCGACGACACCCCCGAGGTGATCGAGTTCGCCCAGAAGCTCGAGGAGGTCGTCATCTCCACCGTCGAGGGCGGCAAGATGACCAAGGACCTGGCCATCCTCATCGGCCCCGAGCAGGAGTACCAGAACAGCGAGGAGTTCCTGAACTCCATCGCCGAGAACCTGGAGAAGGCCCTAGCCGGCTGACTCCTCGCGGCCCGGGACCGGGCAGTGCTCCTCGATGAATTCGGTGATCACCCGGGTGATGCGCTCGGGCGCCTCGAACATCGGCACGTGCCCGACGCCGTCCAGCTTGGTGACCTGGTGACTGTCCTTGGGCAGCTGGTCGGTGAAATGCCGGCTGAACCGGGGGGCGGGCAGGATCCGGTCCTTCTCGCAGATCACCAGGTGGGCCGGGACCGCGTTCTGCGCGACCTCCCGCAGGCCGGGCAACAACAGCGCCTTGGCCAGCAGCTGGAAGTAGGCGGGGCAGTGCGCGACGTCGTCGATGCAGCCGAGCAGTTGAGCGTCGCTGACGCTCTCGGGCTTGGCGCTGATCGCGTAGGTGGCCAGTTGCCGGCTGAACGGCAGCCGCAGCACGCGCGGCCCGAACGCCCAGGCCAGCAGCAGCAGCGGGATGCCCAGCACGAACTTGGCGATCACCTCGAACTTCGCCGGGGTCCAGCGCGTCCAACCGCCGGCCGGGGCGATGCCGGTGATGCTGCGCGCGCGGCCGCGGCGCTCCAGCTCGAAGGCGACCCAGCCGCCCAGCGAGTTGCCCACGATGTGGGCGGTTTTCCAGCCCAGTTCGTCCATCTGCTTCTCGACGTGGTCGGCGAGCACGTCGGACGACAGGAACCAGGTGCCGGCCTTCGGCCCGCCGTTGTGGCCGGCCATCGTCGGGGCGAAGACCTCGTAGCGGCCGGTGTCGGCCAGCTGCCGGGCCACGTCCTCCCACACCGCCTGCGACAGCAGGAACGGGTGCAGTAAGACAACCGGCTCGCCGGAGCCGGTGTGTATCGGCGGACGGGTCCCCTCGTTGCTCCCCATACCGTCCGACATTAATGGCGGTACCGCCGGTACTGCAAACAATGGCCGGTCTGCCCATGAAAAGATCGGGTAATCATGAGCACCGCTACCGGATCCAGCCGGCTCTTCTCCGGCGTGCAGCCCACCTCCGATTCGCTTCACCTGGGTAACGCGCTGGGGGCGATCACCCAGTGGGTGGCGCTGCAAGACGACCATGACGCGTTCTTCTGCGTCGTCGACCTGCACGCCATCACCATCCCGCAGGATCCCGAGGCGCTGCGACGCCGGACCCTGGTCACCGCCGCGCAGTACCTGGCGCTGGGCATCGACCCCGCGCGCAGTACGGTCTTCGTGCAAAGCCACGTGCCCGCGCACACCCAGCTGGCGTGGGTGCTGGGGTGCTTCACCGGCTTCGGGCAGGCCTCGCGGATGACGCAGTTCAAGGACAAGTCCACCCGCCAGGGCAGCGACTCGACCACGGTGGGGTTGTTCACCTATCCGGTGCTGCAGGCGGCCGACGTGCTGGCCTACGACAGTGACCTGGTGCCCGTGGGCGAGGATCAGCGCCAGCACCTGGAGCTGGCACGCGACGTCGCGCAGCGGTTCAACAGCCGCTTCCCGGACACCTTCGTCGTTCCCGACGTGCTCATTCCGAAGGTCACCGCCAAGATCTACGACCTGGCCGACCCGACTTCGAAGATGAGCAAATCGGCGGCGACGGACGCCGGACTGATCAACCTGCTCGACGATCCGGCCTTGTCCGCCAAGAAGATTCGCTCCGCGGTGACTGACAGCGAGCGCGAGATCCGTTACGACACCGAGGCCAAGGCTGGTGTGTCGAACCTGCTGACCATCCAGTCGGCGGTCACCGGGGTCGGCATCGACAAGCTGGTCGAGGGGTACGCCGGGCGCGGCTACGGCGACTTGAAGAAGGACACCGCAGAGGCCGTGGTCGACTTCGTCGCCCCGATCAAGGCCCGGGTCGACGAATTGATGTCGGACCGTGCCGAATTGGAGTCGGTGCTGGCGGCCGGGGCGCAGCGCGCCGAGGAGGTCGCCGGGAAAACGGTTCGGCGGGTTTACGATCGACTCGGGTTCCTTCCGATACGGGAATAGGGTTGCGCATGAGCGAGCCGGCCAAGCCAGGCATCCTGGATCGGCTGCGAGCCCGGTTTCGCTGGTTCGATCACCTCATGCGCGCCTATCAGCGTTTCGATGAGCGCAACGGCGGCTTCTACGCCGCCGGCCTCACCTACTACACGATCTTCGCGTTATTTCCCTTGCTGATGGTCGGTTTCGCGGCGTTCGGGTTCCTGCTGTCGCGCCGGCCGCAGCTGCTGGGCACGATCGACGACCACATCCGGTCCGCGGTGACCGGCGCCCTTTCGCAACAGCTGATCGACCTAATGAATTCCGCGATAGACGCGCGAACGTCGGTCGGCCTGATCGGGCTGGCCACCGCGGCCTGGGCCGGCGTGGGGTGGATATCGCACCTGCGGGGCGCGGTGACCGAGATGTGGTGGGACAAGCGCATCGAGTCGCCGGGGTTCCTGCGCAACAAACTCTCCGACCTGCTGGCGATGGTGGGGACGTTCACGGTGATGTTGGCCACCGTGGCGCTGAGCACGCTGGGCCACGAGGCGCCGATGGGCGCCGTCCTGAGATGGTTTGGCATACCGGAGTTTTCGGTGTTCGACTGGCTGTTCCGGCTGTTCTCGATAGTGGTCTCGCTGTTCGTGTCCTGGCTGCTGTTCACCTGGATGATCGCCCGGCTGCCGCGCGAGAAGGTGGACCTGGCCGCCTCGGCGCGCGCGGGTCTCTTGGCGGCGACGGGCTTCGAGCTGTTCAAGCAGGTGGCGTCGCTGTATCTGCGGGCGGTGCTGCGCAGCCCCGCCGGGGTCGCCTTCGGGCCGGTGCTGGGCCTGATGGTGTTCGCCTACGTCACCGCGTATCTGGTGCTGTTCGCCGCCGCCTGGGCCGCCACCGCGTCCCACGATCCGCGCGCCACGCACGTGGACCCCCCGCCGCCTGCGATCATCGCCCCGCGGGTGCAGGTGGACGAGGGCCTGTCCACCCGTCAGACGCTGGCCGCGATGGGCCTCGGAGCCGTTGGGGCGCTGGCGTTTTCGCGGCTGATCCGCAGGCTGCGGTAGCTACCCGCCGCCCACCCAGTCGCCGCGGACCATGACGGCGGTCACCTGCAAAGCGCCGTCCAGCACAACCAGATTCGCGTCGTAGCCCGGCCGCAAACAGCCCACCCGCTCGAGGCCGAGCGCGCGTGCCGGCGTCGTCGCCGTCAGCGCCACCGCGGCGGCCAGCCCCGCATCGGCGCCTACGGTGCGGAAAAGCAGATCCATGGTGGCGGTGCTGCCGGCGATCGTCGACGTCCCGTGCACCCGCGCGACGCCGGACACGACGTCGACCGCCACCCCGCCGAGCCGAAACGTCCCGTCGGCGCAGCCGGCCGCGGCCATCGCGTCGGTGACCAGGGCGACCCGGTCGGTCCCCGCGGCCGCGACGACCGCGCGCACCACCTCGGGGTGCACGTGCACGCCGTCGGCGATGAGCTCGACGGTCACCCCCGGGTCGCGCAGCAGCGCGAGCGCGGGCCCCGGCTCGCGGTGGTGCAGCGGTGGCATCGCGTTGAACAGGTGGGTGCCGACCGTGGCGCCCGCGGCGATGGCCCGCTGGGTCTGCTCGTAGGTCGCGTCGGTATGGCCCACGGCCACAACCACATTCGCGTCCACGAACCGGCGGATCGCGTCGTCGGCGCCGGGCAGTTCCGGCGCCAGCGTGACCATCCGGACGGCGCCGCCGCCGGCGGCGAGCACGGCGTCGATCTCTCTCGCGTCCGGGTGGCGCATCCGGGTGGGGTCGTGCGCCCCGCAGCGGGCCGGGCTCAGCCACGGCCCCTCCAGGTGGATGCCCGCGATGGCGCCCCGTTCGGTGGGCGGGGCGAGCGCGCGGACGCCGGCGATCAGCTCGGCCGGCGCGGCGGTGACCAGGCTGGCCAGCGTGGTGGTGGTGCCGTGGCGCTTATGAAAGTCCGCGGCGTCGTCGATGCCGTTGGGCTCGGTGTAGGAGGCGCCGCCGCCGCCGTGCACGTGCATGTCGACAAAGCCCGGCACCACAACGCAATCCGGGAAGTCGCGGTCGGCCGGCCGGGGCGGCGGGCCGGCGCCGCACGCGAGGATGCCTTGACCGGACGTCTCCAGCCATCCCGGCCGGCTCACCTGCCCGTCGAGAACCATCGTCCCCGCCGAGATCAGTCCCATCGACCGCCGTTTTCCCAGAAGTGCCTGATGTCCTCGAGCTGGCGGCCCTTGGTCTCCGGCGCATACCGGTAGACGAAGCCGAAGGCGATCAAAGTGAGGACCACGAAGACCGCGAAAGTCCCGGCGCCGCCGAGTGAATGCAACAGCGTGAGGAAGACGGCGGCGACGATCGCGTTGGCCACCAGGTTGGAGGTGAGCATCGTGCTGGAGCCGATGGAGCGAAGCCGCGTCGGGAAGCTCTCGCTGGCGTACACCCAGCCCAGCGAGCCGAAACCCGCGGTGTAGCCGAAGATGAACAGCACGACCCCGGCGAACCCGAAGACCAGGCCGGCGCCGCCGAGGCGGCCCTGGGCGAACACGGCCATCAGGACGAGGTCGGCGACGATCATCATGCCGATGCCGCACAACAGGATTGGGCGCCGGCCCAGCCGGTCGACCAGCAGCAGCGATGTGGCCACCGCCGCCAGCCCGGCGATCTGCACCAGCGCCGGCAGGGCCAGCAGGGCGAAATTTCCGGTGAAGCCCATCGCCTCGAATATCCGTGGGCTGTAATAGATGATCGCGTTGATGCCGGTGATCTGGATCAAAAAGCCGAGCGTGACCACGAAGACGGTGGCCCGTAAGTACGGTTGCCGCAGCATCTCCGAGAAGCCGCCGCTCCCTTCGCTCAACGCGCTTGCTATCTCGGCCAGCTCGGCGTCGGCGTCCGCGGTCGGCTCCGCGCGCAGCAGCGCGGCGCGGGCGTCCTCGGTCCTGCCCTTGAGCACGTACCACCGGGCCGTGTCGGGCATCCGAATCAGCAAGGGCAGCAGCAGCATTGCGGGCACTGCGGCGAGCCCCAGCATCCACCGCCAGGCGTGCGCGCCGGCCAGCAGGTAACCGGTCAGGTAGCCGACGACGAGGCCGCTGACGATCGCCAGTTGATAGGCCGTCAACAGCGAGCCCCGCACCGCCGCCGGCGCCGACTCCGCCACGTACACCGGCACCACCACCACCGTGACGCCGATCGTAAGGCCCAGCAGGAAGCGGGCCGCCAACAGCATCGGCAGCGACACCGAGAACGCACCCAGCAGTGCGAACGCCGCGTAGGCGACGAGGATCGCCACTATCGATTTCTTGCGGCCGATGGCGTTGGCGAGCACGCCGGCGCCGAGCGCGCCGACGATCTGGCCGATCACCACCATCGTCGTCAGCAGCTCCTGCTGCCGGGTGGTGAGCCCGAAGTCGTCGGTGACGAACAGCTGCGCCCCGGCGATGATCGACAGGTCGTAGCCGTAGATGAGGCCGACGCTGGCGGCGGTGAGCCCGAGCAGCCGGGCCCGCCGGTAGTCGGCCGTCAACGGTGTTGCGGTCGGCGGTTCATCGAGCGTGCGACCATGATCAAACTAAACACGATGACGGTTCCGATCGCGGCGACACCCACCCGCACCGGCAGCGCGTCCGCCGCCGGCATCAGCGCGGCGGCCTGGGCTCCCTGCCGGTCGGGGGCGCCGTCGTGCTTGGTGGGCATCAGCGACGGGTCGGGCTCGATCAGCGTGCCGACCTGGGTGCCCTGCGGTGTGGAAAACCCGTAGTCCAGCAGGTGCGCCGCCTGCTCCCACGGCGCGATCGGCTGCCGCGTTCCGTGCAGCAGCACCGCCACCAGCCGCCGGCCGTCGTGGTTGGCCGCGCCCACGAACGTCTGCCCGGCGTCGTCGGTGTAGCCGGTCTTGCCGCCCAGCGCGCCCGGGTACTTGTAGAGCAGCTGGTTGTCGTTTTCCAGCTCATAGCCCGGGTGGTCGCCGTGGCCGGGGAAGTTGAAGGTCCGCGTGGCGACGATGTCGGCGAAGGTGGGGTTTTGCCAGGCGTAGCGGTAGAACAGGCCGATGTCGTAGGCCGACGTGCTCATGCCGGGGCCGTCCAGCCCGGACGGCGTGGCCACCCGGGTGTCGCGGCCGCCGAGCTTGGCGGCCAGCACGTTGATCTTCTCCAGCGCCTGCTGCATCCCACCCAGCTGCACGGCCAGCGCGTGCGCGGCGTCGTTGCCGGAGTGCATCAAGAGGCCGTGCAGCAACTGGTTGACGGTGAACACGCCGCCCTCGGTCACGCCGACCTTGGTGCCCTCGGCGGCCGCGTCGTCGGCGGTGCCCTCGACGGACTTGTTCAGCGGCAGCGCGTTGATGGACGCCATGGCGACCAGCACCTTGATGATGCTGGCCGGGCGGTGCCGCCCGTGCGGGTCCTTGGCGGCGATGACGGCGCCGCTGTCCAGGTCCGCCACCAGCCAGGCGTCCGCCGACACGTCGCCCGGCACCGGCGCCGTCCCGGGTGCCGCGACGATGCCGCAGCCGCCCAGCGCCTCGCCGCCGACCGGCTTGGGGGGCACCGCCAGCGGGACCGGCGGGTCCCCGGCGGTCGGGACCTCCGAGGAGTCCACCGCGGGCGGGGTGTTGACCTGATACGGGCAGGCCGGCGGCCCGGCGTTGGGGCCCGGGGCCGGTTCGGCGGACGCGAGCGGGGCAGCCATCGGCGCGGCGGCCAGGCCGCCTACCAGGAAAAGCGTCGCTGCCAGGCATGACGCGGAACGCAACAGGGTCATTGTCTGAGCAGACTAGGCGATGGGCGGCCCGATTGCAGGACGCCGCGCTGTGACTGATGGGGCGGATGTTACACACCTGGTCAAGGGTTGTGGCCCGCCGGCCGCGGCGGGCCACAGCCGTTTGCACCGTCAGTGGGCGTCCCACGCGCAGTGCTTACCGATGATCCGTCCGTTCGGTACCACGAAGCGGGCGAATTCCGCAGCGGCCGCAATCGTCGGCCCGGAGCCGCCGAACACCGTGTTGCCGTCGACGGCGATGGCGCCGCACTCCCCGGTGGAGATTGCCAGCGTGCAGTCGAACTTGCCGGTCGCCCTTCTGCATTGGTCAAGAGCGCTCGCCTCGATCGCGGCCCGGGTGCCGGGCCCCCACGTCTCGTACAGCTGCACCGGAGCGCTGGGTGAATATGCCTCGGCCACCCAGCCGCTGGCCGCCGCCGCCGGTGCCGTCGCACCGATCGCGCCCGACACAACGGCCGCGGCGGCCGCAAAGCCCAGTGCCATCATTCGTGCCTTCATTGCCGAACTCCATTTCCGCTCAGGCCGCGTCGCGGCTTGGTTGACAGTCCCGGTCTGGCACTGTCAACCCTTTTGAAACCCGGCGGCACCGGAAAGTTCCCGGCTCGTGGACGTCGACTGCCGGCAACTTTTTCGGCGCGACGGCGTGTCTAACGGGTTAGTGGCTGCCTGTCACTTTCCCTACACATCGCGGAGGCAGAGATGATCCAAAGTTTCGAGCGCCAATTGATCGAGAATTGGCTGCGCGCCAGCGAACTCCGATTCCTCATGGACCGGGACGGCGACTTCGTGCTTGGTTTCTATTCAGACCACGGTCCCGACTACCGGGTACAGCTGAGCGCCGAAGGCCCCGAAGCCGACGTCCTGTGCATCCGTATTCATCCGGACGTCGTCTACCCGGAGGCGTCGCGTGAACGCATCGACGCGTTCGTGGCGGGCTGGAACCGAAAGACGCGCTGGCCCAAGGCTTTCGTGGTCAACGATTCGCGTGGCCGAGGGATTCGGGTGGTGGGGGAGAACTCGTTTCCGCTGGGCCCCGGCATCCATCAGGCGCTGTTGGACACGTTCATCATCACCACGATCGATTCGGGTCAACAGATGGTCGCCGAACTCGACGCGACGGCAAATGCCGTCGTCAGCGCTCATCTCGAAACCTGGCTGCACTCAACCGAATAGCCTTACCGGGCGAGGCGCCGCTGGGTGTCCAGCGGCGCTTCGGCCACCGCCAGCAACGCGTCGTGCAGCAGGTTCCACTGCTTGGTCGGCGCGGCAAGTTCCTCGCGCAGCTTGTCGATCTGCTGGATTTCGGCGTTGAGGTCCCGAATCGCGTCGGCCTGAGCCCTTTTGGCGCTCTGGGTGGCCTCGATGGCATCGGTGATCGCTTCTTCGACCGCTTCCTGCAGCAGCCAGGACGCCTTGCGGAAGCCACGGTCGATCTCGCCGCTGATTTCGGCGCTGGCTTCGTTGATCGCGGCGGTGGCCCACGAGCTGAGTCCGGCGAGGTCCGCCCGACGATCGCCCAAGCGCTTCTGCAGCAGGAACCAGGCGACGCCGAACGGCGCCGCGGCCCCCATCGAGGCGACGGCCGAAGCCGCGTTGGCGGCGATCAGCCCGGTGGCCTCGACGGCCCGGGTCAGGTTCTGCCACATCATGGTGCCTATGTAGCCTTGCTGCACCCCGGCCAGGGTGTCGGCGGCGTCCCTCGTGGCCTTGGTGCGGGCGGCGATGTAATCGGCGGGGGATTCACTCGGCGTCGGCAGCCTGTCGGCGAGGTCGGCGATGTCGGGGTCACTGTCAAAGATCCGCCGCCACAGGTCCCGCGCGATCTCGGCGACCGCGCCGCGCAGGTCCGCGTTGGCGTCGGTCTGCGCCTGACACAAGGCTGAAACCAAATCCGTTTCCAGGTCCTGGATTTGGGCCTTCTCCCGCCGGGCGAGTCGCTGTTCGTAGTCGGCGCGTATCGCCTTGATCCGGCGCTTGTGGGCGTCGCGCGCGTCGTCCTGGGCGTCTTCGAGTCGCTTCGACAGCGTGCGCCGCCATGTCGTCGTGCTTTCGCGCAACTGGGTGAGTTGGTCGGTGAGACGGTCGAGTTCGTCTTTGGCGGCGGGTTGGTCGATGGCCTGCTTGCGGCGGTGCAAGTCGTGGTGGGCCAGCGTGATGGCTTCCTTCATCGCGCGCATCGCGTTGAGCTGGCTGTACACGGCTTGGCGGGCGGCGATCTGGTTCAGCCGCTCGCGCACCGCCGGGACTCCGGAGGCGGCCAGCATGCGGGCACTGTCGCCGGCACGGTCGCGGGCATCACCGGCGATTCGCGCGCTGAACGGCAGGAAGGTCGGGTCGGCGAAGCGCTTGCTCGGGAACCGGCTCGAGCCGGCCACGGTTTGCTCGTCTTCCCGCAAGTTGGCCGCGCCCAGATCGGGGAGCAGATCGACCTTGGAGCCCACGAACACGATGTGGTCGACTCGTCGTGCCGCCTCGGCCAGGAAGTCGCGTTCGGCGATCGAGATCTTCGATTCCACCGAGCAGACGAACACCAGTGCGGTGGCCTGGTCGAGGGCGGAGAGCGTGGCCTGCGCGGTGGTCGCATCGAGACCGCCGACACCGGGAGTGTCGAACAGGGTCATGCCCGCCAACTCGTCGGGCCCGCCGGCGTCGACGGCGACGGTGGTCTTCGTGGGCTCGGTCGGCAAGGGGTCCGGACGGTCGAGGATTGCGTTGACGAACGCCGTCTTGCCGGCGCCGACCTCGCCGACGACGACGATTTTCGCGCCGTCGTCGACTACGGCCCGGGCCGGAGGCAGCTGCTGCAGCGCCGCGTCGGCCCCGTGGGCGGCGAACAGCCGTGCCAGCTGTTCGCGCATCTGGGCGATTTCGCTTGCGATGTCGCCTTGTTCGGCGCTAGTCATGATCGGTTCCATTTGAAAACGACCACCTCGGCCGGGCGCAGGACGCGGCCGTTGTCGAGGTAACCGGGGGCCTGCGTGTGGGCCACGATGCCGTCGGCGCTCGGATCGGGCGCCGCAACCGTGTGGTTGACGTGGTGGCGAGAGCGGTCCATCCGAGCTCCGGTGGCATCGAAGACGGTGACCCCACCGCGGCGCAGGGCGTCGTCGAGCACGTCGCTGAGTACCTCGTCGTCGAGCAGTCCGCGCACCTTCACGCAGCCGCCGACCAGCGCGTCGCGTTGTTCGGTCAGTGGGTGCGGCGCCGTCGCACCGCGGCGGTGCGCGAACCTGACGGCGGCCGCGACACCGGCGGCAAACACCACGGTTGCGCAGGCCGCGGCCAGCAATAGGGTCCGGATCCAGTCGATGTTCGTCGCGAAACCCATGGTCATCGTCGCTCCACGCCGGTCTGGATGAGGTGAGCGGACCGCGCGGCCGTATCGGCGATATCGCGCGTCGACAACAGGCCGGCGCCATTGGCGACGGTGCGCCAGTAGCGGGCCGCGGCGGCGGCGCGCTCGCCCAGCGCGTCGCGATCGACGCGGCCCTCGATGCCCAGCCGTTCGGCGGGGTCCACGTGTTCAAAGAGCTGCAGCGCCATCTGCCGGGCGGGCTCGCCCAGGGCGTCGCGGCCGGTGTAGATGGCGGACAAGGCTTTCAGCTCCCGCAGGGTGTGCATGGGGTCGCCGAGGCTGATGGCTTCGATGCGGTCGACGAGCGGCTGGCTCGCC
Organism: Mycobacterium sp. 1245805.9; assembly: GCF_001672915.1. Taxonomy (GTDB): domain Bacteria; phylum Actinomycetota; class Actinomycetes; order Mycobacteriales; family Mycobacteriaceae; genus Mycobacterium. The sequence goes on along the minus strand of NZ_LZKR01000148.1, from coordinate 17,860 downwards.
GAGTCCGGCGGGTCGGCGGCGGAGATGAGGGCTTCCAGCTCGGACAGCACCCGCGCGGCCTTGTGGACGGCCGCCGGTCGCACGAACAGAACGTCGAGGCGCTCGCGCAGCGCGGCGACACCGGACAGCTCCCGCAACGTGTCATACATCGTCGCGGCGGGCATCGGCCCGTTCTCCGGGCGCGTCAGTGCCCGGATGCCAAACAGGTCAAGACGATTCAGCAGCACCTCACGCGCGTCGCGGTCGAGCACGTCGGCTTCCATGAACGCGAACGGGTAGCTCAAAATGGCGTCGAGGTCGGCGGCCTCCGCGACGGAGCGCAACCACCCGGCGTGGGTTTCGGTCAGCGAGCCGGTCTCCGTTGTCTCCGCGAGCCTGCCCATCACCGGCAGCACCCCGGCGACGAAGTCGGCGAGCTCGGCGGCGTGCGAGCGGGCCTTGGCCTGCGCGACGGCCCACGGACCGTCGTCGCCGACGAGTTGATCGGCGCGGCTCAGCACCGCGAGCGCGTTGGCAGGAAAGTCGTAGCAGCCGCGGGTCTTTCGGCGAAACCGCCGCAGCACGTCCCGTTCGGTTTCGCGGAGCGTGGGGCCGAGGACGAACAGCAGCACGTCGGCGGCGTCGCGAGCCGGTCGCGGCCCGTCGTTGTCCGGGCTGGCCAGACCCAACAACTCCTCGGTCTGGTTGGCCAGGCCTTCGTCGCCGGACAGGCCCGGGGTGTCGATGACGGTGAGGTGGCGCAGGGGCTCGTAGCTCAACGAGACCTCGATGTACGCCAGCTGCTCCTGCGGAATCGGCAACTCGTCGGCGGGCGGCAAGCGGCGGTCGGCCGTCAGCCACACCGGTTGGGGACTGCCCCGCAGCGGCACGAGCCGGGCCGTATCGGGTCCGAAGCGGAATCGGGTGATGACCCGTGTGCATTCGGTGTCCGCCGTCGGCGCGATCCGGGCGCCGATCAGCGCGTTCACCAATGTCGACTTACCCGCGTTCGTGTGCCCGGCGACCGCTAGGGTCAGCGGCTCGGCGAGTTTGGTGCGCAACCGGTCCAGCTCGCTTTCCGCGTCCGGCCCGAGGGCAGGGCGCGCCTGGTCGAGCAGGTCAGCCATGTCGGACAGCAGTGCCGACGGGCCGACAGCGGCTGGCGGGCGGCTCATGACGGCGCCGCACCCGGTTGGTCCCACATCATTCTTGGACACCGGCCATCCGGCCGAAGTTCCCGGCGCACGGCGGTATTCTCAGACCCGGCAGTGGCCCTCGCAAAAGCGTCCGCTACCTGCTGGTCTGCCGCGCTGGGAGGCACGAATGGATGATACGACGACGGTCGCGGACGCGGTTGGCGAAGTTGACGACTCGGTGTTGGTTGCGGCCGCTCAGGCCGGAGACGCGGCGGCGATGAACCGGCTGCTGGGCCGGCACTTCAACTATGTGACCGCGTTGTGCCGGCGCATGCTGGACGACCCATACCGCGCCGAGGATGCTCGTCAGGACGCGCTGTTTCAGGCCGCCCGTCGCATCGCCACCTTCGATGGCCGCGCGTCATTTCGCACCTGGCTCCATGCGATCACCCGGAACATATGTCTGAACGAGATCCGCTCTCACGCGCGTCGGGCCACCGTGCCCATTGACGACGAAAGCCTCCCGGCGCTGGCCGCACACGATCGGATCGCCGAGCGCCTCGACGTGGAGTCCGCGCTTGCCGCGGTGAATCCCGTGTTCCGGGACGCCCTGGTGCTGTGGTTCATGTGCGACATGAGCTACAGCGACATCTCCGATGTCCTCGGGGTCGAGCTCAACACCGTGAGGAGCCGGCTGCGTCGGGGCAAGGAGGAACTCAAGCAGCTACTCGGGGAACCTGGCGGCGCGCCCCCGGTGTCCAAGGGGCTGAGTGGAGAGGGTGGGACCCGCGAATGAGTGGCTATGACGAGTTCGCCAATTACGGCGATCCCGAAACGGATCCGGACGCAGCGCTGCTCGACCACGAGCTGCGGCAGTTGTTCAACGACATTCCCGACTCCGGTGGCCCCGGAGCGGAGTTGCCCCCGGAGGTCGCCGCCGAAATCGCGCGCGCCGTGGAACTGGCGTGGCCCGACGGAAAGCCACCCACGCCGGACGAGGTGGCCAGGGACGACGGTCAGCTCGAAATATCCGACGACAGCGCCGATTTCGACGCGCACCGCGGTGATGGCCCGCACGGCGACCATTTCGACCACCACGACATCCATCACGACCAGGGCCACGATCACACCGATCACGGCGAATACGGCCACCACGATTTCGGGCCCGGCTGAACCGCTAACTGTCGAATCCGTGGATAATCAAGCTGACAATCAGGTCGACACCCAGGTCCGTCACAACAGCCACCAATAGCGCCGCTACAACGACCTTGAGGAAACGGGTGATGCCAAACCCGGGAGGCTGTTGTGTTGCCGCTCTGAGCACTTTGAAGCGCAACATCGATTGACCGATCGTGGCGCCCGTCTTACCCCGCCGGTACAGCCAGTTCCAGATGACATATATCAGCACGACCAGCGCCGCGACGGCGACGGCGACCCTCCCTCCTGTGCTCCAGGAGTTGTAGCGGCTGTAATAGAGGTAATAGGGCTTGCAGTTGTAGACGTAGCCGTTACTGCAATGTGCTATCTGGTTACTCGCACGCGTGTTGACTGCGATCCACGCCGCCGCGCCGTAGCAGAGCAGCATCGGAAGCACGTCGAACGCGAAGGCGATGCGACGCCGGCGTTTCGATACCGGCGGCGCGGTTATGTACCCCTTCGCCGGCTTGTCGGTGATTGGTTTGGTGGTGGCGGTATTTCCGCCGGTATCCAGCAGGGTGTTCATGGTGCCGGAAATCGGCTCAGGCTTCGCTGGCTCATCTTCCACCGGCGGCTGGGGTGCCGGCGGCGACTCGAGGCGGCCCAGCGCGGCGCGTGCGCGGGGCGCCCAGTCGGGGTTGTCGAGAGCAATGATCTGCTGGTAGCTCGCCCGAGCGCCCGTAATGTCGCGACTGCGCAGTTGTTGTTCTGCGTTGTGCCACAATTGTTTTGACCGTTCCACAACCGGGTCCACCGGTGGGATCGGTGGTGGTTCTGACGGTTGAGGTGCGCAGATGGCCGCGCCTTGGGCGACAACGAGTTTGGGGTGATCGGTGGTCTTGACGGGCAGTCGCAGCCGCTCCATCACGGCGCCGACCAGGGGGGTGCGGGCGGCCCCGCCGATCCGATAGATGGCGGTGATCTGATCGGGCGCCAGCCCGGCTTCGGCGATGGTGTCTTCGAGTTCGGTGACGGTGTCTTCGATGCGCTGGCGGATCAGGGCCTCGTAGTCGCCGCGGGTGACCACGACGGGATCCGCCACGCCGGGCAGGGGCACGCGTTTGTCGACGGCGTTGCTCAGGCCCTCCTTGAGCAGGTGCACCCGGGCCTGTAGCCGGCGGCGGCGGTATGCGATGTCGGGGTCGGGTTGGGCGGGGTTCGATAGTGCCGCCCACAGCCCGGGGTCGGCTTTGCTGATGTACTGGCTGCCCAGGTAGTCGAACAGCAGCTGATCGAAGTCGAAGCCGCCCAGTTGGTCGATCCCCCCGGATCCGACCACCTCGAAGCCCTCACCGGTGGCGCGTAGCACGGTGGTGTCGAACGTGCCGCCGCCCAGGTCGTAGACGGCGAAATAGGCGCCCTTCGTGGGGGGCTCGGCCTTGGCGTACCAGCGCGCGGCGGCGACGGGCTCGGTGACGAACACCGGGTCGGGCAGCTCGCTGAGGCCCACGCGCTCCGCGGCGTGCTGCAGGGCCTCGGTGAGCACCCGGCGCCGGGAGCCGCGCCAGCTCACCGGGTGGGTCAACACCACGGTGCGGGGAACGGCGTTGTTGTGCTGCAGTACCGCCTCGCCGAGCACCGGAGCCATGACGGCGCCGATCAATTCGGCCGGCGCGTAATCGTTGTCACCCAGCCGCACCCGGCTATGGCCGGCCTTACGTTTGGGCGTGGGTTCATAAGCGTCCAAACGTGATTCGGCTTCGTTGTCGGCCTCGACGCCGACCACCAGCCGGCCGTCGTCGTCGGCGAATACCGACGACGGCATCGTCGATGACGAGTCGGGCAAGCGCAATTCGCTAACTGGGCCGCCGACGACCCCGACCGCCGCCGCGGTCGCGGTGGTGCCGAAGTCCAGCGCCACCACCCAGTCGTGATCGCCGTTCGCCACCGAGCCTCCTCGAGATCGAGCGAACCGCAGGCTAATGCGGGATGGTGAGGGTTTCGCCGGGAGTGATCATATTCGGGTTGGTGATGCCACTGGCCGCGGCTATCAGCGGGTATTTGGAGCCGTCGCCGTAAACCCGCTCGGCGATGTCCCACAGGGTGTCGCCACGTTGCACCGTGTAGCTGTGTGAGCCGGGAGTGGCGGTGTGGGCCGGGCCTTCGACCGTGATCGGCATCAGCACCACGCCGGGGTGTTGCGGGGTGGGGTTGTCGGTGACCACCATCCGGCCGCCATGCTCGTCCCACGCGTGCTCGAAGACACTCAGCGGCACCTGCTCCTCGTTGCCGTCCGGATTGCCGGTGTCGGACAGCGTCACCATGCCGGTCGTCTCGTCGATTGCGGTGATCAACACGGCGTGGCCCATCTGGTTGCCCGGGTCGTCGTGCCCGTGGTTCCAGATCGGATCCGCATTGACCGCCACGATGACGCTCCGGCCGTGATCCAGGTGGTTCTCCAGCTGATGGATCGTCGCGTGCTCCTCCATGTGGCTGGGGATACCGAAACCGGCCAGCAACTTGACCGCGTCCGTGAAGGGCATGCCGTCCGGACCCATATCCCCCTGTATTCCGAGCTGAGTCATCTCGGCCAGCACGGTGTCCTCGCTGGGGATCGGGTGCCCGGTGAACTGCGCGATCACCTGGGTGACCGAGGCCGGCACGCAGGTGTTGCCGTGCTGGAAGAACCAATCGTGCTCCGCCGCCGCCGGCGACCCGTGCACGATGTCGGCCCCGGCGAGGGCCGAGGGGTCGGCCAGGTGGCCGGCAAACGCGGCCGAGTCGTCGCCGAAGTGGTCGAAGTGGTGCGTGGTGTGGTGAGTGAAGTCCGGCGCGCCGAACGTGTGCTCAGTGCCGTCGGTCATGGTGGCTCCTCGGTCCGTGGTCGTCCGGCGTCGCCGCCGGTGATTCATCCACTTCGACACCGCGGTCGATGCAGAAAGTTTCCTCCGCGCATGCGGGTTTGACCACCTGCAGCGACCGTGCGTCCGACCTGCATCTACGCTGGCATGTCGAAGAGCACGACGACCAATCCCCGGCGAAGGGCTTGCCATTCCAAACAATGGATTTCTGTCGAGATGGCGGCGCGACGGTGACGGCCCGCGATCGCTGGAGCAGCTGCTCAAGCAGGTCGAGAAGGGCACCCAGGTTCGCAGTTCCGGGCACGAGCGCATCCTGGAAGAGCTGAAGTCGCATCGCGACAGCGCGGAGGGCGCCGATTTGAAGTCCGCGCTGACCTGGCTGTGCAACGCACAGACCCGGCTGGCCAGCGACCCGAGCACGGCGCATTCCCGCGAGGTGCTGCTGGCCGCCTACGAGGTCAAGCGGGTCCTCGCTACAGCCGGCCCGACTCCTCGCTGAGCACGCCGCGCAGGGTGGCCTCGATGGTGTCGAACTCGGGTTGGCCGCTGATCAGCGGCGGCGCCAGCACAATGACCGAATCGCCGCGGTCGTCGGTGCGGCAGTACATCCCGGCCTCGAACAGCGCGGCGGACACTCGGGGCAGCAGCGCCCCGCGTTCGTCGTCGGTGAAGGTCTGCTTGGTCGCCTTGTCCTTGACCAGTTCGACGCTGTAGAAATACCCCTCGCCGCGCACGTCGCCGACGATGGGCAGGTCGTAGAGCTTCTCCAGCGTGGCGCGGAAGCTCGCCGCGTTGTGTTTGACGCGGTCGTTGAGGCCCTCGCGCTCGAAGATGTCGAGGTTGGCCAGCCCCACCGCGGCCGACACCGGGTGGCCGCCGAACGTATAGCCGTGCGGGAACATGGTTTTGGCGTCGTTGAACGGCTCGAACAACCGCTCGCTGGCGATCATCGCGCCGAGCGGTGAGTAGCCCGACGTCAGCCCCTTGGCGCAGGTGATCATGTCGGGCAGGTAGCCGAGGTCGTCACAGGCGAACATCGACCCGATGCGGCCGAAGGCGCAAATCACCTCGTCGGAGACCAGCAGCACGTCGTATTCGTCGCAGATCTCGCGCACCCGCTCGAAATAGCCTGGGGGAGGCGGGATCGAGCCGCCCGCGTTCTGCACCGGCTCGAGGAACACCGCCGCGACGGTCTGGGGTCCCTCGAACTCGATCGCCTCGGCGATCCGGTCGGCGGCCCATAGACCAAATCCCTTGGGGTCGTTGGCGAATGGCTCGGGCGCGCGGTAGAAGTTGGTGTTGGGCACCCGGAAGCCGCCGGGCGTCACCGGTTCGAACGGCGCTTTGTACTTCGGCAAGCCGGTGATCGCCAGCGCGCCCTGGGCGGTGCCGTGGTAGGCGACCGCCCGCGAAATCACCTTGTGCTTACCGGGTTTGCCGGTGAGCTTGAAGTACTGTTTGGCCACCTTCCACGCGGTCTCGACGGCCTCGGTGCCGCCGGTGGTGAAGAAGACCCGATTCAGGTCGCCCGGGGCGTAGCGCGCCAGGCGCTCGGCGAGCTCGATCGCGGGCGGCGTCGCGTAGCCCCACAGCGGGAAGTACGCCAGCGTGCTCGCCTGCCGGGCGGCGACCTCGGCGAGTTCGGCGCGCCCGTGGCCGACCTGGACGGTGAACAGCCCGGACAGCGCGTCGAGGTAGCCGCTGCCGCGGTCGTCGAAGATCGTGACGCCCTCGCCGCGGGTGATGACCGGCGGCGCGATGCCCTCGCCGTGCCGGGCGAAGTGCAGCCACAGGTTGTCAGTCATCTTGTCCGCGAGCGTAGCCTCGCGATATGACCGCGGCGCAGCAGGTTGGCGAGTTCGAGGCGCTGCGACCGCATCTCATGTCCGTCGCCTACCGGCTGACCGGCACGGTGGCCGACGCCGAGGACATCGTCCAGGACGCCTGGCTGCGCTGGGACGGGCACGACCGGGAGATCAATGACCTGCGGGCCTGGCTGACCACCGTGGTGAGCCGGCTCGGCCTGGACCGGTTGCGGTCGGCCGCGCACCGCCGCGAGACTTACACCGGCCACTGGCTGCCCGAGCCGGTGGTCACCGGCTTTGACGGGGCGGACCCGCTGTCGGCGGTGGTGGCCGGCGAGGACGCCCGGTTCGCCGCGATGGTCGTGCTGGAGCGCCTGTCGCCCGATCAGCGGGTCGCGTTCGTGCTGCACGACGGGTTCGGCGTGCCCTTCGCGGAAGTGGCCGAGGTGCTGGGCGTCAGCGAGGCCGCCGCGCGGCAGCTGGCGTCGCGGGCCCGCAAGGCCGTCACCGCCGAACCACCGCCCGAGCCCGATCCCTCGCACAACGAGGTGGTCGGGCGGCTGATGGCCGCCATCGCGGCCGGCGACCTGCAGACCGTGGTGTCGCTGCTGCACCCGGACGTGACGTTCACCGGCGATTCAAATGGCAAGGCGCCCACGGCGGTTCACGTCATCGTCGGGGCGGACAAGGTGGCCCGGTTCATCTTCGGCCTGGCCCGCCGCTACGGCGACGCGTTTTTCACGGCGAATCAGCTGGGTCTGGTGAACGGTGAGCTGGGTGCCTACACGGCGGGCAGCCCCGGCGACGAGGCGCACTGGGAGATGCGGCCGCGGATCCTGGCGCTGACGGTGCGCGACGGAAAGGTCTGCGCCCTATGGGATATCGCTAACCCCGACAAGTTCACCGGCTCCCCGTTGCGTCAGCTGACGCAGTCGACTCGGTAACCCACGGAATCCGGCACGCGTCACCGGAATTGAAGCCCTGCTCGGTGATGCCCAGGGCGGAGTTCACCCGCGCCCGCATGTTCTCCAGCCCGATCTGGTAGGTCAGCTCGAACACGCCGGCGTCGCCGAAGCGGGCCCGCAGATCGGCGACCTGCTCGTCGGTCACGGTGTGCGGGTCGGCGGTCATTGCGTCGGCGTAGGCGATGGCCGCGCGCTCGTCGTCGCTGAAAAGCGGTGAAGTTGCGTAATTATCTATGTCCTTGAGGCGCTCAATGTCGAGGCCGTCCAGGCGCTGCAGCATGGAGCCGAAGTCGACGCACCACGAGCAACCGATCTGGCGGGCGGTCCAGTACACCGCGAGCTCACGCACGCTGACCGGAAGCGTCTTGGACGCCCGGTCGACCATGGTTTCGTGGACCGCGCCCGCGATCATCAGCTTGCGATGATGCGCGGACACGGCGAACGGCTCGGGGACCTGGCCGTAGCGCCGCTTGGCCACTCGGTACATGGCGCGGATCAGCAGTCCGGCGCGGCTGGGGGGCAGGGGCTCGATGCGGGTTTTCTGGGTCATATCCAGGAGACGGGATGGCGCGCGAAAGTGTGACACATACCTGCGGTATGCGGCTAGTGTCTCGACCTGTGGTGGCGATTCCGAGTTGATGATGACCGCGCTTTTCAGTCGGTGGTGGCGGGCCGATCAATACGACTGGCTCTCCGGTTACCTTGCGTCGCGGGGCATCAGCGGCGCCACCCGGGCCGTGCTGGCATTCATATCGGCGTCGATGGTGTTGTGCCTGCTCGCGCTGCTGGCCGGCGCGGACGGCCCCCACGGGGCGGTGCCGGTGGCGATGATGTGGGTTGCCGTCGCCGGCGGGGTGGCGGGGGTGGTGCTGTGGATGAGCCGCTGGCCGACGCGCACACAGTCCCTCATTTTCGCCGTGACGTGCAACGCCGCCGTCGCCCTGGCGTGCCTGGCGCACCCGAACCCGCTGGCCGCACTGATCGGGTGTGTCGCCTTCGCGACGTTCGGCGCCTATATGGCGTTCTTCCACACGATGGGCTTCGTGCTGTACAACTTCGCGGTGGCCGCCGCCGTCGGCTCCTGGGAGGCGCTGTTGCTGGCCAGGTCCGGGCACCCGAGCCTCGCGGGGGTGGACCTGTGGCTGGTGATCGAGGTCAACATCGCCCTGCCGGTGGCCATCCTCATCCTGGTGCGCGCGCTTGCCGGGGACCTGCTGCGCGCCGACCGCGACCCGTTGACGGGCCTGCTCAACCGGCGCGCGTTCGCGCACGAGGCGCTGGGGATGATGTTGGCCCGGCGGGGCATCGACTCCCACCTCGTGGTCATGCTGATCGACCTCGACCACTTCAAGTCCGTGAACGACAGGTCCGGCCACGCGGCGGGGGACCACGCGCTGGTCCAGGTCGCCCAGGCGCTGCTGGCCGCCGCCGACGACCAGGCGGTGGTGGCGCGCAGCGGCGGCGAGGAATTTCTGTTGGCCGGGACGTCCGCGGGCTGCAACGCCGAGTCGTTGGCCGCGCGGATGTGCGGGGCCATCGCGGCATCGGCCGCGGGGGTCACCGCGAGCATCGGCACCGCCTGCGCCCGCCTGGACGACACCGCGGACAACCCGCAAGCGCTGCTGCAGGAGTTGATCAGCGCCTCGGACGCCGCGATGTATCAGGCTAAACGCTTGGGCGGCAACCGAAGTCACCACCACGAGCTCTGCTGACCCCCGGCTCAGCGCGAGAACATTGTCGCGCGCTTGACCTCCTGGATCGCCTTGGTCACCTCGATGCCCCGGGGGCAGGACTCGGTGCAGTTGAACGTCGTCCGGCAGCGCCACACGCCGTCGACCTCGTTGAGGATGTCGAGGCGCTCGTCGACCGCCTCGTCGCGGCTGTCGAAGATGAAGCGGTGCGCGTTGACGATCGCCGCCGGCCCGTAGTAGCTGCCCTCGTGCCAGAACACCGGGCAGCTGGTGGTGCAGCACGCGCACAGGATGCACTTGGTGGTGTCGTCGTAGCGGGCGCGATCGGTCGGGCTCTGGATGCGCTCCCGCGTCGGGGGGTTGCCGGTGGTGATCAGGTAGGGCTTCACCGCCCGGTAGGCGTCGAAGAACGGCTCCATGTCGACGACGAGGTCCTTCTCCACCGGCAGCCCGCGGATCGGTTCGACCGTGATCGTGAGCGTCTTGCCGGGCTTCCTTCCCGATTTCGGGGCGGGCAGCAGGTCGCGCATCAGCACCTTGCAGGCCAGCCGGTTGACGCCGTTGATGCGCATGGCGTCCGAGCCGCACACGCCGTGCGCGCAGGACCGCCGGAAGGTCAGCGTCCCGTCCAGGTAGCTCTTGATGTAGATCAGCAGGTTGAGCATCCGGTCGCTGGGCAGGCAGGGCACCCGAAAGCTTTGCCAGCCACCGGTTTTCGCGAAGGCGTCGGGCTGGTCGGGGTTGAACCGGGCGATCTTCACGGTCACCATCACCGCGCCCTCGGGAACCGGTGGCAGCGGCGGGTCCTGCGTCTCGACCGTCATCAGTACTTCCGTTCCTTGGGTTCGTAGCGGGTCTGCACCACGGGCTTGAAGTCCAGCGCGATGTCGCTCAGCAGGTCGGTGCCCTGCTTGTAGGCCATCGTGTGGCGCATGTAGTTGACGTCGTCGCGGTTCGGGTAGTCCTCGCGGGCGTGGCCGCCGCGGGACTCCTTGCGGTTCAGGGCGCCGACCACGGTGACCTCGGCCAGCTCCAGCAGGAAGCCGAGCTCGATGGCCTCCAGCAGGTCGCTGTTGTAGCGCTTTCCCTTGTCGTGCACGGAGATTCGTGCGTAGCGCTCCTTGAGCGCGTGGATGTCGGTAAGCGCCTGCTTGAGCGTCTCCTCGGTGCGGAACACGGCGGCGTTGTTGTCCATCGACTGCTGCAGGGCGCCGCGGATGTCGGCGACGCGCTCGTTACCGTGCTCGGAGAGGATGTCACCCACCCACCCGACGACCATCGCCTCCGGCTCCGGCGGCATGTCGACGAAGTCGTGCCCCCGCGCGTAACCCGCGGCGGCGATGCCGGCCCGGCGGCCGAAGACGTTGATGTCCAGCAGCGAATTGGTGCCCAGCCGGTTGGCGCCGTGCACCGACACGCACGCGCACTCGCCGGCCGCGTACAGGCCCGGGACGGTGGATGTGTTGTCCCGCAACACCTGTCCCGTGACGGTCGTCGGGATGCCGCCCATCACGTAGTGACACGTCGGGTAGACCGGCACCAGCTCGTGCACCGGGTCCACACCCAGATACGTCCGGGCGAACTCGGTGATGTCGGGCAGCTTCGACTCGAGCACGTCCTCGCCGAGGTGGCGGACGTCGATGTACACGTAGTCCTTGTGCGGGCCGGCGCCGCGGCCCTCCAGGACCTCCAGCACCATCGAGCGGGCGACGATATCGCGCGGCGCCAGGTCGACGATCGTCGGGGCGTAGCGCTCCATGAACCGCTCGCCCTCGCCGTTGAGCAGCCGGCCGCCTTCGCCGCGCACGGCCTCGGAGATCAGGATCCCCAGGCCGGCCAGGCCGGTCGGATGGAACTGGTGAAACTCCATGTCCTCCAAGGGAAGTCCCTTGCGGAAGACGATGCCGATGCCGTCGCCGGTCAGCGTGTGCGCGTTGGAGGTGGTCTTGTACATCCGGCCCGACCCGCCGGTGGCGATGACGACGGCCTTGGCGTGGAACACGTGGATCTCGCCGGTCGCGAGCTCGTAGGCGACCACGCCGGTGGCCACCGGCCCGCTCGGGGTCTGGGTGAGCACCAGGTCCAGCGCGTAGAACTCGTTGAAGAACTGCACGTCGTGCCGCACACAGTTCTGGTACAGCGTCTGCAGGATCATGTGGCCGGTGCGGTCGGCGGCGTAGCAGGCCCGGCGCACCGGGGCCTTGCCGTGGTCGCGGGTGTGCCCGCCGAAGCGGCGCTGGTCGATGCGGCCCTCGGGGGTGCGGTTGAACGGCATCCCCATCTTTTCCAGGTCGAGCACCGCGTCGATGGCTTCCTTGCACATGATCTCCACCGCGTCCTGGTCCGCGAGGTAGTCGCCGCCCTTGACGGTGTCGAACGTGTGCCACTCCCAGTTGTCGTCCTCGACGTTGGCCAGCGCGGCGCACATGCCGCCCTGGGCGGCGCCGGTGTGGCTGCGGGTGGGGTAGAGCTTGGTCAGCACCGCCGTGCGCACCCGCGGCCCGGCCTCGACGGCGGCGCGCATCCCGGCACCCCCGGCGCCGACGATCACCACGTCGTATCGGTGTTGCTGGATCACCCCATCAGCCTCCGATGTTCGGGTCGAATGTCACCAGCACGTAGGTGCCCAGCACCAACGTGAAGCCCACCGACAACAGCAGCAGGCTGTTGAGCCAGAACCGGGTGGAGTTCTTGCGGCTGTAGTCGTCGATGATGGTGCGCAGCCCGTTGCCGCCGTGCAGTTCCGCCAGCCACAGCAGCGCCATGTCCCAGATTTGCCAAAACGGCGAATGCCACCGCTGCGCCACGTAGTTGAAGTCGATGCGGTACACGCCGTCGTCCCACATCAGCATGATGAACAGGTGCCCGACGGCCAGGAACACCAGCGCGATCCCGGAGAACCGCATGAACAGCCACGCGAACTTCTCGAAGTTGGGGATGCCGGCGCGCCGGCGCGGGGAGCGGGGGTTGTCCAGGCTGGCGGGGCGGTCGTAGAAGCGCTGCTTGACCGGCGCCGCCTGGCCCCGCCCGAGCTGAAGGTCGGGGCTGCTCATCGGAGGTGCTCCGCGATGTGGATGCCGGTCACCACGCCGGCGGGAACCATCAGCAGCAGAAAGACGACGACGACGATCAGGAACATCAGCCGCTGGTGGCGGGGCCCCTGCGACCAGAAGTCGATCAGGATGACCCGGATGCCGTTCAGCCCATGGAACAGCACCGCGGCGACCAGGCCGTACTCCATCAGCCCGACGATCGGGGTCTTGTAGTCGCCGACCACCGCGTTATAGGTCTGCGGGTTCACCCGCAGCATCGCGGCGTCCAGCACGTGGACGAACAGGAAGAAGAAGATGGTCGCGCCGCTGATGCGGTGCAACACCCACGACCACATGCCGGGGTCGCCCCGATACAGGGTCCGGGGTGGTCGCCGCTTGCGCGCGGCGGCTGTGCTCACCATGTCCCCACCGCCTTTTGGAAAAGTTAGCCGGACACGTCAGCCTAACCCTGCCAGCTGGCAGGCCGGGGCGTACAGCCGCCCAGCGAAGTGTCGTGTCAGAGTTAGTCTGGCTGTCTTGTAAGGGCCCGTCGGCGAGCGGAGTGGGTATGGCTGATGTCGATTGGAAAGCGCTGCGCGACAAGGCGATCCGGGCCGCGGCGGGGGCGTACGCGCCCTACTCGCGGTTCGCCGTGGGCGCGGCCGCGCTGGTCGACGACGGCCGCATCGTCACCGGGTGCAATGTGGAGAACATCTCATATGGCCTTGGTCTCTGTGCCGAATGCGGCGTGGTGAGCGCCCTGCATTCCACCGGCGGCGGCCGGCTGGTCGCGCTGGCGTGCGTGGACCCCGGGGGAGCCACCCTGATGCCGTGCGGGCGGTGCCGTCAGCTGCTGATCGAGCACGGCGGGCCCGGGCTGCTGATCGACCATCCCGCCGGGCCGCGCCGCCTCGGCGAGCTGCTGCCCGACGCCTTCACCGCCAACCTGCCGCGGGAACGGCCTTGAGTCACTTGGAATTCGACGCGCCAACGGTGATCCGGACCAAGCGCGACGGCGGGCGGCTGTCCGACGCCGCCATCGACTGGGTGATCGACGCGTACACCCGCGGCGACGTCGCCGACGAGCAGATGTCGGCGCTGCTGATGGCGATAGTGTGGCGCGGCATGGACCGCGGCGAGATCGCGCGGTGGACGGCGGCCATGCTGGCCTCCGGCGAGCGGCTGGACTTCTCCGACCTGGGCGTCCCGACCGTCGACAAGCACTCCACCGGCGGCGTCGGGGACAAGATCACCCTGCCGTTGGTGCCCGTCGTCGCCGCCTGCGGGGCCGCCGTGCCCCAGGCCTCGGGACGCGGGCTCGGGCACACCGGCGGCACCCTGGACAAGCTCGAATCCATCGCGGGGTTCACCGCGCAGCTGTCCAACCGGCGGATCACAGAACAGCTCCGCGACGTCGGCGCCGCCATCTTCGCCGCCGGCGAGCTGGCCCCGGCCGACGCCAAGCTCTACGCGCTGCGCGACGTCACCGGCACCGTCGAGTCGCTGCCGCTGATCGCCAGCTCGGTGATGAGCAAGAAGCTGGCCGAGGGCGCGGGCGCGTTGGTGCTCGACGTGAAGGTCGGCTCCGGGGCGCTGATGAGCTCGGAGGCCGCCAGCCGGGAGCTGGCGCACACCATGGTCGAGCTGGGCGCGGCGCACGGGGTGCCCACCCGCGCGCTGCTGACGGACATGAACCGCCCGCTGGGCTCGACCGTCGGCAACGCGCTCGAGGTCGCCGAGTCGCTCGACGTGCTGGCCGGCGGCGGGCCGCCCGACGTGGTGGAGTTGACGCTGCGGCTGGCCGCCGAGATGCTCGACCTGGCCGGGCTCGGCGAGGTCGATCCCGCCCGGACGCTGCGCGACGGCACCGCGATGGACCGCTTTCGCCGGCTCATCGCGGCCCAGGGCGGCGACTTGTCGGTACCGTTGCCGATCGGTTCGTGTTCCGAGACCGTGACCGCTTCCCGGGGCGGCACAATGGGCGATATCGACGCGATGGCGGTGGGGCTGGCAAGTTGGCGGCTCGGCGCGGGCAGGTCCCGTCCGGGCCATCCGGTGCAGTTGGGCGCGGGCATCAGGATCCACCGTCGTCCCCGCGAGCCCGTCGCGGCCGGCGAGCCGCTGTTCACGCTTTACACCGACACCCCCGAACGCTTCGACGCCGCGATGGCCGAGCTGGCCGGCGGCTACCGCGTCGACGACACCCCGCCGGTCTCGCGGCCGCTGATCATCGATCGGATCGCCCAGTGATCGACCTCAACCAGATCAAAAAAGCGCCCAAGGCACTGCTGCACGACCACCTCGACGGCGGGCTGCGGCCGTCGACCGTGATCGACATCGCCGGTGCGACCGGCTACGACGGGCTGCCCGCCACCGACGTCGACGAGCTGGCGACGTGGTTTCGCACCCGGTCGCACAGCGGCTCGCTGGAGCGCTACCTGGAACCGTTCTCGCACACCGTGGCGGTGATGCAGACCCCCGATGCCCTGTACCGCGTCGCCTACGAGTGCGTGGAGGACCTGGCCGCCGATTCCGTCGTCTACGCCGAGGTGCGCTTCGCCCCGGAACTGCACATCGACCGCGGGCTGTCCTTCGACGAGATCGTCGACGCCGTGCTGGAGGGCTTCGCCGCCGGCGAAAAGGCGTGCGCGTCGGCGGGCCGGCCCATCAAGGTGCGGCTGCTGGTCACCGCGATGCGCCACGCCGCGGTGTCCCGCGAGATCGCCGAGCTCGCGATCCGGTTCCGGGACAAGGGCGTGGTGGGCTTCGACATCGCCGGCGCCGAGGCCGGCAACCCGCCGACCCGGCACCTGGACGCCTTCGAGTACATGCGAGACCACAACGCGCGCTTCACCATTCACGCCGGCGAGGCGTTCGGGCTGCCGTCCATCCACGAGGCGATCGCGTTCTGCGGCGCCGACCGGCTCGGCCACGGGGTGCGCATCGTCGACGACATCGAGGTCCTCGAGGACGGCCGGGTGCGGCTGGGCCAGCAGGCATCCATCCTGCGGGACAAGCGAATTCCGCTGGAGCTGTGCCCCAGCTCCAACGTGCAGACCGGCGCGGTCAAGAGCATCGCCGAGCACCCGTTCGATCTGCTGGCCCGCACCCGCTTCCGGGTGACCGTCAACACCGACAACCGACTGATGAGCGACACCACGATGAGCCTCGAAATGTCGAGGCTCGTCGAGGCTTTCGGTTATGGATGGAGTGATCTGGAGCGGTTCACCATCAACGCGATGAAGTCCGCGTTCATCCCCTTCGACGAGCGGCTGGCGATCATCGACGAGGTGATCAAACCGCGGTACGCGGTGTTGATCGGCTAGCCGCGCCTAGCGCGGCAGCCCGGTGCGGTGGCGACGGCCAGTCACGGCCTCCCAGATCGCGATCAGGACGACGGCCGCGGCGACGCCCACGAAGAACGGAATCCAGGCGATTCCGCCGTTGGCGTTGTGGTATCCGAACTGCGCGGCCACGGCCGAGCCGATCAGACCACCGACGGCACCGAGGACGACCGTCATGATCATGCCGATGTTCTGTTTGCCCGGCATGACCAGGCGCGCCACCAAACCGATGACCGCGCCCACGATGATGGCCAGGATGATTGATCCGATCATTGCAGCTCCTGTTGTCTTTACGGCGCCCCGTGCGGGCACCGTCTTGCATTGCGGGTTCCCCGAACCACCCGGCTTGTAACACAATTCGATCCGGTACAAACTCTGCTCATGAATCCCGAGCAGGTCCGCAACGTCTCCTTCGGCCGGCCACCCATGGGTAAGCGCGGCTACAACGAGGACCAGGTCGACGCGTTCCTCGACTGGCTGGAGGCGGCGTTGCGGGACCCGTCCCGCGGCGCGCCCAGGCCCGAGCAGGTCCGCAACGTCACCTTCTCCAAGCCGCCCATCGGCAAGCGCGGTTACAACCAGGACGAGGTCGACGCGTTCCTCGAGTCCGTCGCGCAGCAAATCGGTGGGGATTCGCCGGATTCGCCACCCGAGCCCGCGCCGGCCGATCGGCCGGCGACCAGGTACACCATGAAGGTCCAGCCCAACCTGTTTCTGTTCTGGACGCCGCAATGGCACGACTGGCGCTCGGACGACACGTCCGGCGGGTCCGGCGACGGTGTGCTCGACTTCGTCGTGGAAATCCTCTTCGACCTGCTGTGGAACTGGTTCCTCTGGATCGTCTGGGCCGCGATCGCGTGGGTGCTGGAGGGGTGCGTGGCGGTTCTGCTGTCCCCGATCTCCCTGCTGACCAGCCTGCTCGGGGTGCGACGCCACCGGCTGGTCGCCGTCCCGAACGACGGCACCGACGCGTTGCTGCTGAGTCAGGGCTCCTGGTATGCGGTGCGGCGCGCCCGGGCCGAAGCGCGCGAGCAGATCTCCGCCCACGACGGCGTCCTGACGCTGTAGCGACCCCACGGCGGCCCATGCAGCGTCGTCGTTTGACGAATAGGGTGGCTGGACATGAAGCTGCCGCTGCTGGGACCCGTGTCGCTGACGGGCTTCCAGAACGCCTGGTTCTTCCTGTTCCTGCTGGCCGTGGCGCTGCTGACCGGGATCTACGTGGTGGTGCAGTTCGCGCGGCGGCGCCGGGTGCTGCGGTTCGCCAACATGGAGGTGCTGGAGCGGGTCGCGCCGCTGCGCTCGGGGCGGTGGCGGCACGTGCCGACGATCCTGCTCGCCGCGTCGCTGGTGCTGTTGACCACCGCCATGGCCGGGCCGACGTCGGACATCCGGATCCCGCTCAACCGCGCGGTCGTGGTGCTGGTCATCGACGTGTCGGAGTCCATGGCGGCCACCGACGTCGCCCCCAACCGGCTGGCCGCCGCGCAGGAGGCCGGCAAGAAATTCGCCGACGAGCTGACGCCGGGCATCAACCTGGGACTGGTCGGCTTCGCCGGCACGCCCTACCTGCTGGTGCCGCCGACCCCGCAGCACGAGGCGACCCTCGAGGCGCTGAAGAAGCTCGAGTTCGCCGACGGGACGGCGACCGGCGAGGCGATCTTCACCGCGCTGCACGCGGTCGGGGCCGCGGCCATCACCGGCGGGGACACGCCACCGCCGGCGCGCATCGTGCTGCTGTCCGACGGTGGCGAGAACAAGCCGACCGACCCCAGCGACCCGCACGACGGCGCCTTCACCGCGGCGCGGCTGGCCAAGGACCAGGGAGTGCCCATCTCGACGATCTCGTTCGGCACCAAGGGCGGGGAGATCGAGATGAACGGGCAGCGCGTCGCCGTCCCCGTGTCGAC
>NZ_LZKR01000147.1 GCF_001672915.1 Mycobacterium sp. 1245805.9 | reverse complement strand
GTCCGTCGGGCGCCGCCGCGGCGGCGCTGGGGGCCGCCTCGGTGGTGGTCTCGGGGTTGTAGTCGACCAGGAACTCGTGCCAGCTCGGGTCGACCGACGAGGGGTCATCGCGGAACTTGCGGTACATCTCCTCGACCAGCCATTCGTTTTGCCCGAATGGTGAAATGTTGCTCACGGCCGCTGTTCGCCTCAATTCTTTTGTCCTGCAGGCGCGCTGTACGCGTTATCGACGGGCACCTCAGCCCCGCGACGGTGCGGGAACGTTTTCGCCCCAATAAAGGCTAACCGTTCGCGAGCAATTCGCGGCAGGTACCGGGTGAGGCCGCCGCTAGCCGGCCTCGTGGACGGGCGGCAACAGCCGCAGCGGGCTGGGCCAGCGCGAGGGCGGGGCGCCGAACGCGTGCCGCGCGTTGCGGACGATCTTCTTGCCCACCATCCGGTTACCGGCGCCGCCGACCACGGCGCCGATGCCGACCGGCAGCGCCTTGCCGAACATCAGGGCGCCCTTTCGCAGCGTGTAGCGCTTGACGAAGTAGCCGAGCATCCGGCTGTTCAGCCGCGACAGCGTCGGCAACGGCAGCGAGGCCATGCCCTCGGCCAGCCAACCGCCGTTGGTGCGCCCGGGCCCGATCAGCTCGCCGATGGCGCGCTGGCTGTCGTCGCCGACCAGGACGGACAGGACCAGTGCGCGGCGCCGTTCGCGGTGGTCGGCCGGGATGTTGTAGACGACGGCCTTGGCCAGCACGAACAGCGCGGTGGCCTCGATGAAGAAGACGGTCTCCCCGGCGCCCGCGGACACCGCCGTCAGCGTGCCCACCCCGGGAAACGTCGCGGCGGAGCCGACCGCGGCACCGCTGGCCGTCAGCGCCGCCAGAAAGCGCTTCTCCAGCTTGGCGTCGATTTCGGCCGGGCCGGCGCCCGGGTGCGCGCGGCGCAGCCGCGACACGTAGGCCTCCGCGGCGGGGCCGTGGATCCGCGTGCTGCGCTCGATGACCTGCGCCAATGCCCGCGCCGATGCCTTCGGCCGACCACCCTCGGCCGACGCCTGCTCCGGCTTTGCCGTGCGTGACGCTCTGTTTCGTCGGGCCCGCATACTGCTCATCCTGTTGGTCTTCCTGATGTCCCTATCCAGGCTAACGTGCGATCACCGATCCGCAGCCGAGCGGCGCATTTGCCCAACCGGGATAATGCGGGCTGGGTGGCGATGCCAACGGTGCGAGGGGGTCAAGCGACATGAACACGGCGACGCCTTGGTCGCCGGGGGGGAGCCGGCGCGCGGGGCCGAGTCGCGCCGGGTTCATGGAGCGCTGGAACTCCCTGCTTGCGGCGGGCCCGCGGAATCCGTGGAACGCGCTGTTCGCGATGATGATCGGCTTCTTCATGATCATGGTCGACTCCACGATCGTCGTCATCGCCAACCCGACCATCAAGATCGACCTGCACACCGGGTACGCCACCGTGGTCTGGGTGACCAGCGCCTACCTGCTGGGCTGCGCGGTGGTGTTGCTGGTGGCCGGGCGGCTGGGTGACCGGTACGGCACCAAGAACCTCTATCTGGCGGGGCTGGGCCTGTTCACCGCCGCGTCGATCTGGTGCGGGCTGTCGGGCAGCGTCGCCGTGCTGATCGCCGCCCGGGTGGTCCAGGGCGGCGGCGCCGGGGTGCTGACCCCGCAGACCCTGTCGATGATCACCCGGGTCTTCCCGGCGGAGCGGCGCGGTGTCGCGGTCAGCGTGTGGGGCGCCACCGCCGGGGTGGCCACCCTGGTCGGACCGCTGGCCGGCGGCGCGCTGGTCGACGGGCTGGGCTGGCAGTGGATCTTCTTCGTCAACGTCCCCATCGGCGTCGCCGGGCTGGCGCTGGCCGCGTGGCTGGTGCCGGTGCTGCCCACCCAGGCGCAGCGCTTCGACCTGGTGGGCGTCGCGCTGTCCGGGCTGGGCATGTTCCTGATCGTCTTCGGCTTGCAGGAGGGCCAGGCCGGTCACTGGCAGCCCTGGGTCTGGGCGATGATCGTCGCCGGCATCGGATGCATGTCGGTGTTCGTGTACTGGCAGGCCATCAACACCCGCGATCCGTTGATCCCGCTGCGCGTCTTCGCCGACCGCGACTTCGGCCTGTGCAACGCCGGGGTGGCGGTCACCGCATTCGCGATGACGGCGATGATGCTGCCGCTGCCGTTCTTCCTGCAGGCCGGCTGCGGGCTGTCGTCGACGCGTTCGGCGCTGGTGATCGCGCCGATGGCCGTCGTGGGCGGTGCGCTCGCGCCGTTCGTGGGCATGCTCGTCGACCGGTACCACCCGGGGCCGGTGCTCGGCTTCGGCTTCTCCACGATGGCGGTCGGGCTCACCTGGCTGTCGTTCGAGATGTCCCCGTCGACGCCGATCTGGCGGCTGCTGCTGGCGTTCGCCGTGATCGGGGTGGGCAGCGCGTTCGTGTGGGCGCCGCTGACGGCGACCGCGACGCGCAACCTGCCCCCCGAGCTGGCCGGGGCGGGTTCGGCGGTGTTCAACTCGGTGCGGCAGCTCGGGGCGGTGCTCGGCAGCGCGGGCATGGCCGCGTTCATGACGTGGCGGATCGGTTCCGAGATGCCGTCGGGCGCGCCGCCGGCCTCGGCGGAGGACGCCACCGCGGTGCAGCTTCCCGAGTTCCTGCGCGAGCCGTTCGCGGCCGCGATGGCGCAGTCGGTGCTGTTGCCCGCGTTCGTCGTGTTGTTCGGCGTCGTCGCCGCGCTGTTCGTGTTGGGATTCGCGCCGTCGGCGGACGCGCGGATCGAGCCGGCCGACGAGGGCGACATGGTCGACGACGACTATGACGACGACGAGTACGTCGAGCTGCGGTTGGTTCGCGAACCGGACGCGCCGCCTGCTAGGCCGGTGCCGCCCGTGCCGGCCGTGCCGGCCGGGCCGATCGGCTTCGCGCACAACGGGTCTCGCGTCGAGGGCGGGATGCGCTTTCGCCCGATGGCATCACCGGGCCACCGCTACCGCGCGGATCCGGACGACGACCCCGCCGGCTACGGCCGGCATTCGTCCTAGCGAGCGCCGCGCTGGCTTCGAGTGTGAGCTCATGGCTTTCGGTGTGAACGCAGGGCGGGTTTCCGTCCGGGATCTCGCCGTGGGTTCACCCGCAAAGCCGCCAGTGCACACTCACGACTCACACCAGTCGCGCGTCAGCGCGAGGAACGCGCCCAGGTCGACCAGGCCCGCGGGCGTGGTCGGTAGGTACTCGGTGAGCAGCCGCGACCGCACGATCACCGCCGCGTACTGCGCCCTGCTGATGGCGACGTTGAGCCGATTTCGGTTGAGCAGGAACGAGATCCCGCGCGGCACCACGTCGACCGACGAGGCGGTCATCGATACGAACACCACCGGGGCCTGCCCGCCCTGGAACTTGTCGACGGTTCCGACCCGGACCGCGCCGAGCCCGGCCTCGCCGAGCCGCCGGCGGATCAGCGTCACCTGGGCGTTGTAGGGCGCTAGCACCAGCACGTCGTCGGCGCCCAGCGGCCGGGTGCCGTGTTCGTCGGTCCACGCGCGGCCGAGCAGCCCGCCGATGTGCGCGGCGATGGCGTCGGCCTCCTCGGAGCTCTCCGTCGAATTGCCTTGGTGTTCCACGGTACTCACGTGCACGCCGGGGCTTTGCCCGGCGAGGTGGCGCTCCTTGGTGCACTCGTGCGATTGCAGCCGGCCCTCGTAGGACAGCGCCGAGACCGCGGCGCAGACCGCCGGATGCATGCGGTAGGAGAGGTCCAGGAAGTAGCCCCGCTCGTCGGGCAGCGTGCGCCGGCCGTCCACCAGCCAGTCCAGCGCCGACGTGTCGACCGGTTCCGGATGCGTGCCCTGGCTGACCTGTGGCAGCTGCTGCGGGTCGCCGAGCAGCATCAGGTTGGCGGCCGCCGGGGCCACGGCGATGGTGTTGGCCAAGCAGAACTGGCCCGCCTCGTCGATCACCAAAAGGTCCAGGCTGCCCGGCGGCACCCGGTTGGCGTTGGCGAAATCCCATGCGGTGCCGCCGATCACGCAGCCGTCGTGCCCGGCGATGAAGGCCGGATAGTCGCCGGAGTCGATCTCCTGCCAGCGGGGGGCGTCGTGTCCGGCGGGTTTCTTGGCCACCCGGCCTGGATCCAGCCCGGCGTCGATCACGCAGCCCAACAGGTTCTCCACCGTGGCGTGCGATTGCGCCACCACGCCGACGTGCCAGCCCTGTTCGGCGACAAGGCGTTTGATCACCCGCGCGGCGGTGTGCGTCTTGCCGGTGCCCGGCGGCCCGTGCACGGCGAGGTACGACGCGTCGAGATCGCGTGCGGCGGCGGTGATGTCGGCGACGGTGTCGCCGGTGCGCGGCAACGGGGCCATCGTGCGGGGCGCGCGGCGCAGCAGGACGTCGACCACGGCGGTCGACGGCAGCGTCGGCAGGTCGGCGGCCAGGGTGGCGGCGGTGGTCTCGATCGAAGCCCGCAAGGCCGTGGTGGGAATGGGCGGCCCCGGGGTGAGCGCGAACGGCAGCTGGTCAAAGGTGGTGCCGCCGTTGCCGACTCGCTCGACGATGGTCACCTCGGTGGGCACCGCCGGATCGTCGACCGCCAGTATCTCGGCGCGGCCGGCCGCGCGCCGGTCGGGGTTGTCGGCCATGCCCGGCGGGGCCGGGGGCTCGTAGAGCGCGAAGACGTCGGTCGTCAACTCGCCGCGCGCCAGCTCTCCCCTGAGTCGCACGTGTCGCCGCGGCTTGCGCGCGCGGGGCGGGGTGTGCCAGTCGGCCTCGACCGACGCCTCGTCGGCGATGAAGACATCGGTGTCGTCGGACCACTCCTCGACCGGGAAGTTCAGCCGGTCGAAGTGCGCCCACCAGAACGGTTTGTCCTCGCGCCGGTGGTAGCCGCGCGCCGCGGCCACCAGCGCCGCCGCGGTCTGCTCGGCCGTGCGGTCGGCGACGCCCGCGTCGCCGGTGAACGCGGACAACGACATCGCCAGCTGGTCGCGGTCCTCGACCCGGTTGCCCTCCGGAACCGGTTGCGCGCCAACGGGTACCACGCCGGATTCGTAGGCGCGCAGCATCAGCCAGTTGCGCAACGCCCGCGTCGAGCGGCAGTCGTAGTGGTTGTAGTCCTCGATCTCCTTGAGCAGGGACGCGGCGTCGTCCAGCTGGCCTTCGTCCTTGAGCTGGCAGTAGCGGGCGTAGGAGGTGATCGACTCGGCGGCCGTGGTGACGTCACCGGCGCGCAGCTCCGAGCCCATGTACAGCGGCTCGAGCGCCTTGAGGCCGAACGACTCCGCGCCCACCCGGATGCTCTTGCGCACCACGGGATAGAGGTCGACCAGCGTGCCGCTGCGCAGCAACTCGTCGACGTCGTCCTCGCCGACCCCGTACCGCCCGGCGAGCCGCAGCAGCGCGGTCTTCTCGTAGGGCGCGTAGTGGTAGATATGCATGTTGGGGCGGCGCTTGCGGCGTTTTTTCACCATCGCGAGGAAGTCGGTGAGCGCCTTGCGCTCGTCGACCCTGCTGTGCGCCCACAGCGGGTGGAAATTCCCGCCGGCCTCCAGGACGCCGAACAGATACTCCAGGCCCCAGTCGTGCCCGTCGGCCGTCCACAGCGGGTCGCCTTCGAAGTCGAAGAACAGGTCACCGGGATCCGGCTCGGGCAGCAGGGTCAGCGGCTGCGGGTCGGCGATCTCGAATTGCGGCGTGCCGGTGTCGCGTTGGCGGACTTGCAGTTTCGCCTGCGCGGTGAGTTTCGTCAGCGCGGTGGGCGCCAGGTCGGGCACCGGCGTCGTGCGGTTCGCCAGCTCCGCGACGGTGCCGATGCCGGCGTCGATCAGCTTGTCGCGCTGGGTGACTCGCATCCCGGCGAGCAGCAGCAGGTCGTCGGTGGCGCGCAACTGTTCGATGCACAGCGGGCAGTGGAAACACGCGCTCACTTGTTGGTCGTCCCAGCGCACCGGGGCGCCCGCGGCGTAGTGCTCGTCGAGCAGCCGCTGCAACAGCACGCGCTGGGAGCGGTAAACCGGGACCAGGTCGTCGACGCGGTAGCGCACGACGGCCCCGTCGCCCAGCTCCAGCTCGGCCTCCGGCGCGACCGGGACGCCCGAGCCGGCGAGCGCGTCGGCGTAGGCGGCCAGCTGCAGCAGCGCGGGCACCTTCGGCGAGCGGGCCAGCTTGGTGTCGGCCACCCGGTACCGCTCGCCGTCGAGCACCAAAAAGTCGGCGAATCCGACGAATCGGCCGTCGAACATCGCGGCCTGATACACCACCGGCGCACGGTTGGCGACCGCGCGCCGGGTTGCCTCGGCGGCCGCCGTCAGCCCGGCAAGCGAGTAGGCCGGGCGGCCGATCACCGCGACCGCGTCGCCGAACTCGTCGCGGTACCGGTCGAGGCGGCGTCGCTCATGCTCGGTGCCCAGCGCGGAGGTTCGCGCGAGCAGTTCATCCTCGGCGGTGACGGCCGGGCCGCGGCCGAGTTTGGCGTCGAAATCCCTCAGCAGGGCGTACTCGCACCGCGCGGCGGACGCGAGGTCCGATGCGCCGTAGACGACGGTTTCGCCGGTGACGAACACAGCTGCAACTGTAGGCGAGGGGGCCGACACGGCTGGGCCGGGTGCGGTTCGGCGGGCGGCTGGCGGTCGGCCACGTGCGTTTGACATCGCCTGTGCGACAAGGCATATGGCGAAACCGGTGGGGCGCGTGTCGCGGCGCGCGGGCCGGGCGGTAGCTTCGGCAGGTGATCGTAACGGGGGCCTTTCTCGCCGAAGCGGCCGAGGTGGTCGACAACAAGCTGAACGTGACCGGCGGCGTGTTGTCCCGATTCGTGGTCGGGCCCGACCGGTTCGCCACCTTTCTGCTCGTGGTGCTGACGCAGTCCGATGCCGACGACGAGGACCGGCTCGACATCGAGATCTGGCCCCCGACGGGTGACAAGCCGCTTCGCGTCGCCTTCGAGATGCCCCCGGAGGCCACCGTCGGCGAAATCGGGTTCGCCTTCTTCCCGATCTCGGTGGCCATGCCCGTCGACGGCCGTTGGGTGATCGTCGTCGCCGGCGGCCCCGGTGTGATCTCGCTTCCGCTGATTGTGAGCGGCTGACCCGGGCTCAGTGCCCGGGGCTGTTACCGATCAGCTGGACGCCGTTGCCGTCCCAGTGGAACCGCACGACGGTGTTGAGGCCGTTGATCCCGCCGGGATAGGTCAACGCGACCGTATCGCCGGTGGTTTGCGCCGCGTCGATGCCGTTGAACCCGTAGGTGTCGGGCACGCCCTGCGGGATGAACTGGCCCAGGTGGAACAGCACCGCCCGCGTCGTCGGGTTGACCGCGTTGGTGTTGGCCTTGATGATCACCGCCGACAGCTGGGCGCACTCGTTGTAGTTGCCGGCCACCGGTTCGGGATTCCACGGCTGCTGGCTGCGCGGGTCTTTGGGCAGCTCGGACACCACCTTCGCGATGGTGGGCGAGGCCAGGTTGACCGCGCACGGGTCGGCCGGCCCGGCGCTGCCGGGCGGGGCGGCGACACCGGACGTCGGGATCGGGGTGGCGGGGGCGGTGATGGACGCGGTCGACGTCGTCGTCGTCGCCTGCGGCGTCTTGGCGACGGTGGAATCCCCTGAACCGCAACCGGTTAGCGTCGCGGCGATCAAAGCGAGGCCGGCCAGTGGCTCGGCGCGACGGGTTAGCGACCACACATCGCGAAACCGTACCGTTATCCGACCGATGGGTGCGGCAGGCGTGGCCGCGTTCCAGGGCCCGCAACGCGCCTGTGGCGGTCGGCTTCTCGGCCTCAGCCACCGGCCAACTCGACGAAGACGACTCCATTTCCCGGGCAGCGCCTATGCGCGCGGTAGCTAGTTCATGAAAAAAGTTGGAATTGCATAGGAATAAATGGGCAAAGAGTCTGTGATCTTGACGATACGGCTGTATCGTACCGAGCGGTCCCCACGCGCGTTTACGAGAGAGCCGCGATGTCGTCGTACGTGATAGCAGCACCGGAGGTGCTGGCGGCGGCGTCGGCGAACCTGACTGGGATCGGATCGGCGATCACGGCCGCGAACGCCGCGGCGGCGGGCTCGACGACGCAGATCGCAGCCGCCGCCCAGGATGAGGTATCGGCAGCGATCGCGGCGCTGTTCGGCCATTACGGCCAGGAGTTTCAGGCGTTCAGCGCGCGGACTGCTGCGTTTCACGACCAGTTTGTGCAGGCACTGACCTCGGGCGCCGGGGCGTACGCGGCGGCCGAGGCCGCCAACGCCTCCCCGTTGCAGACGCTCGAGAACGACCTGCTCGCCGCGATCAATGCGCCGACCGACGCCCTCCTGGGGCGGCCGCTGATCGGCAATGGCGCCGACGGCGCGGCGGGCACCGGGCAGGCCGGCGGGCCGGGCGGAATCTTGATCGGCAACGGCGGCAACGGCGGCTCGGGCACGGCGGGGCAGTCCGGTGGCGCCGGCGGGTCGGCGGGCTTGTTCGGGTCTGGCGGGTTCGGCGGTGCCGGCGGGGCCGGTGCGGCCGGTCAGGCTGGCGGCAACGGCGGCGCCGGCGGAAGCGGCGGGCTGTTGGGCGGTACCAGCGGCGGCGGGGGCATCGGCGGTGCAGGAGGGGCG
>NZ_LZKR01000146.1 GCF_001672915.1 Mycobacterium sp. 1245805.9 | reverse complement strand
AGCTTCACGTTGCCGCCGTTCCCGGGTCTGCCGCCGATTACGTTGCCCAACTTGGGTGCCGACATCAGCGCGGCGCTGAACGCGGTCCTGTCCGGGGCGTTGACGTTGCCGCCGATCAACCTGTCGCTGCCGGGGCTGCCGAGCTTCACGTTGCCGCCGTTCCCGGGTCTGCCGCCGATTACGCTGCCGAACCTGGGGGCGGACATCAGCGCCGCCCTGAACGCGGCACTGTCGGGGGCACTGACCCTGCCGCCGATCAACCTGTCGCTGCCGGGTCTGCCGAGCTTCACGTTGCCGCCGCTGCCGGGTCTGCCGCCGATTACGCTGCCCAACCTGGGGGCGGACATCAACGCGGCGCTGAACGCGGTCCTGTCGGGGGCGTTGACGTTGCCGCCGATCAACTTGTCGCTGCCGGGCTTGCCGAGCTTCACGTTGCCGCCGTTCCCGGGTCTGCCGCCGATCACGCTGCCCAACCTGGGGGCGGACATCAGCGCAGCGTTGAACGCGGCATTGTCGGGGGCGTTGACGTTGCCGCCGATCAACCTGTCGCTGCCGGGTCTGCCGAGCTTCACGTTGCCGCCGTTCCCGGGTCTGCCGCCGATTACGCTGCCCAACCTGGGTGCCGACATCAACGCCGCGCTGAACGCCGTCCTGTCGGGGGCGCTGGCGCTACCGCCTTTCACCTTCCCGGCCCTGCCTCCGTTCACGCTGCCTGACCTGGGTGGGCTGAGTCTGGGATTGAGCGCGGCGCTGAACGGAATTGGTGGTTCAATCAGCGCGTCGCTGAACGGATTGGGTGCGTCGCTGAACGCGATGTTGGCGGGAAGCCTGAACCTGGGCACCAACCTCAACGCGTTCATCCAGACCGGTGAGACGCTGGCGGCCAACTTCGCCGGCAACCTCGCAGCTGGCCTGAACACGGCGATCCAAACCGGCGAGAGCCTGGCCGCCAACTTCGCTGCCGCGTTGTCGACGCTGTCCATTCCCAACTTGGGACTGTCCATCAATGCGGCGCTGTCGGCTAACCTCGGTGCCGCTTTGAACGGGCTGGTACAGGCCACCGGATCGCTGACGGGCGGACTCACCGGCGGCCTCGCGGGCCTGGTGCAGGCGGGTGAAACCCTGGGCGGCAGCCTGGCGACGGGCCTGTCCGGGTTGGCCGGCACGGGTAATGCGTTGGTGACAATCTGGGAGAACACCGCGGCCCAGGTCGGTGGCGCGCTGTTCGGCGGTTTCGGGGCGACCCTAGGAGTGGGAGCTCCCGGCCTGCTCGGGTTCGGCACCGCCCTTGCGGCCGGGCTCTCCGGCGCGGCCGCCACGCTGGAACAGACGGGCGGCTCGCTCGCCATAGCGCTGAACGCGGCGCTGACCGATCTCGCCCTCTCAATACAGGCCGCGATCAATGCCAGCTTGGGGATCGGGGTCTCCGGATAAGCCCGGTGGCGCCCAGGAGTGTCGTGTAGGCCTCGCTCTTCCGAAGCGAAGCGAAGCCTTGCCCGACGCGACCTCCTGGGCGCACACCGCCCCCAGACAGACCGCTGGAATGGATTTGCAAACAACTGCATAACCATGCAGAATCGTCGAGATGGCCGACGTGTTGAGGGTGGCGGTTGCCGGTGCTACCGGTTACGCAGGTGGGGAAATCCTACGGCTCTTGCTCGGGCACCCGGGCTACGCCGAAGGCCGCCTCACGATCGGCGCTCTGACCGCGGCGGCAAGCGCCGGCAGCACGCTGGGTGAGCACCATCCGCATCTGATTCCGTTGGCCCAGCGCGTGGTCGAGCCCACCGACGAAGTCGTCCTCAAAGACCACGACGTGGTGTTTTTGGCGCTGCCGCACGGCCATTCGGCCGCCTTGGCCGAACGGCTCGCCCGGGAAACCCTGATCATCGACTGCGGCGCCGATTTCCGGCTCACGGATGCCGCCGCCTGGGAGCGGTTCTACGGAACGACCCATGCCGGCAGCTGGCCGTACGGGTTGCCGGAGTTGCCCGGCGCACGCGAACGGCTGCGCGGCGCGCGCCGCATCGCGGTTCCCGGCTGCTACCCTACGGCAGCCCTGCTCGCGCTGACGCCCGCGATGGCCGAGGACCTCATCGACCCGGCCGTCACGGTGGTCGCCGTCAGCGGCACCTCCGGGGCCGGCCGCGCCGCCAAGACCGACCTGCTCGGCTCGGAGGTCATCGGATCGGCGCGGGCCTACAACATCGCCGGCGCGCACCGGCACACCCCCGAAATCGCCCAGGGGCTGCGGGCCGTCACCGACCGCGACGTCACCGTGTCGTTCACCCCCGTGCTGATCCCGACCTCCCGCGGCATCCTGGCCACCTGCACCGCGCGCACCCGGGCGCCGCTGTCACAGCTGCGGGCCGCCTACGAAAAGGCTTACGACGCCGAGCCTTTCGTCTACCTGATGCCCGACGGGCAACTGCCCCGCACCGGCGCGGTGATCGGCAGCAACGCCACGCACATCGCGGTGGCGGTGGACGAGGCCGCGGAGACGTTCGTAGCGATCGCCGCGATCGACAACCTGGTCAAGGGCACGGGCGGCGCCGCCGTGCAGTCGATGAACCTGGCGCTGGGTTGGCCTGAGAGCGAAGGCCTTTCGGTGGTGGGGGTGGCGCCGTGACACAGCTTGCCGCCGAGGCGCGATTGCTGCGCGAACAGGGTGTCACCGCCCCGGCCGGGTTCCGGGCGGCCGGCATCGCCGCCGGGATCAAGGCATCCGGGGCCCGCGACCTCGCGCTGGTCTTCAACGAGGGGCCCGACTACGCGGCCGCCGGGGTATTCACTCGCAACAAGGTCAAGGCCGCGCCGGTGTTGTGGACCCAGCAGGTGCTGACCACCGGAGCGCTGCGGGCGGTCATCCTCAACTCCGGCGGCGCGAACGCCTGCACCGGTCCCGGCGGCTTCCAGGACACCCACGCCACGGCCGAGGCCGTCGCGGCGGCGCTGTCGGACTGGGGCACCGAGACCGGCGCCATCGAGGTCGGCGTCTGCTCCACCGGGCTGATCGGCGACCGGCTGCCGATGGACAAGGTGCTCGCCGGGGTGCGCGAGATCGTGCACGAGATGGCCGGCGGGCTGACCGGCGGCGAAGACGCCGCCCAGGCCATCATGACCACCGACACCGTGCCCAAACAGGTTGCGCTGCACCATCCCAACAACTGGACGATCGGCGGGATGGCCAAGGGCGCGGGCATGCTGGCCCCGTCGTTGGCCACCATGCTGTGTGTCCT
Organism: Mycobacterium sp. 1245805.9; assembly: GCF_001672915.1. Classification (GTDB taxonomy): domain Bacteria; phylum Actinomycetota; class Actinomycetes; order Mycobacteriales; family Mycobacteriaceae; genus Mycobacterium. The sequence goes on along the minus strand of NZ_LZKR01000146.1, from coordinate 17,352 downwards.
CACCACCGACGCGGCCGTCGCCCCGGAGGCACTCGACCGGGCGCTGCGCCACGCCGCCGCCCGTACCTTCGACCGGCTCGACATCGACGGGTGCTGCTCCACCAACGACACCGTGCTGCTGCTGGCCTCGGGAGCCAGCGAGATCACCCCGTCCCAGGCCGAGCTCGACGACGCGGTGCTGCGGGTCTGCGACGATCTATGCGCGCAGCTTCAGGCCGACGCCGAGGGCGTCACCAAGCGCGTCACCGTCACCGTGACCGGTGCCGCCTCCGAGGACGACGCGCTGACGGCCGCGCGGGCGATCGCCCGCGACAGCCTGGTCAAGACGGCGGTGTTCGGGTCCGACCCGAACTGGGGCCGGGTACTCGCGGCCGTCGGCATGGCGCCTGTCACCCTCGAACCGGACCGGATCACGGTGTCGTTCAACGGTTTTGCGGTGTGCGTCGACGGGGTCGGGGCGCCCGGCGCGCGCGAGGTGGACCTTTCCGGCGCCGACATCGACATCACCGTCGACCTGCGTGTCGGCGACGGGCGGGCCGCTGTCCGGACCACCGACCTTTCGCACGGGTACGTCGAAGAGAATTCGGCCTACAGCTCATGAGCCTGCGCGTCGAAGAACTGCCCACCGCCATCAAAGCGCAGGTGCTCGCCGAAGCCCTGCCCTGGCTCAAGCAATTGCACGGCAAGATCGTCGTCATCAAATACGGCGGCAACGCGATGACCGACGACACGCTGCGGCACGCCTTCGCGGCCGATATGGCGTTCCTGCGCAACTGCGGCATCCACCCCGTCGTCGTGCACGGCGGCGGACCCCAAATCACCGCGATGCTGCGCCGGCTCGGCATCGAAGGCGACTTCAAGGGCGGCTTCCGGGTCACCACGCCCGAAGTCCTCGACGTGGCGCGGATGGTGCTGTTCGGCCAGGTGGGGCGCGAACTGGTGAACCTGATCAACGCGCATGGACCCTACGCCGTCGGGATTACTGGCGAGGACGCGCAACTGTTCACCGCGGTGCGGCGCAGCGTCACGGTCGACGGCGTGGCCACCGACATCGGGCTGGTGGGCGACGTCGAGCTGGTCAACACCGCCGCGGTGCTGGATTTGATTGCGGCACGCCGCATTCCGGTGGTGTCGACGCTGGCGCCCGACGCCGAAGGCGTGGTCCACAACATCAACGCCGACACCGCCGCGGCGGCGCTGGCCGAAGCCCTGGGAGCCGAAAAACTGTTGATGCTCACCGATGTCGAAGGCCTGTACACCAGCTGGCCCGACCGCGCCTCGTTGGTCAGCGAAATCGACACCGTCGCGCTGGCGCGGCTGTTGCCCACGCTGGAGACCGGCATGATCCCCAAGGTCGAGGCGTGCCTGCGGGCCGTCACCGGGGGTGTGCCCAGCGCGCACGTCATCGACGGCCGGGTCGAACACTGCGTGCTGGTCGAGCTTTTCACCGATGCGGGCACCGGAACCAAGGTAATCAGCGCATGACGGCCACCGAGACTTTGAAGCAGCGATGGGACGCCGTGATGATGCACAACTACGGCACCCCGCCGGTTGCGCTCGCCATCGGTGACGGCGCCGTCGTCACCGACGTGGACGGCAAGACCTACGTGGACCTGCTCGGCGGCATCGCGGTCAACGTCCTCGGCCATCGCCACCCGGCCGTCATCGAGGCCGTCACGCACCAGATGTCCACGCTGGGGCACACCTCCAATCTCTATGCCACCGAGCCGGGCATCGCGCTGGCCGAGGAACTCGTCGCCCTGCTCGGCGCCGACGCGCCGGCGCGGGTGTTCTTCTGCAACTCCGGCACCGAGGCCAACGAGGTGGCGTTCAAGATGTCGCGGCTCACCGGCCGCACCAAACTGGTTGCCGCGCAAGAGGCCTTCCACGGCCGCACGATGGGATCCCTGGCGCTGACGGGCCAGCCCACCAAGCAGGCGCCGTTCGAACCGCTGCCCGGTGATGTCACGCACGTGCCGTACGGCGACGCCGACGCTTTGGCCGCCGCGGTCGGCGACGACACCGCCGCGGTGTTCCTCGAACCGATCATGGGGGAGAGCGGCGTCGTCGTCCCGCCCGAGGGCTACCTGGCCGCCGCGCGCGACATCACCGCGCGCCACGGCGCCCTGCTGGTGCTCGACGAGGTCCAGACCGGGATGGGCCGCACCGGAGCGTTTTTCGCACACCAGCACGACGGCATCACCCCCGACGTGGTGACCATGGCCAAGGGGCTCGGCGGCGGGCTGCCCATCGGGGCGTGCCTGGCCGTCGGGCCGGCCGCCGAGCTGCTCACCCCGGGCCTGCACGGCAGCACCTTCGGCGGCAACCCGATCTGCACCGCGGCCGCGCTGGCGGTGCTGCGGGTGATCGCCGCCGAGGATCTGGTCCGGCACGCCGAGGTGCTGGGCAAGTCCGTGCGCGACGGCATCGAACGGCTCGGGCACCCACTCATCGACCACGTGCGCGGCCGCGGATTGCTCTGGGGCGTCGTGCTTTCGGCGCCGGCGGCCAAGGCCACCGAGGCCGCCGCGCGGGACGCGGGATTCCTGGTCAACGCCGCGGCCCCCGACGTCATCCGGCTGGCGCCGCCGCTGATCATCACCGAGGCGCAGATCGACGGCTTCATCGCCGCCTTACCGAGCATCCTCGATACCGCGGGGGCGGCAACATGATTCGGCACTTCCTGCGCGACGACGACCTGTCGCCCGCCGAACAGGCCGAGGTGCTCGACCTGGCCGCCGAACTGAAGAAGGACCCGTTCGCCCGGCGCCCCCTCGAAGGGCCCCGCGGGGTCGCGGTCATCTTCGACAAGAACTCCACCCGCACCCGGTTCTCCTTCGAGGTGGGCATCGCCCAACTCGGCGGGCACGCCGTCGTCGTGGACGCCCGCAGCACCCAAATGGGCCGCGACGAAACGCTGGGCGACACCGCACAGGTGTTGTCCCGCTACGTCGACGCCATCGTCTGGCGGACGTTCGGGCAGGACCGGCTGGAGGCGATGGCCGCCTCCGCGACGGTGCCGGTGATCAACGCGCTCTCCGACGATTTCCACCCGTGTCAGGTGCTCGCCGACCTGCAGACCATCGCCGAACGCAAGGGCTCGCTGAAGGGCTTGCGGCTGACGTACTTCGGCGACGGCGCCAACAACATGGCGCACTCGCTGATCCTCGGCGGGGTGACCGCCGGAATCCACGTAACCGTCGCCGCCCCTGACGGCTTCACGCCGGAGCCGGCTATCGTGGCCGCGGCCGGGCGGCGCGCCGAGGCCACCGGCGCATCGGTCGCCGTGACCGCCGACCCCGACGCGGCGGCCAAGGGCGCCGACGTCGTCGTCACCGACACCTGGACGTCGATGGGCCAGGAGAACGATGGGCTGGATCGGGTGGGGCCATTTCGGCCGTTCCAACTCAACGCCCGGCTCGTCGGGTTGGCCGACCCGGAAGCCGTTGTGCTGCACTGTCTTCCGGCCCACCGCGGGGAGGAGATCACCGACGAGGTGATGGACGGGCCGGCCAGCGCGGTGTGGGACGAGGCGGAAAACCGGCTACACGCCCAGAAGGCGCTGCTGGTGTGGCTGCTGGAGCGATCCCGATGACCCGCTCGAAGGCCAGCGCCGAGACCACTCGTGCCGGTCGGCAGGCCCGCATCGTGACGATCCTGTCGTCGGAGCCGATCAGCAGTCAGAGCGAACTGGCGGCCCGGCTGGCCGGCGAGGGCATCGACGTCACCCAGGCCACGCTGTCGCGCGATCTGGAGGAACTGGGCGCGGTCAAGCTGCGCGGCGCCGACGGCGGCGTCGGCGTCTACATCGTCCCCGAGGACGGCAGCCCGGTGCGCGGGGTGGCCGGCGGCACCGACCGGATGTCGCGCCTGCTCGGCGAGCTGCTGGTGTCGACCGACGCGAGCGGTAACCTCGCGGTGCTGCGCACCCCGCCGGGTGCGGCGCACTATCTGGCCAGCGCGATCGACCGCGCGGCCCTACCGTACGTAGTCGGCACCGTGGCCGGTGATGACACCATCCTGGTGGTTGCGCGCGAACCGATGACGGGCGCGGAACTCGCCGGGATGCTCGAGAACCTGAAGTAAGGAGAGGTCAATGTCAGAACGCGTCATCCTGGCGTATTCCGGCGGGCTGGACACCTCGGTGGCGATCAGCTGGATCGGCAAGGAGACCGGCCGCGAGGTGGTCGCGGTCGCGATCGACCTCGGCCAGGGCGGCGAGGACATGGAGCTGGTGCGCCAGCGGGCCCTGGACTGCGGCGCCGTGGAGGCCGTCGTCGTCGACGCCCGCGACGAGTTCGCCGAGGGCTACTGCCTGCCGACCGTGCTCAACAACGCGCTGTACATGGACCGCTACCCGCTGGTGTCGGCGATCAGCCGGCCGCTGATCGTCAAGCACCTGGTGGCGGCGGCCCGCGAGCACGGCGGCACCATCGTCGCGCACGGCTGCACCGGCAAGGGCAACGACCAGGTCCGCTTCGAAGTCGGATTCGGTTCGCTGGCACCGGATTTGGAGGTGCTCGCGCCGGTCCGCGACTACGCCTGGACGCGGGAGAAGGCGATCGCGTTCGCCGAGGAGAACGCCATCCCCATCAACGTCACCAAGCGCTCGCCGTTCTCGATCGACCAGAACGTGTGGGGCCGCGCGGTGGAAACCGGCTTCCTGGAACACCTTTGGAACGCCCCCACCAAGGACGTCTACTCCTACACCGAGGACCCCACCCTGAACTGGAGCACGCCCGACGAGGTGATCGTCGGGTTCGAGCGCGGGGTGCCGGTGTCCATCGACGGCAAGCGGGTGTCGATGTTGCAGGCGATCGAGGAACTCAACCGGCGGGCCGGCTCCCAGGGCGTCGGGCGCCTCGACGTCGTCGAGGACCGGCTGGTGGGCATCAAGAGCCGCGAGATCTACGAGGCGCCCGGGGCGATGGTGCTGATCACCGCGCACACCGAACTCGAGCACGTGACCCTGGAGCGGGAGCTGGGCCGGTTCAAGCGCCACACCGACCAGCGCTGGGCCGAGCTGGTGTACGACGGCCTGTGGTACTCGCCGCTGAAGGAGGCGCTGGAGAGCTTCGTCGCCAACACCCAGGAGCATGTGACCGGCGAGGTGCGAATGGTGTTGCACGGCGGCCACATTGCGGTCAACGGCCGGCGCAGTACCGAGTCGCTGTACGACTTCAACCTGGCCACCTACGACGAGGGCGACAGCTTCGACCAGTCGGCCGCGAAAGGCTTCGTCTACGTGCACGGGTTGTCGTCGAAGATCGCGTCCCGCCGGGACCTAGCGGGCCAGTGATCACGCCCCTCACCCCCGCGAGCGTGCGTGTCTGCACAGCGACACGCCGCGTTTCCAGTACAACTGCGCACGCTCGCGGGGTCGTGAGGGTGCAAGCGTGAGCACTCGCGAGGGGTCGCTGTGGGGCGGCCGGTTCGCCGACGGGCCGTCGGACGCGCTGGCCGCGTTGAGCAAGTCCACGCACTTCGACTGGGTGCTCGCGCCCTACGACATCGTCGCCTCCCGGGCGCACACGGTGATCCTGTTCCGGGCGGGGCTCCTCGACGAGGGGCAGCGCGACGGGTTGTTGGCCGGCCTGGACAGCCTTGCCGAGGACGTCGCCGACGGCAGCTTCACGCCGTTGGTGACCGACGAGGACGTGCACGCCGCGCTGGAGCGCGGGCTGATCGACCGGGTCGGGCCCGACCTCGGCGGCCGGTTGCGCGCCGGACGGTCGCGAAACGACCAGGTGGCCACGCTCTTTCGGATGTGGCTGCGCGACGCGGCCCGACGGGTCGCCGGCGGGGCGCTCGACATCGTCGCCGCGCACGCCGCCCAGGCCGCCGCCCACCCGGACGCGATCATGCCCGGCAAGACCCACCTGCAGTCCGCCCAGCCGATCCTGCTGGCGCATCACCTGCTCGCGCACGCCCAGCCGTTGCTGCGCGACGTGGACCGCATCGTCGACTTCGACCGGCGCGCGGCGGTGTCCCCGTACGGTTCGGGCGCGCTGGCCGGGACGTCGCTGGGCCTGGACCCGGACGCGATCGCCGCGGAGCTGGGCTTCGCCGCCGCCGCCGAGAACTCCGTCGACGCGACCGCAGCCCGGGATTTCGCCGCGGAGGCCGCGTTCGTCTTCGCCATGATCGGCGTCGACCTGTCCCGGCTGGCCGAGGACATCATCTTGTGGAGCTCAACCGAATTCGGCTACGTCACCCTGCACGACTCGTGGTCCACCGGCAGCTCGATCATGCCGCAGAAGAAGAACCCCGACATCGCCGAGCTGGCCCGCGGCAAGGCCGGGCGGCTGATCGGAAACCTGGCCGGGCTGCTGGCGACGCTCAAGGCGCAGCCGCTGGCCTACAACCGGGACCTGCAGGAGGACAAGGAGCCGGTGTTCGACGCGGTGGCGCAGCTGGAGCTGCTGCTGCCGGCGATGGCCGGCCTGGTGGCCAGCCTGACGTTCGACGTCGAGCGGATGGCCGCCCTGGCCCCGGCCGGCTACACGCTGGCCACCGACATCGCGGAGTGGCTCGTTCGCCAGGGCGTCCCGTTCCGGTCCGCGCACGAGGCCGCCGGGGCGGCTGTCCGCACCGCCGAGGGACGCGGCGTCGGGCTCGACGAGCTGACCGACGACGAACTGGCCGCCATCAGCCCCAAACTGACCCCGGAGGTCCGCGACGTGCTGACCATCGAGGGGTCGGTGGCCGCGCGGGATTCGCGGGGCGGCACCGCGCCCACCCGGGTCGCCGAGCAGCTCGACGCGGTGTTGGCCAGGAGCGCCGAGCTCAAGGACCGCCTAACACCGCAGCCATAGCCGGGAATCCGACGAGAACCGGACCTTTGGATACAAATGCCATCGGCTAGCAAATGGCGATAAATTCTTTCGCGCCGAATGGCGGCCACCGGCATATTGACGCAGCGGTAAATTGTTGGGACGGGAAATGCATTGGGACTTTCCCCGAGTCGCTCGGCTGGCGTTGTGCCTCCGCGATGCGCTGCGGCGTCGTCGCCGACTTGATGTCGCCTCGTCGCCTACAACCGCAGCTAACGCCGCAGGTCGGCGGCTCGTTTCTGCCTTACTTATGAAACCCGGCTAAGCTTTCAGCTCGAAAAGCGATCTGGCTGAACTTGTCGGCCTAGTTACACGTCTCCAAAAGGGTGGGACCAATGAGCGTCATCGCAGGTGTCTTCGGCGCCCTGCCGCCTCACCGCTATTCGCAGCGGGAGCTGACCGATTTCTTTATCAGCATCCCGGAGTTCGCCGAATACGAGGATCTGGTACGCCAGCTGCACGCCAGCTCCAAAGTCAACGGCCGCCACCTGGTTTTGCCGCTGGAGAAATACCCGACGCTGACCGACTTCAGCGTGGCCAACCGGGTGTTCATCGAGCACGCCGTGGATCTGGGCTGTGAGGCGCTGTCGGGCGCCCTCGAAGAGGCGGGGCTGCAGCCGCAGGACCTCGACGTGCTGATCACCACGACGGTCACCGGGATCGCGGTTCCGTCGCTGGACGCCCGCATCGCCGGGCGGCTCGGCCTGCGACCGGATGTGCGGCGGGTGCCGCTGTTCGGATTGGGTTGCGTGGCCGGCGCCGCGGGGGTCGCCCGCATGAACGACTACCTGCGGGGAGCGCCGGACGGCGTCGCGGCCCTGGTGTCGGTGGAGCTTTGCTCGATGACCTACCCGGGCTACAAGCCGACGGTGGCCGGCCTGGTCGGCAGCGCGCTGTTTGCCGACGGCGCGGGCTCGGTGGTGGCCGTCGGGGAGCGCCGCGCCGAGCAGATCGGTGCCGTCGGTCCCGACATCGTCGATTCGCGCAGCCACCTTTACCCCGACTCGCTGCGCACGATGGGTTACGACGTGGGCGCCACCGGCTTCGAGCTGGTCCTTTCGAAGGACGTGGCCGGCGTTGTGGAGCAGTACCTGTACGACGACGTCACCGGGTTCCTGGGAGAGCATGGCCTCACGACCACGGACGTGGGCGCCTGGGTAAGCCATCCCGGCGGTCCCAAGGTCATCGAGGCGATCGTCAAGACCCTCGACCTGCCGCCGGAGGCCCTGGAGTTGACCTGGCGTTCGCTCGGTGAGATCGGCAATCTCTCGTCCGCGTCGGTGCTGCACGTGCTGCGCGACACCCTGGCCAAGCCGCCGCCCAGTGATAGCCCCGGGCTGATGATCGCGATGGGTCCCGGATTCTGTTCTGAGCTCGTGCTCCTGCGCTGGCATTGAGTCCACGAGTGGCGCGACCCCTGGCGCCCGCAGTTGACGAGATCCGCACACGGCACGAGCGGCCGCTGAAAGAATATGGCGATGATCGTCGCGCGGCTTGGCGCCGATTGAGTATCCCGAGAGGCCGGGGCTCATGAACAGCACTCACGAAGAGCTCGTGCGGGCCCTGCGCGCGTCCCTGAAACAAAACGAGCAGCTCAAGCGGGAGAACCGCGAGTACTTGGCCCAGGCAACCGAACCGGTGGCGATCGTCGGGATGGGCTGCCGGTATCCCGGCGGGGTGGATTCGCCCGAGGGCCTGTGGGCGATGGTCGCCGAGGGCCGCGACGTGGTGTCGGACTTCCCGGACGACCGGGGCTGGGACCTGGCGGACCTGTTCGACGCGGACGCCGACGCGGTCGGCAAGTCGTATTCGAGGCAGGGCGGGTTCCTCGCCGACGTGGCCGGTTTCGACGCCGCCTTCTTCGGGATCGCACCCAGCGAGGCCCTGGCGATGGATCCGCAGCAGCGGTTGCTGCTGGAGATCTCCTGGGAGGCGCTGGAACGCGCGGGCATCGACCCGCTGCGCTTGCGCGGCTCGGCCACCGGGGTGTTCGCCGGCGTCTTCCACGGTTCGTACGGCGGCGCGGGCCGGGTGCCGGGAGAGCTGGAGCGCTATGGGATGCGCGGCACGACGCTGAGCGTGGCGTCGGGCCGGGTGGCGTACGCGCTGGGGCTGGAGGGCCCGGCGGTGTCGGTGGACACGGCGTGTTCGTCGTCGTTGGTGGCGATGCACCTGGCGGCGCGGTCGTTGCGCTCGGGCGAGTGCGATCTGGCGCTGGCCGGCGGCGTGACCGTGATGGCCACGCCGGCGATGTTCGTCGACTTCAGCCGGCAGCGGGCGCTGTCGGTCGACGGTCGGTGCAAGGCCTACGCGGGCGCCGCCGACGGCACCGGGTTCTCCGAGGGCGCCGGGATGCTGGTGCTGGAGCGGTTGAGCGACGCCCGGCGGTTGGGGCATCCGGTGCTGGCGGTGCTGCGCGGTTCGGCGGTCAATCAGGACGGCGCCTCCAACGGGCTGGCGACGCCGAACGGGCCGTCGCAGCAGCGGGTGATCCGGGCGGCGTTGGCCAGCGCTCGCCTCGAGGCGGCCGACGTGGACGTCGTGGAGGGCCACGGCACCGGCACGATGCTGGGGGATCCGATTGAGGCCCAGGCGATTTTGGCGACGTATGGGCAGGACCGGGTTGAGCCCCTGTGGCTCGGGTCGATCAAATCCAACATGGGCCACACGTCGGCCGGTGCGGGCGCGGCCGGGGTGATCAAGATGGTGCAGGCGATGCGTCACGGGGTGATGCCGCGGACGCTGCACGTGGATGTGCCGTCGCCGCATGTGGATTGGTCGGCGGGGGCGGTGTCGTTGTTGACGGAGGCGCGGCCCTGGCCCTCGGGGGATCGGCCGCGCCGGGCCGGGGTGTCGTCGTTCGGGATCAGCGGCACCAACGCCCACGTGATCGTCGAAGAGGCACCCGCCGAGCCGGAACCGGTTGCGGCCCAACGCGACGAGCCGCCCTCGGTGCCGTGGGTGGTGTCGGCTCGTTCCGAGCCCGCGTTGGCCGACCAGGCGGCTCGGCTATCGGCGTGGGTGGGCGACCGAGAGGGGTTGAGCGCCACCGATGTCGGGTGGTCGCTGGCCAGCAGTCGCTCGACGTTCGAGCATCGCGCGGTGGTGGTGGGTCGCGACCGCGAGGCCCTGCTGGCGGGCGTGGCCGGGGTGGCGTCCGGTTCGCCCGGCGCGGGCGTGGTGGCGGGCCGGGCCCGTCCGGCGGGCAAGACGGCGTTCGTGTTCCCGGGGCAGGGCTCGCAGTGGGTCGGCATGGGGGCCCAATTGCTTGACGAGTCAACGGTGTTCGCCGATCACATGCGACGGTGTGACAAGGCGCTCGGCGAGCACGTCCAGTGGTCGTTGATCGACGTCATCCGCGCGGCGCCGGGCGCGCCGGGGCTGGACCGGGTGGACGTGGTGCAACCGGCGCTGTGGGCGGTGATGGTGTCGCTGGCCGAGATGTGGCGGTCCGTGGGCGTCGCACCCGACGCGGTGATCGGCCATTCGCAGGGCGAGATCGCCGCGGCGTGCGTGGCGGGCGCGCTCTCGCTGGAGGACGGCGCGCGGGTGGTGGCGTTGCGCAGCCTGCTCTTGCTGCAGTTGTCCGGCGAGGGGGGCATGGCCTCGCTGGCGTGCGGCTTACCGCAGGCGCGGGAGTTGGCGGCGCACGGGGGCGATCGGTTGAATATCGCTGCGGTGAACGGCGTTTCAGCGGTCGTCGTGTCCGGCGATGTGGAGGCGCTGGACGAGCTGATCCGGCGCTGCGAGGCCGACAACGTTCGGGCGCGACGGATCGACGTCGACTACGCGTCGCACTCCACACAGGTGGACGCGATCCGCGAACCTCTGATTCAGGCGCTGGCGGACATCGAGCCCCGGTCTTCCTCGACCGCGTTCTACTCGACCGTCACCGGTGAGGTCATGGACACCGCGGGCCTGGGCGCCGAGTACTGGTTCCGAAACATCCGCGAGACGGTGGAATTCGAGCGCGCGGTGCGTGGCGCGCGCGACGCCGGGCACCGGATGTTCGTCGAATGCAGCCCGCACCCGGTGTTGATCGCCGGCATCGAAGAAACGGTCGGTTCCGCCGACGACGCGACCGTCGTCCCGTCGCTGGGCCGCGACGACGGCGGACTCGACCGGTTCTGGCTCTCCGTGGGCCAGGCGCACGTCGCCGGGGCAGAGGTGGATTGGCGGGCGGCGTTCGCCGGCGGCGACGCGCGGTGCGTGGAGCTGCCGACGTACGCGTTTCAGCGACAGCGCTTTTGGTTGCCGGGCCAGTTCATGGGTTCGGGTGACATGGGCCGGTTGGGATTGGCCGCGGCCGAGCACGGCCTGTTGGGTGCGGTGGTGCAGCGGCCCGATTCGGGCGGGGTGGTGCTGACCGGTCGGCTGTCCGCCGCCGCGCACCCCTGGTTGGCCGATCACCGGGTGACCGGGGTGACGTTATTCCCGGGCGCCGGGTTTGTGGAACTGGCCGCCCGCGCCGGCGACGAGGTCGGCTGCCCGGCGGTCGAGGAGCTGACGCTGTCGGCCCCGCTGGTGCTGCCCGCGGACGGCTCGGTGCAGGTTCAGGTGGTCGTCGGCGGGGCGGACGCGGCGGGTTCGCGGCCCGTGGCGGTGTATTCCGCTGGTGCGCAGCCGGATTCGCAGTGGACGTTGAACGCCGAGGGCCTGCTGGGGGTCCGGGCGGCCGAGCCGGGCGCGGACTTGTCGGCATGGCCGCTCGCGGGCGCGGAGCCGGTCGACGTGAGCGACGCCTACCGGCGCCTGGCGGCGCGGGGTTACGAGTACGGGCCCGCCTTTCGGGGATTGCGGGCCATGTGGCGGCGCGACGACGAGATCTTCGCCGAGGTCGCGGTCTCACAAGAGGCCGGCGTCACGGTTGACGGGTTCGGGATCCATCCGGCGCTGCTGGACGCCGCGTTGCACTCGCTAGGCCTGGCCGACCCGGACGCCCCGACAGTGTTGCCGTTTTCCTGGCAGCGGGTGAGCCTGCACGCGGCGGGCGCAGCGCGGGCGCGGGTGCGGATCGCGCCGGTGGGCCCCGGGGCGGTGTCCATCGAGCTGGCCGACGCGATGGGCCTTCCGGTGTTGTCGGTGCGACGGCTTGACCTGCGGCCGCTGTCGGCGGGCCAGCTGTCGGCGGCGGGCCCGGCCGCCGGCGGGCTGCTCGAGGTCGCCTGGTCACCAACGCCGTTGGGCGACACCGGTGTCGGCGACGGTGTGGTGGTGTGGGAACCGGGCGCGGGCCCAGATGTGGTGCGCGCCGCTCATGAGGCCGTTCACGAGGCGTTGGGCGTGTTGCAGTCCTGGCTGGCCGGCGACGGGCGCGGGGTGCTGGTCGTGCAGACCCGCGGCGCCGTGGCGCTGCCCGGCGAGGACGTCGCGGACCTGGCCGGCGCGGCGGTGTGGGGACTGGTCCGCTCCGCCCAGGCCGAGCACCCCGATCGGGTGGTGCTGGTCGACTCCGACGGGTCGCTGGACACGAGCGCGGTAATCGGTTGCGGCGAACCGCAGTTGGCAATCCGGGCCGGGGTCGCCTACGCGCCCCGGCTGGCGCCGGTGCCGCCCGACGCGGCGTTGGCGCTGCCGGCCGGGAATTGGCGGTTGGACACCGGCGGCGGCGGGACGCTCGAGGACTTGGTCGTGCGCCCGAGCCCGCCGGTGGAGCTGGCCGCCGGCCAGGTGCGCGTGGCGGTGGCCGCGGTCGGGGTGAACTTCCGGGATGTGCTGGTGGCGTTGGGGATGTACCCCGGCGGCGGCCAGCTGGGCGCCGAGGGCGTCGGCGTGATCGCCCAAGTCGGCCCCGGTGTGTCCGGGCTGGCGGTCGGTGACCGCGTGATGGGGCTGCTCGGCGTCGTGGGCTCGGAAGCGGTGGTCGATGCGCGGTTGGTGGCCGCGGTCCCGGCGCAGTGGTCAACCCTCGAGGCCGCAGGCGTGCCGGTGGTGTTCTTGACGGCGCTGTACGGCCTGTCGGTGCTGGCCGGGCTGCGCGCCGGGCAGCGGGTGCTGATCCACGCCGCCACGGGCGGGGTCGGCATGGCCGCGGTGCAGCTGGCGCGGCATTGGGGGGCCGAGGTCTTCGCCACCGCCAGCCGGGGCAAGTGGGAAACGTTGCGCGCGATGGGTTTCGACGACGACCACATCGCCGACTCGCGGACCACCGCGTTCGAGCAACAGTTCCTCGCGGCGACCGGCGGCCGCGGGGTGGACGTCGTACTGGACTCGCTGGCCGGGGAGTTCGTGGACGCCTCGTTGCGCTTACTGGTCGACGGCGGGCACTTCGTCGAGATGGGCAAGACCGACCTGCGCGACCCCGACGAGATCGCCGCGCAGCACCCCGGCGTGCGGTATCAGGCCTTCGACCTCACCGAGGTCAGCCCCGATCGCATCGCGGCCATGCTGGCCGAGCTGACCGATCTGTTCAAAGAGGGCGTCCTGAAGCCGCTGCCGACAAGGGCTTTCGACGTGCGCCGTGCCGCCGAGACGTACCGGTTCGTCAGCCAGGCCCGCCACGTCGGCAAGATCGTGCTGACGCTGTCGTCGGGGCTTTCCGGGGGCACCGCGCTGATCACCGGCGGAACCGGGATGGCCGGTTCGGCGCTGGCACGTCACCTCGTCGCCCAGTACGGGGTGGCCCACGTCGTGCTGGCCAGCAGGAGCGGCGGCGACGAACGAACGGCCGAGCTGGAGGCCGAGTTACGGTCGGCCGGGGCCGGGGTGTCGGTGGTTTCCTGCGATGTGGCCGACCGGGACGCGGCCGCGGCGCTGTTGGCGCGGGTGCCCGCCGAGTATCCGTTGCGCGGGGTGTTTCATGCCGCGGGGACGCTGGACGACGGATTGATCGCGTCGTTGACGCCCGAGCGAGTGGATGCGGTGTTGCGCGCCAAGGTCGACGGGGCATGGAACATGCACGAGCTGACCGCGGGGCTGGATCTGTCCGCGTTCGTGCTGTTTTCGTCGATGGCCGGGATCGTCGGCACCCCCGGACAGGGCAATTACGCCGCGGCCAACAGCTTCCTGGACGCGCTGGCCGCGCATCGCCGCGCAAATGGTTTGCCCGGCTTGTCGGTGGCCTGGGGCCTGTGGGAGCAGGCATCGGCGATGACCGCGCACCTGGGCGACACGGACAAGGACCGCATGAGCCGGCTGGGCCTCGCGCCATTGTCGACCACCGAGGCCCTCCAGCGTCTGGACGCCGCCATGGTGGGCGAGCGGTTCGTCGTGGTGGCCACGTCCCTGGACCGGATCGCGCTGTCGCACAACGCCGCAGCGCTGCCACCTCTGCTGCACGGTTTGGCCACCCGTCCCGCTCGCCGCGTCATCGACGACACCTCGGTCGCCGCCTCGACGACGGGGCTGACCGCGCGGCTGCGGGAGTTGGCGCCCGACCAGCGCCACCGCGAACTCGTCGAGCTGGTGCGCAGCAACGCCGCCACCGTGCTGGGACGCACCAACGTGGCAGACATCAACGCCGAACGGGCTTTCCAGGAACTGGGCTTCGACTCCCTGACCGCCGTCGAACTGCGAAACCGGCTGAAAACCGCCACCGGGCTGACCCTTTCACCCACCATCATCTTCGACCATCCCACGCCCACCGCGCTGGGCGAATACCTGGACACCCGCCTCGCGACCGGGACCGAGAAACCCAACCCGGCGGCCCGCGCCAACGACATCGCCGCGGAGCTACAAGCGCTCCTCAACCGAACCGACTGGGACCCGGAAGACAAGACGCACCTGGCCATCCGGCTGCAGAACCTGCTAACCACCCTCACCAGCGCCGGCCTCGAAGACACCGACGACGCCGACATCCACACCGCGACCGAAAGCCAACTCTTCGCCATCCTCGACGAAGAGCTGGGCTCGTAACTTAAGGAGCACGCGGTGCCGGGCACCGAAAAGCATCTCGATTACCTCAAGCGCCTCACCGCCGACCTCAGGCGGACGCGCCGGCGCGTCCTGGAGTTGGAGGGCAAGCAGTCGGAGCCGGTCGCGGTGGTGGGGATGGCCTGCCGCTACGCGGGCGGGGTGGATTCACCGGAAGCGTTGTGGGACATGGTGGTCGAAGGCCGCGACGCGGTGTCGGATTTTCCGACCGACCGCGGCTGGGACGTCGACGGGTTGTTCGATCCGGATCCCGACGCCAAGGGGAAGATGTACACGCGCCGCGGGTGCTTCCTGCGCGACGCCGGCGACTTCGACGCCGGGTTCTTCGGCATCGGCCCGAGCGAGGCCCTGGCGATGGATCCGCAGCAACGCTTGATGCTGGAGATCTCCTGGGAGGCGTTGGAGCGGGCGGGCATTGACCCGCTCACGCTGCGCGGCTCGGCCACCGGGGTGTTCGCCGGCGTCATCCACGCCGGCTACGGCGGCGAGGTGAAGGGCGAACTGGAGGGCTACGGGCTCACCGGCTCGACCCTGAGCGTGACCTCCGGCCGCGTGGCGTACGTGCTGGGGCTGGAAGGCCCTGCGGTGTCGGTGGATACCGCGTGTTCGTCGTCGTTGGTGGCGATGCACCTGGCCGCGCAGTCGCTGCGCTCGGGCGAGTCCGACCTGGCGCTGGCCGGCGGAGTGACCGTGATGGCCACCCCGGCCGCCTTCGTGGAATTCAGCCGGCAACGGGCGCTGGCGCCCGACGGCCGATGCAAGGTGTATGCCGGCGCCGCCGACGGCACCGCGTGGTCGGAGGGCGCGGGTGTGCTGGTGCTGGAGCGGTTGAGCGACGCCCGCCGGCTGGGGCATCCGGTGTTGGCGATCTTGCGGGGCTCGGCGGTCAACCAGGACGGCGCCTCCAACGGTTTGACCGCACCCAATGGGCCGTCGCAGCAACGGGTGATCCGGGCGGCCCTCGCCAGCGCCGGCCTGAGCGCGGCCGACGTCGACGTGGTCGAGGGCCACGGGACCGGGACGGTGCTCGGGGATCCGATTGAGGCCCAGGCACTTCTGGCGACCTACGGACAAGATCGCGTCGAACCGCTGTGGCTCGGGTCGATCAAATCCAATATCGGCCACACCTCCGCCGGCGCCGGTGTGGCCGGGGTGATCAAGATGATCCAGGCGATGCGTCACGGGGTGATGCCACAGACGCTGCACGTGGATGTGCCGTCGCCGCATGTGGATTGGTCGGCGGGGGCGGTGTCGTTGTTGACCGAGCCGCGGCCCTGGCCCGCGGGGGATCGCCCGCGCCGGGCCGGGGTGTCGTCGTTCGGGATCAGCGGGACCAACGCCCACGTGATCATCGAGGATCCACCAGCGCTGGAAGGCGTTGCGGTGGAACGGGATAGGCCGCGCGAGGCCGTCGTGGCGCCGTGGGTGCTGTCGGCTCGCACGCCCGAAGCGCTGGGCGTGTCCGCCAAGCGGCTGCTGGCGCGGGTGAGCGCCGACGAGGACCTGAGCGTCACCGACGTCGGGTGGTCGCTGGCCACCACCCGCTCCGCCTTCGATCATCGCGCCGTGGTGGTGGGCGCCGACCGCGAGGCCATGCAACTGAGCCTGGTGCAGCTGGCCGCCGGCGACCCGGGCCCCGATACGGTCGTCGGACGGGCGCGGTCGGCGGGCAAGACCGTGTGGCTGTTTCCCGGCCAGGGGTCGCAGCGCCTGGGGATGGGCGCGGCGCTGTACCGCCGATTCCCGGAGTTCGCCCGCGCCTTCGACGAGGCCGCGCAGGCGTTGGACGAACACCTGCGGTTGCCGCTGCGTCAGGTGGTGTGGGGCGGTGACCCGAACCTGTTGGAAAGCACTGAGTTTGCCCAGCCGGCATTGTTCGCGGTCGAGGTCGCACTGGCCGCGCTGTGGCGGGTCTGGGGTGTGCTGCCCGATGTCGTGATCGGCCACAGCGTCGGTGAGATCGCCGCCGCCCACGTCGCCGGGGTGCTGTCCCTGGCGGACGCGGCCAAACTCGTGGCCGCCCGGGGCCGGTTGATGGGCGCACTGCCCGCCGGCGGCGTGATGGTCGCCGTGGCCGCCAGTGAGGCCGAGGTGGCGCCGTTGTTGACCGAGGGCGTCAGCCTGGGGGCGGTCAACGGGCCCAGCGCCGTGGTGATTTCGGGCGAGGGGGCCGCGGTGGACGCAGTGGCCGACCGGTTGGCTCAGCAGGGCCGGCGGATCCATCGGCTGGCGGTCTCGCATGCGTTCCATTCCCCGCTGATGGAACCCATGATCGAGCGGTTCGCGGAGGTGGTCGGCCAGGTCTCGCCGGCCGAGCCGCGGATTGCGTTGATTTCCAACGTGACCGGCCAGGTGGCCGGGCCAGGGTACGGCTCGCCGGAGTACTGGGTCGAACATGTCCGCGCGCCGGTGCGCTTCGCCGACGGCGTCCAACAGGCCGAGACGCTGGGGGCAGGGGTGTTCGTCGAGGTGGGGCCCGGCAAGGCGCTGACGGCCGCGGTGAGGAGCGACTCGACCTCGGCCCGGTCCTTGGCGACGGACACCACCGCGTCGGTGGTCGACGACTGCGCCACCGCGGCCGTCAGCGCCTTGCCGGGCCCCACCTCGACGAACACCCCTGCCCCCAGCGTCTCGGCCTGTTGGACGC
>NZ_LZKR01000145.1 GCF_001672915.1 Mycobacterium sp. 1245805.9 | reverse complement strand
ACCAGGAACACCACCACGGTGTCCAGCAGCGTGGTGAGGCCCAACGTGAAGGCGAAGCCCCGCACCTGGCCGATCGCATCGCCGAGGAGAAGACCTGGCGGCAGAGCACCCGCCAGGGCATCCAGTTCCTCGCCCTGCAGTTCCAGGCCACCCAGTGCGACAAGAAAGACGACATCCTGGCCGGCAACGACGACCCGGCGCTCCCGCTGGTGACCTGCTCGACGGACCACAAGGTTGCCTACCTGCTGGGGCCGTCGATCATCAGCGGCGACCAGATCGCGGACGCCACGTCCAGCCAGAACCAGCGCGGCCTCGGCTACGTCGTCGACCTGCAGTTCAAGCCCGCGGCGGCCAACACCTGGGCGGACTTCACCGCCGCCCACGTCGGCACCCAGACCGCGTTCACGCTGGACTCCCAGGTGGTCAGCGCCCCGATGATCCAGGAGGCGATCCCAGGCGGGCGCACCCAGATCTCCGGCGGCCAGCCGCCGTTCACCGCCTCCACCGCCAAGCAGCTGGCCAACGTGCTGAAATACGGGTCGCTGCCGCTGTCCTTCGAATCCTCTGAGGCCCAAACCGTCTCGGCGACACTGGGATTGACCTCACTGCGGGCCGGGCTGATCGCGGGCGGCATCGGCCTGGTCCTGGTCCTGCTGTATTCGTTGCTCTACTACCGCCTGTTGGGTCTGCTCACCGCGTTGTCGCTAAGTGCTTCCGGCGCAATGGTTTTCGCAATCCTGGTGATCCTGGGCCGCCAGATCAACTACACCCTCGATCTGGCCGGCATCGCCGGTCTGATCATCGGCATCGGCACCACCGCCGACTCGTTCGTGGTGTTCTTCGAACGCATCAAAGACGAGATCCGCGAGGGGCGTTCGTTCCGGTCGGCGGTGCCGCGCGGGTGGGTGCGGGCCCGCAAGACGATCCTGTCCGGCAACGCGGTCACCTTCCTGGCCGCCGCGGTGCTCTACGCGCTGGCGATCGGCCAGGTGCGGGGCTTCGCCTTCACGTTGGGCCTCACCACGCTGCTGGACACCGTGGTGGTGTTCCTGGTGACCTGGCCGCTGGTCTACCTGGCCTCCCAGTCCACGACGCTGGCCAAGCCGGCGTACAACGGCCTGGGCGCCGTGCAGCAGGTCGCGCGCGAACGCCGGGCCGCGGCGGACGTGAAGACGGGACGGGGATAGCGCATGAGTGCCGCCAAGGATGCGACCGCGCTGACCGACAGCGCCCAGCTGCCGCACCACAGCTTCATCTCCCGGCTCTATACCGGCACCGGCGCGTTCGAGGTGATCGGGCGGCGCCGGCTGTGGTACGGGATCAGCGGTGCGATCGTCGCGGTCGCGCTGATCAGCATCGTGCTACGCGGCTTCACCTTCGGGATCGACTTCAAGGGCGGCACGACCGTCTCGATGCCGCGGGGGACAGCGCAGACCGCGCAGGTGTCGGAGGTGTTCCGCAACGCCGTCGGCAAGGACGCCGAGTCGGTGGTGATCGTCGGCAACGGCGCCTCGGCGACCGTGCAGATTCGCTCGGAGACGCTGACCAACGACCAGACCACCAAGCTGCGCAACGCCCTGTTCGACGCCTTCGGACCGAAGGGCAACGACGGCAAGCCGAGCAAGCAGGCCATCAGCGACTCGGCGGTGTCGGAGACCTGGGGCGACCAGATCACCAAGAAGGCGCTGATCGCGCTGGTGGTGTTCCTGGCGCTGGTCAGCCTCTACATCACCATCCGCTACGAGCGCTACATGGCGATCTCCGCGCTGACGACCATGGTCTTCGACCTGACCGTCACGGCCGGCGTGTATTCACTGGTCGGCTTCGAGGTCAGCCCGGCCACAGTCATCGGGCTGCTGACCATCCTGGGTTTCTCGCTGTACGACACCGTCATCGTGTTCGACAAGGTCGAGGAGAACACCCGCGACTTCCAGCACACCAACCGGCGCACCTTCGCCGAGCACGCCAACCTGGCGATCAACCAGACGTTCATGCGCTCGATCAACACCAGCCTGATCAGCGTGCTGCCGGTGCTGGCGCTGATGGTGGTGGCGGTGTGGCTGCTGGGTGTCGGCACGCTGAAGGACCTGGCGCTGGTCCAGCTGGTGGGCATCCTGGTCGGCACCTACTCGTCGATCTTCTTCGCCACCCCGCTGCTGGTCACCCTGCGCGAACGCACCGAGCTGGTGCGCACGCACACCCGCCGGGTCCTCAAGCGCCGCACCCGCTCCCAAGACGACTCGGCCGTCGAGATCTCCGAGTCGGCCGCCGAAGAGCCCACGGAGGCTTCCGAGGAGACGGCTGGCACGTCTGAGGCGTCTGAGGCGCCGGCCAAGCCGGCGCCGAGCAAGCCGGCCCCCGGCGCGCGCCCGGTGCGCCCCACCGGGACCCGGCGCCCGACCGGCAAGCGAAACGCGGGCCGGCGGTAGGCCGGATGTTGCGGGCCGACCGGGGGAACCTGAGGGGGACCGCGGCGGCTGCGTTGGCCGCGACGCTGCTCGCGGGGTTCGCGTTGACCGGGTGCTCGGGCAGCGCCGCCTCGGACGTCGACTACGTGGTCGACGGCCCGCTGGTCAGCTACAACACCAACACCGTCGTCGGCGCCGCGTCCGCGGGGGCGCAGGCGTTCGCCCGCACGCTGACCGGCTTCGGCTATCACGGCCCGGACGGGCAGGTGGTCGCCGACCGCGACTTCGGCTCCGTGTCCGTGGTGGGCGGTTCGCCGCTGGTGCTCGACTACCAGATCGCCGACAACGCCGTCTACAGCGACGGCAAGCCGGTGACCTGCGACGACCTGGTGCTGGCGTGGGCGGCCCAGTCCGGGCGGTTCGCCGGCTTCGACGCCGCCAGCCAGGCCGGCTACGTCGACATCGCCAACGTCGAGTGCATCCCGGGCCAGAAGAAGGCCCGGGTGTCCTTCGTCCCGGACCGCGGCGTCGTCGACTACGCGCAGCTGTTCGCCGCGACCACGATCATGCCGTCGCACGTGATCGCCGATCAGCTGAACGTGGACGTGACCGCGGCGCTGCTGAGCAACAACGGGCCCGTGGTGGCGCAGATCGCCAGGCTGTGGAACACCGGGTGGGACCTCAAGCCCGGCGTCGACCTCAAGCGCTTCCCGTCGTCGGGGCCGTACAAGATCGAGCGGGTCCTGGACGGCGGCGCGGTGGTGCTCGTCGCCAACGACCGCTGGTGGGGTCCCAAGGCGGTGACCAAGCGGATCACGGTCTGGCCCCAGGGGCCCGACATCCAGGACCGGGTCAACAACCGCAGCGTCGACGTCGTCGACGTCGCGGCTGGTTCCTCGGGCGCGCTGGCCACCCCCGACAATTACGAGCGATCCGATGCGCCGTCGGACGGCATCGAGCAGTTGATCTTCGCGCCGCAGGGGCCGTTGGCGCAGCCCAAGGCTAGGCGCGCGTTCGCGTTCTGCACGCCGCGCGACACGATCGCGCACGACGCGGGGGTGGCGATCGCCAATTCCCGCCTGCAGCCGGCCACGGAGGACGCCATCGCGGCCGGTGAGGGCGCCGCCGAAGCCGGCCCGTTCGGCAAGGCCGACCCCGCCGCCGCCCGCGAGGCGCTGGGCGGCGCGCCCCAGCCGGTGCGGATCGGCTACCAGGGGCCCAACGCCCGGCTGGCGGTGACGGTCGGGTCGATCACCAAGTCGTGCGAGGCGGCCGGCATCAGCGTCACCAGCGTCCCGCTGGACACCTCCGGGCCCCAGGCGCTGCGGGACGGCAAGATCGACGTGCTGCTGGCCAGCACCGGCGGGGCCACCGGCAGCGGCTCGACCGGGTCGTCGGCCATGGACGCCTACGCGCTGCACAGCGGCAACGGCAACAACCTGTCCGGCTACAACAACCCCCAGGTCGACGCCGCGATCAGCGCGCTGGTGGTGTCGGCCGACCCGGCCGAGCGGGTCAGGCTGCTGGCGCAGGCGGCCCCGCTGCTATGGGCCGACATGCCGACCCTGCCGCTGTACCGCCAGCAGCGCACGCTGCTGACGTCGAAGAAGATGTACGCCGTGAGCAGGAATCCGACCCGGTGGGGCGCCGGCTGGAACATGGATCGATGGGCGCTGGTCGAGTGACGGGCCGCCCCGTGTCCGAGGTGATCGCGGCGCTGGCCAGGGACGTCGCCGATTTCCCGAAGCCCGGCGTCCAGTTCAAGGACCTGACGCCGGTCTTCGCCGACCGGCAGGGCATGGCGGCGGTGACCGACGCGCTGGCCGACATCGCGTCCGGCGCCGACCTGGTAGCCGGCATCGACTCCCGTGGCTTCCTGGTGGCCGCGGCCGTCGCCACGCGGCTGGGCACCGGCGTGCTGGCGATCCGCAAGGCCGGCAAGCTCCCGCCGCCGGTGCACGCCGAGCGCTACGACCTGGAGTACGGCAGCGCCACGCTGGAAATCCCCGCCGACGGCATCGAGCTGCCCGGCCGCAGCGTCGTCATCATCGACGACGTGCTGGCGACCGGCGGCAGCATCGGCGCGGCGGCCCGGTTGCTGGGGCGCGCGGGTGCCCGGGTGCCCGCCGCGGCGGTCGTCGTGGAACTCGTCGCGTTGGGCGGTCGCGATGCGCTCGCGCCGCTGCCGGTGCACAGCCTGACTCGCGCGTGAGCGGCGCCTTGTGTGAACTGGCGGCGTTGCGTGTGAGCGTGGGGCGGGGATTTCGCAATTTCTCCGCCCTAGCTACACACTGAAGGCCCTCAGCGCACACTCGATGCGGCCGGGAGATCGGACTTTGGAGATATCCTCGACGTCGGAGGTGACAATCGTGGCGGACGACCAGAGCACGACGCAGGCCGTGGCGCCGCCGATCGAAGAGACGCCGGTCGTCGAGCCGTCGGAGGCGCCGACCGAGACGCTGAAGACCTCCAGCAGCGCCTCGCGCCGGGTCCGCGCCCGGCTGGCGCGGCGGATGACCGCCCAGCGCAGCACGCTGAACCCCGTGCTCGAGCCGCTGGTGGCGGTGCACCGGGAGATCTATCCCAAGGCGAACCTGCAGCTGCTGCAGCGGGCGTTCGAGGTGGCCGACGAGCGGCACGCCAGCCAGCTGCGCCATTCCGGTGACCCCTACATCACCCACCCGCTGGCCGTCGCCAACATCCTGGCCGAATTGGGCATGGACACCACCACTTTGGTGGCCGCGCTGCTGCACGACACCGTCGAGGACACGGGCTACACGCTGGAGCAGCTATCCGAGGAGTTCGGCGAGGAGGTGGGCCACCTCGTCGACGGCGTGACCAAGCTGGACCGCGTCGTGCTGGGCAGCGCCGCCGAGGGCGAGACCATCCGCAAGATGATCACCGCCATGGCCCGCGACCCCCGCGTTTTGGTGATCAAGGTCGCCGACCGGCTGCACAACATGCGCACCATGCGCTTCCTGCCGCCGGAGAAGCAGGCCCGCAAGGCCCGCGAGACGCTGGAAGTCATTGCGCCCCTTGCGCATCGGCTGGGCATGGCCAGCGTCAAGTGGGAGTTGGAAGACCTGTCGTTCGCGATCCTGCACCCCAAGAAGTACGAGGAGATCGTGCGGCTGGTCGCCGGGCGCGCGCCGTCCCGCGACACCTACCTGGCCGTGGTCCGCAACGAGATCATCAACACCCTCAACGCGTCGAAGATCAAGGCGACGGTCGAGGGCCGGCCCAAGCACTACTGGTCGATCTACCAGAAGATGATCGTCAAGGGCCGCGACTTCGACGACATCCACGACCTGGTCGGCATCCGCATCCTGTGCGACGAGATCCGCGACTGCTACGCCGCCGTCGGCGTGGTGCACTCGCTGTGGCAGCCGATGGCGGGCCGGTTCAAGGACTACATCGCCCAGCCGCGCTACGGGGTGTACCAGTCGCTGCACACCACCGTCGTCGGGCCGGAGGGCAAGCCGCTGGAGGTGCAGATCCGCACCCGCGACATGCACCGCACCGCCGAGTACGGCATCGCCGCGCACTGGCGCTACAAGGAAGCCAAGGGCCGCAACGGACTTCCGCATCCGCACGCCGCCGCCGAGATCGACGACATGGCCTGGATGCGCCAGCTGCTCGACTGGCAACGGGAGGCCGCCGACCCCGGCGAGTTCCTCGAGTCGTTGCGCTATGACCTTGCGGTGCAGGAGATCTTCGTCTTCACCCCCAAGGGCGACGTCATCACGCTGCCGACCGGGTCGACGCCGGTGGACTTCGCGTACGCCGTGCACACCGAGGTCGGCCACCGCTGCATTGGCGCCCGGGTCAACGGACGCCTGGTGGCGCTGGAACGCAAGCTCGAAAACGGGGAAGTCGTCGAGGTTTTCACGTCCAAGGCACCCAACGCGGGGCCGTCGCGGGACTGGCAGCAGTTCGTGGTTTCCCCGCGCGCCAAGACGAAGATCCGCCAGTGGTTCGCCAAGGAGCGCCGCGAGGAGGCGCTGGAGGCCGGCAAGGACGCGATGGCGCGCGAGGTGCGCCGCGGCGGACTTCCGTTGCAGCGCTTGGTAAACGGCGAGTCGATGGCCGCGGTGGCCCGCGAGCTGCACTACGCCGACGTGTCCGCGCTCTACACCGCGATCGGTGAGGGGCATGTGTCGGCCCGCCACGTCGTGCAGCGGCTGCTGGCCGAGCTCGGCGGCATCGACCAGGCCGAGGAGGAGCTCGCCGAGCGGTCCACACCGACCACCATGCTGCGCCGCCCGCGCAGCAGCGACGACGTCGGCGTCTCCGTCACCGGCGCGCCGGGCGTGCTGACCAAGCTGGCCAAGTGCTGCACGCCGGTGCCCGGCGACCAGATCATGGGGTTCGTCACCCGCGGCGGCGGGGTCAGCGTGCACCGCACCGACTGCACCAACGCCGCGTCGCTGCAGCAGCAGGCCGAGCGCATCATCGAGGTGCTGTGGGCGCCGTCGGCGTCATCGGTGTTTTTGGTAGCCATTCAGGTCGAGGCGCTCGACCGGCACCGGCTGCTCTCCGACATCACCCGGGTGCTGGCCGACGAGAAGGTCAACATCCTGTCGGCATCGGTCACCACCTCGGGCGACCGGGTGGCGATCAGCCGGTTCACCTTCGAGATGGGCGACCCCAAGCACCTGGGCCACCTGCTCAACGTCGTGCGCAACGTCGAGGGCGTCTACGACGTCTACCGCGTGACTTCCGCCGCTTAGGTTCCTAGCCCACCCGCACCGAGCTGATCGTGACGGTGCTCGTGGGCATGCCCCTGGTGCGGTTGCCGGCCACACCCACCTTGGCGATTTTGTCGAGGGTCGCCAGGCCCGCCTGGTCGACCGAGCCGAACACCGTGGACGTCGGCTCTATCTCGGCGTCCCGGAAAACCAGGAAGAACTGGCTTTCGTTGGTGTTGGGCCCGTTGGTGGCCATCGCCATGGTGCCGCGCGGATAGATCACCGTCGCCTTGAGCGCCGGATCGTCGGCCTTGTATTGGTCGGTGGGGTACTCGTCGGCGAATTCGTAACCGGGGCCGCCGCCGCCGTCGGGATCGGGCCCGCCGAACAGCAGCGTCCCGCCTTCCGGCTCGTCGATCATCCGCCCGCAGATGGTGTTGTCGTAGTAGCCCTGCTTCGCCAGGCTGGTGAAACTGTTCACCGCGCAAGGGGATTCGTTGTTGGCGAGCTGCACGCCGATGTCGCCGAAGTTGGTCGAGATGACCGCGTGGATCGAGGCAGGTTCGGTGGACACCCGGCCCGACGGGGGCAGCGTGGCGACCTTGCTGGCCGGATCGGGCGACGGCTGGTACTGGCAGTTCGCGCCGAGGTCGGGTGGCGGCGCGAACGCCGGCAGCGGCGGCACGCCCGCGGGGGTCGCGGAGGCGGGTCCGGGGGCCGACCCGGGCCGGGCAGGCACCCTGGCCCGGCTCGGGGTGGGGGACGCCGCGTTGTCCGTCGAGCCGTGGCTCTGGGTCACCAGCGAGATGACCAGGGCCACCACCGCCGCCAGCGCGACGAGCGACCCGCCCACGATTCCCAGGGCCAGCCGCCTGTTGAAGCTCTTCGCCGGGACCGGCTGCGGCGCTTGCGGCGCCGGCTGCGGCTGCGACACCGGTGCCGCAGCGGAGAGCGGCGAGACGGGCGGCGCGACGGGTGGTGCGACGGGCGGCGCGACGGCTGGCGCGTCGGTGGCGGTCAGCGCTGCCCTGGCGGCCTCGGCGAGCTCCATCGCCGACTGGTAGCGAGCGTTGATGTCCTTCGCCATGCCCCGCGCGATCACCGCGTCAAGGGCCGGCGGGACGCCGGGCGCGACGATCGACGCTCGCGGTGGCGGCGTGTTCACGTGCGCGTTGAGCTGCTCCTCGAGGCTGTCGCCGGGGAAGGGCCGGCTTCCCGTGAGGCACTCGTAGAGCACGCAGGCCAACGAATACACGTCGGCGCGGTGATCCGTTGTGCCCCTGAAGCGTTCGGGCGCCAGGTACGCCACGGTGCCCATCGTGGCGCCGGTGCCGGTGAGCTCGGTGTCGGTCTGCGCGCGGGCGAGGCCGAAATCGATCAGGTAGACGAAATCTCGCGCAGCGGTCACCAGGATGTTTTTCGGCTTGATGTCGCGGTGGATCAAGCCCACCGAGTGGGCCGTATCCAGCGCCGCCGCAACCTGTTCGATCACCGCGACGGTGGGATCGGCGCTGAGCCGCCCACCGTTTTGCACGATGTACTCCGCCAGGTCGCGCCCCTCGATCAGCCGCATGTCGACATAGAGCTGGCCGTCGATCTCGCCGTAGCCGTGGATGGGCACGATGTGCGGATCGTTCAGGCCGGCCGCGATGCGTGCCTCGCGGCGGAACCTTTGCTGGAACTGATTGTCCTCGGCCAAATGCGGCGGGAGCACTTTGAGCGCCACCACGCGATCGGTGGCGGGATCGTAGGCGCGGTACACGCGTCCCATGCCGCCCCGGCCCAGCAACCCCATTATTTGGTAGCGGCCGAACGTCTCCGGATCCAGATTCACCCCACGAACCATAAACGGTCGAGCAAGTGAGACTGGTGATTCTCGCTAATCCGCCGCCGGTGTTGCGCGGGGCCGGGGCTTAGTCGAGCAGCAGCGACTTGATGGTGACTTCGCTGGCCGGGGCCCCGTCCTCGCCGCCGCCGGCGACGCCGGCCTTGGCGATCTTGTCCAGAACGGCCAGCCCGTCGGGCTGGATGGTGCCGAAGACGGTGTACTGCGGCGGCAGCTGGGAGTCCTTGTAGACCATGAAGAACTGGCTGCCGTTGGTGCCGGGCCCGGCGTTGGCCATCGCCAGGGTGCCGCGCGGATAGACGACCGGCTGCTGCGCCTTGGGGTCGTTGGGCGGGTACTGGTCGGTCGGGTACTCGTTGGCGAACTGGTAGCCCGGGCCGCCGGTGCCGTCGCCCTTGGGGTCGCCGCACTGCAGGACGCCCAGCGTGTCCGAGGTGGTCAGCCGGTGGCATTTGGTGCCGTCGAAGTACTTCTGGCCGATGAGGCTGGCGAAACTGTTGACCGTGCACGGTGATTCGTTGTTGGCCAGCATCAGCCCGATGTTCCCCTGACTGGTCGCCATGCTCGCGCTCACCTGGGCCGGGTCCGTCGGGACCTTGCCGGTCCGCGGCGGCTTGACCTGTTTGGCGGCCGCGTCCGACGATGCCGGGTACTGGCAGTTGGCGCCCAGGTTGGCCGACGGCTTGAACGGCGGCAACGGCGGGACCTGTCCGGGCGGCGTCGCGGGCGTCGTGCTGTCCGGGGAGCTGCTGGCGGCGGTGGTGCTGGTCGGCGCCGCGGTGTTGCTCTTGTTCTCGTGCTTGGTATTGATGACGGCGATCACCACCGCGACGATCACGGCCACCGCCGCGACCGAGCCCCCGGCGATCACGACGATCCGGCGCCTCTTGGCCTGCTTCTGGCGCTTCTCGAGCTGCCGTTCGAGTTTGCGCTTGGCGGTGGCACGTCGCTGTTCGTTGGTCGGCACGGCGGAATGCCTCCATGGTCGGTAAGTCGGGGCCCGAGATTGCCAGCCCAGGCTAATGTGGGCGCGGTGACCGGTGCCAATCGGGTCCCGTGGGAAACTGGGAACCGTGTTGATCACTGGATTCCCCGCCGGCATGTTGCAGTGCAACTGCTATGTGCTGGCTGACCGGCCCGGAACCGACGCCGTCATCGTCGATCCCGGCCAGCGCGCGATGGGTGCGTTGCGGCGAATCCTGGACGAGAACCGGCTGACCCCCGCCGCGGTGCTGCTGACCCACGGGCACATCGACCACATGTGGTCCGCGCAGAAGGTTTCCGACACCTTCGGTTGCCCCACCTATATCCATCCCGAGGACCGCTTCATGCTGACCGACCCGATCCACGGCTACGGCCCGCGGCTGGCGCAGCTGGTGACCGGGGCGTTCTTCCGCGAGCCCAAGCAGGTGGTGGAGCTGGACCGCGACGGCGACAAGCTGGACCTGGGCAGCGTGACCGTCAACGTCGACCACACGCCTGGGCACACGCGCGGCTCGGTGTGTTTCCGGGCGGCCGGGGACAAAGAGGTGGTCTTCACCGGGGACACGCTGTTCGAGCGCTCGGTGGGCCGCACGGACCTGTTCGGCGGCAGCGGCCGCGACCTGTTGACGTCGATCATCGACAAGCTGCTGGTGCTCGACGACAAGACCGTCGTGTTGCCGGGCCACGGCCCGTCGACCACCATCGGCGCGGAGCGGCGTTTCAATCCGTTCCTCGAGGGCCTGAGCCGGTGACGGAGTTCTCTGCCCCCAAGGGGGTGCCGGACTACCTCCCGCCCGATTCGGCGCAGTTCGTCGCCGTGCGCGACGGGTTGCTCGGCGCGGCCCGCCGGGCCGGCTACGGCTTCATCGAGCTGCCGATCTTCGAGGACACCGCCCTGTTCGCCCGCGGTGTCGGCGAATCCACCGACGTGGTGTCCAAGGAGATGTACACGTTCGCCGACCGCGGTGATCGCTCGGTGACGTTGCGGCCGGAGGGGACCGCCGGGGTGGTGCGCGCGGTGATCGAGCACGGCCTGGACCGCGGCGCGTTGCCGGTGAAGCTTTGCTATGCGGGCCCGTTCTTCCGCTACGAGCGCCCGCAGGCCGGCCGGTATCGCCAGCTGCAGCAGGTCGGCGTGGAGGCGATCGGCGTCGACGATCCGGCGCTGGACGCCGAGGTGATCGCCGTCGCCGACGGCGGGTTCCGCTCGCTGGGCCTCGACGGCTTCCGGCTGGAGATCACCTCGCTCGGTGACGAAAGCTGCCGCCCGCAGTACCGGGAACTGTTGCAGGACTTCCTGTTTGGCCTCGACCTCGACGAGGAGACCCGGCGCCGCGCGGAGATCAACCCGTTGCGCGTCCTCGACGACAAGCGACCCGAGGTGCGGGCCATGACGGCCGACGCGCCGGTCCTGCTCGACCACCTGTCCGATGGCGCCAAGCAACACTTCGACACCGTGCTGGCGCACCTCGACGCGCTCGGGGTGCCCTACGTGATCAACCCGCGGATGGTGCGCGGGCTGGATTACTACACGAAGACCACGTTCGAGTTCGTGCACGACGGTCTGGGCGCACAGTCCGGGATCGGGGGCGGCGGGCGCTACGACGGCCTGATGAGCCAGCTCGGCGGGCAAGACCTGTCGGGCATCGGCTTTGGGCTGGGGGTGGACCGTACGATGCTCGCGCTGCGCGCCGAGGGCAAGGCCGTGGGGGAGACCACGCGCTGCGACGTCTTCGGGGTGCCGCTCTCCGAGCCGGCGAAGCTTTCGCTGGCGGTGCTGGCCGCGCAGCTGCGCGGCGCCGGTGTCCGCGTCGACATGGCCTACGGCGACCGCGGGCTCAAGGGCGCGATGCGCGCCGCCGACCGCTCCGGCGCCCGGATCGCCCTGGTGCTGGGCGAGCGCGACATCGAGGCCGGGACCGTCGGGGTGAAGGATCTGGGGACGGGCGACCAGGTGTCGGTGCCGACGCATTCGGTCGTCGGCGAGGTGCTTTCGCGGCTTGGTCGTTGATTGTTGCGCAGAACGGCAACGCGTTCCGGGAGAAAGTGCTACTAACGGCGGCCATAACAAAGCCGATATGGGTGCATCGCCAGGAACGGGAATAACGTGTGCGCCGTCGCGTTCTCTGCGACCGATGGACACTTATGCCGGAGCGGCGTTGCTGGCCAACCGCTTACGCACAGGATTGTGAGTTCGACGACGTGCCCGCATTCCACGAGCATGACTCGGTAGTCGCAAGCTCCGCGGCGAAGATCGCTGCCGCGCTGAGTGAACGTCTGGGTGACCTGACCCGTTCGGTCGGCGACATTATGGTCACCGAGATCAACGATCTGCGCGACGAGCAATTGCGACATTTGCTCCATGACTGTGTACGCGCGACCATCGGCACGGTGCTCTTCGGGATAGAACACCGCATACCGCTGAGGCAGGTCGAGCCACCGACGGCGGCGCTCGAGCATGCACGGCGACTCGCCCAACGAGGCGTCTCAATGGATGCGTTGCTGCGCGGCTACCAGCTCGGCCAGAAAAAGATGATCAACGTGGCGCTGCACGAGGTGGCGGCTCACAATCTCGACCCACAGCTAAGCCTGAATGTATCCGCTCAGATCGCCGATGCCACGCTCGGTTACGTCGACTGGATCTGCCAGCGGGCGACGTGCACGTTTCTCGACGAACGCAACCGCTGGAAGCAGAACCCGCATATCGCGCGTGCGTCGTGGGTCCACGAGATCCTGTCCGGCGAGCCGGTGCTCAACCCTGACGCGGTGAGCCTGGCGATCCGCTATCCGCTTGAACGGGTCCACCTCGCCGCCGTGGCATGGCGGGAGGTCTCCGCGGGCCGTGACGACCTCGTCGCAATCGAGCGGTTCGTCAGCCGGCTTTGCCAATCGCTCGGCACCAGAGAAAGGCCGTTGTTCATCCCGGTGGATCACCTGACCGGCTGGGCATGGATTCCGCTTACGCCGGACCAATCGGCAACCGCGATCCACCGAGTGCACCAGTTCGCCGAGACGCAAGCGGATGCTCCCATGCTTGCCCTCGGCATGCCGTTGTGCGGCGTCGAAGGGTTTCGTCGGTCACATGCTCAGGCGCAGGACGCCCGCATCGTTGCTGTCACGTTGGGCTTCAACGCGCAACGGGTCACGGCGGCGGATCAACCCGGTTTGTCGATGGCCGCCCTACTGCTGCGAGGCAATGTTGCGGCGGCGCGCGCTTGGGTCGGCGACGTGCTGGGACCACTGGCGTCTTTTACCGACAACGACGAGCGGTTGCGCGAAACACTGCGGGTCTTTCTGCACAGGGGTTCGAGTTTCAAGGCCGCCGCTGACGAACTCCGCCTGCATCCCAACTCCGTCAAGTACCGTGTGCGCCGAGCTCTCGAACGCCGTGGCCGGCCGATAACGACTGACCGATTGGATGTCGAGGTCGCGTTGCTCCTGTGTCAGTGGTGCGGCCCGGACGTTCTCGACCGGGGATGAGCAGAACCGACGCGCTCGTCTTTGTCTCCACAGGACACCCCCGAGCCGAAAGTTAGTCGTCCGACGACGACGCAGCGTCGAGACTCGCTCGTTAACTTCTGAATTGGCAACGGCGGTGAACGCCGGCCCCCACGCCGAACCCCGGAGAATGTGAGGAAGGCGTCATGTTTCCGCCGTGCACAGCACGATACGACTGGCTGGGTGCTTGATGGCCGAGCTCGACTACGACTGGCTCGTCATCGGATCCGGATTCGGCGGCAGTGTCGCAGCGTTGCGGCTCGCCGAAAAAGGCTATCGGGTAGCGGTTTTGGAGCGTGGTCGCCGATTCTGTGACTCCGATTTCGCGGAAACGTCGTGGCAAATCGACCGGTATTACTGGCTCCCGAAGCTGGGACTGAAGGGCATCTTCGCGATGACGATGTTCCGCGACGTCGTCGCGTTGTCTGGCT
This sequence comes from Mycobacterium sp. 1245805.9, assembly GCF_001672915.1. GTDB lineage: Bacteria > Actinomycetota > Actinomycetes > Mycobacteriales > Mycobacteriaceae > Mycobacterium. The sequence goes on along the minus strand of NZ_LZKR01000145.1, from coordinate 6,633 downwards.
GTGGCGTCGGCGGCGGGTCACTGGTCTATGCCAACACCCTCTACCGCGCCGGGCCGAGCTATTACCAGGATCCTCAATGGAGCGGCCTGGCCAACTGGGAGGACGAACTCGCGCCGCATTACGACACCGCGGAGCGAATGCTCGGAGTCACGGACTACGACGAGGATTCAGCAGCGGGCCATCTACTCCGCCAGTACTCGAACGAGCACGGCTTCGGAAAGACGTACGCGCGCACCCGCGTGGGAGTATTCCTCGGCGAACCCGGTGTGACCGTCAAGGACCCGTATTTCGGCGGGGCCGGTCCTGACCGAACCGGCTGTCTGCGTTGCGGAGCTTGCATGGTCGGCTGCCGATTCGGGGCCAAGAACACTTTGGTCAAGAATTACCTCTATTTTGCTGAACGGCGCGGCGTCGACATACTGCCGGAACGCACCGTCATCGACATACGTCCACTCGACGCCCCCGACGGATCCGACGGGTACGTCGTGACACATGCACGTTCCGGGGCGTGGGTGTGGGGTGACCGTCAGTCTCTGACCGCCGGCGGGGTAGTCGTCGCCGCCGGGACGGTAGGAACCAACCGACTGCTTTTCCGCTGCAAGCTCGCCGGATCTCTGCCACGGATATCGGATCGTCTCGGCGAGCTGGTGCGGACCAACAGCGAATCGATCCTCGCTGTCACGGCCGGCGATCGGATGCTCGACTTCACCCGGGGCGTGGCCATCACAGCGAGCGCCTACCCCGATCCCAACACCCACATCGAGACCGTCACCTACGGCAGTGGTGCGGACTCGCAGTCGTTGCTGTTCTGGCTGTTGAGCGAGACAGGCAGGCGAGGCACACAGCCGGCGCATTTCCTGTTCAACGTGCTGCGCCACCCACGACGTGCGTTGGCCGCGGCACGGATCCGCAATTGGTCGCGTCGGACGGTGGTTCTGCTGGCGATGCAGACGCTGGACAACGCGATACGCCTGCGGGTCCGGTGCCGCCTGCCCAATGGCAACGTCGTGCTGACCACTGAGCAGAATCCCGAAAAGCCCAATCCTGACAAAGTATTCGGTGCATACCGGGCGGCGGAGTGGTTCGAACAACGGCTTCGTGGCGCGTCGCAGGCGACCTTCAACGAAACCCTGCTGTCTATCCCGACCACTGCCCATATGCTCGGCGGTGCCGTGATCGGAGAGAGCCCGGTACGCGGCGTGATCGACGCTTCTCACCGCGTGTTCGGCTACCGCCGCCTGCTCGTGTGCGATGGCGCGGCGGTACCGGCCAACATCGGCATGAATCCGAGCTTGACGATCACGGCTATGGCCGAACGGGCGCTTGCCGAAGTTCCGGACAAAGCCGGGGCGAGCCGACGCGCACGCGGGCGGCCCAAAACGTAAGAACGGCAGAAAGTTTCGTGCTCGTGAGCTTAGGGGGGTTTGCTGTGACACGACTGGGTGAACATGCGGTGGTTCTGGGCGCAAGCATGGCGGGAATGCTCGCCGCCCGCGTGCTGTCCGATTTCTATCGCACGGTGACAGTGGTCGAACGTGACGAGCTACCAAGCGGACCCGCGGACCGGCGCGGCGTCCCCCAGGGCAGCCATGGACACATCCTGGGTGCGCGAGGTTCGCAGGTCCTCGGCGAGCTCTTCCCCGGCATCCTCGATGAGCTGGTAGCCGACGGCATCTTGGTGTGGAGCGACGGCGATATGTCGAGGGTGTCGATTTCGATTGATGGCTACCGTATCTCGCGATCGGGCCGACTTGCCAAACCCATTCCGATGTACTTCCCCAGCCGCCGTTGGCTGGAGTGGCGGGTACGGAGACGGGTGCGCCAGATACCGGCCGTGACGATCCTGGAACGTCACGAAGTCGTCGCCCTCACATGCACGCCGGATCGGGAGCGCGTCACTGGCGCGCGGGTGATTGGCCGCGGCGGGGGCGACGAAACGGTGCTGGAAGCCGACCTGGTCGTGGACGCTACCGGACGCGGCTCACGCACCCCCACCTTCCTGGCCCAGATGGGTTACGGCGGCCCGCAGGAGGACGAGGTGATGGTGCGTTTGGCCTACAGCAGCCAGCTGTTACGGCTCCCAACCGGATCGGTCCCCGAGCTGGCGATCGCCGTATTTCCCGAGCCGGGGCGGCCCACCACCTGGGTGTTGATCGCCCAGGAGAACGACACACACATCCTCACGGTCGGGGCCCTGGCGGGCGCGAAGCCGCCGGGCGATCGCGCGGGCATCCTGTCGTTTGGTGAAGGCTTTGCGCCCGTCCACGCGGTGGAGGCGGTGAAGGCGAGCGAGCCGCTCGCCGAGGTCTGCCACTACACCGTCCCATCCAACCGGTGGCGACGCTACGACGCGATGCGCCGCCTGCCGAAAGGCTTCTTGGTGATCGGCGACGCGATCTGCAGTTTCAATCCGGTCTACGGCCAGGGCATGACCGTTGCCGCGTTGGAAGCGCAGGCGCTGCGCGACTGCCTGCTCCACGCCTCAGACACCCTGCCGCGCAGCTTCTTCCGTGCCGCCGCTAAGCCGATCCGGGTGGCGTGGCAGACCGCGGTGGGCTCGGATCTGGCGATCCCCGGAGTGGACGGTCACTGCCCGCCGGCCATGCGGATCACCAACGCCTACTTTCGCAGGGTGATAGCCGCGTCCTCCTCGGATACGGTTGTGGCACAACAATTCCTGAGGATCACGGGAATGCTGGATTCGCCGCTCCGCACCCTGCGGCCCGCATTCGTGCTCCGGGTTGCGATGGCCGGGCGCCGCCCGGTGCGACGGACACCGGACACAGAGAAAGCGCCACTTCGCCGCTAGACAACGCCGACCCCATGCCGGGTCTTCGTTGTGAATGTCGTCGGAAGGAAGAACATGTACGGGCTTATGCAGGACAGACCGCTGCTGATTTCGTCATTGATCGAACACGGGGCCAGGTTCCATCCCCACTCGGAGATCGTGACCCGCCTGCCCGAGGGGCCGATCCGGCGCAGCAACTGGGCAGAGGTGCACGACCGCTCCAAACAGGTCGCCAACGCTCTGGCCGCGCTGGGCATCACGGCGGGCGACCGCGTCGGCACACTCGCCTGGAACACCGACCGCCACCTGGCACTGTATTTTGGCGTCTCGGGATCGGGAGCGGTGCTGCATACCGTCAACCCGCGGCTCGTCGACGAGCAGCTCGAGTACGTCATCAACCACGCCGAAGATCAGGTGCTGTTCTTCGACGTGTCGTTCGCCCATCTGGTCGCCGAACTGGCCCCGCGGCTGAAAACCGTCCGGGCCTACGTCGCGATGACTGACCGCGCGCACATGCCGGGTATCGATGTGCCGCAACTGCATTGCTGGGACGACGTCATCGCCGCTCAGTCGAGTCACTACACGTGGCCCGAGTTCGACGAGCGCACCGCGTCCTCGTTGTGCTACACGTCGGGCACCACCGGCAAGCCCAAAGGTGTGCTGTACTCGCACCGTTCAACCGTGCTGCACGCCTTGATGCTGGCGGCGCGCGACGTCCTGGATCTGAGCTGCTTCTCGTCGGTACTCGTGGTGGTGCCGATGTTTCATGCTAACGCCTGGGGCACGCCGTACGCGGCACCGATGGTGGGCGCCAAGCTCGTGTTTCCCGGGCCCCGCATCGACGGCGCAAGCATCTACGAGCTGATCCGTGACGAGCGTGTGACGGCATCCCAGGGGGTGCCCACGGTGTGGACGATGCTGTTCGACCACCTCGACAAGCACCCCGAGATCGATCCCCGGGCGCTCGGCCTGAAGTACGTCGGCGTGGCCGGCTCCGCGCTCTCGCGGTACGCGATCGACCGTTTCGAACGGGATTTCGGCGCCGACGTCGTGCAGGCCTGGGGGATGACGGAGACCAGCCCGTTGGGCGTGATTTGCAAGCCGCTGCCCAAGCACGCCGGCCTCGCGCGTGATCAGCTCATCGAAGTCAAGCTCAAGCAGGGCCGCGGAATATGGGGAGTTGACCTCAAGATCGTCGATGAACACGGCGAACCGTTGCCGTGGGACGGAAAAGCGTTCGGGCACCTGCACGTTCGCGGTCCCTGGATTGCCAAGGGTTACTTCAAGGCCGAGGATGGCGCCAAGTGCGACGCGCAGGGCTTCTTTCCCACCGGCGACGTTGCGACAATCGACCCCGACGGGTACCTACAGCTGGTCGACCGAGCCAAAGACGTCATCAAGTCCGGTGGTGAATGGATCAGCTCCATCGATCTCGAGAACGTGGCGGCCAGCCATCCCGCGGTGGCCGAGGTGGCGGTGATCGGAGTTCCCCATCAGAAGTGGGAGGAACGTCCCTTGCTTGTCGCCGTTCTGCGCCCCGGATGCACTGTCACCGGAAAAGCCCTGACCGATCACATGGCCGACAAGGTCGCGAAGTGGTGGCTGCCCGACGACGTGATCTTCGTCGACGAACTTCCGCATGGCGCCACCGGCAAGGTTGCGAAGGGTCAGCTGCGTGAGCGCTATCGCGACCATCTCGGACCGACCGTCAGCACCCACGATGGCGCCTGACGAGCGCCGCAGACGCGGCAAGGCGTGACGTCAACGCCGTCTCGGTGTCCAACTTCATGACGACGCCGTGGTTACGCCCGCTCTCCCAACGCGGCCGACCGCTCCGTCGCGACGGATTCCGTTGTGGCCGAGGTGCTTTCGCGGCTGCGTAGCTGATCCCGGGCTACGTCAGCCCGTTCAGGCCGTCTTGGCCGAGCAGCAGGCCCTAGACGGGGTCACGGTCCTCCGCCCACAACGACGCCGAGCTCAGCGATGCGAACGCAGGTGACATCTGGTGCTCACAGAAGTATGGCTACAGCCGCTTCTGCGGCGGCCTGACGAGCTTAATGATTGATTTACATTGGCCATTCGCAGCCACACGTGAATCAGCCGACTTGGTAGGAGTCGCGCGAGAGCCGAAAGAAGTGCCCGGTGCTGGTGTTGGTGCAAGTTACCCCCGAAGGTTCGCTATCGCAGCGGAGCACGCCGAGCGATCGCGAATGGCCATAGTCGAGTACGGGCCAGGAGGAGGGAAGCAGGGAAGCATATGCGTCGCAGCCCACGTCCGGCTGAGGCCGTGAGATGTTCAGAATCGCCGCGACACCAGTTGCCGACGTGCTGCACGTTCCGGGTGTCGGAAAGGTGTGGTCCGCCAGGTCACACTGCACATTGTTATTGCCGTTATCGCCCCGCACCAACAACATCGTGCAGGCGATATTTCCTGACGGTGACTGAAACTCGACCTCCTCGTTGTCGGCGTGTGCGGGCGCGGCCAGGCCGACCGCCGTCGCGGCACTCGCGATTGACAACGCCGCGATCATTTTGGTTCTCATAGTTGCTCCTTTTGGCAACGCGCCCTGAGTATGGGTGCCGTCACGACATTCTGGGGCTCGATCAGCCCACCTGGTAGGACTCCCGTGACAACCGGAAGAAGTGACTGGTGCTGCTGTCGGTACACGTCACGCCCGAATTCTCACTGTCACAACTGATCGCGCCAAACGCTCGCGTTTTCTGGCCGTTCGGCCATCACGGCCGACCTACCGGTCCGCCGCACGACCGCGCGCACCGCATCGACCCCAAACGCAGGCGATCCGTGTCGCGAGGGTGAAAGTCTGTCTAAACGCAGAAAATCGGGTCGGCGGTGTCGTACTCTTTCCGCTACTTAACTGGTGGTTTATCAGTCCGATGCAGGACGCGTCGGCGGTGTGGCAGGGGTAGCGATGTCGTATGTGGTGGCGGTCCCAGACGTTGTAGCCTCGGCGGCCTCGCAGCTGGCGGGGATCGGTACAGCGGTCAGCGCCGCGAATAGTGCGGCGGCTGGCCCGACCACCGCGGTGGTTGCCGCCGCCGGTGATGAGGTGTCGGCGGCGATCGCTTCGCTGTTCGCCAGCCATGGGCAAGCCTTCCAGCCCTTCGGTGCGCAGGCGGCGGCGTTCCAGGCCGACTTCGTACGGGCGTTGAGTGGCGCGGGCACCGCGTATTCGCTGACCGAGGCGGCCAACGCCTCGCCGTTGCAGACCGTCGAGCAGGACCTGTTGGGGGTGATCAATGCGCCCACCCAGTTGCTGTTAGGGCGCCCACTGATCGGCGACGGCACCAACGGGGCGCCCGGGACCGGGCAGCCCGGCGGTGCGGGCGGGATTCTGTGGGGCAATGGCGGCAATGGCGGCTCTGGGGGACTCAACCAGCCGGGCGGCAAGGGCGGTGACGCCGGACTGTGGGGCAACGGCGGCCAGGGCGGGGCCGGCGGCTGGCTGATCGGCAACGGCGGAAACGGCGGATCCGGCGCGCCGCCCTCAGGCCCCGCCATCAACGGCGGCACCGGCGGTAACGGCGGGGCGGCCGGGCTGTTGTGGGGCCACCCCGGCAGCGGCGGCGCCGGCGGGCCGACTGCCGTCATCACCGGGGCCGGCGGGGCCGGCCGGGGGGGCGGGGGGGGGGGGGGGGGGGGGGGGCCGGGGGGGGGGGGGGGGGGGGGGGGGGGGGGGGGGGGGGGGGGGGGGGGGCGGGGGGGGGTGCTAGTTCACGTGCGGCAACGGCGGCCAGGGCGGGGCCGGGGGGGCGGCGGCACCGGCGGAGATGGCCTCAACGCCGCGGCGGGCCGCGGCGCGACCGGCGGTGATGCGGGTAACGGC
>NZ_LZKR01000144.1 GCF_001672915.1 Mycobacterium sp. 1245805.9 | reverse complement strand
CCCCCCCGCCCCCCCCCCCCCCCTGAGCACACACTCAAAACCCTCGGCTCACACCGAAAGCCGTGAGCTCGCGAACGCCCGCAAAACCAGGGGGGGGGGGGGCCGCCCCCCCCCCCCCCCCCGCACACCGTTACGGAGAGTTACCCCTCGATGATGAACTCTTCGAGCTGGGCCCGCGCGACGTCATCCGGCAGCTGCTGCGGCGGGCTCTTCATCAGGTAGGCGGACGCCGGCACCACCGGGCCACCGATGCCGCGATCCTTGGCGATCTTGGCCGCCCGCACCGCGTCGATGATGACCCCGGCCGAGTTCGGCGAGTCCCACACCTCGAGCTTGTACTCGAGGTTCAGCGGCACGTCGCCGAACGCGCGGCCCTCCAGCCGCACGTAGGCCCACTTGCGGTCGTCCAGCCAGCCCACGTGGTCGGACGGCCCGATGTGCACGTCCTTGGTCTTGAACTCGCGCTGCAGGTTCGAGGTGACCGCCTGCGTCTTGGAGATCTTCTTGGACTCCAGCCGCTCGCGCTCCAGCATGTTGAGGAAGTCCATGTTGCCGCCGACGTTGAGCTGCATGGTGCGGTCCAGCTGGACGCCGCGGTCCTCGAACAGCTTCGCCATGACGCGGTGGGTGATGGTGGCGCCGACCTGGCTCTTGATGTCGTCGCCGACGATCGGAACGCCGGCGTCGGCGAACTTCTTGGCCCAAACCGGGTCCGAGGCGATGAACACCGGCAGCGCGTTGACGAACGCCACGCCCGCGTCGATCGCGCACTGCGCGTAGAACTTATCGGCTTCCTCGGAGCCCACCGGCAGGTAGGACACCAGCACGTCGACGTTGTTCTCCTTGAGGACCTTGACCACGTCGACCGGCTCGGCGTCGGACACCTCGATGGTGTCGGCGTAGTACTTGCCGATGCCGTCGAGGGTCGGACCGCGCTGCACCGTCACGTTGGTGGGCGGCACGTCGGCGATCTTGATGGTGTTGTTCTCCGACGCGAAGATCGCCTCCGACAGGTCGAACCCGACCTTCTTGGCGTCCACGTCGAATGCGGCCACAAACTTCACGTCGCGGACGTGGTACTGGCCGAACTTCACGTGCATCAGGCCGGGCACCGTGCTGTTCTCGTCGGCGTCGAGGTAGTACTGCACGCCCTGAACCAGCGACGAGGCACAGTTTCCGACGCCGACGATGGCGACTCGTACCTCTGTCGACGCCTCGGGCGCCCCGAACGGCTTGTGGTCACTCATAGGGCGTTCTCCTCACTTCTATTACTTGTGTCTTGGCTGTTCTGGTTGCCGGTTCGTGCAGGGGTTTCACGTCTGTTCGGACAGGCCCGGCAGCGCCCGCTCCGCCGCGATGAGCTCGTTGAGCCACTTGACCTCGCGCTCGCTGGACTCGAGGCCGAGCTGGTGGAGTTGGCGGGTGTAACGGTCGAACGAGCTGCTCGCCCGCGCCACCGCTTCGCGAAGCCCTTCGCGGCGCTCCTCGACCTGACGGCGGCGGCCTTCCAGGATGCGCATCCGCGCCTCCGCCGGCGTGCGGTTGAAGAACGCCAGGTGGACGCCGAAGCCGTCGTCGGTGTAGTTGTGCGGACCGGTGTCGGCCACCAGCTCACCGAAGCGCTGCCGGCCCGCGTCGGTCAGTTGATAGACCCGACGCGCCCGCCGGACCGGGGTGCCGGCAGGCGCGGCGTCCTCGGCGATCAGCCCTTCGACCTGCATGCGCCGCAGGGCCGGGTACAGCGATCCGTACGAAAACGCCCGAAACGCCCCGAGGAGGCCCGTCAACCGTTTACGTAGTTCATACCCATGCATGGGCGATTCGATCAGGAGACCCAGGATGGCGAGCTCAAGCATCGATATACACCCCCTCGAAATGGCCGGGAACGACTAAGTACGGCTCGGTATGGCTGATTGCTTTGACCGACTTAACGGTCCGACGCCTCGCGTCATCGTATCGTCTCGATATATTCGCCACAACACTACCTGTCGTTGGTGCGCTATTCGTCACAGAGCGTCGGGGCCCGCTACGACGGCAGATTGACCCGTTTGATGGTGCCGTCACCTGCGAAAACGATGGATCCGCCGCCGTAGTCGCCCGACACGTACACCGAGAGCGAGAGCGCGCCCGGGGTGGTGGGGTCGGTCGAAGGTTCGATGATCAGATAGGTCGTCTTGACGTCGGAGTTCTTCATCCGGAGGCTCTGCGGGGCTCCGCGCACCAGGCCCACGGTGGCGGCGATGTCGAACTTGGAGAGGTCGACCGGGACGGGACCGTCGGTGCCGCTCTTGGCCGAGCTGGTCGGGTCTCCCCAGCCGCCGCGGTAATCGTAGGCCAGCATGCGGCGGTCATCGGAGGGGTCCGGGCGGTCGAGCACCGCGTAGGTCGGGTAGATCACCAGCCGGAACCCCATGGTGTCGCCGAACCTTTTGCGGGTTTGCTCCATCAGGCCGGTAAGGCCGCCGACCGACAGCAGCTGTGTGGGCGGCGTCAGCACCACCGGGGCGACGCCGTCGGGCTTGGCTCCGGGGTCCGTCGTGAAATCCAGCGGCGAGCGGGTGTTGCCGTAGACGGCCCAACCGATGCCGACGCCCAGCAGGACCGACGCGAGGAGGGCGGCGGCCAGGCCGCGCCACCCGCCGAACTTCGGCAGCATCGATGACGCCGATCTCCCCGCCCGTGCCGTCGACTGCAGCCCGCTGGTGTCGCCCTGCAGGTCGTCCACCAAGGCCCGCAGTTCGCCCAGGGTGACCGCGTTGGTCGCCGCGCTGACGCGTTCCCGGTGCTCTTGATCGGATATCTCGCCGTCGCTCAGGGCGTTGTCGAGGATCCGGCAGGCGTCCTGCCGGTCGCTGTCCTTGGCGCGGGTCGTCGGCGTGGCCCCGGCGGCCCCGCCGCCCCGCGCCGTCGTCCCGAGCAATTTCGCCACGCCGATGATCGTAGAAGTCCCGCCCGGATTCGGCACAGGACGCCGACGGCGATCGTCGCGGCGCGGTCCCGCAACGGCCTCGGTTGCGTATCGGCGGTGCGGGCGGCCACGTACTCTGGTCAGCGTGCGACTGCAGCGACAAGTGGTGGACTACGCGCTTCGGCGGCGCTCCCTGCTCGCCGAGGTTTATTCGGGCCGCACCGGTGTATCCGAGGTGTGTGACGCCAACCCGTATTTGCTGCGCGCCGCGAAATTTCACGGGAAACAGAGCCAAGTGATGTGCCCGATCTGCCGAAAGGAGCAGCTGACACTGGTGTCGTGGGTGTTCGGCGACCACCTGGGCGCGGTGTCGGGTTCGGCGCGCACCGCCGAAGAGCTGGTGATGCTGGCAACCCGTTTCCCGGAGTTTTCCGTCCACGTGGTGGAGGTGTGCCGAACCTGCAGCTGGAACCACCTCGTGAAGTCGTACGTGATGGGTGCCGTACGCCCCCCCAAAGGCACCGGCGGCACCCGGACGGCGCGCAACGGCGCCCGCACGGCCATTGAGTAACGAAGGGCGCCACGACCAGTCGCCCGGTGACCTGAACGAATCGGCGACTGAGCGCGTGGGCAAGCACGCGAGCACCGACCGGCAGGACAACCCTGACGGGGCGGATCCGGCGCGGCGTGACCCGCCCCCGGCGCCCGGCCGCCGCCGCCCGGTTCCGCCCGACGACCGGCTGACCACGATCCTCCCGCCGGTCGTCGATGACCGCGCCCCCCGCCGAGCCGACCCGATCCAAGAGGTGAAGGCCGCACTGGACCGCCCCGCGTCCGCGCCCCTGCAAAGCGACCCGCTCGAAGAGGTCAAGGCCGCGCTGGACGGACGGGGGAGCGCTCCGCGACGCGCCGAGCCGATGTCCGGGCGCCGCCCACCCGAAGGACCGCCGCCCCCGCCCCGAGGTCCGGCTGGGCCCGGCGGCCCCGGCGGACCCGGCGGCAGGGCTCCCGGACCCGGGGTGGACTGGAGCTGGACTCAGCAGATCAACTGGTTGTGGGTGCGACGCGCCGCGTACATCACGGCGGCGGCGCTGGTGCTGTTGCCGATCGTCACGTTCACCATGGCGTACTTCATCGTCGACGTTCCCAAACCGGGCAACATCCGCACCAATCAGGTCTCGACGATCCTGGCTAATGACGGCTCACAGCTCGCCAAAATCGTTCCGCCCGAAGGGAACCGGGTCGACGTCAACCTCAGCCAGGTGCCGGTGCATGTGCGTCAGGCGGTGATCGCCGCGGAAGACCGCAACTTCTATTCCAACCCGGGCATTTCGTTCACCGGGTTCGCGCGGGCGGTCAACAACGACCTCTTCGGCGGCGACCTGCAGGGTGGCTCGACGATCACCCAGCAGTACGTGAAGAACGCGCTGGTCGGTTCGGCGCAGCACGGCCTCAGCGGGCTGATGCGCAAGGCCAAGGAATTGGTCATCGCGACCAAGATGTCGGGGGAGTGGTCCAAAGACGATGTCTTGCAGGCCTATCTGAACATCATCTACTTCGGTCGCGGCGCCTACGGTATTTCGGCCGCCGCGAAGGCCTATTTCGACAAGCCGGTCGATCAGCTCACCGTCTCCGAAGGGGCGCTGTTGGCCGCGCTGATCCGGCGGCCCTCCTCGCTGGATCCCGCCGTCGATCCCAAGGGCGCCGCCGAGCGGTGGAACTGGGTGCTGGACGGCATGGTGGAAACCAAGGCGCTGTCGCCGGGTGACCGTGCGGCACAGGTGTTTCCGGCGACGCTGCCCCCGGATCAGGCTCGCGCGCAGAACCAGACCACCGGGCCCAACGGGCTGATCGAGCGCCAGGTGACCAAAGAGCTGATGGAGCTGTTCAACATCGACGAGCAGACCCTGAACACCCAGGGGCTGCAGATCACCACGACGATCGACCCGAAGGCCCAGCAGGCCGCGGAGAAGGCGGTGTCGAAATACCTCGACGGGCAGGACCCGGACATGCGGTCCGCGGCCGTGTCGATCGATCCGCACACCGGCGCGATACGTGCCTACTACGGCGGTTCGGACGCAAACGGTTTCGACTTCGCTCAGGCCGGGCTGCAGACCGGATCGTCGTTCAAGGTGTTCGCTCTGGTTGCCGCGCTGCAACAAGGCATCGGGCTCGGCTACCAGGTCGACAGTTCCCCGCTCACCGTCGACGGGATCAAGATCACCAACGTCGACGGGGAGAGCTGCGGGACCTGCAATATCGCCGAGGCGCTGAAGCTCTCGCTCAACACCGCCTACTACCGGCTGATGCTCAAGCTCAAGGGGGGACCGCAGGCCGTCGCCGACGCCGCACACCAGGCGGGCGTCGCGACCAGCTTCCCCGGCGTCGCGCACACGCTGTCCGAGGACGGCAAGGGCGGACCGCCCAACAACGGAATCGTGTTGGGCCAGTATCAGACCCGGCCCATCGACATGGCATCGGCGTACGCCACGCTGGCCGCGTCGGGTGTCTACCACCGGCCGCATCTGGTGCAAAAGGTCGTCAACGCCGAAGGCCAGGTGCTGTTCGACGCCGGCAACTCCGACAACAACGGCGAGAACCGCATCGAGAAGGGCGTCGCCGACAACGTCACCGCCGCGATGCAGCCGATCGCCGGCTACTCGCGCGGCCACAACCTGGCCGGCGGACGGGCCTCTGCGGCCAAGACCGGGACGGTGCAGCTGGGCGACACCCAGGCGAACAAGGACGCCTGGATGGTCGGATACACGCCGTCGCTGTCGACGGCGGTCTGGGTGGGCACCGTGCAGGACAACGTGCCGCTGGTAACGGCCTCGGGCGCGGAGGTCTACGGTTCCGGGCTGCCGTCTGACATCTGGAAGGCGACCATGGACGGCGCCCTCAAGGGCACCCCCAACGAGACGTTCCCCAAGCCGAGCGAGATCGGTGGCTACGCCGGCGTTCCCGCGGCCCCGCCCCCGCCGGCGCCGCCCGCGGTGACCGTCATCCAGCCCACCATCGAGGTGGCGCCGGGCATCACCATCCCGGTCGGCCCGCCGACGACGATCACCAACGCCCCGCCGCCGCCCCCGGGCACCCAGCCGGGCGCGGGGGGCCCGCAGCCACCCGGCGTCCCGCCGGGCGGCCCGCAAGCGCCTCCGCCGCCGCCGTGACCGGCGCGCCTCAGCAGGACAGCACCATCTCACCGCGGCCCCTGGCCGCAGATCTGCGTAGCGCCGACAACCGCGATTGCCCCAGCCGCACTGACGTTTTGGGGGCGGCGCTGGCCGATGTCGTCGGCGGACCGGTGGGCCGGCACGCGCTCATCGGCCGCACCAGGGTGATGACGCCGGTGCGGGTCATGTTCCTGATCGCGCTGGTGTTCCTGGCGCTCGGTTGGTCGACCAAGGCGGCGTGCCTGCAGAGCACCGGCTCGGGGAGCGGCGATCAGCGGGTCGCCAATTGGGAGAACCAACGCGCCTACTACGAGTTGTGTTACTCCGACACGGTGCCCCTCTACGGCGCGGAGTTGTTGAGCCAGGGCAAGTTTCCGTACAAGTCGAGTTGGATCGAGACCGACGGCAGCGGCGCGCCGCAGACGCGTTATGACGGCCGACCTGCGGTGCGCTACATGGAGTATCCGGTGCTGACCGGGGTCTACCAATATGTGTCGATGGCGGTGGCCAAGACCTACACCGCGCTGAGCAAGATCGCCCCGCTGCCGGTGGTGGCCGAGGTGGTGATGTTCTTCGACATCGCGGCGTTCGGCCTGGCGTTGGCCTGGCTGGCGACCGTCTGGGCGACCGCGGGCCTGTCGGGCCGGCGCATCTGGGACGCCGCCCTGGTGGCCGCCTCGCCGTTGGTGATATTTCAGATATTCACCAACTTCGACGCTCTGGCAACGGCTTTCGCGATGGGTGGGCTGTTGGCCTGGGCGCGGCGCAAACCGGTGTTGGCCGGTGTGCTGATCGGGTTGGGCGCCGCGGCCAAGCTCTATCCGCTGCTGTTCCTGGGCCCGATGCTGGTGCTGGGCCTCCGGACCGGTCGACTCGGCGCCCTGGCGCGCACGGCAGGAACGGCCGCGGCGACCTGGCTGATGGTGAATCTGCCTGTGCTGGTGCTGTTTCCGCGCGGTTGGTCCGAGTTCTTCCGGCTCAACACGCGCCGCGGCGACGACATGGATTCGTTGTACAATGTGGTGAAATCGTTCACCGGCTGGCGTGGTTTCGATCCGGGGCTTGGCTTCTGGGAGCCACCGACCGTATTGAACGCGGTCGTCGCGGTGTCGTTCGCGCTGTGTTGCGCCGCGATCGCGTATGTCGCGCTCACCGCCCCGCGACGCCCACGGCTGACGCAGCTGCTGTTCTTGGTGGTGGCGGCTTTTCTGTTGACCAACAAGGTGTGGAGCCCCCAGTTCTCGTTGTGGCTGGTGCCGTTGGCGGTGCTGGCGTTGCCGCATCGCCGAATCCTGCTGGCGTGGATGACGATTGACGCGCTGGTATGGGTGCCACGGATGTACTACCTGTATGGCAACCCGAACCGCGGGCTGCCGGAGCAGTTCTTCACCACGACGGTGTTGCTGCGCGACGTCGCGGTCGTCGCGCTGTGTGTGCTTGTCCTGCGGCAGATCTACCGGCCCGAGGAAGACCTGGTGCGCTGGGGCGGGCGCGTCGACGATCCGGCGGGCGGCCCCTTCGATCGCGCCTCCGACGCCCCGCCCCGGTGGTTGCCCGACTGGCTGCGTCCGCCGGGAGTGCGCCGCCCGGCGGCCCCGGCGCCCGAACCTGAAAACGAAGCGGCAGCCGTGGTGCCATGACGGTCGTCGCGATCCCGCTGTTCCCACGGTTCACGGCATTGGACGCCGTGGGCCCGTACGAAGTGCTGCAACGCATTCCATCGATCGACGTCGTGTTCGTCGGGCACCGCCGCGGCGAGGTGCGCACCGAAAACGGCATGCTCGGCGTCGCCTGCGATGCGGCCTTCGACGAAGTGGCCGCCCCCGACGTGGTGGTCGTGCCCGGCGGCATCGGAACCCGCCAGCTAATCCACGACGACGCGATCCGCGCCTGGCTTCGATCGGTGCACCCCAACACCACGTTCACCACGTCGGTGTGCACCGGGGCGTTGTTGCTGGCCGCCGCCGGCCTCCTCGACGGGCTCACCGCGACGACCCATTTCAGTGCTGCGGATTTGTTGAACGACTTGGGCGCACGTTACGTGCCCGAACGAGTTGTCGAGCACCTGCCGCAGCGAATCATCACCGCCGCTGGTGTGTCCAGCGGCATCGACATGGCCCTCCGGTTGGTCGAGCTTCTCGTCGACCGAGAGGCCGCGCAGGCCGCTCAGTTGTTGATCGAATACGACCCGCAGCCGCCGTTCGACTCCGGCTCGCTCGCCAAGGCCGACCGCGCGACGAGGGCCAGGGCGAAGGAATACTCCCAACGCCGGAAGTAAGGCACCCGCCGGACGGATTTTCCCGGCCGACCCCGCGTCCGGTACCCTGGGGCGGTTGCCGACGCAGGCGACCCTCCTGCCACGGAACGACCGTGGCCGCTAAGACCAGAGGAGGTGGTGAGGTTTCCATGCGTCCATACGAAATCATGGTCATTCTTGACCCCACGCTCGACGAGCGCACCGTGGCCCCGTCCTTGGAGACGTTCCTCAACGTCGTCCGCAAGGATGGCGGGACCGTCGACAAGGTCGACATCTGGGGCAAGCGCCGCCTGGCCTACGAGATTGCCAAGCACGCCGAGGGCATCTACGTGGTCGTCGACCTGAAGGCCGAGCCGGCGACCGTGTCCGAGCTCGACCGCCAGCTCAGCCTCAACGAGTCGGTGCTGCGCACCAAGGTGATGCGCACCGACAAGCACTGACTGCCGAGTGTCGTCGGAGCTGCGTACGCTCAGCGGGAACACACTGATGTCTATCCCCCGTCCAAACGCGACGAACAGGGTGGAACGAGGAGGAACCTGTGGCTGGTGACACCACAATCACCGTTGTCGGCAACTTGACCGCCGACCCCGAACTGCGGTTCACTCCCTCGGGTGCCGCCGTGGCGAACTTCACCGTGGCATCGACGCCGCGGATCTATGACCGCCAGAGCGGGGAATGGAAGGACGGCGAGGCGCTGTTCCTGCGGTGCAACATCTGGCGGGAGGCCGCCGAGAACGTCGCGGAAAGCCTCACTCGCGGCGCCAGGGTGATCGTCACCGGGCGGCTCAAGCAGCGTTCGTTCGAGACCCGTGAGGGCGAGAAGCGCACCGTCGTGGAGGTCGAGGTCGACGAGATCGGCCCCTCGCTGCGCTACGCCACCGCCAAGGTCAACAAGGCCAGCCGCAGCGGCGGCGGGGGCGGTGGCTTCGGCGGGGGCGGCGGCTCTCGCCCGGCTGCGGCCCCGGCGGCCCAGCCGAGCGGCGGGGACGACCCGTGGGGCAGCGCCCCGGCCTCGGGGTCCTTCGGCGGCGGCGACGACGAGCCACCCTTCTAAAACGCAAAACTTCAGACCAGTAACAAACGGAAAGAAAGACAGACATGGCCAAGTCCACCAAGCGGCGCCCGGCGCCGGAAAAGCCGATCAAGGCGCGCAAATGCGTCTTCTGCGCCAAAAAGGGTCAAGCGATCGACTACAAGGACACCACCCTGTTGCGCACCTACATCAGCGAGCGCGGCAAGATCCGCGCCCGCCGGGTTACCGGTAACTGCGTTCAGCACCAGCGCGACATCGCCATCGCGGTGAAGAACGCGCGCGAGGTCGCCCTGCTGCCCTTCACTTCCTCGACGCGGTAGCCGCCGAGAGCCAACCGAAAGTACGAACCAATGAAGCTGATTCTTACGGCTGACGTCGACCACCTCGGGACCGTCGGCGACGCGGTGGAGGTCAAGGACGGGTACGGCCGCAACTTCCTGCTCCCGCGCGGCCTGGCGATCCTGGCCTCGCGCGGCGCGCAGAAGCAGGCCGACGAGATTCGTCGGGCCCGCGAGACCAAGACCGTGCGCGACCTCGAGCACGCCAACGAGATCAAGTCGGCGATCGATGCGCTGGGCCCCGTCGCGCTGCCGGTGAAGGCCGCGGGCGACACGGGCAAGCTGTTCGGCTCGGTGACGGCCGGTGCCGTCGTCGCGGCCATCAAGAAGGCCGGCGGACCCAACCTCGACAAGCGGGTCGTCCGCCTGCCCAAGACGCACATCAAGGCCGTCGGCACGTATGCGGTCTCGGTGCACCTGCACCCCGAGGTCGACGCCGAAGTTGCGCTCGACGTCGTCGCGGATAGCTAACTAAGTAGCGTTTGCTCGCTTCCGGCGGCGGGCGGCGCCGCCCCCCCCCCCCCCGTGTTTGCCGGCGCGCGCTCCGGGGCGGGGGGGGGACCCCGGCGCGGGTGGGGGGGGGGGGCCCCCGTTGGGGGGGGGGGCCGCGGGGG
>NZ_LZKR01000143.1 GCF_001672915.1 Mycobacterium sp. 1245805.9 | reverse complement strand
TGCCGAGTTTCACGTTGCCGCCGTTCCCGGGGTTGCCGCCGATTACGTTGCCCAACTTGGGTGCCGACATCAATGCGGCCCTGAACGCGATGCTCAACCTGACGCTGCCGGGGCTGCCGCCGATCAACTTGACGCTGCCGGGGCTGCCGAGCTTCACGTTGCCGCCGTTCCCGGGTCTGCCGCCGATCACGTTGCCCAACCTGGGGGCGGACATCAACGCCGCGCTGAACGCGGTCCTGTCCGGGGCGTTGACCCTGCCGCCGATCAACTTGACGCTGCCGGGCTTGCCGAGCTTCACGTTGCCGCCGTTCCCGGGGTTGCCGCCGATTACGTTGCCCAACTTGGCTGCCGACATCAACGCGGCGCTGAACGCGGTCCTGTCGGGGGCACTGACCCTGCCGCCGATCAACCTGTCGCTGCCGGGCTTGCCGAGCTTCACGTTGCCGCCGCTGCCGGGGTTGCCGCCGATTACGTTGCCCAACTTGGGTGCCGACATCAGCGCGGCACTGAACGCGATGCTCAACCTGACGCTGCCCGGGTTGCCGCCGATCAACTTGACGCTGCCTGGCTTGCCGAGCTTCACGTTGCCGCCGTTCCCGGGGTTGCCGCCGATTACGCTGCCCAACTTGGGTGCCGACATCAACGCGGCGCTGAACGCGGTCCTGTCGGGGGCACTGACCCTGCCGCCGATCAACCTGTCGCTGCCTGGCTTGCCGAGTGTCACGTTGCCGCCGTTCCCGGGGTTGCCGCCGATTACGTTGCCCAACTTGGGTGCCGACATCAGCGCGGCGCTCAACGCGGCGTTGAACCTGACGCTGCCGGGTCTGCCGCCGATCAACTTGACGCTGCCGGGGCTGCCGAGTTTCACGTTGCCGCCGTTCCCGGGGTTGCCGCCGATTACGTTGCCCAACCTGGGGGCGGACATCAGCGCGGCGCTGAACGCGGTCCTGTCGGGGGCGTTGACCCTGCCGCCGATCAACCTGTCGCTGCCGGGGCTGCCGAGTTTCACGTTGCCGCCGTTCCCGGGGTTGCCGCCGATTACGTTGCCCAACTTGGGTGCCGACATCAGCGCG
>NZ_LZKR01000142.1 GCF_001672915.1 Mycobacterium sp. 1245805.9 | reverse complement strand
TGCACCCACACGCCGACCAGGTCGAGGTTGGGGCGCCGTTGAATGGCGCGGATGGCGATCGATCCGATGCCACCCGTCGCCCAGACCACTACGCGATGAGTCGTCATCCTGTTCCTCCTCGAGTGCGCGTGCCGAAAGGCGAGACGGCCGTTGCCTTTAAATCGCTAAGAAAGTGCACACTATCCTAAAGAACAAATCTTAGGTTAACCTGCAGCTGATGTACACGCTCAGGTTCGACACGCGTGCCCCGGCCCGGGCCGGGAGGCCCTGGCGAACCAGTAAGGAGAGTGCTCATGCGCATCGTCGTCTGGTCCACCGGGGGAGTCGGGAAGATCGCGATCGACGCCATTCGCCGGCGACCCGACCTGGAACTGGTCGGCGTGTGGGTGCACTCGCCGGACAAGGACGGCAGGGACGCGGGCGAACTCGCCAACGGGGAGCCCATCGGCCTGAAAGCCACCAATGACGCCGACGCGCTGATCGCCCTGAAACCCGACTGCGTGGTGTACGCGGCAAGCGGCCCCGAACGCGACGCGCTGGCCATCCCGGACTACGTCAGGCTGCTCGAGGCGGGGATCAACGTCGTCACCACCAGCAC
>NZ_LZKR01000141.1 GCF_001672915.1 Mycobacterium sp. 1245805.9 | reverse complement strand
ATGACTTCGTTGGAGCCGTATTACGAAGAATCGCAATCTATCTACGATGTCTCGGACGAGTTTTTTGCGCTGTTCCTCGACCCGACGCAGACCTACAGCTGCGCCTACTTCGAGCGCGACGACATGACCCTCGAAGAGGCGCAGCTCGCCAAGATCGACCTGTCGCTGGGGAAGCTCGGGCTCGAGCCGGGGATGACGCTGCTGGACATCGGCTGCGGCTGGGGCGCGACGCTGCGGCGCGCGATCGAGAAGTACGACGTCAACGTCGTGGGCCTGACGCTGTCGGAGAACCAGGCCGAGCACGTCCAGCAGATGTTCGACCAGCTGGAAACGAACCGCTCGGCCCAGGTGTTGCTGGAGGGCTGGGAGAAGTTCGACGAGCCCGTCGACCGAATCGTCTCGATCGGCGCCTTCGAGCACTTCGGCCGCCAACGCTGGGGCCACTTCTTCAAGATGGCCTACCGGGTGCTGCCGGCCGACGGGGTCATGCTGCTGCACACCATCTCGCGGCCGACCTTCAAAGAGGCCAGGGCGCAGGGCACCCCGTTGACCCACGAGGTCGTCCACTTCACCCAGTTCATCCTGGCCGAGATCTTCCCGGGTGGCTGGCTGCCGACGATCCCGTCGGTCGAAGAGCATGCCGCCGACGCCGGGTTCAAGGTGACCCGGATCCAGTCGTTGCAGCTGCACTACGCCAGGACGCTGGAAATCTGGGCCGCGGCGCTCGAGTCCAACAAGGACAAGGCCATCGCGATCCAGTCGGAAAAGGTTTACGACCGGTACATGAAGTACCTGACCGGCTGCGCCAAGCTGTTCCGCCAGGGCTACACGGACGTCAACCAGTTCACGTGTGAGAAGTAGCCGGGCCGGCTACTTGGCCAGCGTGAACTGGCCGACGTTGCTGATGCCCTTGCGGAAGAAGTCCTCGCACCCCGTCAAGTAGTGCATATAGCGCTCGTAGACTTCCTCGGACTGGATGGCGATCGCTTTTTCTTTGTTCGCCTCCAGGTTGGCCGCCCAAATATTCAGCGTCCGTTCATAATGCTCGCGCAGCAATTGCACTTTTTCGACGCTGAATCTGGCCGCCTGCGCCAGTGAGAAAATATCTTCCTGCGCCGGCAGCTGCCCACCCGGGAAGATTTCCGTGTAGATAAATCGCGTGAACCGCACGTCGCTCATCGTCAAAGCGATGCCGCGCTCGTGCATCTGCTTCTGTGAATGCGCCAAAATTGTGTGCAAGAGCATCCTGCCGTCGTCGGGAAGGATGTCGTAGGCGCGGTCGAAAAACGCGGGCCAACGGTCGGCTTTGAAGGCCTCGAACGCGCCTATGCTGACGATCCGGTCGACCTTGTCGTCGAACTCTTCCCAGCCCTGCAACCGCACTTCGACGTCGCGCTCGGTCGGGATCCCCGCCAGCCTGGTTTTGCTGTACTCGAACTGGTTGCGGCTGAGGGTAATTCCGATCACGTTGAC
>NZ_LZKR01000140.1 GCF_001672915.1 Mycobacterium sp. 1245805.9 | reverse complement strand
GTGCTGGTGGTGACGACGTTGATCCCCGCCTCGAGCAGCCTGACGTAGTCCGGGATGGCCAGCGCGTCGCGTTCGGGGCCGCTTGCCGCGTACACCACGCAGTCGGGTTTCAGGGCGATCAGCACGTCGGCATCGTCGGTGGCCGTCACGCCCAGCGGCCCGATGCCGGCCAGCTCACCGGCGTCCTTGCCGACCTTGTCGGGCGAATGCACCCACACGCCAACGAGTTCCAGGTCGGGTCGCCGGCGAATGGCGTCGATCGCGATCTTCCCGACTCCCCCGGTGGACCAGACGACGATGCGCATGAGCACTCTCCTTACTGGTTCGCCAGGGCCTCCCGGCCCGGGCCGGGGCACGCGTGTCGAACCTGAGCGTGTACATCAGCTGCAGGTTAACCTAAGATTTGTTCTTTAGGATAGTGTGCACTTTCTTAGCGATTTAAAGGCAACGGCCGTCTCGCCTTTCGGCACGCGCACTCGAGGAGGAACAGGATGACGACTCATCGCGTAGTGGTCTGGGCGACGGGTGGCATCGGATCGATCGCCATCCGCGCCATTCAACGGCGCCCCAACCTCGACCTGGTCGGCGTGTGGGTGCACTCGCCGGACAAGGACGGCAGGGACGCGGGCGAACTCGCCAACGGGGAGCCCATCGGCCTGAAAGCCACCAATGACGCCGACGCGCTGATCGC
>NZ_LZKR01000139.1 GCF_001672915.1 Mycobacterium sp. 1245805.9 | reverse complement strand
CCGACAACGAACGCCCGTCGCCCAGGGTCAGGCGCGCCGGCGCGCCCGGCGCCAGCCCGACGACCTCCGCGCACTCGATCCGCACGTCGGCGACCGCGAGCTGTTCCCGCAGGTAGCGGCCATATGCGAGGCGCGGCGCGAAGCCCTCGAGCGGGGTGACGGCCCGTTCGTCGAGCCAGCGGCAAAAGTGATCGGGGTCGTCCGGCCACGCCGACATGCGCTGGGCGGGAACGTTCAGCAGGTGGGTCGGGTCGTCGGTTCCGTAGGCCGCGCCGGTGCCGGGACGACCGGACGCGTCGATCAGCGTGATCTGCGCCTTGGGTTGGCGCCGGCGCAGCTGGACCGCGGCGAGCAGGCCCGCGGCACCGCCGCCCACGATCGCGACGCGCATCATGGCGGAATGCTATATCGGCCGTCGCCGGTTAATTCCGGTTCGACGGATCGAGTGGCTGCAGCGCCCCGCTGGGGTCGTAGTACAGCTCCTGGCGGGCGATCCGGCCGTCGCGGTAGCGGTAGACCACCACGTACGTCGAGCGCAGGCGTTGATCGCCCTGATCCCAGTCGAATTCGACGCGCACGAACGCCGTGTCGGCGCCGCGAGCGATGGCGTAATCCACTGCCTCGTAACGGATGTCCGCGCAGCCGCGGATGGTGAGCGCGATGAACTCGAGCGTGCGCTCGACGCCCTCGATCGGGGACGGCCAGTCGAACAGGCGCACCGTCGGGCTCACGTACACCACGTCGGGCTGATAGAGCTCCCGCGCGATCGACACATCGCCGGCCGCGAACGCCCGCGCGAAGCGCGCCTCCTGCGCGACGAGCGCGTCCTCCGAGATGCCCGGCGTCATCGCGCCACCTCGACGGCACCGGTCAGGATGCCCCTAGGGACGTCGAACGCGCACGGGGAGCGCGGCTGGTCGCCGACGTTGCGGACGGTGATCTCGACAAGCACGAAACTCCTTGCGCCGTGCGGATTCCGATGTTCGGTGCGCCGTCGTTGACCCGCGTCACGGTGAACGCCCACATAGCACTCCTACCACCGGCGGCCACGCGCGTAAAGCCCTTGGTGGCCAAGCCAATCGCGCGTACCGTGTCCGCATGTCAACCAACCGCACCATGGTGTCGTCCGGCTCCGAGTTCGAGTCGGCGGTGGGCTATTCGCGGGCGGTGCGCGTCGGCCCGCACGTGGCGGTGGCCGGAACGACCGGCGCCGGACCCGCCGGCGACATCGCCGGCCAGGCCCGAGACGCGTTGCGCCGCATCGAGATTGCGCTCCAGCAGACGGGTGCCGAGCTCACCGACGTGGTGCGCACCCGCATCTACGTGACCGACATTTCGCGCTGGCGTGAGGTCGCGGCGGTGCACGCAGAGATCTTCGGCGAGATCCGCCCGGTGGCGACCATGGTCGAGGTGTCGGCCCTGATCGCCCCCGGACTGCTGGTGGAGATCGAGGCCGACGCCTACGTCGGCTCCTGAGGCGGGGCCGGCACGAAGGTGCCGTCCGGCTCCGGCGGATATGCGGTGACCCCGATCACAGCCCGAACCGGCAGCGGCCCGTACAGGTGCGGGAAGAACATGGACTCCGGGTCCGTGGCCACCCCGGGCTCCCAACGCACCGGCGAATCCAGCAGCGCCGGGTCGATGTGCAACAGGACCAGGTCGTCGCGGCCGCGGTAGAGCCGGTTGGCGGGCAGGTGCACCTGTTTGGGCGTCGACAGGTGGATGAATCCGGGCGGATTGTCAGGCTGAATGCCGCCGCGATCGCGGGCGCGGGACCACTCGTCGCGGCCGCACAGGTGCACCAGAACGGTCACAGTCGGTCAGCTTAAAACTCGTGAGAAACGACACACCCGATAACGATCGGGGAACAAGGCGAAAACGCCACACGTCTGAGACAGTGAATGAACGAGAACGGAGAAGCCATGTATGCAACTCTGACCAGTCCCGAGCTCACCAGAGCGGACCGCTGCGACCGCTGCGGTGCCGCCGCTCGCGTCCGCGCCAAGCTGCCTTCCGGACTTGAGCTTCTCTTCTGCCAGCACCACGCGAACCAGCACCAGTCGAAGCTGACCGAGCAGGACGCCGTGCTGGAGGTCAGCGAAAGCTAGTCCAGCCGAACTCACCCCTGGGCAATGTGGGCTGCGCGGGCGGTAATCGGTAATGCTGGACGGGTATGAGCGTCCAAGCCGCGCGGCCGTCCCGCCACCACGTCCGGCGAATCAGTCTCAGGACCCTGGCCAAAAGCTGGGACGACTCCATTTTCTCCGAGTCGGCCCAGGCGGGTTTCTGGTCGGCGCTTTCCACCCCGCCCCTGCTGTTGGGAATGCTGGGCAGCCTGGCCTACGTGGCGCCGCTGTTCGGCAAGGACACGCTGTCCTCGATCGAGAAGAGCATCATCTCGACCGCGCACAGCTTCTTCTCGCCGAGCGTCGTCAACGAGATCATCGAGCCCACCATCCGCGACATCACCGCCAACGCGCGCGGTGAGGTGGTCTCGCTCGGTTTCCTGATCTCGCTGTGGGCCGGGTCGTCGGCGATTTCGTCGTTCGTCGACGCCGTGGTCGAGGCCCACGACCAGACCCCGCTGCGTCACCCGGTGCGCCAGCGCTTCTTCTCGCTGTTCCTCTACGTGGTGATGCTGGTGTTCGTGGTCGTCGCCGCGCCGGTGATGGTGGTGGGACCGCGCAAGGTGAGCGAACACATTCCGGTCGGCCTGGCCAACTTCCTGCGCTACGGCTACTACCCGGCGCTGATCCTGGGCCTGATGATCGGCATCATGCTGCTGTACCGGGTGGCGCTGCCGGTGCCGCTGCCCAGCCATCGGCTGGTGCTGGGCGCCATCCTGGCCACGGCGGTGTTCCTGATCGCCACGCTGGGCCTGCGCTTCTACCTGAGGTGGATCACCAGCACCGGTTACACCTATGGCGCGCTGTCCACGCCGATCGCATTCCTGTTGTTCGCGTTCTTCGGCGGCTTCGCGATCATGCTCGGCGCCGAGCTCAACGCCTCCATCCAGGAGGAATTCCCCGCGCCGAGGACCCATGCCCATCGGCTGCGCAACTGGCTGCTGACCCGCCGGGCCGGCCCTAAGCGGATCGCGGATTTGCCCGCGCCCGTCACGCCGCCCGACGTCGCGGCCGAGCCGCCGGCCTGATCAGTCCTTCTTCAGGTGCTCGTAGATCCGCTTGCACTCGGGGCAGACCGGCGAGCCGGGCTTGGCCGCCCGAGTGACGGGGAACACTTCGCCGCACAGCGCGACCACGTGGTTGCCCATGACCGCGCTCTCGGCGATCTTGTCCTTCTTGACGTAGTGGAAGTACTTCGGCGTATCGCTGCCGGTCCCGTCGTCGACGCGTTCGTCGGTCTCGGTGCGCTCGATCGTCTGGGTCTGCATGCCTCACATTGTGCCCCCTGACTCGCCGGTACCGGAATCGATTGGTTGTGGGACAGTGGACATATGAAGCACGGCGAAGAGCCAGGGTTCGGCGGCTTCGACGACACCGGCCGCCCCGTCCTGATCACCTCCGCCGCGCCCTCGTACGAACAGGAGCATCGCGCCCGGGTGCGGAAGTACCTGACGCTGATGGCGTTTCGGATCCCGGCGCTCATCCTGGCCGCCGTCGCGTACGGCGCCTGGCACAACGGACTGATCTCGTTGCTCATCGTGGCGGCCTCGGTGCCGCTGCCGTGGATGGCGGTGCTGATCGCCAACGACCGGCCGCCGCGCCGCTCCGACGAGCCGAGGCGGTTCGAGCAGACGAAGCGCCGCACTCCCCTGTTTCCCACGGCCGAACACCCGGCGCTCGAACCGCGGCGACCGCGCCACGACGGTTCCGGGTAAGCCCCCGCGGGGCGCACTTCTCAGGACATTCTCAGGTCGTCGGCACATCTGTGCACGTCAAGGCGTGTGAGATCACGCGTGGGCGGGAACTCCCAGGGCGGATCCATCGTTAGACGTCATGACAGTGCAAAGCCGAACGGGAGGGTCGCTATGGCGAACGCCAGCACAAGCAGGATCGACGGCGATCTGGATGCTCAAAGCCCCGCAGCGGACCTAGTGCGCGTGTATCTCAACGGCATCGGTAAGACGGCGCTGCTCAACGCGGCGGGTGAGGTCGAGCTGGCCAAGCGGATCGAGGCCGGCCTGTACGCCGAGCATCTGCTGGAAACGCGTAAGCGCCTCGGAGAGAACCGCAAACGCGACCTGGAGGCCGTCGCGCGCGATGGCCAGGCCGCGCGCCGCCACCTGCTGGAAGCGAACCTGCGCCTGGTGGTTTCGCTGGCCAAGCGCTACACGGGTCGAGGCATGCCGCTGCTGGACCTCATCCAGGAGGGCAACCTCGGTCTGATCCGCGCGATGGAGAAGTTCGACTACACAAAGGGATTCAAGTTCTCCACCTACGCCACCTGGTGGATCCGCCAGGCCATCACGCGCGGCATGGCCGACCAGAGCCGCACCATCCGGCTGCCGGTCCACCTCGTCGAGCAGGTGAACAAGCTGGCGCGGATCAAGCGGGAGATGCATCAGAACCTCGGGCGCGAAGCCACCGACGAGGAGCTCGCCGCCGAATCCGGCATCCCGGTTGAGAAGATCAACGACCTGCTGGAGCACAGCCGCGACCCGGTGAGCCTGGACATGCCCGTCGGCTCCGAGGAGGAGGCCCCCCTCGGTGACTTCATCGAGGACGCCGAGGCGATGTCCGCGGAGAACGCGGTGATCGCCGAGCTGCTGCACACCGACATCCGCAGTGTGCTGGCCACTCTCGACGAGCGCGAGCACCAGGTCATCCGGCTGCGCTTCGGCCTGGACGACGGCCAGCCGCGCACGCTGGATCAGATCGGCAAGCTGTTCGGGCTGTCCCGCGAGCGGGTCCGCCAGATAGAGCGCGACGTGATGTCCAAGCTGCGCAACGGCGAGCGGGCCGATCGGCTGCGCTCCTACGCCAGCTGAGGCGCCCAACCAGAGCCAGGTAGCAAGTCGGTATGCCCGCCGCGCCAGCGGCGGGCATACTGCTTGCCTGGGGACATCCGCGAGAGGCGTTGGACCCATTCTTGCAGCTGGCCAAGTAGACTCAGCGTCAATGGAGGGTGCTGGATGAACGAGCTGGTTGATACCACCGAGATGTACCTGCGGACCATCTACGACCTCGAAGAAGAGGGCGTGACGCCGCTGCGTGCCCGGATCGCCGAACGCCTCGAACAAAGCGGTCCGACCGTCAGCCAGACCGTGTCCCGCATGGAGCGCGACGGCCTGCTCCACGTCGCCGGCGACCGCCACCTGGAGCTCACCGACAAGGGCCGGGCGCTGGCCATCTCGGTCATGCGCAAGCACCGCCTCGCCGAACGGCTGCTCGTCGACGTCATCGGGGTGCCGTGGGAAGAGGTACACGCCGAGGCATGCCGGTGGGAGCACGTGATGAGCGAGGAGGTCGAACGCCGGCTGGTCAAGGTGCTCAACAACCCGACCACGTCCCCGTTCGGCAACCCGATTCCGGGCCTGTTGGACCTCGGCGTGGGCCCCGATTCCGGCGCCGACGGCATCAATCTCGTCCGGTTGACCGAGCTGCCCGCCGGATCGCCGGTCGCGGTGGTGGTCCGCCAGCTCACCGAACACGTCCAGGGCGACATCGATCTGATCACCCGCCTCAAGGACGCCGGCGTCGTGCCCAACGCCCGGGTCACCGTCGAGACCAGCCCGGCCGGCGGCGGGGTCACCATCCTCATTCCGGGCCACGAGAACGTCACCCTGCCGCACGAGATGGCGCACGCCGTCAAGGTCGAGAAGGTCTGACCGACAAGCGCTACCCCGCCCGGCGCCCGAACGCCCGCCGCGGCGGCAGCCGCACCCCCAACCGCTTGGCCAGCCGGTAGCCGGTGGCCGCCAGCTTCCGGATCTCATCGGGCTTCACGCCGGACTGCAACGCCTGATCCAGCATGCCCGCCATCCGGTGATCGGAGTCGCAGCGCAGGGCCGCCTCCAGCGACACACCGGCGAGCGGGCCGTCGCCCCGGGCGTACGCGCTGAACGCCAGCAGCACCAGGGCCTCGACCCGCCAGGGCGGCGGCAGGCTGCGCGCCAGCAGCGCCCACAGCGACTCGGCCTCCCCCGCCCGGTCGCCGACCGCCAGGGCGTACAGCGTGTCGCGCACCTCGACGTCGCTCAGCGCGCAGCCCAACGCCGCAAGCTCGGCCGCGGATAGTGTTTCGCCGCCGGCGACGCGGGAGGCCGCGGCCATCGCGTCCTGCACGTCGCGGCGCCCGCACCCGGTGGGATCGGCGCGATGGGCCGCCTCGCGCCGCGTGGCCTGGCGCCGGACCGCGTCGGCCAACTCGGCGGCGCCCGCCGGGTCGTCGACTGCGATGACGGCCTGCAAGTCGGCGCGCCGGCGGTAGAGCCGGCGGCCGTCGAGCACCGCCGCCGCGGCCCGCGGCGACGCGGTCGGGTCGTCCACCGTGCCGCCGCAGCCGCAGTCGTCCACGCAATGCCAGCGCCCGCCGCGGGCCACCCGATCCACCACGTGCGCGGCATAGAGTTGAATTCCCCTCTGCGACAACGCCTCTGTCAGCTCGTCGCACAGCAGACGGTGTTCCTCGTTGCACCCCGGGCAGTGCGCGCCGTCCGCGTCGACGATCACCGCGATCGCCGCCTGCGGCGTGGCGGCGGCGGCGACCTCGGCCAGGTGCCCGACGCGGTCGACGAGGTCCTCGGCGAGGTCGACCCGCATCACCGCCCCCAGTTCGCCGTGCTCGAGGGACACCAGGACCAATGAATTCTCCGGAACGAAGCCGAGAACGGCCGGTAGCGCGGCGATCAGCGCTCCGGGGCGATTGAGCTTGAAATCGGGTTGATGCGTCGTCATGGGCACCAACGCTGACGGCCGGCACCGTCGCGCCGCGCCCACGCACCGGGGCCGGGCCGCTCGTCTGTGGAGAAAGTCTGGACTGTGGGCCTTATCGTCTATGCCATGGGTTCGATGCAGGAGTACGACATCGTCGTCATCGGTTCGGGACCGGGCGGCCAGAAGGCCGCGATCGCCTCGGCCAAACTGGGCAAATCCGTCGCCATCATCGAACGCGGCCGAATGCTCGGCGGCGTCTGCGTCAACACGGGCACGATCCCGTCAAAGACGTTGCGCGAGGCGGTGCTTTACCTCACCGGGATGAACCAGCGCGAGCTCTACGGGGCCAGCTACCGCGTCAAGGACCGGATCACCCCGGCCGACCTGCTGGCGCGCACCCAGCACGTGATCGGCAAGGAAGTCGACGTGGTGCGCAACCAGCTGATGCGCAACCGGATCGACCTGCTCGTCGGTCACGGCCGCTTCGTCGACCCGCACACCGTCGTCGTGGAAGACCCGGGCCGGCGCGAGATGACCACTGTCAGTGGCGAATTCATCGTCATCGCCACCGGCACCCGGCCGGCGCGGCCGTCCGGCGTCGAGTTCGACGAGGAACGGGTGCTCGACTCCGACGGCATCCTGGACCTCAAGACGCTGCCGGGCTCGATGGTCGTCGTCGGCGCCGGCGTGATCGGCATCGAGTACGCGTCCATGTTCGCCGCCCTGGGCACCAAGGTGACCGTCGTCGAGAAGCGCGACGAGATGCTGGACTTCTGCGACCCGGAGGTGGTCGAGGCGCTCAAATTCCACCTGCGCGACCTGGCGGTCACGTTCCGGTTCGGCGAGGAGGTCACCGCCGTCGACGTCGGGGCCGCGGGCACCGTCACCACGCTGGCCAGCGGCAAGCAGATCCCCGCCGAGACCGTCATGTACTCCGCCGGCCGCCAGGGCCAGACCGATCACCTCGACCTGCACAACGCCGGCATCGAGGTGGAGGGCCGCGGGCGGATCTGGGTCGACGACAAGTTCCGGACCAAGGTGGAGCACATCTACGCCGTGGGCGACGTCATCGGGTTCCCCGCCCTGGCCGCGACCTCGATGGAACAGGGGCGGCTGGCCGCTTACCACGCGTTCGGCGAAGCGTGCGACGGCATCACCGACCTGCAGCCCATCGGCATCTACTCGATCCCCGAGATCTCCTACGTCGGGGCCACCGAGGTGGAGCTGACGAAGAACGCGATCCCCTACGAGGTCGGGGTGGCGCGCTACAAGGAGCTGGCCCGCGGCCAGATCGCCGGCGACTCCTACGGCATGCTCAAGCTGCTGGTGTCGACCGACGACCGCAAGCTGCTCGGGGTGCACATCTTCGGCACCAGCGCCACCGAAATGGTGCACATCGGCCAGGCCGTGATGGGCTGCGGCGGGACCGTCGACTACCTGGTCGACGCGGTGTTCAACTATCCGACGTTCTCGGAGGCCTACAAGGTGGCCGCGCTGGACGTGACCAACAAGATGCGGGCGCTGTCGCAGTTCCGCCGCTGACCTAGCAGCTGTCGTCGAGGTCGTTCGGCACCCGGTCGCCGGGGCCGCCGGCCTCGGCGCGGGCCAGCAGCTGCGCGGTCTGGGCGTCGAACGGCGCCGAATACGACACGTTGGCGGCGCACCCGCCGCGCTCGAAACCGCCGATCAGCCCGGTGAGCGTGGTGCCGCTCACCCACGGCGCGCCGCTGGTGCCGTCCACCAGGCCCTCGCACGTCAGCGAGGGAAATCCGCTGTCGTTGACCGAGGTGCTGGCCTGGCAGCCGATCGGCGAGCCGCCCACCCCGGCCGCATACCCCAGCACGGTGACGTGGCTGCCCGGCGGCGGCGCGACGCCCAGCGTCAGCGCCAGGCCGACGTACGACTCGACCGAGGCGCCGGCTTCGTTGCTGACCCGCGCGATCGCGTAGTCCGCGTGCGGATCCTTGCCGGCGATCCAGCGCGGATCCAGGTAGACGGCGTCGGCCTTCCACACGTTGGCGGGGGCGGGCGCCGCGTCGCCGGCGAGGCCGGGAACGAAGGTCATCTTGGCCGCGCCGGCCAGGCAGTGCGCCGCGGTGATCATGAGATTCCCGGTCGCCGAATGGATTACGGAACCCGTGCACACGTGCAGGGGCCCGTCGTTGATGAAGATCGCGCCGACGCGCCGGTCCGGGTCCACCGGACCCGCGACCGCCTTCTGCTGGGGCTGGCTGAGCCGCTGCACGAGCGGCCCGGTGGCCACCGGAACGGACACCACCGGGCGCGCCGCAGGCTCGGCCGGCCGGGTGCACGACGTCAACAACGTCAGCAGGCCGACCCCCGAGCACAGCAGCACCGTCCGTATGCGCATTTCGAGTCCATCATGCCTGACCACGGGCTGTTGGGCAGACCACATCCCCTCCCCGCGCGCCGCCGCGTTTGCTGGCCGACATGCGGATTACGTTCCCGGGTTGGGGCGTTTCGACGGTGAAGACTGCAGGGTGTTAGCTGTCCATTGTTGGTGCCGGCTGATTCGGGGGACACTGGTCAGGGGACCCTGGAGCAACCCCGAGAGGAGGAAACCCAGATGGCCCACGGTCAAAACCGAGGCGACGAGTACGACCAGCCGGGACAGTCCGGCATGTACGAGCTGGAGTTCCCGGCGCCCCAGTTGTCGGCGGCCGACGGCCGCGGCCCGGTTTTGGTGCACGCCTTGGAGGGCTTCTCCGACGCCGG
This sequence comes from Mycobacterium sp. 1245805.9, assembly GCF_001672915.1. GTDB lineage: Bacteria > Actinomycetota > Actinomycetes > Mycobacteriales > Mycobacteriaceae > Mycobacterium. The sequence goes on along the minus strand of NZ_LZKR01000139.1, from coordinate 16,899 downwards.
CCACGCGATCCGGCTGGCCGCCACCCACCTGAAGGCCGCCCTGGACACCGAGCTGGTCGCGTCGTTCGCGATCGACGACTTGCTGGATTACCGCTCGCGGCGGCCGCTGATGACGTTCAAGACCGACCACTTCACCAGCTACGACGATCCGGAGCTGAGCCTGTACGCCCTGCGCGACAGCGTCGGCACGCCCTTTCTGCTGCTGGCCGGCATGGAACCCGACCTGAAGTGGGAGCGCTTCATCACCGCGGTGCGCCTGTTGGCCGAGCGGCTGGGGGTGCGGCGCACGATCGGCCTGGGCACCGTCCCGATGGCGGTCCCGCACACGCGGCCGATCACGCTGACCGCCCACTCCAACGACAAGGAACTGATCGCCGACTTCCAGCCCTGGATCTCGGAGATCCAGGTCCCCGGCAGCGCGTCCAACCTGCTGGAATACCGGATGGCCCAGCACGGCCACGAGGTCGTCGGCTTCACCGTGCACGTCCCGCACTACCTGACGCAAACCGACTACCCGGCCGCCGCGCAGGCGCTGCTCGAGCAGGTGGCCAAGAGCGGATCGCTGGAACTGCCGCTGTCGGCGCTGGCCGAGGCCGCGGCGGAGATTCGCGCCAAGATCGACGAACAGGTGCAGGCGAGCGCGGAGGTGGCTCAAGTGGTGGCCGCGCTCGAGCGCCAGTACGATGCCTTCATCGACGCTCAGGAGAACAGGTCGTTACTAACGCACGACGAGGATCTCCCCAGCGGCGACGAGCTTGGCGCAGAGTTCGAGCGATTCCTTGCCCAGCAGGCAGAGAAGAAGAACGACGACGACCAGGCGTGACGTTTCAAGACGCCCATAGCCCGGGCCGACACAGAGGTTGGCGGAGATGACCGAGCGGAAGCGCAAGAGCAATCTTCGCCCAGTGCGTGAAGTCACGACGCCCACGCTCGAGTTCCGCACCATTCACGGCTACCGGCGGGCCTACCGCATCGCCGGTTCCGGGCCGGCGATCCTGCTGCTCCACGGCATCGGCGACAACTCCACCACCTGGAATGCGGTGCAGGCCAAGCTCGCCCAGCGGTTCACGGTCATCGCCCCCGACCTGCTGGGTCACGGGAAGTCCGACAAGCCGCGCGCCGACTATTCGGCGGCCGCCTACGCGAACGGGATGCGCGACCTGCTGTCCGTCCTCGACATCGAGCGGGTGACCATCATCGGCCATTCGCTGGGCGGCGGGGTGGCCATGCAATTCGCCTACCAGTTCCCGCATTTGGTCGACCGGCTCATCCTGGTCGCCGCCGGTGGCGTGACCAAGGACGTCAACGTCGTGTTCCGGCTGGCCTCGTTGCCGATGGGCAGCGAGGCGCTGGCGCTGCTGCGGTTGCCCCTGGTGCTGCCGGCGGTGCAGCTGGCCGGCAAGCTGGCCGGGCTGGCGATCGGGTCGACCGCGCTGGGCCACGACCTGCCGAATGTGCTGCGCATCCTCGACGACCTGCCCGAGCCGACGGCCTCGGCGGCGTTCAGCCGGACCCTGCGGGCGGTGGTGGACTGGCGCGGGCAGATCGTGACGATGCTGGACCGCTGTTATTTGACCGAGGCCATCCCCGTGCAGATCGTCTGGGGCACCAAGGATGTGGTGGTTCCCGTCCGGCACGCGTGGATGGCGCACGCCGCGATGCCCGGCTCGCGCCTCGAGATCTTCGAGGGTTCCGGCCACTTCCCCTTCCACGACGACCCGGCCCGCTTCATCGACGTCGTCCAGCGCTTCATCGACAGCACCGCCCCCGCCGTATACGACCAGGCCGCGCTGCGGGCGCTGCTGCGCACCGGCGGCGGCGAGAAGACGGTCACCGGCCCGGCCGACACCCGCGTCGCCGTCCTGAACGCGATGGGCTCCGACGAGCGCAGCGCCACCTGACAAACACGTTGACCCGCGCCGTACAGTCGGGTCATGGGCATCGACGTCACGGTGTTGCGGGTCTTCACCGACCCGGACGGCAATTTCGGTAACCCGCTCGGCGTCGTGGACGCCGCCGCGGTGCCGCCCCCGGACCGGCAGCGGCTGGCGACCCAATTGGGCTACGCCGAAACGGTATTCATCGATCTTCCCGCCGCCGGCTCGGCCACCGCGCACGCGCGGATCTACACCCCGCGGGCCGAACTTCCGTTCGCCGGGCACCCGACCGTCGGCGCGTCGTGGTGGCTGCGCGACAACGGCACGCCGATCAAGACGCTGCAGGTGCCGGCCGGCCTCGTGCAGGTGAGCTATCAGGGCGACGTGACCGGCGTCAGCGCCCGCTCGGAATGGGCGCCGGAAGTGGGCATCCACGAATTCGATTCGGCCGACGACGTTCTCGCCGCCGACCCGGCCGACTTCCCGGACGACACCGCGCACTATCTGTGGGCCTGGGTCGACCGGGACGCCGGGGCTCTGCGCACCCGCGGGTTTTTCGCGAACCTCGGGGTGCCGGAGGACGAGGCGACCGGCTCGGCGGCGATGCGGCTCACCGACTACCTCAGCCGCGACCTGCGCATCACCCAGGGCAAGGGCTCGGTGATCGAAACCGCGTGGAACGCCGAGGGCTGGGTCGGGGTGGCCGGGCGCGTCGTCAACGACGGTGTCCGACGGGTCGACTGAGTCACGACCGAAGGCTCGTCCCAGAGCAGGTCAATCGGATAGGCCTCGCTTTCCTGGATGTCAGCGGTCCCTCAGGTTTTTGCGGAGAATCTTTCCGGATGCCGATTTCGGGATGAAGGTGGTGAATTCGACTTCACGAATCTTTTTGTATGGAGCGACGCTGCTAGCCACGAACTCCATCACCTCGGCGGCGGTCAGCGAAGCGGAGGGTTGGGTGACGACGAAGGCCTTGGGGATCTCCTCGCCGGACTCGGGGTCTGTGGCCGGAACCACCGCGGCATCCGCTATCGCGGGGTGGGTCAGCAACAGTGCCTCCAGTTCAGCGGGCGCCACCTGATAGCCCTTGTATTTGATGAGTTCCTTGAGGCGGTCGACGATATAGACACACCCGTCGGCGTCGACGCAAGCCAGGTCCCCTGTATGCAGAAACCCGTCGTCGTCAATGGTGTTGGCAGTCGCCTCATCGTTGCCGAGATAGCCGAGCATCACATTCGGGCCTTTGAACCACAACTCGCCGGCCGCGCTGACGCCCTCGTCGGGGACCGCGATCTCGACACCGGTCTGCGGCGCAACGAGCTTGCTTACCGCGTTCGGGAGAGTCCACCCGCAGGAATGCAACTGCGCGACAACGCCTACCGAATCCCGGCCCTGGTCGACCGGCATGCCGTGGCCGACTCCGCTCAGTTCACTCATTCCGAAGCCCTGCAGCACCGCCACACCGAGTCGCGCGCCTACCGCACGTGCGAGTTCCGCGTCCAGCGGCGCGGCACCACAGATGATGACTCCAAGCGAGGACAGGTCGTAGGAATCCACCATTGGGTGCTTAGCCAGCGCCACCGCCACCGGGGGCACAACAAATGCCCGGGTGCACCGGTGATCCTGAATGGCGCGCAAGAACGAGGCGAGGTCGAACGAAGGCATAACGACCAGCCTCGCGCGCGGCACCAATGAAGCCGTAAGCAGCACCGACAACCCATAGATGTGAAAGAGCGGCAGCACGGCCAGAACGACGTCGTCGGGACCGACGACGTTGAGGGGTTGAACTTGGGCGGCGTTGGCTACCAAGTTGCGGTGGGTCAGCATCACCCCCTTTGGCAGACCGGTGGTGCCGGAGCTGTAGGGAAGTACCGCCAGGTGGTCGGCCGGATGAAAATTCCTGGTGCCGGCGCACTGAACTGCCGGCTGGAACCTGATGTCGACGTCGTCGAGCATGAGCACCTCGCCCTGTGTGAGTCCGATTTGCGCGACGGCCGTTTCGGCTTTCTCGCGGTGCTCAGCCACGGTCAGCATCATCCGAGCATGTGAATCGCGCAACTGCCGTGCAACTTCGTCCACGGTCGACAACACGTTGAATGTGGTTGCGGTCGCGCCTGCTCGCAGGATGCCGTGAAACGCGACTGCGAACGCTGTGCTGTTGGGCGAAAGTAACCCAACCACTTCACCGACTCCAACTCCGCGGGCGACTAGATTCGCGGCGAATGCTTCGATTTGATCGATCAACTCCCCGTAGTGTGTCGTGGCACCCGTCGTCGCCTCGACGAGCGCGACGAGCTCGCGGTCGTCGTCGGTGATGCCATCGAACACGTAGTTGAAGACGGGGACGTCGGGAATGCTGACATCTGGGAAGGGACTGGCGAAGCTCAAGGTACTCCGATCTGGTTGCGACTGACTGATTTGCGGTCTTAGAGCCCTTGACTTGTCAGCCAGGACTCAATGAGATCGGCCACCGCCCTCCATCGAGGTTCGAGCATCATTTCGTGTCCGACGCCGGGAATGAGGACCGGTTTGGTTCCGTAGGCCGCGGCGGTGCGACGCACGTGTTTGGGTCGATAAAATTGGTCGTGCTCTCCGCCGAGGACCAACATCGGCGAGCGGACATTCTTGGTTCTGACGAGGCTGCCAACCACCGTGTCGAACATCATCGCCCGTGTGCTGTCGGGTTGGATACGCCGCGTAAAGCTGTCGATGAGGCCGTCTGGCGCGTCCTCTCCGAAAAACAGCTCACGCGCGCCGGCGGGCGTCCCGACTAGGTCCAGCGGCTTGGCGGTCAGGGCGAATTTTGTTGAGCGCCAGGGATGGCGACGTATCATTCGCATTACGGAGCCCAACTGTCCACCGCGCGGCGGGGTCGAAGCCATGAGTACGGCCGCTGGTGCGTCGTGTTCTTCAAGATACTTCTGCACGACAAAGCCACCAATGGAATGCCCGACGAGGATGGGCGGGTCTGGAAGCGCGCCGACGACCTCGCTGACATCGGTGACGTAGTCGGCAATCGAACACCACCGCAGGGACTTGCTCAACGGGCTCTGGCCGTGACCACGCAGGCTGGGCGCCAAGACACGAAACCCCCGGTCGACGAAGAAGGCGACGAAATTCTCCTCCCAGCACCAAGCGGCATGCCAAGCCCCGTGCACGAAAATGATTGAATGCGGACGCTTTTGAGTCCGCCGTCCGGTGTCAAGCAATTCCAGCATCGGCTTCCTGATCTCGTCGCTTCTTTCGGTGGTTGTGGAAGGGACTCGTCACACTCGAACCCAGGCACACATCTGGGGAACGAACTCGAGCTGACAATCTGACGAGTTCGCCTGGCGCCACAGGCGATCCAACAATGTGTCGATCGCGAGTTTTTCCGCGGTCATCGCGCCTGCCGCCACCATGTGCGGAAGTACTTCGCGCGCCAGGCCCACCATCCACGGCAGCAGCTGTGAGTCCGCTGCGCTCTCCACGAGCGTCTCCGTGAACATCGATGGCGCGGGTAGCCCCGCTTCGCGGAAGACGCGTACCAACCGTCCGCCGACATCAAACGGCGCACCCCCCCGCGTGAGCGTGTAGTGCACCGCGTCGTAAACCTCATGCAGTACGGCGAGCCGTGGATTGGACCGAATGCCGCGCGTGGCGTCCATCTCGTGAAGCGCTATGACACCGCCGGTCCGGACGAGCCTACGAGTCATTCGCAGGAAATCACCGGGGTCTTTTTGATGAATTAAAACGTACCGACACACAGCAGCGTCGAAGTCCGCTGGGCCTTCGTAAGATTGGATGTCGGACTGGATGAACTCAGCATTGGTGTGGCGCCGAGCACGACACCGTTGCCGTGCGACAGCGATTGCATCTTCACTGGGATCGATACCGAACACATTGCCGGTTGGGCCCACCAGACCAGCGAGCATCAGCGAGACGTCGCCTGGTCCACAGCCGATGTCAAGCACGCGCATACCCCGCTCGATACCTGCGCTCACCAGCAAGCGTTCGGTGATGGGTCGCAACATCTCGGCTTGCCTAATCAGACGGTCGATTTCGGGACGGGAGTGACCTAGTAGATAGTCCCGCTCTGGTGCCGGTTGACCGGCCATCGAAGGTTCCTTTCTGGGCATGCGGAGTGCCGCTGCCTCTGCGCTGGTACGGCTGTTCTGCACGCCGCCGTACGAATATCGATCGTCATTTCAACAGCTTCGTGCCTACGCCCCGAAGTGAAGCATTAGGGAACTCACATGGTCATTGCGATGCGTCACATGCACGTCGCGGGCGGCCACCAATAACAGGAGAGTCCACGTGTCCCTGCGTTTTCGAGCAAGTGCGGATACACGTCGTCGGAGTGATGGTTGTTAGGTTTTGTGTTGGGCGCGGATGAAGTGGGCTGCTTGTTCGCCGATGATGACGCAGGGTGCCATGGTGTTGGCGGTGGTGATGCGCGGCATGATGGAGGCGTCGGCGACGCGCAGGTTGCTGGTGCCGTAGACCTTGAGTTGGCCATCGACTACCGACATGGGGTCGCGACCCATTTTGGCTGTGCCTGATGGGTGCCAGTAGGTGATGACGGCGTTGCGCAGGTAGGTTTCCAGTTCGTCCGCTGAGCTGTTGCCGGGCATGGCTTCCCGGGTGACGAAGGGGCGTAGTTTGGCGCTGTTGCCGATTTCGCGCAGCGTTTCCACGCAGGCGATGGCGATTTTGAGGTCCTCGGGGTCAGCTAGGGCGTTGGCCTGGATCTGGATGGGGTCGGTTGGGCGGGGTCCCGTGAGCCGCAGCTGACCGCGGCTTTTGGGGTGCGTTGGTGCACCGAACAGTGTCCATGCGTTCTCGGGCAGGCCGTGTCTAGCGGCGTTTTCCGGAGTGGCTTTGGGGAATGGGCCCAGGCAGGCGAACAAATCGGGCCCGTTGATGTCTGCGGTTAGTCCGGAATCCCAGAACAGGGCGGCTTGCACCTGAACGCCACCGGGGATGGCTTCGGGGAGTTCCCATACACAGTCAAACCCGAAGTGGTCTTGGAAGTTTCGGCCGACCCCGGGTAGGTGCTGCACAACCGGGATGCCGATGCGACGCAGTTCGGCCATGTCGCCGATACCGGACTGCATCAACAGCTTCGGTGTGTGAATGGCGCCCAGCGACAGCACGACTTCGGTGCCAGCAGCCACCCGATGCGTCGACCCGGCGTAGTCGATTTCCACACCGGTTGCCCGGGTGCCCTCGAACATCACTCGTTTCACCAGGGCATGGGTCAGCACCGTCAGGTTGGGCTTGTCCAGGTAGGGTCCAACATAGCTGCGAAAGACCGAGACACGCTGTCCGTCGCGGATACACATGTCAGTGATCGCGGCGCCACGGAACTCTTCCATCAGTCGCCCGTTGGGACTCTGATAGGTCGGAATTCCGAGCAGCTTGGCAGCCTCCAAAACCGCCGGAGCCACCGGGTGCACATCGGCAACCGGTTGAACGAAGGCAAGACCGTCACGGCCACGGTGAGACGCTTCCCCGGTCCCGTGCCAGTCTTCGATACTGCGGTACAGATCGAGCACCTGCTCGTAACCCCATGACTTCTCACCGGATTCGGCGGCAAAATAATCCCAGTCGCTGCGGTGTCCGCGCGACCAAATCATCAAGTTGATGCTCGACCCCCCACCAAGCCCCTTGCCCATCGAAAACGGCAGCACGCGCCCATGGAGCCGCTCGTCAGGCTCAGCAGCGAATCCCCAATCACGTTCACTTCCCAGATTGAGCGGCCACTGGTCGGCCTGCCTCACACTGTCAACCTCATCAGTACCGCCGGCCTCTACCAGCAACACCGACACATCGGGAATCTCGGCGAGTCGCCGCGCAATCACCGAGCCCGAGGTCCCGGCACCACACACGACGAAGTCGTACCGCTGCTCCAACTCAACTGCCACCACAACCTCCTCGATTGAAATAACGATCGCTATACAATAAAACGCACCCACCACGACAAGAGTTCAACCCGAACCAAACTCACAGGAACACCAAGGCAACCAGTGATCGTCGTCTGGAGCTTCGTCGAGTTGCAGCGCAAGCTCGGCATCGCCAAAAACCTTTTCTCCCTGCACCTTCAGAAGCTCGTAGACCAGTCAGCGATCACATTGCAGGTGGCTGGACCACGCCTACCGACTAGACGAGGACGCTGCCGCCGTCGACCTTGATTACCGCTCCGGTGGAGTATGTCTGCTCGATGCAGTACAGGTAGGCGCGCGCCACCTCGTCGGCCTCGGCGATCCTGCTCAGCGGGATCCGTTCTGCCGCAGTGGCGAACAGCGCGTCACGGTCCTCCCCGCCCATGTTGTCCCACAGCGGTGATCGCACCATTCCTGGGGCGACGGCATTCACCCGCACTGGCGCCAGCTCGACCGCAAGAGCGGCGGTTAGCGCGTTCATCGCGCCGCACAGACTCACCGGCAAAGCGCCGAATTCCGGCTGGTCGGCGGCCGATCCGCTGGTCAACGTGATCGAACCGCCCGCAGGCAGGAGCGGACCGACCACCCGAACCGCGCTGCACGCGCCGACGAAGCGAGTTTGGTAAAAGCCGACGACCACCTCAGGTTTCAGTTCGGCGAGCGGCACCATCTCCAGCGGCTCGCCCGCCGTGTAGACGAGGTGATTGACCGGTCCGATCCGTTCGGCCAGCTGCTCGATGGACGCGGGGGCGGCGAGGTCAACGGTTGCGCCGACGGCGCCGGCGGGCAGCGAGCCCAGCGCGCGCTCGACGCTGGACGTCCGGCGCGAGGCAACGACGGGCGTGGCGCCGCGCTCGGCGACCGCCGCAGCCACGGCGAGGCCGATGCCCGACGTCCCACCGATGATTAGGACACGTTGGTTGCACAAACTCATACATACAGGGTCGAGGCCGGGGGCTCCGCTCGTCCAACACCCTTTTCGTCCGAGAGCGATACCCTTTAGGTATGCCCGCACTGGATCTGGACATGCGCAAGCTGCGCTACTTTGTCGCCGTCGCGGAGGAACTCAACTTCGGCCGCGCCGCGGCACGCCTGCACATCGCCCAACCAGTCCTGTCCCGTCAAATTCGCGCGCTCGAGCACGAGCTGGGAATCACGCTGCTCGATCGGGGGACCCGCGGGACGACGCTGACCCTCGCTGGGTTGCGGCTACTCGACGACGGCCGATTCTTGCTCGCGGAAGTGCAGGCGCTCCGGCAGCGGCTTGCTCGCGCCGAAGCCCCCACCGTCGTGGTCACGGTCGGGGTACTGCCCGGACTGTTGGCTACAGCTGCCGCCCGGGCGTTCGAGGCAGGCGATCCCTTGCGGCGCACGGTGATCCTGCCGGTGACCTGGAACGAGCAGGCCGAAGTGATCCGCCGCGGCGACGCGCAGGTGGTCTATGCCCGCTCGCCATTCGACCTGTCCGGCCTGGCGACAGCGCCGCTCCTTGAGGAGCCGCGGGACGTAGTGCTGCCCGCCGGTGACCCGCTGACCGAGCGGCCGTCGGTATCGCTCGACGATCTGGCCCGGCGGCGGTTGCTGCAGAATCCGGCATCGGTGCCCGAGTGGTATGCCATCGCCAGCCCGCAATTGCGCCGCGCGGCAGTGCAGTCGTCGGTCGCCGGGGTGGAGCAGAAGCTCGAATTGGTAGCTGGCGGTGCCGGTTTCGCCGTGCTACCCCGGTCGACGGCCATGTCCTACCGGCGGCCGGACCTGCGGGTGGTGCCAGCCGACGGCCTCGCTCCTAGCCAGGTGGTGTTGGCGTGGGACGCCACGGTCACAGATGCGGCGCGCGACGACTTCATCGCGGCCGCGATCGCCTGTGCCGGACAGACCATCGATCCGACCTCCCAGACGTAGGATATCGATGGTTATACTGCAACTGTTCGTGTCATGAGATATCCGCCAGACCAAAAGGTAAAGGCGCGCGCCGCGTTACTCCGTGCGGGCACGCGCTCAATGAAGGTCGCCGGCTTCAACGGGATCGGGGTCGACGGGCTGGCCGCCGCGGCGGACGTGACTTCAGGGGCCTTCTATTCAAACTTCGCCAATAAGGAAGCGATGCTTGAGGCGATCGTCGAGGCTGCCGTCGGTGAACCTTTCGTTTCCGACACGAAATCCGGCGCCAGGGCCGAGCGCAGGGCGAAGCTGAAAGCATTTGTCGCGGAATACCTCAGCCCCGAGCACGTGGAAAACCCGGGCGACGGATGCGTGATGCCAACCCTCAGTGCCGATGTCGCGCGCTCGGGAGCATCCACTCGGGAGGCGTACGAACGCAGAATTGCCGCGCTGGCGGACCGGATGGGAGAGCTGTTCGACGGTGCCGACCCGGAGCGCCGGGCGTGGAGCGTTATCGCGCTGATGGTGGGGGCGGTGTCGATCTCGCGCGCCATGTCGGATCCCGCCACGCAGGCCGAGGTACTCGACGCCGCGAACAAGACCGCGGACAGGCTCATTTCACCCGGCAAGCGACGCAAATGATTGGGTTGTGTGACACGCCCTTCTCCTAGCCAAGGTGCGTCCCGAACCAGTCCCGTGCGGCCCCCGCCGCCAGCGCGAACCCGTCGCCGGTGTACGCCGCGAAGTGACCGCCCGGCACGAAAACGATCTTTTTTGGTTCGGCCGCGGTCTGGTATGCGGCCGCCGCCAGGTTCCCACCGGTCAAGCCGTCCTCGCGCCCGACGATCATGAGCAGCGGGGTCGGTGTGATGTCGGGCAGGTAGCGCGCCGGTTCGTACCCGTAGAAGTTGTCCACGCTGCGCAACGACACCTCGTTGGGCCATTGCGGATCCAGTGTCGCGCGCGCCTCGGTGAAGAACGCGTAGGCGTCCGAAGTGGGCAGGCCCACCAGCGTGGTCGGCGCCGCCCCGACGACTGGCACCATCTCCGCCGGACCGCCGCGAGCGCGGGCCCGCCGGTCCGCGGTGAACCGCTCCGGGCCGATCACCTGATTGTTCACCCGGGCAAGGTTTGCATAGGTAGCACGGCCGCTGATGAACGGCGCTTGGCCGCAAACGGCTTGAACCCGCCGGTCGATCGCAGCCACAACGAACGCGTGCGCCGCCGAGAAGCTCGTACCCCAGACGCCGATGCGATCGGGGTCGACCTCGGATCGGTTCTGCGCAAAAGTGATTGCATGTTGGTAATCGCGGACCTGCTCCCAAGGGTCGACTTCGTGACGTGGCTTGCCGGGCGCCGTCCCCGACTCGCCCCAGCCCCGATGGTCGAAGACCAGCACGCACAGTCCCGCGGCCGCGAACACCTCGGCGAACTTGTCGAGGTGCATCTTCTTCGTTGACGTCCATCCGTGCGCCATGACCACACAAGGGCGCGCCATGCCCGCTCGGCGGTCTCGCAGCCCGGGGTACCACCACGCGTGGAGAGTGGCTCCTTCGGCATCGATCGTGACGTCCTCGCGCAGCACTCCTCATCACCCCTCGAAATAGTCTGCACCCAAAAGGGTTTCATAATGTGTCGGATGCTGTCCAATACCGAATCGGGATAGTCCGCCATACCCCGCGGGTATGGCGGATCAGAGCTGGCTATGGGGTAGCGAGCGTTATATAGTGGTCGTGATTCTATGATCCACGACGAAAGGCAGTTGGATGACAAGCAAGCAGGCGGTCGATTTTGCCGATTTCCTGGCGGAGATCGGGAGGCGATCTTCGGATGCCAACTTTGGGCTTGAAACGATTCGCGATGTCACCGAGAACATCCATTTGGCAACGAAGGAACCCGAAGGCGTCACCTATGCCGAGGTGGACGCCGGCGGGGTTGAGGCCTTGTGGTGCATCCCCGTGGACGGTGACCCCGAATCGGTGCTGCTGCACACGCATATGGGTGGCAGCGTGCTGATGTCGATGCATTCCGACCGGAAGGCAGCCGGACACCTTGCGAAGGCGGCCGGCGCACGCTCGCTAGTACTGAACTACCGGCGTTCCCCGGAGCACAAGTACCCGGCACAGGTCGAAGATGTGGAGACCGCCTACCGCTGGCTGCTCGATCAGGGCTACCGCCCCAACAAGATTGCCAGTGTCGGCCACTCGATCGGCGGCTATCTCGCAGTCGAACTTGCTCTGCGTCTGCGAGATCGCGGGGAGGCATTACCCGGCGCCGTTTTGTCCATTTCCCCGTGGACAGACGTCACGCTATCGGGGGATTCCATCAAGACCAACGCCGAGCGGGACAAGCTGCTCACGCGAGGATTGCTCGAGCTGTTCCGGTCATGCTGGCTCGACGGAACCGGCGTGGAATTCACCGACCCGCGGGTGCACCTGCTGGCAGCGGATTTGTCGGGATTGCCCCCCATCGCGGTGTACTACGGCGAGCACGAACTGCTCGCCTCGGACGCCGTCGCTTTCTCCCAAAAGGCAAGGGAGTCAGGCAACGACGTCATCGTTCGGCAGGTTGAGGAGGGCCAGCATTCCTTCATCATGGGAGCCGGCCGCGTTGACGAGGTGGACCGCGCCATCGCGGAAATGGGCCGCTGGCTGCACCAAACGCTAGGCATTAAAACGGCGGCGGCCTAGCAGATCACGCTGCGTGGTTTGCGGCCGCGCCCAGGTGCCCATCAACCGGATGTGATCGCACGAAGAGTGGCGGTCGCGCACGCCGAGGCCGCCAATTATCCGTTAGGCATCGGAGGTCATCGTAGAAACTGTTGCGGCCGTGTGCGCTTCGTGCCCACACCTGTGGTTGTATCGATATGGCGAGTTCGCTGGTGACAGCGAACAGTCGCCAAATCCTTGAGTTACGGTGAACCGCACAACTTTTCGACGCATCTTGCAGATATCGAAAGATGCCGAAACTATGATCAGGAGAGCTTCGTGGAAGCTATGTTGGAACCGCGGCACGATCAAGGCCTTACAGTTGGAGGCCAGCGGCAGCGATGGCGTAACAACGTGATCGAGACAAGTCAGTGGACATCGAACCCTGGCGGCGATGCGCCTGGCAACGCGATGCCCTCACAACCTCTTGAGCCCCAACGGGGCAGATTCGGGGTCGCGCCCGGCGGCCTGGTTTTGGTTCAGGAATTCCTCAATACCGCCCCCGTCCAGGGGTACTGCACCGATCTGTTGGCCGACGTCGACCTGGCAGCAGAATGGTGCGCCGGTGCGGTGTCCACATGGGTGAAGCTGCGAGATGTCGATGCTCAACCGCCGTCACTCAACGCAGCGGATCTGGCGCAACTGCGAGACTTACGCGACGCGATTGCGAAAGTCGTTAACAAAAGTTCACCGGATAGCCGACAGATGCGCTGTGTCAGCTCCGTTTACGGAGCGTTCTCGTTGTCCAACCCCGGCGTACTCCGAATGGAGCCCACCGGCAGCGGCTGGTGTTGGCTGGCATCTGCCCTCTTCAGCGAGATCTGCCTCAGTCAGCGAGACGACACATGGAAACGGATCAAGCAATGCCATAAATCCCTATGCGGGACAATATTTTACGACCGCTCAAAGAACAATAGCGGGAGGTGGTGCAACGTGAAGACATGTGGGAACGCGGCGAACCTGCGAGCATCTCGGGCGCGACGGCGCGAACGTCAGCGCGCCGTCCCACACGACGACCGGAAGCCGGACTGACTTCCCCGCCGTGTTCAGCCCTGGCGGTGCAGCACGGCCACGAGGTGGTCCTGCAGGGGTTGCCCGACGCCGCCCATGCGCAGCGTGTAGGACAGCTCGTCGCCGTCGATGCGCAGCGAACGGCCAAGGGCGGTAACCTCTTTGGCGCTCGGGGACAGCCCGATCGCCGTGCTCGACAGCTCCACCTCGATGAGGTCGCCGGCCACGGTGTAGGTGCCGGTGTCGATCTCGGTGATGCCATTCGGGTGGGCGACGATCAGCTCGACGCTGCCGGGGCGGGGCACGCGGAGATATCCCGTTTCGCCGTGCAGGGGCCTGCCGTCGGCCACCGCCTTCGTCTTTTGCGCGTAGGTCAGGAACGGCTTGCCCACATGGGAGAACACGACTTCCTCGACATACTCGAACGGCTCGATCGTCGGGTAGAAGCCCGAACCCCGTCCGGTCCATGTCCCCAGCAGGGGCGCCAGCGCCTCCAGGTCGGGATGCAAGGCGGGCGGCATGGACGCCAGCCTAGCGAGTGGCCGGCTCCGGATCCGTCGGCGCGTTGCGGTGCGCGCGCAGCGCCTCGATCTCGCGCTCGAAGTCCTCGGCGGACGAAAACGACCGGTACACCGAGGCGAACCGCAGGTAGGCCACCTCGTCGAGGTCGCGCAGCGGGCCGAGGATGGCCAGGCCGACCTCGTGGCTGGGCACCTCGGGCGACCCGGCGGCGCGAACGGTGTCTTCGACTTGCTGGGCAAGCAGATTCAGCGCGTCGTCGTCGACCTGGCGGCCCTGGCAGGCCCGGCGGACGCCGCTGACGACCTTCTCCCTGCTGAACGGCTCGGTGACGCCGCTACGTTTGACCACGGCCAGCACGGCCGTCTCGACGGTGGTGAAGCGCCGCCCACATTCGGGGCAGGACCGGCGGCGCCGAATCGCCTGGCCTTCATCGGTTTCGCGCGAGTCGATCACCCGCGAATCCGGATGGCGGCAGAACGGACAGTGCATGACCGCTCCTTCGCCGTACTCACCTGCGGGGCCGCAGAACACCCCGAGCGTACCGCGAAGCTGCTATCAGCCGACCGGAGCGATCAGCGTCTGGCCCGCGGCCAGCGCCGGCGAGTTCAGGTCGTTGAGTTCGCGGATGCGATCGGCAACCTGGCGGGCCGGCGCGTCCGGTGCCACCCGGTGGGCGACGTCCTGCAGGGACTCGCCCGGCTCCACCCGCACGACGGCCAGCCGGTCGGGCACGGCGGCGGCCGACCCCCCGCCGTCGCCGTTGACCGCCTGCCCGAAGTTGGCGACCAGACCCAGCCACAGGGTGATGACCCCGGCGACCAGCGCCAGCCCGAGCGTCGTGGCCAGCGTGACGGGACGCCTGCGATGCGGGGCGACCGACATCGCGACGCCGGTGCCGTGGTAGCGCAGCGGCGCGCCGGCGGGCCTGGCCGGGCCGGGCCGGCGCGAGCCGGTCAGCCCGTGCCGCCTGGGGTAAAGCCCCGGCACCGGCCCGTTGACCGGGCGTCGAACGCTGCTGGTACGCGGCGAGACGGTGTAGGTGATTGTCATCTTGCGTTCCTCCGGTCAGGTTGTTCTCGCTCGTGTGTTCGAACTATATCGCTCGTGTGTTCGATGTCCGAACATTTGAGCGAAGCGTGTCGAGCAAGCAAAACGCTAGACCGCACCACCGACAAATCCGGAAGCGCGACCTCTGACATGCAGCACAGGTACCCGATCTCGGCAAAAGTTACACGCATGTGATTCACCCGCTATAGGGTCTTGACGCCCCGACCCTAAGGGCCTTTCGTCCCCCGGCGACACGCCCGTCGAACACATGTTTGATTCTTTGCCGGGGTGCCGCTACATTCAGTGCATGAGCGACAGCAACGACACCCCCTCGATCAGCTCATCCGTCGATTCATCGCTGACCGAGCGGCAGCGCACCATCCTGAACGTCATCCGCGAGTCGGTCACCACCCGCGGCTACCCGCCGAGCATCCGGGAGATCGGCGACGCCGTCGGCCTGACGTCGACGTCGTCGGTGGCCCACCAGCTGCGCACGCTGGAGCGCAAGGGCTACCTGCGCCGCGACCCGAACCGGCCGCGGGCCGTGGACGTGCGCGGCAGCGAGGAGGCCACCGAGGCGGCGCCCGTCACCGACGTGGCCGGCTCGGACGCGCTCCCGGAGCCCAGCTACGTCCCGGTGCTCGGGCGCATCGCCGCCGGCGGACCGATCCTCGCCGAGGAGGCCGTGGAGGACGTCTTCCCGCTGCCTCGCGAACTGGTCGGCGAGGGCACCCTGTTCCTGCTCAAGGTGGTGGGCGACTCGATGGTCGAGGCGGCGATCTGCGACGGCGACTGGGTGGTGGTGCGCCAGCAGCACGTCGCCGACAACGGCGACATCGTCGCCGCCATGATCGACGGCGAGGCCACCGTCAAAACGTTCAAGCGCGCGGGCGGTCAGGTATGGCTGATGCCGCACAACCCGGCGTTCGACCCGATACCCGGCAACGACGCGACCGTGCTCGGCAAGGTCGTCACCGTGATCCGCAAGGTCTAGCGGCCGGCTCAGTCGGCCTTGATGAAGCCGTTGGCCTGCGCGACTTCCTCACTGGCCAACCAGATTTCGGCCAGCGTGTCGTGGTAGAGCTCGCTGCCCGGGGTGTAGTACAGCCCGAAGCGGGCGCTGGCCTTGATCGGGTAGCCGTCGGGCGCCTGGTAGGGATCCTCCAGCGGTAGGTGGATCGTCGGGCGCCCACCGGTGACCGGCGCGGCGTTGGTCGCGTCGGCGGCCGATTCCGCCGCCCCTTCCTCGTCCGTGGCCGCGTGGCGCCCCGCTCGGAGACCCGCGCCGCCCGCTAGGGCCTCGGCGGCGTCGTCCGCGGGCTCGGGTTCGGGCTCCGGGTAGTCGGCGTCCGGTTCCTCGGCCACCGGCACGTCGCCGACATAGGCGACCTCCGGCGGGGTGCGCGGGACCGCGACGTCCGGATAACCGGGGTCGGCGTACTCGTCGTCCTCGTAGCCGGCCAGGTATTCGGTGCCGGTGTAGTCGGCGTCCTCGGCGGCGACTTCGGGGTATCCGGCCTCCGCCTCGGGGACGTCGTCATAGCCGGCCTCCGCCAGCGTGGCCCCCGACGCGAGGGGGATGGAATCGGTGTCGACCGCGTCGGGGTCTTCGTCCTCCTCGGCGGCGTCGGCCCCGCGGGTCCAGCTGACGCGCGGCGCCGGCCCGGCATCGTCCGCCGGCTGGTGCTCCGGCTGCTCCATGCCGAACGGGACGTAGTCGCCGACCACCTCCGCATCGTCGTGGCCCCAGTGCCCGTTGGCCGGGGCGTCGTAGCCGGCGGCAGCCAGGTCGCGCTCGGGCTCGTAGGCGCCGGCGTCGCCGGCGCGGCGCCGCCGGCGCCGCCGCCCCGGGCCGGGCCCCCGCGCCCCCCCCCCCCCCCCCCCCCCCACCCCCCCCCCCCCCCCCCCCCCCCCCCCCCTCCAGGGCAC
>NZ_LZKR01000138.1 GCF_001672915.1 Mycobacterium sp. 1245805.9 | reverse complement strand
CTGCCCGGGCGCGGCGGGCCGGCACCGCCGTCACCGTCGAGGCCCTGGCCGACCTGCTGGAGCGCGGGACCGCCTTGCCCGAGGCGCCGACGTCGGCGCCGTCCGACGAGGAGCCCCTGGCCCTGCTGATCTACACCTCCGGCAGCACCGGCGCACCCAAGGGTGCGATGTACCCGGCGAGCAACGTCGGAAAGATGTGGTGCCGGTCGGCCCGGAACTGGTTCGGACCGAGCGCCGCGTCGATCACCCTCAACTTCATGCCGATGAGCCACGTCATGGGCCGCGGCATCCTCTACGGCACGCTCGGCAACGGCGGCACCGCCTACTTCGCGGCCCGCAGTGACCTCTCGACGCTGCTGGAGGACCTCGAGCTGGTCCGGCCCACCGAGATGAACTTCGTGCCGCGGATCTGGGAGACCATCTACGGCGAGTACCAGCGCCGGGTCGACCGCGGAGCCGACGAGGCCGAGGTGATGGACGAGCTGCGCAACCACCTGCTGGGGGGGCGGTTCATCTTCGCGATGACGGGCTCGGCGCCCACCTCCCCCGAGCTGCGCCAGTGGGTCGAATCCCTGCTGCAGATGCACCTGCTGGACGGCTACGGATCCACCGAGGCGGGCATGGTCCTGTTCGACGGCGTGGTGCAGCGCCCGCCGGTCATCGACTACAAGCTGGTCGACGTCCCCGAGCTCGGCTACTTCTCGACCGACCGGCCCTACCCGCGCGGTGAGATGCTGCTCAAGACCAACAACATGTTCCCCGGCTACTACAAGCGGCCCGAGACCACCGCAGGCGTGTTCGACGAGGACGGCTACTACCGCACCGGCGACGTCGTCGCCGAGGTCGCCCCCGACAAGCTGGTGTACGTCGACCGCCGCAACAACGTGCTCAAGCTCGCGCAGGGCGAATTCGTCACCGTCGCGAAGCTGGAAGCGGTGTTCGGCAACAGCCCGCTGGTGCGCCAGATCTACGTCTACGGCAACAGCGCCCACCCCTATCTCCTGGCGGTCGTGGTGCCCACCGAAGAGGCGTTGGCGGCCTACGACATTGACACGTTGAAGCCGATGATCGCCGACTCGCTGCAGTACGTCGCGAAGGAGGCCGGCCTGCAGTCCTATGAGGTGCCGCGCGACTTCCTCATCGAGACAACGCCTTTCACGCTGGAGAACGGCCTGCTGACCGGCATCCGCAAGCTGGCGTGGCCGAAGCTGAAGGCGCACTACGGCGAGCGCCTCGAGCAGCTCTACGCCGAGCTGGCCCAAAGCCAGGCCAACGAGCTGGCCGAATTGCGCCGCAGCGGCGCCGACGCGCCGGTGCTGCAGACGCTTAGCCGCGCCGCGGCCGCCCTGCTGGGCACCGCCACCAGCGAGGTGTCGCCGGAGGCCCACTTCACCGACCTGGGCGGGGACTCGTTGTCGGCGTTGACGTTCGGCAACCTGCTGCGCGAGATCTTCGACGTCGACGTGCCGGTGGGCGTGATCGTCAGCCCGGCCAACGACCTGGCCGCCATCGCCACCTACATCGAGGGCGAGCGCAAGGGCACCAAGCGGCCCAGCTTCGCCTCGGTGCACGGGCGTGAGGCGACCGAGGTGCACGCCGGCGACCTGACCCTCGACAAGTTCCTGGAGGCCTCGACGCTGGCCGCCGCGCCCGAGCTGCCCGGGCCCACCTCCGAGGTGCGCACCGTATTGCTCACCGGCGCAACGGGTTTCCTGGGTCGCTACCTGGCCCTGGAATGGCTGGAGCGCATGGACCTGGTGGACGGCAAGGTGATCGCGCTGGTGCGCGCCCGCTCCGACGAGGACGCCCGGGCCCGCCTGGACGCGACGTTCGACAGTGGAGACCCCGAGCTGCTGGCCCACTACCAGCGGCTGGCGGCCGACCACCTCGAGGTCGTCGCCGGCGACAAGGGCGAGGCCGACCTCGGCCTGGACGCCCAGACGTGGCAGCGGCTGGCCGACACCGTCGACCTGATCGTCGACCCCGCTGCCCTGGTCAACCACGTGCTGCCCTACAGCGAACTGTTCGGGCCCAACGCGCTGGGCACCGCCGAGCTGATCCGGCTCGCGCTGACCACCAAGATCAAGCCCTACACCTACGTCTCGACGATCGGGGTGGGCGACCAGATCCAGCCAGGCAAGTTCACCGAGGACGCCGACATCCGCCAGATCAGCGCGACGCGCGAGATCAACGACGGCTACGCCAACGGCTACGGCAACAGCAAGTGGGCCGGTGAGGTGCTGCTGCGCGAGGCCCACGACCTGTGCGGGCTGCCCGTCGCGGTGTTCCGCTGCGACATGATCCTGGCCGACACCACCTACGCCGGCCAACTGAATGTCCCGGACATGTTCACCCGGATGATGCTCAGCCTGGCCGCGACCGGGATCGCGCCCGCCTCGTTCTACGAGCGCGACGCCGACGGCCACCGGCAGCGCGCCCACTACGACGGGCTGCCCGTGGAGTTCATCGCCGAGGCCATCTCCACCCTTGGCGCCCAGAGCGCGGATGGCTTCCGCACCTTCCACGTGATGAACCCCTACGACGACGGCATCGGGATGGACCAGTTCGTCGACTGGCTCATCGAGGCGGGCTGCGCCATCCGGCGAGTCGACGACTACGGCGACTGGCTGCAGCGCTTCGAAACCAGCCTGCGCGGGCTGCCCGAAAAGCAGCGCAACGCCTCACTGCTGCCGCTCCTGCACAACTACCAAAAGCCCCAGCAGCCGATCAACGGCTCGATGGCGCCGACCGATCGGTTCCGTGCGGCGGTTCAGGACGCGAAAATCGGCCCCGACAAGGACATTCCGCACGTCTCGCCGCAGATCATCGCCAAGTACGTCAGCGACCTGCAGCTGCTCGGATTGCTCTGAGAATCCAATGCGACTCGCCCAGCCCGCCTTCGGTGCTGGGCGATTCGCTTTCCTCGTGACTCAGCCCTGGGGGTGCGGCCAGCGCAGGTACGCCGCGTTCGGCGACCCCGCGGCGCCGCGCTGGCGGCGCCAGCCGCGCTCCATCCGGGGCTTGGTCACCGCGCCCGACGACACCGCGGGCGACTCGTCGAGCCCGGACACGTACGCCGGCTCCCCGCCCGGCGCAGCTGCCTCGGCCTCGGTCGGGCCCAGGGGTTCCACGTCGCGCGCGAGCCGGACCGCGGTGCGCGCCAGGACGACCCCGCCCACGAAGATGATCAGCGCACCGAGGCCCGAGAAATAGGAGACCTCGAGCGCGGCGCGCTTGCGTTCGGTCGCCGCGATCGGGTCGCCGGCGGATCCGATGCCCAGCAGAGGAGCAATCTGGCCGCCCACCACGAACCATGCGCCGGACAGGACCGCGAGCCAGCCGCCCAGCATCGCGGCGATGCGGTTGCCGGCGACGATCAGCAGCAGGCCGCCGACCACGGTCGCGCCGCCCGGGAGCACCTCGAGCCAGCCGCGCGCCGTCGTCCAGGCCCAATCGCGGTCGGGCGTGTAGGCGAAGTCGAAGTGGGGGCCGACGAACGGGATCAACGCCCCCCAGGCGCCAAGGATCACCAGGATCAATCCGCTGATCGCGCCGCGCGAGCGCGGCATGGTCAAAGCGCCTGGATAGTCCCTATCTGCGTATCTCATTCCATCTCCTCAATTGAAGCCGGGCCGTTTTCCGGCCCCCCGGGAGTACCCGACCCGCCCGCGATGTAACACCTGCGGGCACAAGGAAGCGGTTTTGCGTGACCAGTGAGGCTGATGGTGCTGGTGTTACCAGGACAGGCCGAGAACCACCAGCACGATGGCAATCACCGGAAACGTGCCCTGGATCACCGCGGCCCGCGCCTTCTCCCGGGCGGAGAACACCAGCACGATCGCGGCGGCGGCCATGGATCCGACGCCGGCGAGAATGAGCGCGACCCCCACGGCCTTGTCGCCCATGATCACCGGGGGAATGCCGAGGAAGGTGACGATCGCCAGGAACAGGTTGTAGAAGCCCTGGTTGAAGGCGAGCAGCCGGGTGGTCTCGGCTTCCTCGGGCGTCGTCCCGAAGACGGCGCGGGTGCGCTCCGAGGTCCAGGTCAACGACTCCATCGTGAAGATGTAGACGTGCAGTAGGGCTGCCAGCCCGGCGAACACCAACCCGGCGGTGAGCATCGCTCCTCCTCGGTAGTCGAACGACCCAAGAACCATACCGAGCGGCGGTCGCCCGGGCGCGCAACAGCACCGGCAGCCCGCTGGGGACTACCGGTGCTCTCGCGCGTTATCAGACGCCGGCGTGGTGGTGCCGGCGGAACAGTCCGCCCCCGGCGCGCCGGTGGAAGAAGCCGCCCCGGCCACGCTCGTCGGTCCGCACGTCGCGCGGCGACTCGTCGTACACGGCCGGCTCGTGTGCCGGCGTGGCGGCGACGGGCGCCGGTTCGGTCACGACGACGTCGCGCGCATGGCGCACCGCGACGCGCCCCAGGGCGGCGCCGCCGAGGAACACGATCAGCGCGCCCAGGCCGGTGAAGTAGGTGACCTCGAGCAGGGCCCGCTTCAGGTCCGTCGCGGCCACCGGCTGGCCGACGTCACCGATGTTCAGCGTCGCGGCCAACGCCCGGCCGACCACAAACCAGGCCCCGGCGACGACGGCCAGCCAGCCGCCGAGCACCGCGCTGGCGCGATTGCCGGACACGACCAGGATCAGGCCGCCCACCGCGGCAACCACGCCGGGCAGCACCTCCAGCCAGCCTTTCGCCGTCGTCCACGTCCAGGCCGGGTCGACGGAATACGACCACCTGATCAGGGGCCCGATGAACGGGGCCAAGGCCCCCCATGCACCCAAGAGGATCAGAAGCAGCCCGGACACCGCACCGCGGGTGCGTGGCATGTACGGCGTGCGTGGGCTGTCATAGTCGGGACCGGTGCGCCTCATCAGAATCTCCTCCGCCAAGCGGTTTGCTGATGCAGACCGGGTACCCGGGTCGGGCGTGGCGTAACCGGTGCTAGTCGAAGAGGCCCGGTTGCCCGAGGCCGGTCGCCCCGGCCGGCGGCGTCAGGCCGAGGTGCGTCCAGGCCTGGGCGGTGGCCACCCGGCCCCGCGGGGTGCGCGCGACCATGCCCGCCCGCACCAGGAACGGCTCGCACACCTCCTCGACGGTTGTGGCCTCCTCCCCCACCGCCACCGCCAGCGTCGAAACCCCGACCGGGCCGCCGCCGAAGCCGCGGGTCAACGCCGACAGCACCGCCCGGTCCAGCCGATCCAGCCCCAGCTCGTCGACGTCGTAGACCTCCAGCGCGGCCTTGGCGACGTCGCGGGTGATCACGCCGTCGGCGCGCACCTCGGCGAAGTCGCGGACGCGGCGCAACAGCCGGTTGGCGATCCGCGGGGTCCCCCGCGAGCGTCGCGCGATCTCGGCGCCCGCGTCGGCCCCCAGCTCGATGCCGAGGATCCCGGCGGAACGGGCCAGCACCCGCTCCAACTCGGCGGGCTCGTAGAAGTCCATGTGCGCGGTGAATCCGAACCGGTCGCGCAGCGGGCCGGTCAGCGCGCCGGACCGCGTGGTCGCGCCGACCAGCGTGAACGGCGCCACCTCCAGCGGAATCGACGTCGCCCCAGGGCCTTTGCCGACGACGACGTCGACCCGGAAGTCCTCCATGGCCAGGTAGAGCATCTCCTCGGCGGGCCGGGCGATGCGGTGGATCTCGTCGATGAACAACACGTCGTGCTCGACCAGGTTGGACAGCATCGCGGCCAGGTCGCCGGCGCGCTCCAGGGCCGGACCGGACGTCACCCGCAACGACGAGCCGAGCTCCGCCGCGATGATCATCGCCAGCGACGTCTTCCCCAGCCCCGGCGGACCCGACAGCAGGATGTGATCCGGTGTGCCGCCGCGGTTCTTGGCCCCCTCGATGACCAGCTGCAGCTGCTCGCGCACCCGCGACTGCCCGATGAACTCCCGCAGCGAGCGGGGCCGCAGGCTGACGTCGATGTCGCCCTCACCGACGGTCAGGGCCGGGGAGACGTCGCGGTCGGCATAGTCGTCGGAGAAGTCGTCCGTCATTTGGACCTACCCAGCAACGACAGGGCCGCCCGCAGCGCGCTGGACGTCGTCGCCTCGTGATCGCCGGCCAGCACCTTGTCGGTGGCCTCCTCGGCCTGCTTGGCGGCGAAGCCCAGACCGACCAGCGCCTCCACCACCGGGCTGCGCACCGCATTGCCGTTGACCAGCGGCGCCCCGTTGGTCGCGGCCACGGCGCCCACTTTGTCGCGCAGCTCCAGCACCATCCGCTCGGCGCTGCGCTTGCCGATCCCAGGCACCCGGGTCAGCGCCACGACGTCGCCGTCGTGCAGCACCTGGCGCAACGTGGCGGCGTCGTGCACCGCCAGCGTCGCCATCGCCAGCCGGGGCCCCACCCCCGACACCGACAGCAGCGTCAGGAACAGGTCGCGGGTCTGCGCGTCGGTGAACCCGTACAGCGTCATCGAGTCCTCGCGCACGATCATCGCGGTGATCAGCCGGGCCTCGCTGCCCTGCCGCAGCGTCGCCAGCGTCGACGGCGTCGCGTTCACCCGGTAGCCAACGCCGGCCGCCTCGATCACGACGTGGTCGAGCGCCACCTCGAGCACCTCGCCGCGCACCGACGCGATCATCGGGCGACCGCCTTGCGCTTCGCCGCCAACTTGGCCCGGTAGGCGTGCCGTTGCTGCGCCGCCAGCGCTTCGGCCTTGGCCATCCGGGCGATCATCGGCGCGCGCCAGCTGTGGCAGATCGCCAACGCCAGCGCGTCAGCCGCGTCGGCCGGCGTCGGTTTGGTCTGCAGCGCAAGGATTTTGGTGACCATGGTGGTGACCTGAGCCTTGTCGGCGAAGCCGTTGCCGGTGACCGCCGCCTTCACCTCGGTGGGGGTGTGGAAGTGGACGTCGATGCCGCGCCTGGCCGCCGCCAGCGCGACCACGCCGCCGGCCTGCGCGGTGCCCATCACCGTCGACACGTTGTGCTGGGAGAACACCCGCTCGATGGCCACCACGTCCGGCAGGTGGGTGTCCAGCCAGTGCTCGACGGCATCGCTGACGGTCAGCAACCGCTTGGTCAGCGGCGCGTCCGCCCCCGTGCGCACCACGTCGACGTCGAGCGCGACGACCTTGCGCCCCGCGCCGGTCTCCACGACCGCCAGGCCGCATCGGGTCAGCCCGGGGTCGACGCCCATCACGCGCATTGCCGGCTCCTTCGTACGAACAGCTGTTCGAGAGCCTAACCGGCCGCACCGACGGGATCCGGTAGGACACGCTGCCGTCGGACGAAAGCTGTTAACTTATAGCCCACGTTCGCTCTAGCCCTGTGGCTAGCACTGTGGCATGGAAGGTTTGGCGTGGGAACAGTCCTGCTCGTCCTGGCGGCGGTGCTGTTTATCGCGTCGATCGTGGTGCTGGTCATCGCTTTGCGGCGGCCCAAAAAGCCGGCCCGGCCGAGCGGGCGCACCGATCCGCTGTCGTTCAACGCGATGCCCCAGTTCGGGCCCCGCCAACTCGGGCCCGGGGCGATCGTCAGCTACGGCGGCGTCGATCTCGTGGTCCGCGGCTCGGTAACGTTCCGCGAGGGCCCGTTCGTGTGGTGGGAGCACCTGCTGGAGGGCGGCGACCAGCCGATCTGGCTGAGCGTCGAAGAGGACGACGGGCGCCTGGAGCTGGCCATGTGGGTCACTCGCAAGGACCTCACCCTGCAGCCCGGTGACCAGTACGTCGTCGACGGCGTGCCGTTCCACGAAACGGAGCGCGGCCGGGCGTCCTACACCACCGAGGGCACCACCGGCCTGCCCGCCGGCGGCGAGATGGAATTCCTCGACTGCACCAACGCCAACGAGAGCGCCCTGCTCTCGTTCGAGCGCTGGGCCCCGGACATGCCCTGGGAGGTTTCGACGGGCAAGTCCGTGGTGCCCGGCGAATTGACCGTCTACCCAGCGCCGCCGCCCTCCTCGCCATAGGACCAGAGGACTCAGGTCGGTGCCCCTTCATCAGCTCGCCGTGACGCCGGCGGACGTGTCCGGGGAACGGCTGGGGCTCGCGCTCAACGCGCCCGCACCGGCGCCGCTGGCCACCTGCTCCCTTCAGCACCCCGACGGCGGCGCGCTGTTGCTCGGCGTGCTGGGCGCATCGCACGTGGTCGCGGTCGAGCACGCGAAAGGCCGCTTCTCCGAACAGGTTTCGTGCACCGCCCGCGGCCTCGGCGGCGACCTGCCGCGCCGCACCGACGCCCCCGGCTACCGGCTGCGGTCGCGCACCGAGACGCACGAGGAGGCGGCCTTCCGTTCGCTGGCCGGCGAACTTCGCGACCGCTGCGCGCGGGAACCGGGCTGGCTCGGCGGCACGTTCCCCGGCGACGACGCCGCGCTGACCGCGCTGACCGCCGAACCCGACGGCGCCGGCTGGCACTGGCAGACCTGGCATCTGTACCCGCTGGAGTCGGGCGGCGTGGTGGTGCACACCGAGAGCCGGTGGCGCCCGTGAGCCGCAACCGCCTGTTCGTGATCTCCGGGGCGCTGGCCGTCGCCGCCGTCGTCTGCCTGGTCTTCGGAATCATCTTGGAGCAGAAGGACATCGGGTCCTACATCGCGAGCCACTATCACGAGTACTCCCGCGACGTGAACGGGACGCGCTACCAGTGCACCGGGTCCCCCGACCAGGTCGCCGACACGCTCGCCGACTATCAGGCCCCCGAGGCGCGCGCCTCCAACGGCAACAGCGAATACCTGCGCTACAGCAACAACATCGTGATCGTCGGCCCGGACGGCAACAATCCGTGCAGCATCCGCGTCGAACCCCTGAGCGCCGGATACAGCCATGGCGCCTTCGTATTCCTCGGGCCCGGGTTCTTCCCCGGCTCCCCGTCGGGCGGCGCCGCCCGCCCCCCCGGCGGGCCCGGCGGAACCAAGTGATGGCTTAAGGCAGTAACCGCAAAGGAGACAACCATGAACCTCGCCGTCGAGATCGGCAATGTCGACCTCAATCCCGTCTTCAAGGGCGCGGTCGCGACGATCCTGTACTTCGCCGTCGGGATGGCGGTGCTGCTCGTCGGGTTCTATGTGGTCGACTGGCTGACGCCCGGGAAGCTGCGCCAACTGGTGTTCATCGATCGCCGCCCCAATGCCGTCGTCGTCGCGGGCGCCATGTACATCTCGCTCACCGTCGTCATCATCACCGCCATCGTCAACAGCTACAGCCAGCTGGCCCAGGGGCTGCTCGGCGTGGCGGTGTACGGGCTGATGGGTGTCATCCTGCTGGGCATCGCACTGCTGGCGATGCACCTGCTGATCCCGGGCGACTTCCACGAACACATCGACGAGCCCACGCTGCACCCGGGGTCCTTCGCGGTCGCCCTGATATTGCTGGCCGTGGGAGGGGTGACCGCCGCGGCGGTGTCATGACGTCCCAGGGCCGTTGGCGCGCCGTGTTGTTGGCCGCCGTGGCGGCCTGCGCGGCGTGCGGCATCATCTACGAGCTCGCGCTGCTGACGCTGTCCGCCAGCCTCAACGGCGGCGGCATCGTCGCGACGTCGCTGATCGTCGCGGGCTACATCGCGGCCCTGGGCGCGGGCGCGCTGCTGGCCAAGCCGCTGCTGGCGCACGCGGCGATCGCCTTCATCGCCGTCGAGGCGCTGCTAGGCATCATCGGCGGCCTGTCGGCGGCCGCGCTGTACACGGTGTTCGCGTTCCTGGACGGCTCGGTGGGCTCGACGTGGGTGCTGGCGGCCGGCACCGCCCTGATCGGCGGCCTGGTCGGGGCCGAGGTGCCGCTGCTGATGACGCTGCTGCAGCGGGGGCGGACGGCGGGTGCGGCCGACGCGGGGCGCACGCTGGCCAACCTCAACGCCGCCGACTACCTCGGCGCGCTGCTGGGCGGGCTGGTCTGGCCGTTCCTGCTGCTGCCGCACCTCGGCATGATCCGCGGCGCGGCGGCCACCGGCATCATCAACCTGGCGGCGGCGGGGATCGTGGCCGTCTTCTTGCTGCGCCGCATCGTTTCCGCGCGGCAACTGGCGACCGCGCTGTGCGCGCTGGCCGCCGCGCTCGGGCTGCTCGCCACGCTGCTGGTGCGCTCGACCGACATCGAAACCACAAGCAGGCAAAGGCTTTACGCCGATCCGATCATCGCCTACCGGCACACGGCGTACCAGGAGATCGTGGTGACGCGGCGCGGCAATGACATGCGGCTGTACCTCGACGGCGGCCTGCAGTTCTCCACCCGCGACGAGTACCGCTACACCGAAAGCCTGGTCTACCCCGCGCTCGGTGGGGGCGCCCGCTCGGTGCTGGTGCTCGGCGGCGGCGACGGCCTGGCCGCCCGCGAGCTGCTGCGCCAGCCCGGCATCGGCAAGATCGTGCAGGTCGAGCTGGACCCGGCCGTCATCGAGCTGGCGCGCACCACCATGCGCGACGCCAACGGCGGCGCGCTGGACAACCCGCGCGTCAAGGTCGTGATCGGCGACGCCATGACCTGGCTGCGCGGCGCCTCGGACACCGGATTCGACGCGGTGATCGTCGACCTTCCCGACCCCGACACACCCGTGCTGGGCCGGCTGTATTCGACCGAGTTCTACGCGCTCGCCGCCCGCGCGCTGGCGCCCGGCGGACTCATGGTCGTGCAGGCGGGCAGCCCGCTTTCCACGTCGACCGCGTTCTGGCGGACGGTCTCGACGATCCGGGCCGCCGGTTATGCCGTCACGCCGTATCACGTGCACGTGCCCACGTTCGGGGACTGGGGGTTCGTCTTGGCGCAACGCGGCGACGCCGCACCCCTCCCAAGGGTGCCAGCCGATGCTCCCCCGCTGCGGTTCCTCAACCAGCGGGTGCTCGACGCGGCCACCGTCTTCGCCGGCGACATCGCGGACCGCCCGCTCGAGCCGTCGACGCTGGACAATCCGCGCGTCGTCGAGGACATGCGACACGGGTACGACTAAGGCTTAGGACTGAGAGGGCTGGTCCGCCCGCACCACCCACACCACGCCCCGGCCCTTGGGACGCTGGTCGACGCGCACGTCGACGAGGCCCGCCGCCCGGCACTGCGCGGCGAACGACTCGGCCTGCTGCTCGGTCCAGCCGTGGCTGGCCAGGCCCGTGGCCCCGGGTTGCACCCGGCGTTCCAGCACCAGCAACCGCCCCGCCGGCGCCAGCACGCGGCGCAGCTCGGCGAGCCCGGCGGTGACGTCCTGCCAGTGGTGCACGGTCTTGAGCGACCAGACGACGGTCGCCCAGCCGTCGGAGACGGGCAGCGCCTCGGCGCCGCCCTGGGACCAGGTGACGGTCGTGCGGTCGCGCGTCGCAGCACGGGCCAGACGCAACATCACCGGGGACGGATCCACCCCGACGACCCGCGCGCCCCGTGCGGCGGCGGCCCGGGCGGCATTGCCTGGGCCACAACCGATGTCGACGACGCGGTCGGCGTCCGACACCCCGGCCAGGTCGACGGCCAGCCGCGCGTTGCCGCGGCCCGTGACGAGCATGCCGAGCGCGGTCACCACACCGATCGGGCCGCCGAAGCCCGGGTGGTCGGCGTGATGGTTGACGACGGGCGGCTCGGTCACTCGTCGTCGAGCGCGGCCAGCACCTCGTCGGAGACGTCGACGTTGGTGTAGACGTTCTGCACGTCGTCGCTGTCCTCCAGCGCATCGACGAGCTTGAACACCTTGCGGGCGCCGTCCAGGTCGACGGGAACGCTGACCGACGGCTGGAAACTGGCCTCGGCCGACTCGTAGTCGATGCCGGCGTCCTGCAGCGCGGTGCGCACCGCGACAAGGTCGGTCGGCTCGGAGATGATCTCGAAGCTGTCGCCCAGGTCGTTGACGTCCTCGGCGCCGGCGTCGAGCACGGCGGTCAGCACGTCGTCTTCGGTCAGGCCGTTCTTCTCCAGCGTGACCACGCCCTTGCGGGAGAACAGGTAGGCCACCGAGCCGGGGTCGGCCATGGTGCCGCCGTTGCGTGTCATCGCCACCCGCACCTCGCTGGCGGCGCGGTTGCGGTTGTCGGTCAGGCACTCGATCAGCACCGCCACGCCGTTGGGGGCGTAGCCCTCGTAGGTGATGGTTTGCCAGTCGGCGCCGCCGGCCTCCTCGCCGGCCCCGCGCTTGCGGGCGCGCTCGATGTTGTCGTTGGGCACCGACGTCTTCTTGGCCTTCTGGATCGCGTCGTAGAGCGTCGGGTTGCCGGCCGGATCACCGCCGCCGGTGCGGGCCGCGACCTCGATGTTCTTGATCAGCCGGGCGAACTCCTTGCCGCGGCGGGCGTCCTTGACGGCCTTCTGGTGCTTGGTGGTGGCCCACTTGGAATGGCCGCTCATCGGTGTTCTTACCTCTTCTCGCTTGATAACTCGCCCAACGAGTCTACGTGGGCGGTGGGCGCCGACGGCCCCGGCGCTCCCCGCGGTCTCTGCAGTCACAGCCGTCACAAGAAAGCGACCGGCACCCTTCTTGTCCACCTCAGAGCGACAACGCCTGTCGCTATGAGGTGGACAAAAAGCCTCATGCCACCCGTCCCGGGGCGAAAGTGACGGATGTGACTTACGCCTCGCCCCTGACGATGTCGACGAAGAGGTGGTGGATGCGGCGGTCGCCGGTCATCTCGGGGTGAAATGCGGTCGCCAGCTTCGAGCCCTGCCGCACCGCGACGACGTGCCCGGCCGCGCTGGCCAGCACCTGCACCCCGTCGCCGGTCCGCTCGACCCACGGCGCGCGGATGAACACCGCGCGCACCGGCCCGTCGAGGCCCGCGAACGGAATGTCGCCCTCGAACGAGTCGACCTGGCGGCCAAAAGCGTTGCGCCGCACCGTCATATCGATCGCGCGAAGCGGCAGCGCCTGCCGGCCCCGGGCGCCGGCGTCCAGGATGTCGGTGGCCAGCAGGATCATGCCGGCGCACGCGCCGTAGGCGGGCAGCCCGTCGGCCAGCCGCCGCCGCAACGGCTCGAGCAGCTCGAAGTCCAGCAACAGGTGGCTCATCGTGGTGGATTCGCCGCCGGGAATGACCAGCCCGTCCACCGCCTCCAGCTCGCTGCGGCGGCGGACCGGCATCGACTCGGCTCCCGCCTCGCGCAGCGCCGCCAGATGCTCGCGGGTGTCGCCCTGCAGGGCCAGGACCCCGATCTTCGGCGCGCTCACGGAGAAATCATTGCTTGTGCGGCTGGTATCCGCGCGGGAAGCGGGTCAGACCCTCCTGCATGACCGCGGCGACCATCTCGCCGTACTGGTTGAAGATCTTGCCCTGGCACAGCGCGCGACCGCCGCAGGCCGACGGCGAGGACTGGTCGTAGAGCAACCATTCGTCGGCCCGGAACACCCGCATGAACCACATCGCGTGGTCGAGCGAGGCCACCTGCAGGTGCGCGCGTTCGTCGAGGTGGGTGACCTGCGCTGAACCCAACAGGGTGAGGTCGCTCATGTAGGCCAACGCGCAGATGTGCAGCACCGGGTCGTCGGGCAGCGGGTCGCGGTGGCGAAACCACACCTGCTGCTGCGAGGCCTTGCCGGGCAGCCGCTCCACGCGCTCCCGCGGCACGATCCGCACGTCCCACTCCTCGAACTGCTTGAACCCGGCGTCGTCGAACACCTTGATCGAGCTCAACCCCGGCAGGCCGTCCGGCGGCGGCGCCGCGGGCATCGCGTCCTGGTGGTTGATGCCCTCCTGGTCGGTCTGGAACGACGCCGACATGGAGAAGATGGTTTCGCCGTGCTGGATGGCGTTGACGCGGCGGGTGCAGAACGAGCCGCCGTCGCGGATGCGTTCGACGATGAAGACCGTCGACGCCGTGGCGTCCCCGGGCCGCAGGAAGTAGCCATGCAGCGAGTGCACCAGGAAATGCGGGTCGACGGTGCGCACCGCCGACACCAGGGACTGCCCCGCTACGTGGCCGCCGAACGTGCGCTGAAAATATCCCGAGTCCGGGCTGAACACGTTTCCGCGATAGATGTTGACCTCGAGCTGCTCGAGATCAAGGATCTTCTCGATCGACAC
This sequence comes from Mycobacterium sp. 1245805.9, assembly GCF_001672915.1. Classification (GTDB taxonomy): domain Bacteria; phylum Actinomycetota; class Actinomycetes; order Mycobacteriales; family Mycobacteriaceae; genus Mycobacterium. Next base: position 9,670 of record NZ_LZKR01000138.1, on the reverse strand, counting down.
GGACTGTTCTTACCAGCCGCGTTCGGCCAGCCGATGCGGCTGCGGGAGCTGCTCCACGTTGATGCCCACCATCGCCTCGCCCAGCCCGCGTGACACCTTGGCCAGCACGTCGGGATCGTCGTAGAAGGTGGTGGCCTTCACGATCGCGGCGGCGCGGTGCTCGGGCGCCCCGGACTTGAAGATGCCGGAGCCGACAAACACCCCCTCGGCGCCGAGCTGCATCATCATCGCCGCGTCGGCGGGGGTGGCGATGCCGCCGGCGGTGAACAGGGTGACCGGCAACTTGCCGGCCCGGGCCACCTCGAGGACCAGCTCGTAGGGCGCCTGCAATTCCTTTGCGGCGACGTACAACTCGTCCTCGGACAGCGACGTCAGCCGGCGGATCTCGCCGCTGATGGCCCGCATGTGCGTGGTGGCGTTGGACACGTCGCCGGTGCCGGCCTCGCCCTTGGAGCGGATCATGGCCGCGCCCTCGGCGATGCGCCGCAGGGCCTCGCCGAGGTTGGTCGCGCCGCACACGAACGGCACGGTGAACTTCCACTTGTCGATGTGGTGGGTGTAGTCGGCGGGGGTCAGCACCTCCGACTCGTCGATGTAGTCCACCCCGAGGCTCTGCAGGATCTGCGCCTCGACGAAGTGCCCGATGCGCACCTTGGCCATGACCGGGATGGTCACGGCCGCGATGATGCCCTCGATCATGTCGGGGTCGCTCATCCGCGACACCCCGCCCTGGGCGCGGATGTCGGCCGGCACCCGTTCCAGCGCCATCACCGCGACGGCGCCGGCGCCCTCGGCGATGCGGGCCTGCTCGGGCGTGACGACGTCCATGATGACGCCGCCCTTGAGCATCTCGGCCATGCCGCGCTTGACGCGCGCGGTGCCGGTCTGGTTGGCCTGGCCACCATTTGCCTGGGCGGTGTCCACGTCTCTCCTTCGCTCCGTCAATGCCTGCACCAGTCTAGTGGTGACCAACAAACCGGTTTTTCCAGCTCGGGCGGCGGACCTGTCATATCGTCAGATCACCGAGTCGAAAGAAACGTAGCGATGAATTTCGCCGTGTTGCCGCCGGAATTGAACTCCGCGCGCATGTTCGCCGGTCCGGGCCAGGGCCCGATGCTGGCGGTGGCGGCGGCCTGGGACGGGCTGGCCGAAGAGCTGCGCGCCGCGGCGGGCTCCTTCGCGTCGGTGACCTCCGAGTTGGCGGGCGAGGCCTGGGTCGGCCCGGCGGCGGCGGCGATGGCGAGCGCGGCCGGCCCGTACGCGGCGTGGCTGAGCGCGGCGGCGGCTCAGGCCGAGCAGACCGCCGCCCAGGTCCGGTTGACCGCCGAGACCTTCGACGCGGCGCTGGCGGCCACGGTGCACCCAATTGCGGTGGCCGCCAACCGGACTCGGTTGCTCTCGCTGGTGGGATACAACCTGCTGGGCCAGAACGCCCCGGCGATCGCGGCGGCCGAGGCCGAATACGAACAGATGTGGGCCCAGGACGCGGCCGCGATGGCGGACTATTACGCCGGCGCCGCGGCGGCGGTCGCGCAACTGGTGCCGTGGCAGGGCCTGCCGCAGAACCTGGGCAGCGGAAACGTCGGCGTCGGCAACATCGGCATCAACAACGTCGGCAACGGCAACATCGGCGTCGGAAACCTCGGCAACGCGAACTTCGGCATCCAGAACACGGGCAATCAGAACATCGGCATCGGGAACACCGGCAACTGGAACATCGGCTTCGCCAACCCGGGCAACGGCAACGTCGGGGTGCTGCTGATCAGCGAGAACCAGGTGGGTGCCGGCGGGCCGACGGCGCTGATCATGGGCGGCACCGGCCTCGGCCCGCTGCCCCGGCTGCACAACGTGCTGGCTTCCGAGCTCTTCATCAATCCGACTCATCCCGACTACAACGCGCAGTTCCTGGTGACACCCGAGAAGTTGTTCCCGTTCACCGGGTTGGACAGCCTGACGCTGGACCAGTCGGTGGCCCAGGGCGTGCAGAACCTGAACACGGCGATCAACACGCAACTGGCGGCGGGAAACCACGTCATCGTCTTCGGCGGCTCGCAAAGCGCCGTGATCGCCACCGTCGAAATGCGCTATCTGCAATCCTTGCCGGCGGGCGTACGGCCGGCGCTGGATGAGCTGTCCTTCGTGCTGATCGCCAACCCCGACCGGCCCGACGGCGGGCTGCTGGCGCGCCTTCCCGGTTTCTCCATACCGGGCATGGGCTTCACGTTCTACGGTGCGACCCCCACCAACGCCTACCCCACCATCGACTACGCCGTCCAATACGACGGAGCCGCCGACTTCCCGCAGTACCCGATCGACATCTTGGCCGACGCGAACGCCATCGCCGGCTTCCTTTTCGTGCACCCGGCCTACAACACCGTGACGACCGCCCAGCTGGCGTCGGGGGTGGTCCAGCCGGTGTCGCCGGGGGACAGCCTGACCACCTACATCCTCATTCCCAATCCGAACCTGCCGCTGCTGGACCCGCTGCGCGCCATCCCCCTGGTGGGAAACCCGCTGGCCGACCTGGTCCAGCCGGACCTGCGGGTGCTCGTCGAGCTGGGCTACGACCGCACCGCCTACCAGGACGTGCCCACGCCGTTCGGGCTGTTCCCGCAGATCGATCCGGCCACGGTGGCCACCCAGCTGCAGCAGGGGGCGGTGCAGGGGGTTCACGACGCGCTCGCCGACGTGGGTTTGCGGCTTTGAGACCTCAGACGATGGGCTGAGGCACGCCGGCCGCGGCGCTTTCGGCGCCGTCCGCCAGCCGGTTGGCCACCGGCAACAGCTCGCCCAGTTGCCGCGGATACACCTGCTCGCCGGCCGCGGTCAGCTCGGCGATGTCGTTCGCGTCACACCAGCGGGCGCCGTGAATGTAGCTGCGTTCCAGCTCGGTCCGCCCCGCCAGGGACGGCTCGAACCGGCGGGTGCGGTGCAGCAGGTAGAACTCCTCGCTCTCGATCAGCGAGCCGTTGAACTCGAAGACCTCGTCGCGCCGCCAGACGGGTCCGATCATGTCGGCCGGCTCGACCCGCAGGCCCGTCTCTTCGGCCAGCTCCCGCACGGCGGCCTCGACCAGCCGCTCGCCGTTGCCCACCTCGCCGCCGACGGTGAACCACCACCGGGGCGCGGCCCCGTCACCGAACGCCGGGTTGGCCGGGTCCGACCCGCACAACAGCAGCACGGCGCCGGACTCGTCGAGCAGCACCACCCGCGCCGACGTGCGGTGGTTGGGCACGCCGCGCTCGGGGTGCGCGAGCGCGTGCGGCCGCTCCAGGATTTCGAAATAGCTTGGCAGCGCGGCGGTTCCGCCCAGCCGTAGGGTGCGCACCAGGAACCGCTCGCGCAGCGCCAGGGTGTCGCGAACGGCGTCGTTGTGGAAGCGGCGGGCCAGCACCACGCGGGCCTCGGCGTCGGCCAGCTCGGCGATCAGGCCCGCGGGCAGCGACGCAGGATCGACCATCGCCAGCGCGGCCGACAGCCCGTTCTCGGCGTTCTCGCGGGCCGGCCGCGGCGCGCGTTCCGCGGCGTCGGCCAGCGCGGCCAGCCGCCTGCCCTCGGCGGAACTCCCGTACCCGTCGATCGCCACGGCCCGCGCCACCACCGCGCGTCGGGCCAGCGCGCCATCGAGCGCCTGCCAGGACAGGTCGTAGCGGACGTGCAGCCGGTCGAGCCGGTGGGCCGTCTGGTATGCCCAGCCGGCGAAGGCGACCAGCGCCACCAACACCACGACGGCGATGACGAGCCACGTCATCAACTGGCCACCTGGACCTTGGTTCCCGACCCGGCGACCGTCTCGTACACCCGCATGATCTGGCTGGCCACCACCGACCAGTCGTAGCGGCGGACCGCCTTCGAACCGGCCGCCACGTAGCGTTTGCGCAGCGCGCCGTCGGCCAGCACCTCGATCAGCGCATCGGCCAGTGCGGCCCCGTCGTCGACGGGCACCAACCGCCCGCAGTCGCCGTCGCACAGCACGCGCCGGAAGGCATCCAGGTCGCTGGCCACCACCGGCGTGCCGGCGGCCATCGCCTCGACCAGCACGATGCCGAAGCTCTCCCCGCCCGTGTTGGGCGCGCAGTAGACGTCGGCGCTGCGCATCGCCGACGCCTTGCCCGCGTCGTCCACCTGGCCCAGGAACGAGATGTGATGCACCAATTCGCCTGCCTGCTCGCGCAATTCGTCCTCGTCGCCGCGACCGACGATCAGCAACTGCACGTCCGGGTTACGTTCGACCACGCGCGGCAGCGCCTCGAGCAGCACCGTCATGCCCTTGCGGGGCTCGCCGTAGCGGCCCAGGAACAGCACGGTCTTGCCCGGCCGCGGGTATCCGTCCAGCCGCGGCGCCGCGGCGAACGACTCCACGTCGACCCCGTTGGGGATCTCCACCGCGTCGGTGCCCAGTGCCTCCATCTGCCAGCGCCGGGCCAGGTCGGACACCGCGATCCGGCCGACGATCTTCTCGTGCATCGGGCGCAGGATGCCCTGAAAGACCGTCAGGGTAAGCGATTTGGTGGTCGACGTGTGGAACGTCGCGACGATCGGGCCCTCGGCAATGTTCAGCGCCAGCATCGACAGGCTGGGCGCGTTGGGCTCGTGCAGGTGCAGGACGTCGAAATCACCCTCCACGAGCCACTTTTTGACCTTGCGGTGGGTGGCCGGGCCGAACCGCAGCCGGGCCACCGACCCGTTGTAGGGAATCGGGACGGCCTTGCCGGCGGAGACGACGTAGTCGGGCAGCGCGGCGTGCGGCGAGACCGGTGCCAGCACGCTGACCTCGTTCCCGCGGGCGCGCATCACCTCGGCCAGCTGCAACACATGGGACTGCACCCCGCCCGGCACGTCGAACGAATACGGACAGACCATCCCGATTCGCATCAGGTTTCCCTCAGCCTCGCCTGCTTGGCGTCGGACAGGTCCGCCAGCCACTGCGGCTGCATCATGTGCCAGTCCTCGGGGTGCGCGGCGATGTTCGTGGCGAACTGATCCGCCAGCGCCTGGGTGATGGCCTGGACGTCGCCGCTGGAGGTGTCCAGCGGCGGGGATATCTCGACAGGCCAGCCGTCGCGTTCGTTCCAGCAGTGCGCGGGGCACAGGGCCGCACCGGTTTCGATCGCGAGCTTCGCCGGCCCGGCCGGCATCCGGGTGAGCTCCCCGAAGAACTTCACTTCCACACCGGTGCGGGTCAGGTCGCGCTCGGCCATCAGGCACACCGGCCGGTTGGCGCGCAGCCGGTCGCATAACGTCTCGAACGGCGGGCGTTCGCCGCCGGACAGCGGGATGACCTCGAAGCCAAGGCTTTCGCGGTAGCCGATGAAACGCCGGTACAGCGATTCGGGTTTGAGGCGCTCGGCGACGGTGGTGAAGGTGCCGCGCGTCTGCGCCAGCCACACCCCGGCCATGTCCCAGTTGCCGCTGTGCGGCAGCGCCAGCACCACTCCCCGGCCGGCGGCCAGGGCCGCGTCGATATGGTCGGCGCCGCGGAACGTCTCGTCGATGCGGCGGGCCAGCTCGCGGTGGTCCATCGTCGGCAGCCGGAAGGCTTCCCGCCAGTACCGGGCGTAGGACGCCAGCGACGCCCGCATCAGCTGGTCCGGCACCTGATCGGGCGGCACGCCGATCACCCGGGCCAGGTTCTTGCGCAGCTGGGCGGGCCCGCCGCGGCGGGCCGCGTAGCGCGCGCCGGCGTCGAACGCGTTGCGGGCGGCGAACTCCGGCATCGCCCGCACCGCCATCCACCCGGTGGCGTATGCCCAGTCGGCGGCCGTACCGCGGGTCAGGCGGCCCAGATCGAGGATCATGGCATGGGCTCCGTCGCGCCGGGGGACGTGCGCACGGTGTGCAGGCGCTGCACGCAGGTGACCACGCTGGCCACCGCCAGCAGCCACATCGCCACCGGCAGCGCGGGCGGCCAAGCGAGGTAAGGGAAGTCGGAGATGCCGGCGCCGACCAGCACGATGATCAGCCGTTCCGGACGTTCGATGATGCCGCCGTCGCCGCGCAGCCCGCTGGCTTCGGCCCGCGCCTTGATGTACGAGATCACCTGCGAGGTGACCAGGCAGATCAGGGTCGCCGCCACAAGCAGCTTGTCGTGCAGGCCGAAGGCGGCCCACCAGAGCAGCCCGCAGAACACGGCGCCGTCGCTGATCCGGTCGCACGTCGCGTCCAGCACCGCGCCGAATCGCGTGCCGCCGCCCCGTTCCCGGGCCATGGCCCCGTCGAGCATGTCGAAGAGCACGAAGAACCAGACCACCAGGGTGCCGGCGAACAGCCGGCCCGTCGGGAACAGCGTCAGCGCACCGGCGACCGCGACGACGGTGCCCAGGACGGTGACGGCGTCGGGCGTCAATCCGACCTTCAGGCACGCCCGTGCCGTCGGGGTGGTGAGCCGCGCGAACGCCGCCCGCGACAGGAACGGCACTTTACTCATGCGCGCCGCTCCTCAGCATCGCTTCGCTCTGCATCGTCGCCGCCGCGACTCATCGGTTTCGGGCCCACTCCGTCGCGAGCAGCTGGCGGGTGTCGCGCAGCAACTGCGGGATCACCTTGGCGCCGCCGACGATGGTGATGAAGTTGGCGTCGCCGCCCCAGCGCGGCACGACGTGCACGTGCAGGTGCTCGGCCAGCGAGCCCCCGGCCGACGTCCCCAGGTTCATCCCGACGTTGAAGCCGTGCGGCCGCGACACGTTCTTGATGACGCGAATCGCCTTCTGGGTGAAGGCCATCAGCTCCGCGCTCTCCGCCTCGGTCAGGTCCTCGAGCTCCGAGACCCGCCGGTAGGGCACCACCATCAGGTGCCCGGGGTTGTAGGGGTAGAGGTTGAGCACGGCGTAGACGAGTTCGCCGCGCGCCACCACCAGGCCGTCCTCGTCGGACAGCTGGGGGATGTCGGTGAATGGCTGCTCGGTCTTGCCGTTGTCGCGCTTCATCGGCGCCTCGGCCAGGTAGTTCATCCGGTACGGCGTCCACAGCCGTTGCAGGTGGTCTTGCTCGCCGACTCCCCGGTCGAGGATGGTGTCGTCGCGTTCGGAGTCACTCACCGCCGGTTACCTTCACCAGTTCGGCCGTGGGAGAGGCGTTTTCGCGATCGGCGATCCACTTCACGATCGCGTCGACGGCGCTGTCGCGGTCCACGCCGTTGATCTGCGTGCGGTCGCCGAAGCGGAAGCTCACCGCGCCGGCGGCCACGTCGCGGTCACCGGCCAGCAACATGAACGGCACCTTCTGGTTGGTGTGGTGCACGATCTTCTTGGCCATCCGGTCGTCGCTGGCGTCCACCTCGACCCGCACGCCGTGCGACTTCAGCTGCGCGGCAACGCTTTCCAAGTACTCCACGTGCTCGTCGGCGACCGGGATGCCGACCACCTGGACCGGCGCCAGCCACGCCGGGAACGCGCCCGCGTAGTGCTCGGTCAGGATGCCGAAGAACCGTTCGATCGACCCGAAGAGCGCGCGGTGGATCATCACCGGGCGCTGCCGGGACCCGTCCGGGGCGGTGTATTCCAGCTCGAAACGCTCCGGGAAGTTGAAGTCGAGCTGGATGGTCGACATCTGCCAGGTGCGGCCCAGCGCGTCTTTGACCTGGACGGAGATCTTGGGGCCGTAGAACGCCGCGCCGCCCGGGTCGGGCACCAGGTCCAGGCCGGATTCGGCGCCCACCTCGGCCAGCACGTTGGTGGCTTCCTCCCACACCTCGTCGGAGCCGACGAATTTCTCCGGGTCCTTGGTCGACAGCTCGAGGTAGAAGTCGGTGAGGCCGTAGTCGCCGAGCAGGTCGAGCACGAAGCGCAGCAGAGAGCGCAGCTCGTCGCGCATCTGCTCGCGGCTGCAGAAAATGTGGGCGTCGTCCATCGTCAGGCCGCGGACCCGGGTCAGCCCGTGGATGACGCCGGACTTCTCCAGGCGATAGACCGTGCCGAACTCGAAGAGCCGCAACGGGAGTTCGCGGTAGGACCGCCCGCGCGCCCGGAAGATCAGGCAGTGCATCGGGCAGTTCATCGGCTTGAGGTAGTAGTCCTGGCCCGGTTTGCGCAGCGACCCGTCCTCGTTGTGCTCGGCGTCGATGTGCATCGGCGGGAACATGCCGTCGGCGTACCAGTCCAGGTGGCCCGACGTGTGGAACAGCTGGGCCTTGGTGATGTGCGGGGTGTTGACGAACTGGTAGCCGGCCTCGGTGTGCTTGCGCCGCGAGTAGTCCTCGAGCTCGCGGCGCACGATGCCGCCCTTGGGGTGGAAAACCGCCAGGCCCGAACCGATTTCGTCGGGGAAGCTGAACAGGTCGAGTTCCGCGCCGAGCTTTCGGTGGTCGCGGCGCTGGGCCTCCTCGATCAGCTCCAGGTGCTTCTCGAGCGCCTCCTGCGACTCCCACGCGGTGCCGTAGATGCGTTGCAGGCTCGCGTTCTTCTGATCACCGCGCCAATAGGCCGCCGAGCTTCTGGTCAGCTTGAACGCGGGGATGTGCTTGGTGGTGGGGATGTGCGGTCCGCGGCACAGGTCACCCCAAACACGTTCGCGGGTACGGGGATTGAGGTTGTCGTACGCGGTGAGCTCGTCGCCGCCGACCTCCATGATCTCGGCCGTGTTCTCGGTAAAGCCGGACTTGTCGTCGACGAGTTCGAGCTTGTAGGGCTCGTCGGCGAGCTCGATGCGCGCCTGCTCTTTGGAGTCGTAGACGCGCCGGTCGAACAGCTGGCCGTCCTTGACGATCTGGCGCATCCGCTTTTCCAGCTTGGCCAGATCCTCCGGCGTGAACGGCTCCGCCACGTCGAAGTCGTAGTAGAAGCCGTCGGTGATGGGCGGCCCGATGCCCAATTTGGCTTGCGGGAACAGGTCTTGGACGGCCTGGGCCAACACGTGCGCGGCCGAGTGCCGGATCACGCTGCGGCCCTCGTCGGTGTTGGCCGCGACGGGAACGACGTCGGCATCTGTGTCGGGCACCCAGCTCAGGTCGCGCAGCTTGCCGTCGGCGTCGCGCACCACCACGATCGCGTCGGGCACGCCGCGCCTGGGCAGCCCGGCCTCACCGACCGCGGCGGCCGCGGTGGTCCCGGCGGGCACCCGGATCGGGTTTGCCGGGGTGGGCTGTGCGGCGGCGCTCATCGGGTTGGGTCTCCAAGGCTAAGGTGCGGTGATTGGTCGTGCCCATGCTATCGGGGCCGAGTGGGCTCAGGGCTGGCCAGGCTTGAGCCGCACGAACAGCGCGTCGGCCTCGGTCAGCAACGTGTCGCCGTCGCAGAGCCGGCCCGACACAAAGATCTTGCGCCCCTCCACCCGGTCGACGCCGGCCTCGAACTGCAATTCCTTCTCGATCGGCACGATGTGGCGGTAGTCGATCTTGAGGTAGGCGGTGCGCTGGTACGGGCCGCCGGTGAGGACCGCGGACGTCAGCCCGAGCACGCTGTCGAACAGCATCCCCAGCGCCCCGCCATGCACGGCGCCGTTGCGCCCCAGGTGATACCGCGCGAAGCGGGCCCAGCCGTGGATGCGCCCGTCGTCACCCTTGGTCGCCTTCATCGGGATGGACAAGATGTTGCCGCGCATGGGCAGGTCCATCCGGCGCCCGGACGGCGACTCCCACTCGTCGGTGTCGTAGGGGCTCAATAGCGCCGAGAGCTTCTCCAGCTGATCCGCCGCCTCGGTGATCACCGCGTCGGGGGCGTCGACGGCGCGGGCG
>NZ_LZKR01000137.1 GCF_001672915.1 Mycobacterium sp. 1245805.9 | reverse complement strand
CGCCCGCCGCGGTAGACCCAGCTCACCTCGACGTTTTCCGGTGCGGTCAGCGGGATCTCGTCTTGCTGGCCGGCGACCTCGATGAACGCCTTGCCAACGGCGTTGGGAGGCAAGGCTTCCAGCGCCGTGGCGATGGCCGGGAGCGCCGACTCGTCGCCGGCCAACAGGTGCCAATCGGCGGCGGGGTCGGGGGTGTAGGCGCCGCCGGGGCCCATCAGATAGATCGGCTGGCCGGGTTGGGCCGAGGCCGCCCAGGCGCCTGCGATCCCGTGCTCGCCGTGCACGACGATGTCGACCGTGAGTTCGCCGGCGTCGACGTCGACGTCGCGCACGGTCATGGTCCGCACCGACGGCTTTTTCTCCGGGGGCAGGTCGGCGAAGCTGTCCAGGGTCAACGGCCGCGGCAGCGCCGCCACGTCGACGCCGTCGGGGACGAAGGCCAACTTGACGTACGAGTCGGTGAATTTGCTCGGCGCGAAGGTGTCGAAGTGACTGCTGCCCAGCACGACCCGAACCATGTGCGGGGTGAGCTGCTCGGTGCGGCTCACTTCGAAGCTTTGTAGAGGTCGACCTGCCACTTATCCTCCTGTAGGGACCCGACCCCCCGTCGACTATACGGACCCCCGGTGGGCAGTTTGCCGGTTAGGCCGTGCCGCGAATCCGATACCGGGACAATGAGGGAATGACTGAGGCCGAGGGTTCGGCGGTTCCCCCGTTGGTGCCGTCGTCGCGGACGTTGTCGCCTGGCATCAAGCCGCTGCTGGTTCTGGCCAAGATCCGCGGGATCATGGACGCATTCACGCTGTCCGAGCCGGAGTTGACGCTGGGCGAAATCCGCGCCCGGACCGGCTATCCGACCTCGACGGTGCAGCGGCTGGTGGCCAACCTGGTGGCCGAGGAGTTCCTCGACCGGGCCGGCGACCGCTTTCGGATCGGTGCCCGCATCGCCTACTGGGCGGCTCCCGTCGCCACCAGCATGGACATCCTGCAGGCGGTCTCGCCGGCGCTGGAATCGCTGCGCGACGCGAGTGGCGAGACGGCGTGCTTCTTCCGCCGGGAGGGGCCGTTCCGGGTGTGCGTCGCCATCGCCGAGACGCGCCACGCGATCCGGCGCGAGATGCACGTGGGCAAGGTGGTCCCGTTGCACGTCGGCTCGGCGGGGCGGGTGTTGATGGCCTGGGACGACGAAGCGCTGGAAGAGGTGCTCGCTTCGGACCTGGCCCGGTTCACCGACGCAACGATCGTCGACCCGGAGTCGTTGCGCGCCAAGGTGGAAGAGACGCGTCGCATGGGTTTTGCCGTCACCTCCGGGGAGCGCGACGAGGGCGCGACGGGTGTGGCGGCGCCGGTGTTCGACTCGCGCGGCCGGGTGGCCGGCGCCCTGATGATCAGCGGACCCAGTTTCCGTCTGCCCCATGAGCGCGCCGAGCTGTGGGCCGAAAACGTGGTCGGGGCAGCCGATCAGGTGACGCGGACGCTCGGCGGCCGTCTCCCCTACTGAGGCGCGGGACGCTACCCGGCGGCCGGCGGGCGGGGCATGACGGTAAGACGCATGCCGTAGCGGGGCCCCCTGGAGGCGCCTCCGTCACCCGCCCCGGCCAGCGGCATGCCGCCGAAGACGTTGCCCGCCCGTGCGTCCGGGGCCTCCCTCACATTGCTGACCGGCATAATCGAGCCGTGGTGTGGCTCCGCCAACGTGCCCCAGGCCGGCGGGACCGATAAATGACCGACGGAGGCCGCGTGGCCCAACGCTCCGGTAACCGATGCCCCGCCATGGGCCAACCCCAACCCGAGTGGCGGGACTACGACCGCCGGCGGTGCCGCCGCCGGGGCGGCCGCGCTCGCGGCACCGCCAAATGAGCCCGCGGTTTTCGCGATCGTCATAAAGGTGTTGGCGATGCCGGCGGAGAAGAAGGGCAGGCCCTCGGTGTTGTAGAACGTGGTGGAAAACGGCGCGTAGAAGGTGAAAATGTCACCTAGGTATCCCACCAAACCCGAAGTGAGCGCGGCCTTTACCGGATCCGCCGGCGGGGGCGCCGATTCGGCCGCCTGCATACCGGTGGACAGTTTTCCCAGCGCCGAGGTGATCGTGCCCATCGCGTTGCGCAACGTGTCTTGCGCCGTGCCCGCCGATGTACCGGTGGCCGCGGCGACCGAGGCGGCCTGGTTGGCCATCCCAGCGGGGTTGGTCGTGCGGGGCGCCGAGGGAAACGGTTTCACCGCCGAGATGTTCGCCGATCGGCCCGCATAGTTGTACATCGTGGCCGCGTCGGTTGCCCACATTTCGCCGTACTGGGCTTCCAAAGCTGCTATCGCCGCGGTGTTTTGGCCCAGCACGTTGGTGACCAGTAGCTGCGCCAGATTGACACGGTTGGCCGCGATCACGGGCGGCGGCACGATCGCGGCAAGCGCCGTCTCGAAGGCCGTCACAGCGGACATGGCCTGACCGGCCGCATGCTCAGCCGCGGCGGCGGTGGTTCTCATCCATTCCACGTAAGGGGTGACGGCCTGCGCCATCGACGCCGAGGCCGGTCCCAACCACTCCTCGCCGGACAACGCGTTCACCACTCTGTCGTAGGCTATAGCAGCCGAATTCAGCTCGGCGGCAAGGGCATTCCAACCGGATGCCGCCCCCATCATCGATGTCGCGCCCGGGCCCGCGTACAACAGCCCCGAGTTGATCTCCGGTGGTAGCGCCCCGAAGTCGAGCATCGCGAGCCCCTTAACCAGCCGCGACCGCGTTGGCGGCCTCGGTGGCCGCATACGATCCCGAGCTGAGATCCAATGCGCTGACGAACATCTCGTGAATGGCCATGGCTTGCGCACTGACCTGCTGATACAGCTGCGCATGGGCGGCGAACTGCGCCGCGGTCAGTATCGACACTTGGTCGGTGGCAGCGGGCATCACCCCCGTCGTCGGCGCGGCGGCCGCCGCATTCTGAGCCGCAAGCGCAGAGCCGATGGCGCGCAAGGCGCCAGCCGCTGCCGCCAAGGCTTCTGGTTGCGCAGTAACAAAGGACATGGTGATCTCCTTCCCCAATAACCTTCCGGTTCAATGAATCTCGATGGTCTTCCGCACCACGGTGTTACCCGGCCGACGGTGGACGAGCAGTAAAGCGGGGGCGGAATCCGTATTCGCGGGGCGGCCAGCCGCCGCGGTCACGCCTGCCGCGAGCCGGCGGCATTTGACGCAGCAGTGCCTCTGGTCCGTTCGACGGGCCGCCGGCTTCCTCGCTGCCGATCCCCCGGACGATGGACTCTTGTGCCGCATTGGGCGCCGTCGCGACCCAGCTCGGTGGAACCGATAGCGACCCGATCTTGTTGGACGAAGCCAAGTTTGCCGAGAACAGCCCACTGCCGAGGTTGGCGGGCGCCGCAAGCGCCGGCGGTGCGGATAAGGCTGCTGCCGCCCCGCCGGCGGCGTGCTCGGGCCACAGCGCACCGATCTGCGAGAAAATCAGGGATCCCACATAGATCATCGGCCAGTAGATGACGTCCAGGGGACTGAAGAGAAGTCCTTTTATCTGGGCGGACAAGCTGGTGACCAGGTCGTTGATCGCCGCCTGCGTCGCCGACGGTCCCGCCGCTGCTTCGGCGGCCTGAGCGACGGCGGCTTGCTGTTGGGCCAGTCCGGCTTGGTCGGTGGTCGGGGTCGGTTCGGTGAACGGGACCAATTGCGAAGTGGTCGCCGCGGAATCGGCATAGGTGTACATGGCGGCGGCGTCTTGGGCCCACATTTCGGCATATTGGATCTCGGTTGCAGCGATCGCCGGGGTGTTCTGGCCGAAGAAGTTCGTCGCCACAAGCAACGCCAACAACGCTCGGTTGGCGGCGATCACGGTCGGGGGAACCGTCATCGCGAAAGCCGCCTCGTAAGCGGCCGCGGTGGCGCTGGCCTGCGTGCCCGCCTCGTCAGCCAATGCGGCGGCGGCGCTTAACCAACCGACGAAGGGGGCGACACCGGTCACCATCGACTGCGATGCCGCACCGAGCCACTGCGAGGTGGTCAACTCGGCGGTCACCGACGAATAGCCGGAAGCGCTCGCGCTCAACTCGGCCGCCAGTCCGTGCCAGGCCGCGGCCGCGGCCATCATCGGTCCCGCGCCCGCACCGGCATACATCCGGCCCGAATTGATCTCCGGCGGTAGCGCCCCGAAATCGAACACAACTACTCCTCAACCGCTTTGACTCGCCGTCAGGCCGGGTTGATGTCCTCGAGGCTGCGCCGCGACGTGCGCGGCCCGAGGGCGAGGACGGCGACGATGACGACGGCGAGCGCCATCGCCACCACGGTGAACATGGCTCCCGCGCCGTACCTGTCGAGGACGGGAATCAGGATGAACGGCGAGGCTCCGCTGGAAAGCCGGGACAGGGAGTAGGTCCACCCAACTGCCGTGGCGCGCACGGCCGTTGGGAATATCTCGGCCTGGTACACGTGGTAGACGTTGGAGAAGACGTTGGCTGTCGCGGTGGTCAGAAAGCCGAACACGACGATCGACGGGACCGACGATTGCGTCGCGAACATCAGGCCGAACGCCGCGATCGCCACCGTCGCGCCGACGAGCAGGAACTTGCGTTCGAACCGCGCCATCAACGGGATCGACACCGCGGACCCGATCGGATAGCCGAGGAACGACAATGCGGCGAAGAACATCGACGAGGTGACGTCGTAGCCGCGGCTGACCAGGACCAGCGCCGCAAGCGTGCCGAAGCCGTAGTAGCCGAACGTCTGAAACAGGTGGAACACGCCCAGCATCGACAACCTGCGGTTGTAGGGGGCGTGCCGCAGACGGGTCAGCGCGGCGCTCCCTTGCTCAGGCCCGACGCCGGCCCCGCCGGGCGCCCCGGGGCCGTTTTCGATCGGTAGGGCACGCACTTTCGCCCCGGCCGCGAACTTGTCCAGCTCCCGCTGCGCGTCGTCGATCCGGCCGACGCCGGCGAGCCAGCGCGGCGACTCGGGCAGCCAACGGTTCAGGAGGAAGACGATCACGAAGCCCAGGCCACCGATGGTCAGAAGCCAGCGCCAGCCCGCGATGCCGAGCGGCGAATGTTTGGTCAACCACATCGCGAGGAAGCCGGCGAACGGTACGGCGAGGAACGAGCAGGTGTAGGCGTAGGACGCCAGTCGGCCCCGGCGTTCCTTGGGCAGCACGTCGGCGAGGTAGGAGTCGGCCACCGGGTATTCGGCGCCCACCCCCACGCCGGCCAGGAAACGGGAGCCCACCAGCAGGGCCGGAGAGGGCGCTAACGCGCCCAGCAGCGAGAACACCGAGAACCAGGTCAGACCCAGCAGGAACGTCTTCCGGCGGCCGATCCGGTCCGCCAGCCGTCCGAAAAGCGCTGCACCGAAGAACATTCCGACGAATGCCGACGCCAGTACCACGTCGAGTTCGGTGCCGCGGATACCGAAGTCGCGGCGCAGCGCGGTGCTCATGGTGCTGGCCAGGAAGATCTCGTACATCTCGAAGAAGAGGCCGAGGCCGACGACGACGATCGCCTTGCGGTGCACGGTTCCCACCGGCATGCGATCCAGTTGTTCGCCGACGGAGGTCGTGTTCAGCGTCACGGTTGGTGATGTTGTCATCCTTGCTCTCCCCTTTCCGCGGGCTGACCTACTTCGTAATCCGTAACTTGCAATGTGAGTTTCACTACAGAAGGTGACTGTAGCGGCTCTGGTCACACCTGTGAAGGCCTTCTTGCCATAATGTGGGTTGCAATGCACTATGTGGGCACGACGTGAGGCACGGGAGGAGATTCGATGGACAGGTTCAACGGCGGACCACTCGACGGCATACGCGTCCTTGAGCTGGGCAATTACATCGCCGGCCCGACGGGCTGTCGGCTCTTGGCCGATTTCGGCGCCGAGGTCATCAAGGTCGAAAAGCCGGGAACCGGTGACGAATTGCGGACGTGGCGCCTCTACTCGGGCACCACGTCGATGCTTTTTCACACGATCAACCGCAACAAGAAGTCCGTCGTGCTGGACCTCAAGACCGAGCGGGGGCAGGCCGCGGTGCGCGAACTGGCCCGCTCCTGCGACATCGTGATGGAGAACTTCCGCCCCGGCACGCTGGAACGGTGGGGCATCGGCCCGGCCGAGCTGAGCGCACAGAATCCCGACCTGATCGTCGTGCGGGTCTCGGCCTACGGACAGACCGGACCGCGGGCCCACGAACCGGGCTTCGCCGCCGTCGCCGAGGCGATGGCAGGGCTGCGCGGCCTGACCGGCGAGCCGGATCGTCCGCCGGCCCGGGTGGGCGTGTCCATCGGCGATTCGATCGCCGGCATCTATGCCGCGTTCGGCGCGCTCCTGGCCCTCCATCAGCGCCAGAAAGACCGTGCGGCAGGGCGATCCACGTCGCTGCCCGACCGCACCGTGGACGTCGCGCTTACCGAGGCGATCTTCTCGGTGATGGAATCGTTGGTCCCGGAGTACGACGCCTATCGAGTCACCCGAACCCGAACCGGCGGTCGCATGGAGGGCATCGCCCCGTCGAACGCGTACCGGTGCGGCGATGGCCGCTGGGTCGTGATCGCCGGCAACGGGGACGGGATCTATCGCCGGTTCATGAGCGTGATCGGACGGCCGGAGCTGGCCGACGACCCGCGACTGACCAACAACACCCTGCGCTGGCAGGCCCGCGACGAGCTCGACGAGGCGATCGGTGCGTGGACCGCCACGCTGGCCGCCGGCGAAGTGCTCGCCGCGCTCGCGGCCGCGTCGGTTCCCGCAGGCCCCATCAACACCGCCGCGGACATCAAGTCCGACGAGCAGTTCCTGGCGCGCGGCATGATCCAGCGCCTGCCGGTCTCGACCGGCACCGAGATCCTGCCGGATGTAGCGTTCCCCGGCATCGTTCCGCGCATCGGCGACACCGCGCGGGCGATCGCGAGCCTCGGACCCGAGCTCGGCGCCCACACCGAGGAGATCCTCGGCGCCCTCACCGCGGATCAAGAGATCAAGGAGCTCATCGGATGACGGCCTCGGTACAGCTGCGCAACGCGATCCTGCGCGACGTGACCCTGCGCGACGGCCTGCAGCTCACGGGCAAGCCGCTCGAGACGGCCCGCAAGGTCGAGTTGGCGCGCCTGCTGTTGGACGCGGGCGTGGAGGCGGTGGAAATCGGCGCGATGGCGCGACCCGACCTGGTGCCGCCGATGGCCAACACCCTAGAAGTCATCGCCGCGCTGAGTCCCGAAGAGCTGCAACGCTGCTGGGTCTGGGCGGCCACACCGCGGGGCGTCCTTCGGGCGATCGAGGCCGGGGCCCGCAACTTTCAGTACTGCCTGTCGGTCAGCGACGAGCACAACATTGCCAACGTCGGGCGCACCACCGCCGACAGCATGGCCGCCCTGCCCGATGTCGTCGACCTCGTCACGATCGCCGGCGGTCGGTTGGAATTGACCTTGGCAACCGCCTTCACCTGCCCCTACAGCGGCGCCGTCGACCCGCAGCGCGTCCTCGACCTGATCACCGACGACCGGGCCGCAGCCATCTCGAGCGTCGTGCTGTGTGACACGCTGGGCCACGCCACGCCGGACCAGGTGCGCCGCTTGGTCGAGCGGGTTCGCGCCGTCGCGCCCGACCGCGAGATCGTCTTCCACGGGCACGACACCTGGGGCATGGGGGTCGCCAACAGCCTCGCCGCCATCCAGGCCGGCGCCACGATGGTCGACGGGGCGCTCGGCGGCCTCGGCGGCTGCCCTTTCGCCCCGGGGGCGAGCGGCAACACGCCGACCGAGGACCTGCTGTTCGCGCTGCAACCCCGCTGGTTGACCCCTCGGGCGTTCGCCGACATCGTGCGCGCCGGGGAACGGGTCCTGGCGGTGCTCGGCGAACCGAACCGCGCCAAGGCCGCCCAAGGCGCGCGATCCACCGCCCACGCGCTGGAATGGCTGATCGGCGATTGGATTTCCGCCTGACCCGACTCATCGGCCACCCACTCGGACGATGCGCCACCGCCCGTCGTCGCGGCGCGTCAAACCGGCCATCTCGAGCATCGCCAGCGGCCCGAGCACCTGCTCGGGCGCCAGCGCCGAGGCGACGGCGATCTCGTCCACCGTGGCGGCGCCGCGGCCGGGCAACGCCTCGTACACCCGGCGTTCGGCGTCGCTCAGCCCGTCGAGCGCCGTGCAGGGGTGCGGCTCTTCGGGCGCCAGCTCACCGATGTGGCCGACCAACTCGACGACGTCGTCGGCGCGGGTGACGAGCTGCGCGCCGCTGCGCAACAGCGCGTGACATCCCGCCGATGCCGACGAGGTCACGGGTCCGGGCACCGCGGCCACCGGGCGGCCCAGCGCCCGTGCCCACGCCGCGGTGTTGGCCGCGCCGCTGCGCAGGCCGGCTTCGACCACCACCGCCGCCCCCGCGACCGCGGCGACCAACCGGTTGCGGGTGAGGAACCGGTGCCGGGCAGGCCGGACACCGGGCGGGTATTCGCTGAACACCAGCCCGCGGGTCGCGATGCGATGCAGCAGCCCGGAATTGCCCGCCGGATAAGGGATGTCGAGGCCACCCGCGAGCACGGCCACGGTGATCCCGTCGCAGTTCAGCGCCGAGCGGTGCGCCGCGGCGTCGATGCCGTAGGCACCGCCGGACACCACCGCCACGTCGCGTTCGGCCAGCCCGGCGGCCAGGTCGTCGGCCACCTGTTCCCCGTATACGGTCGACGCGCGCGTCCCGACCACGGCCGCCGCGCGCTGCGCCACCTCGTCGAGGCGGGCCGGGCCCATCGCCCACAACACCATCGGCGGGCCGGTGCGGGCCCTGACCTCGGCGTTGCCGAAGGCAGCGAACGCGAGCAGCGGCCACTCGTCGCAGTCGGATGTGATCAACCGCCCGCCGCGTCCCGCGATGAGCTCGAGATCGGCTGCGGCTCGGTCTATTTCGCGCCGGGCCTCGGTGTGGCGCGCCAGTTCGGCGTCGACCGATCCGCGCCGGACCCGCTCGGCGGCCTCGACCGGGCCCACGCGTCGCACCAGCTCGGCGAGCGGCGCGCAGGGTGGTTCGGCCACCCGGGACAGGTAAGCCCACGCCCGCAACAGGTGATCGGTCATCGCTGCGCACCCGGTTGCCGGAAGCTGAGCGCGGTGGCGACTTCGTCGAGGTCCGGCAGGGGCCGGCCCGCCAGGTCGGCCAGGCTCCACGCGACCCGCAGCGTGCGGTCCAGGCCGCGGATGCTGAGCAGCCCACGGTCCAACGCCTTGCGCAGCGGCTCCATCGCGGCGTTGCTGGGACGAAACTTTCGCCGCAACAGGGTCCCGCTGACTTCGGCGTTGGTGCGGAATCCGTGTGGTCGCCAACGCTCGGCGGCCGCGTCGCGCGCCGCCGCGACCCGCCGGCGAACCTGTGCGGTCGATTCGCCGTCGGTGACCGAGATCGCCCCAGCGCGCACCGGATTCATCTGCACCCGCAGGTCGACGCGGTCCATCAGCGGCCCGGACAGCTTGCCGAGGTAGCGGCGTTTGGCCGCGGCCGCGCAGACGCAGTCCTGCGGATCGGCCGGAGCGCAGGGGCATGGGTTGGCGGCCAGCACCAGCTGGAAGCGGGCCGGGTAGCACGCCACCCCGTCGCGGCGGGCGAGGCGAATCTCCCCGTCCTCCAACGGCGTTCGCAGCGCCTCGAGCGCGCTGACGCTGATCTCGGCGCACTCGTCGAGGAACAACACCCCGCGATGCGCGCGGCTGACGGCGCCCGGCCGGGCCATCCCCGATCCGCCGCCGACGAGCGCCGCGACGGTGGAGCTGTGGTGCGGCGCCACGAACGGCGGCCGGGTGATCAACGGCGTGTCGGTCGACAGTAGTCCGGCCACGGAGTGAATCGCGGTGACCTCCAGCGCCTCGTCGTCCGACAGCGGCGGGAGCAGCCCCGGAAGGCGTTGCGCCAGCATCGTTTTGCCCACGCCGGGCGGTCCGGTCAACATGAGGTGGTGCGCCCCCGCGGCCGCGACCTCCACCGCGAACCGCGCCTGCGCCTGCCCGACCACGTCGGCCAGATCCGCCGACGGCTCCGGGTCCGTGGCCCGCGCGCTGATCCTGGGTTCCAGGCCGCCGGAGCCGCCGAGCCAGTTCTTCAGTTGCCGCAGCGTGCGCACGCCCCAGACGTCGATCCCGTCGATCAGGCTCGCCTCGGCCAGGTTGTCCACCGGGACGACGACGGCCGGCCAGCCGTCGCGTTTGGCGGCCAGCACCGCGGGCAGCACCCCGCGCACCGGCCGCACCCGGCCGTCCAGCGCCAGCTCACCCAGCAGGACCGTCTTCTCCAGCCGCTCCCACGGGTGCTTGCGCTGCGCGGAAAGCACCGCGGCCGCCAGCGCGACGTCGTAGACGGATCCCATCTTGGGCAGCGTCGCCGGCGACAGCGCGAGCGTGAGCCGGGACTGGGGCCAGTCGTTGCCGCAGTTGGTGACGGCCGCGCGGACCCGGTCGCGCGACTCCTGCAGGGCGGCGTCGGGCAGCCCCACCAGATACACGCCCGGCAGGCCGGAGCTGATGTCGGCCTCGATTTCCACTGTGGCGCCGTCCAATCCGCGCACCGCGACTGAGAACGCCCGTCCCAGCGCCATTAGCCGATTCCCTGCAGGTGGGTGATCTCCGGGGTGCGCTTGCGCCCGACCCGCACGCCGATCATGTCGATGCGCAGCGCCGCCCAGCGCTGGTCCTGGCCGGCCAGCCAAAGCCCGGCCAGCCGGCGCAGCCGCCCCACCTTGCGCGGGGTCACCGCGTAGGCCAGCCCGCCGTAGCCGTCCCCGCTGCGGGTCTTCACTTCCACGAACACCGCGGTGCGGGCGGCGTCGTCGGCCGCGATCACGTCCAGCTCGCCGTAGCGGCAGCGCCAATTGCGGCCCAGGATCCGCAGCCCCATCCTCGTCAGATAGTCCACCGCGAGCGCCTCGCCCATCGCCCCCAGTTGCACCCGGGTCATGGCCTGTTCCGTCGTCATGGGGGCCACGGTGTCCGGCGGTGCTGACGCGCGCACGCCCGGCGGCGGCGTGAAGCTCAGTGCAGCGGCGGTCTATCCACAGTCACGCGTCCATCCACAGCCGCGAACCGGAAGCTAGCTCCAGTGCGGGGGCACGTCGGTGCCCGGGCAGTCCGCGGACCGGCAGTGCACCTCGCGCACCCGCCTGCCGGTGACGTTGCCGTCACTGTCGTAGGTGTACTCGACGGTGGCCTCGGCCTCGCGCCGGCAGGCGGGGCAGGTCGCCATTTCCGTCTTGAACCGCGACATGCCCTACCCGATCCGATCCGCCCTGGTGTAGACGTTCATCGAGTCCTCGCGCAGGAACGCCACCAGCGTGATGCCGGACTCCTCGGCCAGCGACACCGCCAGCGACGACGGTGCCGACACCGCGGCCAGCACGGGAATGCCCGCCAGCACGGCCTTTTGCGTCAATTCGAACGACGCCCGGCCGCTGACCAGCAGCACGCAGCCCCGCAGCGGAACGCGCCCGTGTTCCACCGCCCAGCCGACGACCTTGTCGACCGCGTTGTGCCGGCCGATGTCCTCGCGCACCACCAGCGGCGCGCCGTCGACGCCGAACAATGCCGCCGCGTGCAGCCCACCGGTGCTGTCGAAAACCTTTTGCGCGGAGCGCAATTGGCCCGGCATCGCCTTGAGTGTGGCCGCGGCGACGGTCGCCGGATCCGAGCCGGGCGAGAAGCGGCCGATCAACCGCACCGCGTCCAGCGACGCCTTGCCACAGACCCCGCACGACGAGGTGGTGTAGAAGTTGCGGGTGACGTCGAGGTCCGGCGGCGCCACCCCGGGAGCCAGCGTGACGTCCAGGACGTTGTAGGTGTTCGGGTCGGTGCGCCCGTCGCAGTAGCGGATGGTCCGGACGTCCTCGCGGTCGCCGATGACCCCCTCGGTGAGCAGAAAGCCTTGCGCCAGTTCGAAATCCGAGCCGGGCGTGCGCATCGTCACCGTGACCGGCGAGCCGTTGACGCGGATCTCCAACGGCTCCTCGACGGCCAGGGTTTCGGGTCGGGTGACGGCGCGGTCGGCCGTGAGATGCCGCGCGCGTCGGCGCGCCGTTACCTGGCCCACGCGCTCAAAACTACCCTGGCGCCCTCACACCGCCTCGGCCAGCGCGGCCAGCGTCTCCGCCGACGAGTGGACCGGCCGCCATCCGAGCAGGGTCCGGGCCTTGCCGGTGTCCATCACCACCGACGTCCGCGCGGAGTGCAGCCATTCCAGCATGGACGGGACGAACGGCACCTTGGAAATCGCCGCCGACGCCGCCGAGGCGGCAATCGCGGGAACCCGCACCGGCCGGCCACCGAGCGCCTTGGCCACCTCCGACACCGTCACCACACCTTCACCGGCGATGTTGTACGCCCCCGGCGGCGCCGGGGCCGTCGCCGCCAGCGCGATCGCCTCCGCGACGTCGTCGTGGTGGACCAGCTGCAACGGAATACCCGGATCCGGCACGACCGGCTTCAGCGCCGGCGCCACCTTGGTGACGGCGCGGACCGGCGCGGGCAGCTGGTTCCAGGGCATCGCGTCGGCCAACGCCGTCGCCTTTGGCCCGGCGACGATGCACGGCCGCAGCACGAACACCTCCAGCGACGAGCCCTTGGTGATGTCGGCGAGCATCGCCTCGCACTCGGCCTTCTGCGCCGAGTAGTAGTGCTCGGGGGTCCCCCGCGCCGGCACGTCCTCGGTCAGCGGGACGGGGTTGTCCGAGTGGTAGCCGTACGCCGCCACCGACGAGGTGTAGACCAGGCGCCGCGGTCGCTCGGCGGCGACCGTCGCCTCGAACACGTTGCGGGCGCCCTCCAGGTTGATGCGGCGGCTCTCGTCGCGCGAGCCCATGATGATGAACGCCAGGTGCACCACCACGTCGGCCCCCGCCACCAGGGCGTCGACGGCCTCGCGGTCGGTGATGTCGCCCTGCTGGTAGGTGGTTTTCTGCCAGCCGCACGACGCCGGGTCGAACGGCCGGCGCGCCATCCCGATGATCTTCTCCACCGCGGGCTCGCGCTCGAGCGCCGTCACCGCCGAGACCCCGATCTCCCCGGTTGGCCCGGTCACCGCCACTGTCAGTCCCACCCGGGTGTGCTTCCCTTCGCGACCGCCGACCAAACCGCGCTCGCGAAAGTCGCATGCCGATACTCTCGACACAGGATCACGAGCGGGAACGAGGCAAAGTGGCAGACGAGACGAGTTCGACACCGGGCGGCGACACGGCCGACCCGGCGACGGTCTTCGCCGCCCTGGCCGAGATCATCTACCAAGGCTCGGACGCCAAGCAGATGTACGCGGCCATCTGCATCGCGGCGACGCTGACCGTCCGCGGCTGTGACCACGCCAGCCTGCTGGTGCGCGAAGGCGACCGCTACGTCACCGTCGGCGCCAGCGACCGCATCGCGCAGCAAATCGACGAGTTGGAACGGCGCTCCGGCGACGGCCCGTGCATCGACGCGATCGAGGAGGAGACTCCCCAGATCGACCCCGACCTGACCACGCCGTCGCTGTGGCCCAAGCTCGCCAAGATCCTCGTCGAGGAAACCCCGGTGCGCGGGGCCATGGGCTTTCGGCTCCTGGTCGACAAGCGCAAGGGGGCCGCGCTCAACCTGTTCAGCGACACCCCCAACGTGTTCGACGCCGAGTCCGCGGGCCGGGCGGCGGTGCTCGCGTCGTTCGCCAGCGTGGCCATCAACGCGGTCGCCAAGGGCGAAGACGCCGCGAGCCTGCGCCGGGGGTTGATGAGCAACCGCGAGACCGGCAAGGCGGTCGGCATGTTGATGCTGCTGCACGACATGACCGAAGACCAGGCGTTCGACCTGCTGCGCCGCCATTCCCAGGCGCTGAACATCAAGCTGGCCGACGTGGCGCGCGCCGTCATCGAGAACCGCGGCCAATTGCCGGCCAACGGCGAAGCGACTTAGCCGGCGGCCTACTCCGGCAGCCGTAACTCGGGCTTCTCGACCTCTTCGATGTTGACGTCCTTGAAGGTGACCACGCGGACCTGCTTGACGAACCGGGCCGGCCGGTACATGTCCCACACCCACGCGTCGGACAATCGGAGCTCGAAGTACACCTCGCCGTCGGCGTTGCGCGGCGTCATCTCCACGCTGTTGGCCAGGTAGAAGCGCCGTTCGGTTTCCACGACGTAGCTGAACTGGCCGACGATGTCCTTGTATTCGCGGTACAGCGAGAGCTCCATCTCGGTTTCGTACTTTTCGAGATCTTCTGCACTCATCTGCTCAGACGTCCTTCTGGATGACGTGGGAACCTGGTCCCATCTTTCCTCACCGGTATTCGCCAGGCTCGGCCGGAGGGTCCGGTTTGCACTCCGCCACCACCCGCGCACCGGTTCCGCCCGGCCCTGAAGCCACGCGCCGGACGTTGATGAACGAATAGCGGTGCTGGGCGCAGGGCCCGAGCTCGGTCAGCGCCGTCGAATGTGCCGGCGTGCTGTAGCCCTTGTGGTCGGCGAAGCCGTAGCCGGGGTGATCGGCGTCCATCGCGACCATCAGCCGGTCGCGGCTGACTTTGGCCAGCACGCTGGCCGCGGCGATGCACGCCGCCACGGCGTCCCCGCCGATCACCGGCAGCGACGGCATCGGCAGGCCGGGCACGCGGAATCCGTCGCTCAGCACGTACCCGGGGCGCACCGACAGGCCGGCCACCGCGCGGCGCATGCCCTCGATGTTGGCCACATGCACGCCGCGCCGGTCGACCTCCTCCGAGGAGATGAAGACCACGTGGTACGCCAGCGCGTAGCGGCGGATCACGGGGAACAGCTTCTCCCGCACCTTCTCGGTGAGTTTCTTCGAGTCGTCAAGGGCCGCAAGGCTTTCCAGTCGGCTGGGGCCGAGCACGCAGGCCGCCACCACCAGCGGGCCGGCGCAGGCGCCGCGGCCCACCTCGTCGACCCCGGCCACCGGGCCGAGGCCGCTGCGATACAGCGCGGACTCCAGCGTGCGCAAGCCGGACGATTTGCGGATGACGGTCCGCGGCGGCCACGTGGTGGCCATGGCTACTGACTCTGCTGGGGGTTCACCGACCCGACGCCACCCCACCGCGACGGCGGCCACACGATGAACTGGGCCTTGCCGATGACGTTGGCTACCGGCACGGTTCCCGAATTCGGGTCACCGGTGCACAGGATGCCCTTGAGTGCTTCGATCGGGACGCTGGTGCAGTGGGCCCGGGAATCCGCCGAGTGGGTCCGGTTGTCCCCCATCACCCACAGCCGTCCCGCCGGGACGGCGACGGGCCCGAACTCGCTGCCCAGGCAGGGGTACTTCGACGGGTCGGCCATCATCGTGGTCGGATCCAGGTACGGCTCCTTGAGCGGCTTGCCGTCGACGGTCAACCCCGTTTCGGCCCGGCACTGCACGGTCTGCCCGCCCACCGCGATGACCCGCTTGACCAGGTCGTTCTCGTCGGGGGGCACGAAGCCGATGAACGACAGCGCGTTCTGCACCCAGCGCAGCGCGGTGTTGTTCGAACGGATCGACTTGTAGCCGGCGTTCCACGACGGCGGCCCCTTGAAGACGATCACGTCGCCGGGCCGCGGCTGACCGAACCGGTAACTCAGCTTGTCGACCATGATCCGGTCGCCGACGCAGCCCGTGCACCCGTGCAGCGTGGGCTCCATGGATTCCGACGGAATCAGGTAGGGGCGGGCGACGAACGTCAGCATGACGTAGTAGAGGACCACGGCGATCACCGCGAGCAGCGCGAGCTCGCGCAGCGTGGACTTCTTCTTGCGCTCCGGCTCGGCCGCTTCGGGTTCCGGGGCTTCGGCGGGCGCGTCGGGTTCGGCGGTGGAGACCTTCGGCTCTGGCTGACCGGCGTCGGGCTGGCGCTCGGGTGAGTCCGGGGTATCGGTCACGAGATCAGCGTAGTCAGCACGGCTTGTGGGATCCGCAGACCTGCTCCGAACCGCGCCCGGTCAGCGCTTTTCCTTGATCTTGGCCTTCTTGCCGCGGAGTTCACGCAGGTAGTACAGCTTGGCGCGGCGGACGTCGCCACGGGTCACCACCTCGATGTGGTCGATGTTCGGCGAATGCACCGGGAAGGTCCGCTCGACGCCGACGCCGTAGCTCTCCTTGCGCACGGTGAACGTCTCGCGGATGCCTCCGCCCTGTCGGCGGATCACCACGCCCTTGAACACCTGGATACGCTCCTTGGCGCCCTCGATGACCTTGACGTGCACGTTGATGGTGTCGCCCGGGCTAAAGGCCGGGATGTCGTCGCGCAGCGACGTCTGGTCGACGAAGTCCAGCCGGTTCATCGTACGAACACTCTTCCTTGCGGTCGCGGCCTGCGACGGCTGCCCACACGCGGGCGTGGGGCGGTCATCAAGCCGATGGTTTTCGGGCTTTTAGTGCGCATCTCGCAGCCACCGGGAAACGCCCGGCGCGCTCGTGGGTTCGAGACAACTGAACAATTGTGCCAGACGGCCCGCGTGCATTGAAAATCACAGGTAAAGCTCGCGGTTCAAAACGCGCCAAAGGCGCTGGTAAATGGTACACATGACTCGGGTCGAATCGGCCCGGCCACGTGCAGGTTTAACGCCCGAGCACACCAAGGAGCCCGACACATGTCCACCCGCCCGCTCGCCGTGCTGGCCGCCGTGGCGGCGGTGACGCTGGTGCTGGCCGGGTGCGACGAGGCGTTGGTGGAGCCGCAAAGCCTGGGAAAGCCGTCCGCCGCCGCGCACAGCGAGCCCGTTCGGCAGTCCCAGGTGCAGCCGGAGACGGTTCAGCTGCTGCTGGACACCGTGCCGATGCACGGGCCGCCGCAGGCGCTGGCCGGCACGGTATTCGGCGGCCTGCCGGCGCGGATCCAGCAGGCCATCGACGAGGCGGCCGGCGCCGGGGCCACGCTGTCGGTCGCCGTCCTGGATCGCAAGACGCATGAGCTGGTCTCCAACGGCAACAGCCAGATCGTCGGCACCGCGTCGGTGGCCAAGCTCTTCATCGCCGACGACCTGTTGCTGGCCGAGTCCCAGGGCAGGACCACCCTGTCCGCCGAGGACCGCCAGGCCCTCGACGTGATGTTGCAGTCGTCCGACGACGGCGCCGCCGAGAAGTTCTGGGGCCAGGGCGGCGGCGACAACATCATCACCCAGGTCGCGAGCCGCTACGGGCTGTCCTCCACCACCCCGCCCAGCGACGGGCGCTGGTGGAACACGATGAGCTCGCTGACCGACCTGATCCACTACTACGACGCGCTGCTCGACGGGTCGGGCGGACTGCCGACGTCGCGGGCCAGCGTCATCGTCAACGACCTGGCCCGGTCCACCCCGACCGGGGCCGACGGCTACCCGCAGCGGTTCGGCATTCCCGACGGCCTGTTCGCCGAACCGGTGGCGGTCAAGCAGGGCTGGATGTGCTGCATCGGCGCCGACTGGGTGCACCTGTCGACCGGGGTGATCGGCGCCGATCGCCGCTACGTGATGGTGGTCCAGTCGCTGCAGCCGTCCGACGACGCCACCGCGCGGCAGACGATCACCCAGGCCGTCAAGACGATCTTCCCCAACGGCCGGATCTGACACACTCGGCTCATTGCGCGAGCAGACGCAGAATCGCACGAATCCGACACCGCAGGTGCGATTCTGCGTCTGTTCGCCAGCCCTAGTCGCCCAATAGGTCCGGGCGGCGCTCGCGGGTGCGCCGCAGCGAAACCTCGCGGCGCCAGGCCGCGATCCGCGCATGGTCACCGGACAACAGGACCTCGGGGACGTCCAGCCCGCGCCAGCTCGGCGGCCTCGTATAGCTGGGCCCCTCCAGCAGCCGGTCCAAGGCGGGCGAATGCGAATCATCCTGCAGCGACGCGGGATTGCCCAGCACGCCGCCGAGCAGCCGTAGCACCGCCTCGATCATCACCACGGCCGCCGACTCCCCGCCCGGCAGCACGTAGTCCCCGATCGAGACCTCCTCGACCCGCATGCGTCGCGCGGCGTCGTCGATGACCCGCTGGTCGATTCCCTCGTAACGCCCGCACGCGAACACCAGGTGCTTCTCGGTGCTCCAGCGCTGGGCGGTCGCCTGGGTGAACAAGGCGCCCGCCGGCGTAGGAACGACCAAAAGCGTTTCACCCGAACAGGTCTCGTCCAGGGCCTCGCCCCAGACCGGGGCCTTCATCACCATTCCGGGGCCGCCGCCGTAGGGCGCGTCATCCACCGAGTGGTGCACGTCGTAGGTCCACCGGCGCAGGTCGTGCACGTGCAGGTCGACCAGGCCCGACGCAATCGCCTTGCCCGGCAACGACTGTCGCAGGGGATCCAGATACGCCGGGAAAATCGTTATCACGTCGATTCGCACGGGCTACCCCAGTTCCAGCAGCCCGTCGGGCGGATCGATCTCGATCAGCCTGTCGTCCAACGAGACCGACGTGACGATCGCGGCGACGAACGGCACCAGTACCTCACCGGAATCCCGCCGCACCGCCAGCAGCTCACCGGCCGCGGTGTGCAGCACCTCGGCGACGACGCCGACCTCCAGCCCCGCCGTCGTCCGGACGGCAAGGCCTTCGAGCTGGTGGTCGTAGTACGTGTCGGGCTCGTCGATCGGCGGCAGCTCGGCGGAGTCCACCACGAACAGGCTGCCCCGCAGCGCGTCGGCGGCGTCGCGGTCGTGCACGCCGGCCAATCGCACCAGCAGCCGCCCACCGTGCTCGCGGACTTGGTCGACGACGACGCTGCGCTCCTCGCCGCTACGAGAATTCTTGGCGCGCAACGTGTTACCGGGAGCGAACCGCGCCGCGGGATCGTCGGTGCGGATTTCCACGACCACCTCGCCGCCGATGCCGTGCGCCTTGACCACGCGCCCGACCGTCAACTCCACGGGAGCGCTCCGCTACTGGTCGGTGTCCACCACGTCGACGCGGATGCCGCGGCCACCGATGCCGGCGACCAGCGTGCGCAGCGCGGTCGCGGTGCGCCCGCCGCGACCGATCACCTTGCCCAGGTCGTCGGGGTGGACGTGCACCTCCACGGTGCGCCCACGCCGACTGGTAACCATGTCCACCCGGACATCGTCGGGGTTGTCGACGATGCCGCGGACCAAATGCTCGACAGCGTCGACGACGACGGTGCTCACCTCGGTCAGCCTTCGGCCGGTGCGTCGGCCGGCGCGGCTTCCGCGGCCGGCTCGGCGGGGGCTTCGGCGGCCGGCTCGGCGTCGGCGGGGGCTTCGGCCGCCTCGTCAGCGGCCTCGGGCGCCTCGGCGGCCTTGGCGGCCTTCTTGGCCGGGGCCTTCTTCTTTGGCTTGGCGGCCTCGGTGGTGGGCGCGCCGTCGGCCTCGGCCAGCGCGGCGTTGAACAGCTCCAGCTTGGACGGCTTGGGCGCGGCGGCCTGCAGGCTGCCCTCGGCGCCGGGCAGGCCCTTGAACTTCTGCCAGTCGCCGGTGATCTTCAACAGCTTGAGGACCGGCTCGGTCGGCTGGGCGCCCACCGAGAGCCAGTACTGGGCGCGCTCGGAGTTGATCTCGATCAGGCTCGGGTCTTCCTTCGGGTGATACCGGCCGATGACCTCGATCGAGCGGCCGTCGCGGCGGGTCCGAGCGTCGGCGACGGCGATGCGGTATTGCGGATTGCGGATCTTGCCAAGCCGGGTCAGCTTGATCTTCACAGCCATGGTTAAGCGACTTCTCCTGTATGTGTCACGCTGCAATTCAGCGACCCGGGCGGGATGCCGGGGTCCGGTTTTGCCTCGCGTGTGTGCCTCGCCGAGCCTGGCCTGAAAAGGCAGGGTCGCGCGGCGGACAGCCGCCAATTGTGCCAGAACAGGTCCGCCCGCCAGAAATCCAGCTACATGACCTTCTGGAAGGTCTTGGTCTCCACCCGCCGCGTCATCCGCCATCCATCCGGGGTGCGGACGAACTCGTCGTCGTACCACAGGCCGCAGAACAGGATCTGCTCCTTGTCGCCGCCGAGCACCATCGGGTTGAAGCAGATGACCCGCGAAGTGGCCTTATCGCCGTCGACGGTCACCGAGAAGTTGCCGAGCATGTGCGCGTAGACCGGGAAGTTCGGCAACACCTCCGACAACCACTTCTTGACCTCCGGATAGTGGCCCTCGATGCCCCCGAGGGCGGTGTAGTCGATGTAGGCGTCGGGCGTGAAGACCTTGTCCAGGTCGTCGAAGCGGCGGTTGTCGATGGCGGTGGAGTAGTCCACCAGCAGCTGCTGGATCTCTAGGCGGTCGGAAATCTCGGCCAGGCTCAACATGGCTTGATTGAACACGACTGAATTGGAAGACCGCGCAACTAGGCCCCGCCTACTCAGCCGACCCGGACGACGAGCTTGCCCATGTGCTTGCCGTCGCGTAACCGCTCGAACGCCGCTTTCGCCTCATCGAATTCGAAGACGTCGTCGATCACCGGCTCCAACCCTGAAGCGCCGACGGCTCGCACCAGATCTTGCAGATCGGCCCGGCTCCCGACGGTGATGGATCGCGTCGTCGCGCCGGTGCCCTTGAGCAGGAAATAGTCGATGCCCGGGTTGTCTTCGCTGAGAAAGCCGATCAGCGTGACCTCGCCGCCTTCGGCGACGCCACGCAACGACTGCTCGATGGTGGCCGGGCCGCCGACTTCGACGACTCGGTCCGCGCCTCGGCCGCCGGTCAGTTCGCGCACCTGCTCGCCCCAGTTCGGATTGCGGCGGTAGTCGATGACGTCGTCGGCGCCCAGCGCTTTGAGCGTCTGCGCCTTCTCGGGACTCGACGTCGTCGCGACGACACGGGCACCGACCAGCTTGGCCAGTTGCAGCGCAAACAGCGAAACCCCGCCGGTTCCGAGCGTCAACACGGTCTGGCCCGTGCGAATCGGCGCGGGGCCGCCGAGTGCGTTCCAGGCCGTGACCCCGGCGCACGGGAGCGTCGCGGCCTGTTCGTCGGGTATGGAATCGGGAATGCGCGCGACCGCCTCCCGGGATACCACCTTGTATTCGGCCAGCCAGCCATCCTGCCCGCTGCCGTAGCTGTCGGAATTCGCTGTCGCCGGCATCGGGCCGCCGAACCACCTCGGCTGGAATGCGCTCACCACCCGGTCGCCGGGAAGGAAGTCGTCGACGCCCTCGCCGACCTCGACGACCTCAGCCGCGGCATCGCTGCACGGCACCAACCCGGGTGTGCTCTCGCGCACGTATCGGCCCAGGGGAATCGCCACGTCGCGGTAGTTCAGCGACACCGCTCGGATGCGGAGCAGCAGTTCCCCTCGCTGGGGTGACGGGACCGGTTCGTCGTGCACCCGCAGCCCATCCAGCCCGGTCAGCTCGTCGAACCGGTACACGCGCATGGAGACGCTCCTTCCGATGTCGGCCTGCCAATCTCAACCCGCGCGATGGATTCCCTTGTTCCGCTTCAGGAAACGCGTGTGATGTTTCACGACCGCGCAATCGGATACCCGGCACCTCGTGAGCGAAGGCAACGATTTCAACGAGCGCAATATCGCCGAGTTCCGCGCCAATCACGGTCGCGTCGGTGGCCAGTTCGACGGTGCGCCGCTGGTCATCCTGCACACGGTCGGCGCGCGCAGCGGGAAGCCGCGGACCAACATCATGATGTATCTGGCCGACGGCGATCGGTACCTCGTCTTCGCCTCGAAGGCCGGCGCCGACGACAACCCCGCGTGGTATTGGAATCTCAAGGCGAACCCCGACGCCCGCATCGAAGTCGGCGACGACATCGTCGACGTGCATGCCACGGAGCTGCATGGGGCCGAGCGGGACGAGAAGTATGCGCTGCAGGCCGAGCGCTACCCCGGGTTCGCCGAGTACCAGCGCAAGACGTCGCGGACCATCCCGGTGGTCGCGCTCACGCCGGTTGGCCCGAGGGAGCACCGCGAATGAGGGTCCTGGCGACCGGCGCGACGGGCCAGTACGCCCACCACGTCGTCGCCGGCCTCGCCGCTCAGGGAATCGACGTCCGCGGCGTCGTCCACGATCCGGCGAAGGCCGACGAGGCTCGCCGGGCCGGTGCGACCGAGACGGTGCGGTTGGACCTGGCCGACGCCGACGGGGTGGCCGAGGCTCTGGACGGTGTGGACGGGGTCTTCCTGATCACCCCGGCGTTCCACCCGGATGCCACGTCGATGGCGCTCAACGTGGTCGGAGCGGCCGTGGAAGCCGGCGTGGGGAAGCTGGTTTACAACGGGGTGTACCACCCGTCGCTGAGCCTGCCGAACCATGCGGGAACCCGCCCGGTCGAGGAGGCTCTCTACGCGTCCGATCTGGACTTCACCGTGCTGCAGCCGGCGATGTACGTCCAAGCGCTTGCGGCGACCTACCGGAACGCGTTGGAAACCGGCGCCGTCGTGGCGCCGTGGTCGAAGCACTCGAAGATGACCTACGTCGATTACCGCGACGTCGCCGACGCGGCCGCGTTGGCGTTCGTCGAGCGACGCCTGTCGCGTGGCACTTTCGAACTCGCCGCCGGGGGCATGGTCGATCGGGTCGAGGTCGCCGAGATGATGAGTCGGGTGGCGGGGCGCACGCTGCGGGCCGAGGACACCGACGATGTCCCCCCGGGGCCCGAGGGCTTGGCCACGATGTTCGAAGACTACGACCGGCATGGCTTTCACGGCGGGAATTCGCTTGTCCTGCAAGCCATTCTGCGTCGCGAACCGCGCTCGGTCGCCGACTTCATCGCGGAGCTCGCGGCGTAATAGTTGGGATCGGTATCGGCGCGGGCCGGTGTCCACTTGTTGCAGCGGCCCATCCGGGCCTCCAGCAACGAAGGAGCCCGACATGAACCCAACGGGGTATTTCTCGCGTTTTCGCAGGACACGGGCCGCCGGCGAGGGGAATAATCCCCTGGGTATGAGAGCAGCAATCGCGGGATTAGCAACGGCGTTGTTGATGTTCGGCGGCGCGGGGCTCGCCGCGCCCTCGGCCCAGGCCGGCCCGTGCCCGGCCGGGAAATCGTGCCAGCACTGGTGCCCGGGCGACGTCCTTCCTGCGGGCCGGCCCGTCCCGTGGGACGGCAACGTCTGCCACGACTACTACTGGGACTACTACGGCGTGCACGACATCGGCGACGGGGCGAACTACTCCTGGCGCGACATGCCCTGGCGCTGAGCCCGAGATAAAGCCCCAAAGTTAAACTTTGCGGCCATGCGCATGCTCATGGCCGCGGTGGCCGCCCTGCTGGCGGTCGCCACCGCGACGCCTTCCCGGGCCGACAGCACGCAGCCGATCGGCTCGGTGCCGATCCCTGACGGGCCGGCCCAGACCTGGATCGTCGCCGACCTGGACAGCGGTCAGGTGTTGGCCGGCCGCGACCAGAACGTGCCCCACCCGCCCGCGAGCACCATCAAGGTGCTGTTGGCGTTGGTGGCGCTGGACCAGGTGAGCCTGGACTCCACCGTCGTCGCCGACGTCGCCGACACGCAGGTCGAGTGCAACTGCGTCGGCATCAAGCCCGGCCGCACCTACACCGCGCGCCAATTGCTGGACGCGCTGCTGCTGGTTTCCGGCAACGACGCCGCCAACACCCTGGCGCACCTACTGGGCGGCGCCGACGCCACCGTGGCCAAGATGAACGCCAAGGCCGCGTCCCTGGGCGCGACGAGCACCTTCGCGGCGACCCCGTCCGGCCTGGACGGCCCCGGCGGCTCCGGGGCGTCGACGGCGCACGACCTGGCCGTCATCTTCCGGGCCGCCATGGCCAATCCGGTGTTCGCGCAGATCACCGCCGAGCCGTCGGCGATGTTCCCCGGCGATCACGGCGACGAACCGATCACCAACCAGGACGAACTCCTGCAGCGCTACCCCGGCGCCATCGGCGGCAAGACCGGCTTCACCAACGCCGCGCGCAAGACGTTCGTCGGCGCCGCCGCCCGCGGTGGGCGCCGGCTGGTGATCGCGATGATGTACGGACTGGTGAAACAGGGCGGACCCACGTATTGGGATCAGGCCGGCAGCCTGTTCGACTGGGGCTTCGCGCTGAACCCCGAGACCGGCATAGGTTCGCTATAACCGCCTGTTACAAAACAACATTCGGCAGCGCCGCGCGCATCAGCCCCGTCAACACCGGGATCCGCCGCTCCGCGATCGCCGGCTGCGGCAGCACCCCCTCCACCACGGCGGCCCCGTCGAACACGTTCGTCATCAGCGCCACCACGACCGGGAACGTCTCCTCGTCGAAGCCCTCGGCGCCGGGCAGCGCCCGCGCGGCGTCGACGATCTTCGCCGAGTACTGGCCGAGCTCGTGTTGCAAAGTGTCCCTGAGCTTTTCGTCGGTGCGCGCGGCGATCAGCAGCTCGTAGACCACGGCGTTGGTCGGGGCGGCGGTGATGTCCCGCAGGATCGCCAGGGCGGCCTCGAAGGCGGGCTGGTCGGCAGGAATCTCAGCAACCCGTTTGGTGAACGACTCCAGCTGACGCCGCAAAACCTCGGACGCGGTGGCCGCCATGAAGTCGCCCATGGTCTCGAAGTGGCGGAACAGGGCGCCGACGGAAACCCCGGCGCGCTTGGTGATCACCGCGGCCGACGCGCGGGCGTACCCGACCTCGATGATGGTGTCGATGCACGCCTCGAGAAGCCGCGCGACGGTTTCCTCCCGCCGCTGCTGCTGGGTCCTGGCCATGTCAGGCCCCGACTTTCTCCACGCTGCGGCCCCGGCTGCGCCGCCCCGCCCGCAGGTAGCGGCCCGACTTCACGGTGCGGCCGTAGCCCTCCCGGAACTGGCCCGCGCGGAAGACGACCTCGCCGCCCACGCCGGTCGCGACGACGGCGTCGTCGTTGCGATTGACCATGCGCCGCAGGCCGCCGTAGAAGGGCACCGCTTCCTCGTGGTAGTCGTCCACGGATTCGTTGAGGCCGGCCGGATCGATCACGACGAAGTCCGCGCGGTCGCCCTCGCGCAGCGTGCCGGCGTCGACGCCGAACCAGTCCGCCAGTTCGCCGGTCAGCCGGTGCACCGCGTGTTCGGTGGACATGAACGGGGCACCGGCCCGGTGGGCGTCGCGGGTGCGCTTGAGCATCTTGAGCGGGAAGTTGTAGAACGCCATGTTGCGCAGGTGCGCGCCCGCGTCGGAGAAGCCCATGTGGATGCTGGGGTCGGCGGCGAGCTTGTTGAGCTGCTTGGGCCGGTGGTTGGCGACGACGGTCGTCCACCGGACGTTGCGCTCGCCGTTTTCGACGAGCACGTCGAGGAACGCGTCGAGCGGATGCAGCCCGCGCTCGTCGGCGATCGCGCCAAAGCTCTTGCCGATCAACGACTTATCGGGGCACTCGACGATGACCGCGTCGTGGAAGTCGCGGTGCCACAGCGACGGCCCCAGCTTGATCCGGTCGAACTCGCGCCGGAACTTGCGGCGGTAGTCCTTGTCGGCCAGCAGCTCGTTGCGCTGCAGTTGATCGCGCAGGTGCAGGGCGGCCGTCCCGGCGCCGAACTCCTCGAAGACCGGCAGGTCGATGCCGTCGGAGTACAACTCGAACGGGACCGGCAGGTGCTGGAACCGCACCCTAGAGCCCAGGAACTTGTTCAGCAGGCGGGTGCCGAGCCCGAAGGTGTGCACGGCCAGCGGCATGGACTTCGCGTCGGCGGACACCAGCAGGCTCATCCGAACCGCCTTGCGCCACCCCAACATCGGGCTGCTGGCGAGGAAGAAGAGCAGTGCGGATTTCGAGTTCTCGACGTCGGGCGCGCTCTGCAGGATTCGGCCGCGCTTGCGCAAAACCTTGATCAACCGGCGCCGTTCGCGCCACGTCGCGAACGTGGACGGCAGCGCGCGCGACCGGAAGCGGTCACCGTCGAGTTTGTCGATGGCCGCGTCCATGCCGGACATGCCGAGCATCCCGGCGTCGAGGGCCTCCTCCAGCAGCGCCGCCATCTTCTCCAGCTCGGCCTCGGTGGGCTTGACCGTCTCGTCGGTGGCGCGATCGAGACCCAGCACCGCGGTCCGTAGATCCGAATGACCAAGCAGCGAGCCGACATTCGGCCCGAGCGGCAGGGCGTCCAGCGCGCGGATGTAGTCCGCGGCCGTCGACCACGTCTTGTTGGAATCCAAAGCGCCGTAGACGTATTCGCGCGGCACGGCCTCGACCCGGCTGAACAGGTCGGCCGCGTCCTCGGAATCGGCGTAGACCGTCGACAGCGAGCAGTTGCCCAGCAACACCGTCGTGACGCCGTGGCGCACCGACTCCCGCAGCCCGGGGTCCAGCAGCACCTCGGCGTCGTAGTGGGTGTGCACGTCGATGAACCCGGGCACGATCCACTTGCCGGCGGCGTCGATCACCTCGGGGCAGCCGGTCTCGTCCAGCGGCGTCGGAGACACCGCCGCCACCACGCCGTCGCGGATGCCGAGCGTGCGGGTCTGCGGTGCGCGGCCGGTGCCGTCGAACCACAGTCCGTCGCGAATGATCACGTCGTAGCTCACCGTTGCCTCCAAGGTCGTCGGGTGCCACGAACCGTAACATAGATAGCAAGTACTCGCAATCTTTTCTGGCGGCGTGTCTGGCCACGGGAAAGTGCCTGGTCAAGTCAGCGCGGGGGGTCGGGCACCGGCACGCCCGGCGGCACGTCGCCGCTGCGGGTCGCCATCGCGGGTGCCCGGAGCACGGCGCCCTGCTGGCCGCATTCGTTGCTTCGCACGGTGACGGTCATCTCGCCGGCGAGCCCGCCTTGCGGACGGGGCCGCAGCGACAGCACCTGCGTCGTCGCCTGCGTCCGTGCGGCGCCGTCCGGCGCGATGCAGGGGAACGTCCCCTCTTCCGGGCGCGACAGCCAACGACCATCGCGGAACTCCAGCACGACCGGCTGGGTGACCGTCGACTTCGGCTGCGTGTGGTCGTTGTCGTCCAGCGGCGCGCCGACGGCCGTGCAGGAGCCGGCCGCGCACGACGAGCGGAAGGCCCACCAGGTGGTCACGTCGGGCGGCTGGGGCTCGGGCGTGAGGTTGAACGTCTGCCGGCTGCGCTGCACCTCGAGACGGTAGGTGCCGTCGAGTGGGATCGGGGCGGCCGGCGCGCTCGCGGTCGGGCGGGCGGCCGGCGCGGCAGGTGCGGCGGTCGCGTGGGTCTTGCGCCCCGCCAAGAAGCCGGCGACGAGCAGCCCCGCGACGACCACCACCGCGACGGCGCTCAGGACGATCCTGCGGCGGCGGTGCGTCCTCGCCACGGCCACCGGGGGCTTGTCCGCGTCCAGGGTGGGCGCCCCGGCAGGATCCACGGCGAAGTCGTTGGGGCGGTCAGCCAACGGGGCCGCCGGGTTGGAATCGACGTACGGCGGCGTTCCGGCCAACAGGTGAAATGCCGTGGCCGCCAGCGCGTACTGAT
>NZ_LZKR01000136.1 GCF_001672915.1 Mycobacterium sp. 1245805.9 | reverse complement strand
GAGATGCGCGTCGCCGGTGCGGCCTTGGCGTCCGTGACCGCGTTCGGCGGCACATCCAGACCCGTCGGCGGCGCCACTCGCCCGGCCTGACGATCTCCACCCGGCTGGCCACGTCGGCCAGCGTGACCATCAGCAGGTGGTCGCGCGTCCACGCGTAGTGGTTCAGGGCGGTGTGCTCGTCGGGCTCGAACACCACGTGCAATTCCGCTGTGCCCGCGAGGAATTCGTCGTAGTGGGCGGCCAGCAGCGAACCCGCGGCGTAGGTCGCGTCGCCGAGGTACCAGTCCGTGCGCAGCTCGATCAGGATCCACTCGCGGTGCATCGACAGGCCCGCGTCGGTGGGCGCGTCGATGCGGATCAGCTCCGTGCCGCGCAGCTCGTAGACCTCTTCGTTCCAGAAGTCGAGCGCCCGGCCCAGGAAGGTGCGCTCGAAGCCCGGCGTGCGATCCACCGTGGCGGAGACGCGGACGTCCGAGCGGGCGCCCTCGAAGACGGTCTCCGCGTCGTCCAGCGGGGTGCCGCGCCGCCATCGCTTGACCACGCGCGGGTAACCGGACTCGGTGAGCGAGTCGGCGCCGAAGTCGGTGCCGACCAGCACGGTGTCCGGGTCGGCCCAGGTGATCTGCGACTTGGCCTCGGCAAGTTCGAACCCGCCGGGGACGAATTTGCGTGTGAGCATGTCGAATTCGCGCACGATCGACGCATCCGAGCCGCCGCGGGACAGGCCGACCAGCGCCCGGCTGTGGTCGGGTTCGATGACACCCGCGCCCGCCCACACCCACTTCGTGTCGTCGATTCGGCCCAATTCGTCGACATCGATGAGCACGTCCCAGTCCGGGGCGGCGGTGCGGTAGCTGTCTAACATGGTGCGGCGCCACAGCCCGCGCGGGTTGGCGGCGTCGCGCCAAAAGTTGTAGAGGTATTCGCCGCGGCGGACCACGTAGGGAATGCGGGCATCGGTGTCGAGCACCTCGAGGGCCTCTTTGCGCATCCGCTCGAACTCTTCGTCGCAGAACTCGGCCAGGGTGGGTTCGTTGCGCGCGCGCACCCAGGCCAGCGCGTCGTCGCCGGTGACGTCCTCGAGCCAGAGGTAGGGGTCGTCGGTCATGACCGCCATTCTGACGGCCGGCCGTCGGGCCCCTACGACGCCCTCGTGCCGACCGCCGTCCAGGGCAGCTGCAGTGAGCCGTCGTGCTGGTAGGGCACCAGGGACTCGGCGAGTGTGGCCCGGACGGCTTGGAGTTGGCCGGGATCCAGCGAGTCGATCAGTTCCGCCAGCGGCCCGGCGATGGCGGCGACGTATGTCCAGTGGTCTTCCGCGCTGGCGAATCGCATGACGCCGGTGAGCTCTTCGACCGCGACGTCCGAGAAGCCCGCCGCGGCGGCGAGCGCATGGTTCCGCTCGGGGGTGGCGAGCGAGAAGATGCCGCCGGGCGCGAAGGCGTCCCCGCGGGGCGCGACCCCGTTCTGCAGCAGCGCC
Organism: Mycobacterium sp. 1245805.9; assembly: GCF_001672915.1. Taxonomy (GTDB): domain Bacteria; phylum Actinomycetota; class Actinomycetes; order Mycobacteriales; family Mycobacteriaceae; genus Mycobacterium. Next base: position 12,053 of record NZ_LZKR01000136.1, on the reverse strand, counting down.
ACGACGATCTGGAAGATCCAGGGGTTGCGCTCCGGCGGCCCCCACGTCGCGTAGGCGCAGCGGCCGCCCTGCCGCAGCACGCGTCGGATCTCCGCGACCGCCCGCTCCTGCTGAGGGATCAACATCAGCCCGAACCGCGACAGCACCCCGTCGACGCTGCCGTCGGGCAGGTCGATCTGCTGCGCGTCGATGACGCGGCACTCGACGTTCGCCAACCCCAGTTCGTCGGCCCTGCGGCGGGCCGCCGCCACCATCGCCGGCACGAAATCACTGGAGATCAGGCGCCCCGTCGAACCGAGGCGAGTGGCGGCGAGGAACCCGGTTTCCCCGGGGCCGGCGGTCAGCTCCAACACGGTCTGTCCCGGCTGCGGATCGACCTGTTCGACGAGCCACTCCGACACCCGCCGCGCGTCGGAGAAAAGGCGGTCTCGATGCTTGTCCCATGCCGGTGCGACCGCGCTCCAATGGCGCATGGCTGCCTCGGGCGTATTGATTTCGGACATGCTCACCCCCAGCGTCCGACCCCGACTCTACGCGGGGCCGCGGCGTACTGTGAGCAGTGTCACGCGAATGGACAAGGAGCTGAACCGATGACTGTTTTCGCACGTCCGGGCGCTGCCGGGGCGTTGATGTCGTACGAATCCCGGTACGAGAACTTCATCGGGGGCCAGTGGGTGGCTCCCGCGGCCGGCCGCTATTTCGAAAACCCGACGCCGGTCACCGGCCAGACCTTCTGCGAGGTCGCGCGCTCCGACGAGGCCGACATCGCTCACGCGCTGGACGCCGCGCACGCCGCGGCCCCGGCGTGGGGCAAGACCGCGCCCGCCGAGCGGGCGGCGATCCTGAACAAGATCGCCGACCGCATCGAGGAGAACACCCCGGCGCTGGCGGTGGCCGAGGTCTGGGACAACGGCAAACCGATCCGCGAGGCGCTGGCCGCCGACATCCCGCTGGCGGCTGACCATTTCCGGTATTTCGCGGCGGCCCTGCGCGCGCAGGAGGGTTCGCTCTCGCAGATCGACGAGGACACCGTCGCCTACCACTTCCACGAGCCGCTCGGGGTGGTGGGGCAGATCATTCCGTGGAATTTCCCCATCCTGATGGCCGCCTGGAAGATGGCGCCGGCGTTGGCGGCCGGCAACGCGGTGGTGCTCAAACCCGCTGAGCAGACACCGGTTTCGGTGCTCTACCTGATGTCGCTGATCGGTGACCTGCTGCCGGCGGGGGTGGTCAACGTCGTCAACGGCTTCGGCGCCGAGGCCGGCAAGCCGCTGGCGTCGAGCAACCGCATCGCCAAGGTCGCGTTCACCGGCGAGACCACCACCGGCCGGCTGATCATGCAGTACGCCAGCCAGAACCTGATCCCGGTCACCCTGGAGCTCGGCGGCAAGAGCCCCAACATCTTCTTCAACGACGTCATGGCCAAAGGTGACGACTTCCAGGACAAGGCGCTGGAGGGCTTCACCATGTTCGCCCTGAACCAGGGCGAGGTGTGCACGTGCCCGTCGCGCAGCCTGATCCAGGCCGACATCTACGACGAGTTCCTCGAGCTGGCCGCGATCCGCACCAAGGCGGTCCGGCAGGGTGACCCGCTGGACAGCGAGACGATGCTGGGTTCGCAGGCGTCGAACGACCAGATGGAAAAGATCCTGTCCTACATCGAAATCGGCAAAAACGAAGGCGCACAAGTCATTTGCGGCGGCGAGCGCGCCGAGCTGGGCGGCGACCTGGCCGGCGGCTACTACATGCAGCCGACGATCTTCGGTGGCCACAACAAGATGCGGATCTTCCAGGAGGAGATCTTCGGGCCGGTGGTGGCGGTGACGTCGTTCACCGACTACGACGACGCGATCTCGATCGCCAACGACACCCTCTACGGTCTCGGGGCCGGTGTGTGGAGCCGCGACGGCAACACCGCCTACCGGGCCGGACGCGACATCCAGGCGGGCCGGGTGTGGGTCAACTGCTACCACGCCTACCCGGCGCACGCCGCGTTCGGCGGCTACAAGCAGTCCGGCATCGGCCGGGAGAACCACAAGATGATGCTCGACCACTACCAGCAGACCAAGAACATGCTGGTGTCGTATTCGGAAAAGGCGCAGGGCTTCTTCTGATGGTCCCCGGCGCGGTGATCACGGCGGGGGCCGCGGAACTGCTGGCCCGGCTGCAGGACCGGCACGGCCCGGTGATGTTCCACCAGTCCGGCGGCTGCTGCGACGGGTCGTCGCCGATGTGCTACCTGCGCGGGGATTTCCTGGTCGGCGACCGCGACGTGCTGCTCGGCGTGCTCGACGTCGGGGACGGCGTGCCGGTGTGGATCTCGGGCCCGCAGTACCAGACCTGGAAGCACACCCAGCTGGTCATCGACGTCGTCCCGGGCCGCGGCGGCGGGTTCAGCCTGGAGGCGCCCGAGGGCGTGCGGTTCCTGTCGCGCGGGCGCGTCTTCACCGACGAAGAGCAGGCCGAGCTGGCGGCCGAACCCGTCATCACGGGAGCCGCCTACGAGCGTGGCGAACGCCCGGCGGCGCGCGGCCGAGTGGTCGCTGTCGAGCAGTAACCTCGTCAGCGTGATCCCGCTCCCACGCCCCTGGCAGCTGGCCGGCGCCATGCTGATCGGCTGTGCCGTCGGGTTTTTGGCCGGGCTCGGGCTCACCGTGCTGGTGCACGCGAGGATCCGGCCCGACGTCGTCATCGCAGCGGTGGTCGGGCTTCCCGCGGGGCTCGGGCTGCTGACGGTCCTGTTCTCCGGGCGCCGCTGGGTCACCGCGCTGGGCGCGTTCATCCTGTCGCTCGGGCCGGGTTGGTTCGGCGTGCTCGTCGCCCTGCGGGTGGCCGGCCGTGGCTGACGACGAGGACACGGGGACACAGTCATGGGTCCCGGACTTTTCCGACGACGACGACGACACCGGCGCGCAGCCCGTGGCCGAGTCCGCCCCGGATGTCAAGGGGGAAGGCGCGGAGGACGAGGCCGGAGCCGAAGGCGGCGGGCTGCCGGTGCAACCGATCACCGTTCCCGGCCGCTACCAGTACCTGCGGTGGTGGCACCTGGTCCTGGTGCTCCTCGGCGGGTGGATCGTGGCGGGCGTGGTCGGGTTCGGGCTCTTCTACTGGTGGTATCACTCGATCGACAAGACCCCCGCGGTGTTCACGGTGCTGGTGTACGTCGTGGCGTGCGCGGTGGGCGGCGTGCTGCTCGCGATGGCGGAGGGCAGGGCGCTTGTCTCGGCGCTGTCGCTCGCGGTGATGTCGGGACCGTTCGCGTCGGTCGCCGCCGCGGCGCCCCTGTACGGCTACTACTTCTGCGCCCACACGGGCCACTGCCTGATCGGCATCATCCCGTACTAGGCCATTAGGGTAGGGCTCGTGACTTCCCACTATGACGTCGTCGTCCTCGGAGCCGGTCCCGGCGGATACGTCGCGGCCATTCGCGCCGCGCAGCTCGGCTTGAGCACCGCCATCGTCGAGCCGAAGTACTGGGGAGGCGTCTGCCTCAACGTCGGCTGCATCCCGTCCAAGGCGTTGCTGCGCAACGCCGAACTCGCGCACATCTTCACCAAGGAGGCCCAGGCCTTCGGCATCAGCGGCGAAGCGACCTTCGACTACGGCGTCGCCTTCGACCGCAGCCGCAAGGTGGCCGAGGGCCGCGTCGCGGGCGTGCACTTTTTGATGAAGAAGAACAAGATCACCGAGATCCACGGGTACGGCCGGTTCACCGACCCTCACACACTGTCGGTCGACCTCAACGACGGTGGGACCGAGACGGTCACGTTCGACAACGTCATCATCGCCACCGGCAGCAGCACCCGGCTGGTGCCCGGCACCTCGCTGTCGGAAAACGTGGTCACCTACGAGGAACTGATCATGACCCGGGAGCTGCCCGAGTCGATCGTCATCGCCGGGGCCGGGGCCATCGGCATGGAGTTCGGCTACGTGCTGAAGAACTACGGCGTCGACGTCACCATCGTCGAGTTCCTGCCGCGCGCGCTGCCCAACGAGGACGCCGAGGTGTCCAAGGAGATCGAGAAGCAGTTCAAGAAGCTGGGCGTCAAGGTCCTGACCGGGACCAAGGTGGAGGCCATCAACGATGACGGCTCGGTGGTCACCGTCACGGTCAGCAAGGACGGCAAGGCCGAGGACCTCAAGGCCGAAAAGGTGTTGCAGGCCATCGGTTTCGCGCCCAACGTCGAGGGCTACGGCCTAGACAAAGCCGGCGTCGCGCTCACCGACCGCAAGGCGATCGGCATCACCGACTACATGCGCACCAACGTCGACCACATCTACGCCATCGGCGACGTCACCGGCAAGCTGATGCTGGCCCACGTCGCCGAGGCCATGGGGGTGGTGGCGGCCGAAACCATCGCCGGCGCCGAGACTTTGGCCCTCGGCGACTACCGCATGCTGCCCCGCGCGACGTTCTGCCAGCCGAACGTCGCCAGCTTCGGGCTCACCGAACAGCAGGCCCGCGACGAGGGCTACGACGTCGTGGTGGCCAAGTTCCCGTTCACCGCCAACGCCAAGGCACACGGCGTGGGCGACCCCAGCGGCTTCGTCAAGCTGGTCGCCGACAGCAAGTACGGCGAGCTGCTGGGCGGCCACCTGATCGGCCACGACGTGTCCGAGCTGCTGCCCGAGCTGACCCTGGCCCAGAAGTGGGACCTGACCGCCACCGAGCTGGCCCGCAACGTGCACACCCACCCGACCATGTCCGAGGCGCTGCAGGAATGCTTCCACGGCTTGACCGGCCACATGATCAACTTCTGAGCTCGATGCGCAGCGACACCGTTCTGGGCGTCACCGGCGGGGTCGCCGCGGGTTATGTGCTCTGGCTGGTGGCCTTTTCGATCGCCGACGACAATGCGGCGGTGGGGAAGTGGGCCCCGACGGTGCTGCTCGGCTCGGCCGTGCTCGCGCTCGCCGCGGTGCTGTGGGCTTTGGTGCAACGCCGGCGCGGCAAGTACGCGTGGGCCGGGTTCGGCTTCGGCCTGCCCGTCGCGCCGCTGGCGCTGACGCTGGCCGTGCTGGCCGACGTCTACTTCTAGCCGGGCCTGTCCAACGGGATGGCCAGCGCCGACATCGTCGCGGCCAGGCCGTCGTATTGGCTTGCCAGCAAGCAGAATTCGATGAGCTGGCGCCGATCCAGGTGGGTGGCCAGCTCCCGCCAGGTGTCCTCGGTGATCGTGCGGTCCTTGACGAACTCGTCGGTGGCCGCCAGCAGCGCCTGCTGCCGCACGGTCAGGCGCGCCTCGACCCGGTCCAGCGTCTCGGGCCAGGCGAAGATGGCGGCCTGCAGGTCGTCGTCCAGGCCCTGATTTCGCGCCATCCCGCGGTGATGCTGCAGCTCGTATTCGCAACCGCGCACGTGCGCGACCCGCAGGATCACCAACTCGGTGTCGATCGCCGGCAGCCGGCCCCGCAGCAGCCGCCCGCTGTACATCGACCAGGTCCAGAACAACGCCCGGCGCTGCCCCAGGGTGGTGAAGAGGTGCATCTCCGGCACCCCCATCCGGCGCGCGGCCGCCTTGGCCATCACCCAGTTGATCGGCCCCAGCTCGCGGAAGCGCCCCGACGGGATGCGCCCGGTTTGCGCGGTCACGGTTGCTTCACCAGGTAGGGAGACACGGTGCTGCGGTGCTCGTCGAGGTCCAGCGCGCGGCCCAGCGCCGGGAATGCCCGCTGCGGGCAGTTGTCGCGTTCGCAGACGCGGCAGCCCGCGCCGATCGGTGTGGCCACAGTTCCTGGTCCTCCCGAGACGTCGAGCCCTTCGGAGTAGACGAGCCGGTGCGCGTGGCGGAGCTCGCAGCCGAGCCCGATCGCGAAGGTCTTGCCGGGCTGACCATACCGCGCGGCGCGGCGCTCCACGGTGCGAGCCACCCACATGTAGTTGCGGCCGTCGGGCATCTGGGCGATCTGCACCAGGATCTTGCCCGGGTTGGCGAACGTCTCGTAGACGTTCCACAGCGGGCAGGTCCCGCCGCTGGACGAGAAGTGAAAGCCGGTGGCGGACTGCCGCTTTGACATGTTGCCGGCGCGGTCCACCCGGACGAACGAGAACGGCACGCCCCGCATCGTCGGCCGTTGCAGCGTCGAAAGCCGGTGTGCGATGGTCTCGTAACTCACCGAGTAGAACGACGACAGCCGCTCGACGTCGTAGCGGAAATTCTCGGCCACGTCGTGGAATTGGCGGTAGGGCAGCACCGCGGCCGCCGCGAAGTAGTTGGCCAGCCCCAGCCGCGCCAGCGTGTGCGACTCCTCGCTGGTGAACTTGCCCTCGTCGACCAGGCTGTCGATCAGATCCCCGTACTCGAGGTAGGCCAATTCGGCGGCCAGCTTGAACACCTGCTGACCCGAGGAGAGGTGATTGCTGATCTCCAGCGTCTTGGTGCCGGGGTCGAAGCGGTGCAGGACGGTGTCGCCGAGGTCGATGCGCCGGGTGATGTGCACCCCGTGCACCTCGGTGAGCCGGCGGGTCAGCTCGCGGGCCAGGTCGCCGTGGTGCAGCCGCATCGTGACGGTGAGGTCCTCGGCCGCCGTGTCGAGCTCGTGCAGGTAGTTCTGCCGTTGGTAGAAGTAATCGCGCACCTCTTCGTGGGGCATGGTGATCGACCCGGTGCCGCTGCCGTCGGTGTAGCGCTCCTCGGTCGCGGCGGCCAGCTGCGCGGTGGTGATCCGGTAGCGCCGGTGCAGGTTGACCACCGCCCGGGCCAGGACGGGGTGGGCGTTGACCATCTCGGCGACCTCGGTCGGCTCGACGTCGATGTCCAGGTCGCGGTCCATGGTGACCTCGCGCAGCTCGGCGACCAGCCGGGTGTCGTCCTGGGAGGCGAAGAAGGTCGCGTCGACCCCGAACACCTCGGTGATGCGGAGCAGCACCGCGACCGTCAGCGGGCGGACGTCGTGCTCGATCTGGTTGAGGTAGCTCGGCGAGATCTCCAGCATCTGGGCCAGCGCGGCCTGGGAAAACCCGCGCTCGTTGCGCAGTTGCCGAACGCGGGAGCCGACGAAGGTTTTTGCCACTTGACAAAGAATACCGGGCGCTGCGAAGGCGCCGTTAGCAGAGTTGGCACAGCGGCCCTTTCGGGTCGCGATTGGTGTTTCGCAGATGCGTTTTGGCAGTATTCGCATCGGTCCCCGGGTTTAACCTGGGATACCGACGCGCAGGAAAGGGGGAGCCGTGAGCCTGGACAAAATACTGATGCCGGTGCCCGACGGGCACCCCGACGTATTTGGTCGCGAGTGGCCGCTTCGGGTCGCCGACATCGACCGTACCGGCCGGCTGCGCCTCGACGCGGCCGCCCGGCACATCCAGGACATCGGCCAGGATCAGCTGCGCGAGATGGGCTTCGAGGAGACCCACCCGCTGTGGATCGTCCGGCGCACCATGGTCGACCTGATCCGCCCGATCGAGTTCCAGGACATGTTGCGCTGCCGGCGCTGGTGTTCGGGCACCTCCAACCGGTGGTGCGAGATGCGGGTGCGCATCGACGGCCGCAAGGGCGGCCTGATCGAATCCGAGGCTTTCTGGATCAACATCAACCGGGAAACGCAGATGCCGTCGCGCATCGCCGACGACTTCCTGGCGGGGCTGCACAAGACCACGTCGGTCAACCGCCTGAAGTGGAAGGGCTACCTCAAGCCGGGCAGCCGCGATGACGCGAGCGAGATCCACGAGTTCCCGGTCCGGGTGACCGACATCGACCTGTTCGACCACGTGAACAACTCGGTGTACTGGAGCGTGATCGAGGACTACCTGGCGTCGCATCCCGACCTGCTGCGGTGGCCGCTGCGCACCACGATCGAGCACGAGGCGCCGGTCGCGCTGGGCGACAAACTCGAGATCATCTCGCACGTCCACCCGGCCGGTTCGACCGATCAATTCGGTCCGAACCTGGCCGATCGGCCTGTTACAACGCTCACATATGCCGTCGGCGACGAGACAAAAGCCGTCGCCGCGCTCTTCGCTTTGTAGCGGTACCGTCGGTTCCGTCAATTCGCGTCCTGACCTGCGAAAATATGGTTACTGACCGGTAGCTTCTGAAACGGTTAAGTTTGCGTTCATCTTCGCAAAGTTCGCAAAAACGTCCCGGGTTGTTGCCGAAATTGGCAAATGAAACGGCTGGACCTGCAGGAACAAGCTGTGCCATCTTCGAGTTAGCACGCCAGTGAAGTTGAGCCCTAGCTACCGCCGCCAGGCGGGTGGCGTGGACCGTTCAGCGTCAGTTCAGAATCGAAGACCGTTTAAGGAGTAAGCCCAATGTCTGTCGTTGGCACGCCCAAGAGCGCCGAACAGATCCAGCACGACTGGGACACCAACCCGCGGTGGAAGGGTGTCACGCGCACCTACTCCGCCGAGGACGTCGTCGCGCTGCAAGGCACCGTTGTCGAGGAGCACACCCTGGCCCGCCGCGGCGCGGAGGTGCTGTGGGAAGAGCTGCACGACCTGGAGTGGGTCAACGCGCTGGGCGCGCTGACCGGCAACCAGGCCGTCCAGCAGGTCCGCGCCGGCCTCAAGGCCATCTACCTGTCGGGCTGGCAGGTCGCCGGTGACGCCAACCTGTCCGGCCACACCTACCCCGACCAGAGCCTGTACCCGGCCAACTCGGTGCCCCAGGTGGTCCGCCGGATCAACAACGCGCTGCAGCGCGCCGACCAGATCGCCAAGGTCGAGGGCGACAAGTCGGTGGAGAACTGGCTGGCGCCGATCGTCGCCGACGGCGAGGCCGGCTTCGGTGGCGCGCTCAACGTCTACGAGCTGCAGAAGGCCCTGATCGCGGCCGGCGTCGCCGGGTCGCACTGGGAGGACCAGCTGGCCTCGGAGAAGAAGTGCGGCCACCTCGGCGGCAAGGTGCTGATCCCTACTCAGCAGCACATCCGCACCCTGACCTCGGCCCGGCTGGCCGCCGACGTGTGCGGCGTGCCGACCGTCGTGATCGCCCGCACCGACGCCGAGGCGGCGACGCTGATCACGTCCGACGTCGACGAGCGTGACCAGCCGTTCATCACCGGTGAGCGCACCAAGGAAGGCTTCTACCGGACCAAGAACGGCATCGAGCCCTGCATCGCCCGCGCGAAGGCCTACGCCCCGTTCGCCGACCTGATCTGGATGGAGACCGGCACCCCCGATCTGGAGGTCGCGCGCAAGTTCTCCGAGGCGGTCAAGGACGCGTACCCGGACCAGATGCTGGCCTACAACTGCTCGCCGTCGTTCAACTGGCGCAAGCACCTGGATGACGGCACCATCGCGAAGTTCCAAAAGGAGCTTGCCGCAATGGGATTCAAGTTCCAGTTCATCACGCTGGCCGGCTTCCACGCGCTGAACTACTCGATGTTCGATCTGGCCTACGGCTACGCCCGCAACCAGATGAGCGCCTACGTGGAGCTGCAGGAGCGCGAGTTCGCCGCCGAGGAGCGTGGCTACACCGCCACCAAGCACCAGCGCGAGGTCGGTGCCGGTTACTTCGACCGGATCGCCACCACGGTGGACCCGAGCTCGTCGACCACGGCGCTGACCGGCTCCACCGAAGAGGGCCAGTTCCACTAACCTCTAGCAGTGTTCGCCGGGCCCTGCCCGGCCACCAGACGCAGAATCGCGCTCCTGCCGCCCAGTTGCTGCGATTCTGCGTCTGCTCGCGCATGTTAGGAGGAACTGTGATCGAACGCGTAGGGGTTGTCGGTGCCGGGCAGATGGGCTCCGGCATCGCCGAGGTCTCCATCCGCGCGGGAGTCGACGTGACGGTGTACGAGCCGACCGAGGCGCTGATCACGGCGGGGCGCAACCGCATCGTCAAGTCGCTGGAGCGGGGCGTCAGCGCCGGCAAGGTCACCGAGCGGGAACGGGACAGCGCGCTCGGCAAGCTGACCTTCACCACCGACCTGAAAGACCTGGCGGACCGCCAATTGGTGATCGAGGCCATCGTCGAGGACGAGGCCGTCAAGGCCGAGCTCTTCGCCGAACTGGACCGGGTCGTGACCGACCCCAACGCCGTGCTGGCGTCGAACACGTCCAGTATCCCGATCATGAAGGTCGCGGCGGCCACCAAGAACCCCCAGCGCGTGCTGGGCCTGCACTTCTTCAACCCGGTCCCGGTGCTGCCGCTGGTCGAGCTGGTGAGCACGCTGGTCACCGACGAAGCCGCCGCCGCGCGCACCGAGCAGTTCGCGGGCGCAGTGCTGGGCAAGCAGGTGGTGCGCTGCTCGGACCGGTCCGGCTTCGTTGTCAACGCGCTGCTGGTGCCCTACCTGCTGTCGGCGATCCGGATGGTGGAGGCGGGCTTCGCCACCGTCGAGGACGTCGACAAGGCCGTCGTCGCCGGGCTGTCCCACCCGATGGGCCCACTGCGGCTGTCCGACCTGGTCGGGCTGGACACCCTCAAACTCATCGCGGATAAAATGTTCGAGGAATTCAAAGAACCGCAATACGGTCCGCCACCGCTGCTGTTGCGCATGGTTGAGGCGGGCCGGCTGGGCAAAAAATCCGGCCAGGGTTTTTATACTTACTGACGCGGCCGGTGCTGGTGTAGCAACCGATCTGCGCATCCGATATCATCCTCCGGGTCAACAAACGAGAGGTGTATCGGGCAACCATGACTTCGTTGGAGCCGTATTACGAAGAATCGCAATCTATCTACGATGTCTCGGACGAGTTTTTTGCGCTGTTCCTAGACCCGACAATGGGCTACACCTGCGCTTACTTCGAGCGGGACGATATGACCCTCGAGGAAGCGCAGAATGCAAAGTTCGACCTGGCGCTGGGAAAGCTGAACCTCGAGCCCGGGATGACGTTGCTCGACGTCGGCTGCGGCTGGGGCGCGACGCTGCGGCGCGCGATCGAGAAGTACGACGTCAACGTCGTGGGCCTGACGCTGTCGGAGAACCAGGCCGAGCACGTCCAGCAGATGTTCGACCAGCTGGAAACGAACCGCTCGGCCCAGGTGTTGCTGGAGGGCTGGGAGAAGTTCGACGAGCCCGTCGACCGAATCGTCTCGATCGGCGCCTTCGAGCACTTCGGCCGCCAACGCTGGGGCCACTTCTTCAAGATGGCCTACCGGGTGCTGCCGGCCGACGGGGTCATGCTGCTGCACACCATCTCGCGGCCGACCTTCAAAGAGGCCAGGGCGCAGGGCACCCCGTTGACCCACGAGGTCGTCCACTTCACCCAGTTCATCCTGGCCGAGATCTTCCCGGGTGGCTGGCTGCCGACGATCCCGTCGGTCGAAGAGCATGCCGCCGACGCCGGGTTCAAGGTGACCCGGATCCAGTCGTTGCAGCTGCACTACGCCAGGACGCTGGAAATCTGGGCCGCGGCGCTCGAGTCCAACAAGGACAAGGCCATCGCGATCCAGTCGGAAAAGGTTTACGACCGGTACATGAAGTACCTGACCGGCTGCGCCAAGCTGTTCCGCCAGGGCTACACGGACGTCAACCAGTTCACGTGTGAGAAGTAGCCGGGCCGGCTACTTGGCCAGCGTGAACTGGCCGACGTTGCTGATGCCCTTGCGGAAGAAGTCCTCGCACCCCGTCAAGTAGTGCATATAGCGCTCGTAGACTTCCTCGGACTGGATGGCGATCGCTTTTTCTTTGTTCGCCTCCAGGTTGGCCGCCCAAATATTCAGCGTCCGTTCATAATGCTCGCGCAGCAATTGCACTTTTTCGACGCTGAATCTGGCCGCCTGCGCCAGTGAGAAAATATCTTCCTGCGCCGGCAGCTGCCCACCCGGGAAGATTTCCGTGTAGATAAATCGCGTGAACCGCACGTCGCTCATCGTCAAAGCGATGCCGCGCTCGTGCATCTGCTTCTGTGAATGCGCCAAAATTGTGTGCAAGAGCATCCTGCCGTCGTCGGGAAGGATGTCGTAGGCGCGGTCGAAAAACGCGGGCCAACGGTCGGCTTTGAAGGCCTCGAACGCGCCTATGCTGACGATCCGGTCGACCTTGTCGTCGAACTCTTCCCAGCCCTGCAACCGCACTTCGACGTCGCGCTCGGTCGGGATCCCCGCCAGCCTGGTTTTGCTGTACTCGAACTGGTTGCGGCTGAGGGTAATTCCGATCACGTTGAC
>NZ_LZKR01000135.1 GCF_001672915.1 Mycobacterium sp. 1245805.9 | reverse complement strand
GCCGATGCCGGCCGCCCGGATGACCTCGCCCAGCTGGACCGGCGGCAGGTAACCCGGCTGGTCGTTGAGCCAGGTGCGCACGGCGGCGTCGAGGCCGACGTAGGTGGTTCGCAGCAGCGCCTCGCCCTCCGCCGGTTCGGGTGCCGGCGTGGTGACCAGCTCGGTGTCACCGGGCTGGACGAGCCCGGTGGGGCGGCGACGCAACAGGATCTGACGGTTCGGCAAGTCGGGCACGGTGCTGAAACTACCCATACGGCACGTCCGGATGGGAGCATCTCTGCATGAACTCGCAGGACGACCCGGAAGAGCGCATCCGCGAACTCGAGCGCCCCCTGGCCGACACGGCACGCGCGTCCGAGTCCGGACAGGCGCCGCCGCCCGGCGGCTCTCCGTATTCACCCCCCTCGTATTCAGCGGATGCGTATGCACCGCCGACGTATCCACCACCCCCGCCGCCGCAGAGCCCGTGGACCTATGGCGGCCCGATGTCCGGGCCACCGCCGAAGCCCCCCTCGGGCAACCGCACGTGGTGGATCCTCGGCACGGTGATCGTGGTCGGGTTTCTCGCCCTGGCCGGCGGCATCGCCGCCTTCGCCGCACATCAGCTTTCGGGTGTCCGGTCGGCCATCAGCTCGACGCCCACCATCACCGGGACGTTCGGTCCGCCCTCGACCACCTCGCGCAGCCCCTCGCGGAGCCCCAGCCCGACGAGGACCCGAACGACGACGCCGTCGACGTCGCCCACCGCGCCGCCCGGCGGCAAGCTCAGCATCTCGGGCATCAACGAGAACCGCACCGTCGCCTGCAACGACAACATCGTCAGCGTGAGCGGGGTTTCCAACACGGTCGTGATCACCGGGCACTGCAAGAGCCTCACGGTGTCCGGCATCCAGAACGCCATCACCGTGGACGCCGTCGACAGCATCGACGCCTCCGGGTTCGACAACAAGATCACCTACCACTCGGGTAACCCGAAGATCAGCAACGCCGGCGGCTCCAACGTGGTGCAACAGGGCTGAACGCGCAGCCGGGCTACGTTGACTCTTCCGAATCCGAATCCGAATCCGAATCCGTGTCGTCGTCGAGGACGCTGACCGCGATGCCGTAGGGCAAAAAGCGCACCTTGCGCTTGGGGTCGACGTTGTTCTTGTTGGCGCGCAGCGCGTCGAGTTCGGTCGCGTAGACCTGTTCGACGTGGGCGCCGCCGTCGGTGTCCACGGTGTAGATCGCCCACACCCCGTCGCCGGCCTCGCCGGCGGTCTCCGGCCCGCGGCGGGGCCGCCGGGACAGGTCCTCGAACAACGCGGACCAACTTGTCCCCGGCACCGGCGCGGTGACGAATTTGCCGAGCCGCTCGAACACCTCGCGCAGCCCCTCGCTGCCTTCCCTGATTACGCGGTCGAAATCCTCGGGATCGAATCCGAACGCACCGTACTCGCCCACGAAGGCCTCCTTGCACTCACAGCGTTACTGCTCAGTGTGCGCTCAGTCGCCGCCGTGTGCCACTGGCTCAACGCGCAGCCGGGCTACCTGCCGCCGGGCGGCGAGGTCGTCCGGGCGGCCGGCATCGGC
>NZ_LZKR01000134.1 GCF_001672915.1 Mycobacterium sp. 1245805.9 | reverse complement strand
CGAGACGCGCAGGCTGGCGTCGTAGGACGCGGGCCACGCCGGGTATCGCTGCTGTGCCGGATTGCCTTGCGGGAAAAGCGGAACCAACAAATCCTCGTACTGGCCGCGCAGCGGGTTGGCGATCTCCTGAACCGTCGGCGGGATGGCCGGGAAGACCATCGCGGACAGCGGTCCCGGATTGGGGTGACTGCCGCACCCGTTGAGCAGCAGCGCCGTGCACGTGAGAACGGCCCACGCGCCCTTTTTGAACGAACGAAGCATCGCCACCGGGGTCAGATCGCGCCCAATGACAGTGCCTCGCGGTCGGCGAGGAACGGCATCGGCATCCAGCGCGCGGACAGCAACGCTTCCATCGCGTTGCCCGGCACGGGCCGGGACAGCAGGAAGCCCTGCGCCCGGTGGCACCCGTGTTGCATCAAAGTCAGTGCGGCGGCGGGTGTCTCGACGCCCTCGGCGACGAGTTGCAGGCCGAACGCCTCGGCCAGACCGATGATCGCGCGGACGATCGCCAGGTCGCCGGCGTTGGTGCCGAGGTCGCGGACGAACCCCGTGTCGATCTTGAGCATGTCGACCGGCAGGGACTTCAGGTGCGACAGCACCGCGTAGCCGGTGCCGAAGTCGTCGATGGCGATCTGGACCCCGACCTCCTTGAGCTCGTGCAGGGTCTTGCGGGTGGTTTCGATGTCGTGCACCACGGCGCGCTCGGTGATCTCCAGGCAGACCGATCCGGCGTCGATGCCGAATTCGTCGATGGTGTCGGCGACGCTGCGCACGAAACCGCGGGTGATCAGTTGGATGGGCGACACGTTGATGCGCAAAGTCGCGCTCTGCCCCACTCCGTTGGCGCGCCAGCGGCTGAATTCGGCGCAGGCGGCTCGCATCACCCAGCGGCCGAGCTCCCCGGCCAGGTTGGTCGACTCGGCCACCCCGATGAACGAGTCCGGCAGCAACAAGCCCCAAATCGGGTGCCGCCAGCGGACCAGTGCCTCCGCGGCCACGATGGCGCCGGTCCACAGGTCGACCTCGGGCAGGTAGTGCAGCAGCAGCGCCTCGCTGTCGATGTCGCCCTGCAGGTGCAGCTCAATGTCGTTGCGGAAGGCGCTTTTCAGCGACATGTCGTCGGTGGACAGCGCTACCTGGTTGCCGCCCGCGCGCTTGGCGGTCAGCACGGCCTCGTCGGCCCGGCGCAGCAGGTCGGTGCTGTTGTCGCGCCCCGGCATGCCCACGGCGAGCCCGATGCTGACGGTGCGGGTGATCATGTGTCCGCCGATGGCCAGCCGCTCGCGCAGCATCGCCCCCAGCCGGCGGGCGAACGACTCCGCCGTCCCCGTCGACATCGGCTGGTCCGGGATGACGACGAACTCGTCGCCGCCGAGCCGGGCGATCATGCTCTGGTTGCCCGCGCACACCCGGATGCGTTGCGCGAACACGCGAATGAACCAGTCGCCGGCGGTGTGGCCGAGGTAGTCGTTGATCGGCTTGAGCCGGTCCAGGTCCAGGTACAAGACGGCGACCGGCCCGGGGCTACCCGGAGCAAGCCTTTCGGACAGGTGCGCGACCAGCGCCCGCCGGTTGTACAGGCCGGTCAGGTCGTCGTGCTCGGCCAGGTAGCGGAGCTTCTCTTCGGCGGCGATCCGCGCCTGCAGCTGCGCGAACAGCGCGGCGATCGCCTCGAGCGTGTTGATCTCTTCTTGCTTCCACTTGCGGGCGCCGTTCTTGACGAAGCCGAGCACGCCCGTGGTCGCCTCGCCCGACACCAGGGGCGCGGCGGCCACCGAGGGCGACGTCGGCTGCTTGCCCCCGCCCAGCCGGCGGCCCAGGCCGCGGTTGTTCTGCTCCGGCCGGATCACGACCGGCTTGCGGCCGTGCTCGCACTGGGTGAGTACGGGGTCGGCGCTGGTGAAGTGGACGACGGCCAGCGGATCCGGGTCCGGAACGTCGGTGCGCGGCGGCCACTCGGCCACCAGCACCGAGGCGCGGATGTCGTGGTCGTGGTGGCGCAGGAAGCACGCGTCGAGATCGAACTGCTCAACGAGCTGCGCGAGCACCCTCTCGCTGACCTGCTTCGCGGTGGATCCCGTCGCCTCCATCAGCTGGGTGGCCACGGAGGTGACGACGAGATCCAGGCTGCGCGGCAAGGACTCCTCCGATGGGCGTGTCCCAGCTGGGCTTGGCCCGTTCGGGGGCCCAATCAGGGGGTGTTCGTCTTCCAGTTTGCCTCGCCCGATGCACGCCGGTGCGCACTGGGGAGCCCCATACTTTCGCGGTGGCTGCGTTCGGCCCGGGGCAGGTCACGAATAGATGCGAAGCGTATCATGTGCGACCCGGCGCAGCCCCGCTCAAGCCCGGGCCCCAAAGCCCCCAACCAAGACGGGAGACCACCGCAGATGCCTGTCGCACGGACGGCGAAACGTTGGCTCGCTCCGGCGGCAAAGACGTTGGCGCCCCGCCTGTTCTGGCGACGCAAGTACGGCATCCTGCAACGGCTCGGCGAGGCCCGCCCGGACGTGCGACTGGTCGCCTCGCTGTGCGATCCCGACCGCGTCTCGCTGGACATCGGGGCCGACGTCGGCGAGTTCACGATCGCGATGCTCGCGTCGTCGCGCTCGGTGATCGCGTTCGAACCCCGGCCGGCCCAGGCGCGCGAACTGGCGTCGATGTTCGACGCGGTCGGCGCCCCGGTCCGGGTGGAGGCCGTGGCGCTCTCCGACAAGCCCGGCGTCACCACGATGCGGGTGGTCGAATCCGACCCGGGCCGCAGCACGATCGATGCCGACAACGCCCTGGGCGACGCGGGCGGTGCCGCGGTGCAGAGCATCGAGGTTCCGGTCAAGCGGCTCGACGATCTGAGCCTGTGCGACGTCGGCCTGGTCAAGATCGACGTCGAGGGCCACGAACTGGCCGTGCTGCGCGGCGCGACCGAGACGCTCGCGCGCAATCGGCCCGCCGTCCTGGTGGAGGCCGAGGAACGCCATCACCGGGGCGCCGTCGCCGCGATCACCGAGCTGCTGACGGGACTCGGGTACGAGGGCTACTTCGACACCGGTGAGGGCCGGCGGCCGGTCGAGGAGTTCGACGCCGCCCGCCACCAGGACCCGGCCAACATCGGCGGCCGCGAGGACGGCTGGGCGGCGCGCGGGGTCTACGTCAACAATTTCGTGTTCGTCCCGAAGGGCGTGTGAAACAGCTCACAGCCTCGCCCCGGACTGTCACGGTCGGGCGGCCGGCGGTGTCTCAAGGGCACGAGCCCTGTGAGATGAGGAGACAGAAATGACCCAGCCGGCCGCCCCAAGAACCCACGTCGTCGTCGTCGGCGGCGGATACGCCGGAACGCTGGCCGCCAATCACCTGCGCCAGCGCCCCAACGTCGACATCACCCTGGTCAACCCCCGCCCCGTGTTCGTGGAGCGGATCCGCCTGCACCAGCTGGTCGCCAACACCAGCGCGGCGATCGCCGACTACGACGCGCTGCTGGGCGAGGGCATCGGGCTGGTGATCGACGCCGTCGAGCGCATCGAGGCCGCCGACCGCCGCCTGGTGCTGGCCTCAGGCGCCGAGCTGGACTACGACTACCTGATCTACGCCGTCGGCAGCACCGGCGCGATGCCGCTGACCGTGCCGGGCGCGGCCGAGTACGCGCACTCCGTCGCCGACCTGGAAAGCGCGCAAAAATTGCGGTACGCGCTCGCCGACCTGCCGCTGGGTTCGCCCGTCACCGTCGTGGGCGGCGGGCTGACCGGCATCGAGACCGCGTCCGAGCTGGCCGAGCTGGGGCGCCCGGTGACCCTGGTCTGCGGCGGCATCCTCGGCCCCTCGCTGAGCGAGAAGGGCCGGCGGTCCGTGGCCAAGCAGCTGCGCGCCCTCGACGTCAACGTGCTCGAATCCGCCTGCGCCACCGAGGTGCGCTGGGACGCGGTGGTGCTCACCGACGGCGTTGTGCTGCCCAGCGCGGCGACGGTGTGGACGGCGGGCTTCGCCGTGCCGGACCTGGCCGCGCGCAGCGGGCTGAGCACCGACGCGCTGGGCCGGCTGCTCACCGACGAGACGCTGACCAGCGTCGACGACCCACGCATCGTCGCCGCGGGCGACGCGGCCGTGCCATCCGGGCAGCCGCTGCGGATGAGCTGCCAGGCCGCCGGCCCGCTCGGGGTCCAGGCGGCCAACACGGTGCTCAGCCGCATCGCGGGAGAACCCCCGGCGCCGCTGGACCAGGCCTTCACCGGCCAGTGCATCAGCCTGGGCCGCTCGCACGGCACCATCCAGCTCGCCCGCAAGGACGACACCCCGGTGGAGCTGTACGTCGGGGGCCGGTTCGCGGCGTCGGTGAAGGAGGCGGTCTGCAAGGGCGCGCTGTGGTTCATTCGCCGCGAGGCCGCCAAGCCCGGCTCGTACTTCTGGCTCAAGGGCGGCCGGCGGCTGCAGCAGACGCGGGCCGACGAGCAGGTCGCGCTGCAATGAGCGGCCCGTCGGAGCACGCCGACCGGTTCACGATGTTGCGCCCGTTGCTGTTCACGATCGCCTACGAGATCCTCGGCTCGGCGACCGAGGCCGACGACGTGCTGCAGGACAGCTACCTGCGGTGGGCCGACGTGGACCTGTCGGCCGTGCGCGACACCAAGTCGTATCTGGCCCAACTGGTCACCCGGCAGGCGCTCAACGCGCTGCGGGCCGACGCGCGCCGCCGCGAGGAGTACGTGGGGCCGTGGCTGCCCGAGCCCCTGCTCCTCGACGACCAGGACCCCTCGGCCGATGTCGTTCTGGCGGAATCGGTTTCGATGGCGATGCTGGTGTTGCTGGAGACCCTGAGTCCCGACGAGCGGGCGGTGTTCGTGCTGCGCGAGGTGTTCGGCTTCGACTACGGCGAGATCGCCGAGGCGGTCGGCAAGCCCGCGCCGACCGTGCGTCAGGTCGCGCACCGCGCACGCGAACACGTGCGGGCGCGGCGGAAGCGCTTCGATACGGCGGACCCGGAACGCAACGCCGAAATCACCGCCCAGTTCCTGGCCACGGCCGCCAGCGGCGACGTGGGGGCGCTGATGTCGATGCTGGCCCCGGACGCCACCTGGACGGCCGACAGCGGCGGCATCGTCAGCGCCGCCCGCCGCCCGGTGGTCGGCGCCGATCGGGTGGCCCGGGCGATCGTGGGGCTGATCCGCAAGGCCTCCGCCATGGCCGGGGCGCGCGTGGACATGGTGACCTGCAACAGCGCCCCGGCCGTGCTGCTCTACCTCGGCGAACAGCTCGAAGGGGTGATCACGCTGGAGATCGCCGGCGACAAGATCACCAACTTCTACGTGATGCGCAATCCGGAGAAGCTGGCGGCCCTGGCCACCGCTCGCGACATCAGCCGCGGCTAGGCGGCAGACTAGGGCGGTGCGAACCGACCGGCTTGGCGACCTCGGCGCCGCGCCCCGGGTGCTGCGCGCCGTCGGCGATGCCACCGACCGGCTCGAGTTGCCGCCGCCGGCGGCGCTGACCGGCGAGTGGTTCGGTTCGCTGGCGGTGATCGCGCCCAGCGTGTCCGCGCGACCGGTCGGCGTCGACGACGCCTTCGCCGTCCCGCTGGGCACGCCCGCGCAAGGGTCGGAGGCGGTCGGCGGCGGATGGGTCGGCTACCTCTCCTATCCCGATCCCGGCGCCGACGGCCGGGGAAACCGGATCCCCGACGCCGCCGGGGGCTGGACCGACTGCGTCCTGCGCCGCGACCGCGACGGGGTCTGGTGGTACGAAAGCCTGTCCGGCGCGCCGATGCCGGGCTGGCTGGGCGCCGCGTTGGCGGCCGGGCCGGCGCCGCCGCGCGATTGCCGCATCGACTGGGGCGGCCCCGACCGGGCCGCGCATCGCGGCGGGGTCCTGGCCTGTTTGGCGGCGATCCGCGCCGGCGAGGTGTATCAGGCCTGCGTATGCACGCAATTCACCGGGTCGGTCAGCGGGGCTTCGCTGGATTTCTTCGTCGACGGCGTGACGCGCACCTTCCCGGCCCGGGCGGCCTACGTCGCGGGGCCGTGGGGGGCGGTGGCGTCGCTGTCCCCGGAGCTTTTCCTGCGCCGTCGCGGCGCGGTCGTGACGTCCAGCCCCATCAAGGGCACGTTGCCGCTCGATGCCTGGCCCTCGGCGCTGCGGGCGTCGGCCAAGGACGTCGCGGAAAACATCATGATTGTGGACCTGGTCCGCAACGACCTGGGCCGCGTGGCGACCGTCGGCACGGTCACCGTGCCCGAGCTGTTGGTGGTGCGCCGGGCGCCGGGCGTGTGGCACCTGGTGTCCACGGTGTCGGCGCGCGTCCCCCTCGAGCTGCCGACGTCGGCGTTGCTGGACGCCGCCTTTCCCCCGGCGTCGGTCACGGGTACCCCCAAACTCCGTGCGCGGCAACTGATTTCGCAGTGGGAGCACCGCCGCCGCGGCATCTACTGCGGGACAGTGGGTTTGGCCTCCCCGATCGCCGGATGCGAGCTGAACGTCGCGATCCGCACCGTCGAGTTCGACGCGGACGGCGGCGCGGTGCTGGGCGTCGGCGGCGGGATCACCGCCGACTCCGATCCCGACGCCGAATGGGAGGAATGCCTGCACAAGGCGGCCCCGATCGTCGGGCTGCCGTTGGTCGCCGCGGCCGGTTCGTGTCCGGCCCAGGCCGGCTAGGTGAATTTCGGCTAACACCCCACGCCACGTGGCGCTTTTGCTTAAGCTTCAGGGATTGACCCGCGCCGATCGCGAGTCGACTGCCGGAGGGGGCCGTCATGAGAATCGCTGTCCTGGGCGCCGTCGCGTCCGCCCTGATGGGCGGGACGCTGGCGGTCACGCCCCTGACCTCGGTCAGCACGCCGCTGCCGGCCGCGGGACCCTGCGGCAATGGCGGGGCCCCCTGCCAGAAGGTGGCGTCGGTCCTGATGCCCGAGACGCCGCCGTCGGCGCCCGGCACGCAGGCCGCCCCGGCCGCGAACACCGGGGACGCCCCCAAGCCGGTCGCGGAGGCCACCAATCCGTCGGTGCCCGGCGGACCCGCCACGCCCGGCGGGTCCGCGATTCGCGCGGTGCCCGGGGCGGGCGGATCGGGAGGTGGCGCACCGGCCGCGTCGTTCCCGGGCGGGTTCGACTCGGGTTTGCCCGACGCCGCGGCTGGGGTCCTGCCGCAACTTCCCGGCGCCTTAGAAGGCGCGGCCGCGATCCAGGCCGCACCCGCCGGGGCCGCAACCGCCTTGTCGATCGTCCAAGGAGTGGTGGGCGTGGGAACCACCGTGGTCGGCGTCGGAACCGGCGTCGTGGGCACGCTGTCCACCGCCGCCATCGCGCTCGTCTACCTCAAGAACGCCGGCCTGCTCCCGGCCAACTTCACCCTGGGCGTCCCGAGCCTGCCGGTTCTTCCCCTTCCCGCCGCCGCGGCGGCCGTCCCGGGCGCGGCGGCGGCCATCCCGGCGGTGTTGGCGGCCTCGCCGGCGGCCCTCCCGGGGCTGCCCGCGGTCCCCGCGGCGCTGCCGGCTCTTCCCGCCGCTCCGCCGCTGCCCCCGCTCCCCGCCGGGCCGCGATGCACTCCAGCGACTCCGCGCCGAAGAACAGCACGAAATAGAGGCCGGACCACTTTGTGCC
>NZ_LZKR01000133.1 GCF_001672915.1 Mycobacterium sp. 1245805.9 | reverse complement strand
CGCGCAGCAATTGCACTTTTTCGACGCTGAATCTGGCCGCCTGCGCCAGTGAGAAAATATCTTCCTGCGCCGGCAGCTGCCCACCCGGGAAGATTTCCGTGTAGATAAATCGCGTGAACCGCACGTCGCTCATCGTCAAAGCGATGCCGCGCTCGTGCATCTGCTTCTGTGAATGCGCCAAAATTGTGTGCAAGAGCATCCTGCCGTCGTCGGGAAGGATGTCGTAGGCGCGGTCGAAAAACGCGGGCCAACGGTCGGCTTTGAAGGCCTCGAACGCGCCTATGCTGACGATCCGGTCGACCTTGTCGTCGAACTCTTCCCAGCCCTGCAACCGCACTTCGACGTCGCGCTCGGTCGGGATCCCCGCCAGCCTGGTTTTGCTGTACTCGAACTGGTTGCGGCTGAGGGTAATTCCGATCACGTTGACATCGAACTTCTCGACCGCCCGTTGCAGCGCGCCGCCCCAGCCGCAGCCGACGTCGAGCAACGTCATCCCGGGCTCGAGGTTCAGCTTTCCCAGCGACAGGTCGATCTTGGCGAGCTGCGCCTCTTCGAGGGTCATGTCGTCGCGCTCGAAGTAGGCGCAGCTGTAGGTCTGCGTCGGGTCGAGGAACAGC
>NZ_LZKR01000132.1 GCF_001672915.1 Mycobacterium sp. 1245805.9 | reverse complement strand
CGGCCCGACGAGTTGGCCAAATACGCCCGGCGGATCATGGACTGGCTTCACCCGGACGGCGAGTTCAGCGACCAACAACGGGCCCGCCGGCGCGGCCTGACCCTCGGCGAGCAGGACTTCGACGGCATGTCACGGCTCAGCGGCCTGATCACCCCGGAACTACGCGCCGCCATCGAGGCCCTGTTGGCCAAGCTGGCCGCCCCCGGCGCGGCCAACCCCGACGACGACACCCCGGTCATTGACGACACCCCCGATGAGGACGCGGTGCGCCGCGACCAGCGAACGTGCGCCCAGCGCAACCACGACGCCTTTCTCGCGGGGCTGCGGGCCCTGTTCTCCTCGGGAAAGCTGGGCAGCCACAACGGGCTACCGGTGTCGATCGTGGCGATGACCACGCTCAAGGAGCTGGAGGCCGCCACCGGCAAGGCCCTCACCGGCGGCGGCACCCTGGTGCCGATGTCGGATGTGATCCGCTGGGCTGGCCACGCCCACCATTACCTCGCCATCTTCGACGACACCAAACCCCTGGCGCTCTACCACACCAAACGACTCGCCTCACCCGCGCAACGCATCATGCTCTACGCCCGCGATCGCGGCTGCACCAAACCCGGCTGCGACGCCCCCGCCTACCACAGCCAGGTCCACCACATCACCGGCTGGACAACCACCCGGCGCACCGACATCGACGACCTGACCCTGGCCTGCGGGCCGGACAACCGGCTCGCCGAACAAGGCTGGACCACCCGCACCAACACCCGCGGTGAGACCGAATGGATCCCCCCGCCGCATCTCGACCGCGGCCAACCCCGCACCAACTCCTTCCACCACCCCGAACGCTTCCTCCGCGACACCGACGACGACGAACCCATTTGACGTCAGTCGCGCACCACCAGCACCGAACATCCCGCGTTCGCGCGCAGGTGTGGCCTCGGCGGGCCGACCATCTGCGCGACCTTGTCGGCGTCCTCGCTGCCCACCACCGCGAGCTGGACGGATTCCTGCGTGCGGGAAAGGAATTCGGCGGGCCCGCGCCGTGCGGGGGCCGGCATGACATGCACTTCGGGGTAGCGGTGCACCCACTGGCGAAGCCGGTGCTCGAGCTGGCTGTAGGGAATCTCGCCCAGGCCCCATCGCCATACCCCCAGCGCCAGGATCGACGCTCGGCGCAGCCGCGCTTCGTGGAAGCCGACCTCGAGCACCGCGTCGTTGGCCGCCGAGTCGTCGACGACGACGGCCACCCAACCGGGGTCCGACACCGGGCCGCCGGCCCGGACGATCGCGATCGGGCATTGGGCTTTGCGGGCGACCGCGTCCGCGGTCGAGCCGAGCAGTTTGCGCGCGATGCGGCCGATTCCCACGGAGCCGGCGCAAACCATTGCGGCGCTCCGTGATTCGTCGACCAGGACGCCGTCCGGCGACCCGCATACGATGTCGCATTCAACTTCGACCGGCTCGCGTACGGTCCGTAGCGCTGCGCCGGCGGCACGCAGCGAATCTTGGGCAGAGCCGACGTCCATGCGATCGGGGATGGCGTGGACCAGCCGCAGCGGGACTTTACGGCTGGCCGCCTCGATGGCCGCCCACTTCGCCGCGTTGATCGCCGCCTTCGACCCGTCGATGCCCACGACAATCCGCTTCGATGATCGGGGATTGTTCATCACGCGACCTCGATGCTCTGCCCGGGCAAGAGATGTTGCACGCGGCCGCGGCATTCGACCATGATCGGTCCGGCGTTGCCGGCCTCGGAGGTCAGATCCCCGGTCCTGCCACTGATCCGAAGGTGCAGCCGGTGGCCGCGGTACACGAAGGGGAACTCGATGGCGCCGAGCGCCGCAGGCCAGTGGGGACCGAGCACCAAACGGTCGTCACGCGTTTCCAGTCCGGTGAAACACCGCTGCACCAGATCGAAGCTGCCGGCCATCGCGGCCAGGTGGATCCCTTCCGCGGTGGTGCCGCCCTGGATGTCGGCGACGTCGGAACCCAGCACCTGGACGAAGTACCGCATGGCGTGGTGGCGGTTGGCGCGGGTGAGCACCCAGGAGTGCACGATCGCGCTGAGCGTGGAGCCGTCCGAGGTGCGCGACAGGTAGTACTCGATGGTCTTCGGGATCTGCTCGGGCTCGAAACGGTAGCCGAGCCGGCCGAACAGGCCCAGCAACTCCTCCGAGGACAGCAGGTAGAACAGCATGAGCGCGTCGGCCTGCTTGGACGCCTTGTAGTTGTTGACGCTGTCGTCCTCGGCTTCCAGGATGCGGTCCAGCCGCTGGATGTTGCCGTATCGCTGCCGGTAGCGCTCCCAATCCAGTTCGGCCAGTTCCGAATAGCCTTCGAACTGGCTGATCACGTCGTCGTGGAAGGGGACGAACATGCGCCGTGTCACGTCATCCCAGCGGTCCAGCTCCTCGGCCGTCAGGCCGACCTTCCCCACCAGATCGAGCCGGTCGCGAAGCGGCAGCAGCTCCAGCGCGTCCATCGCCCGCAGGATCACCCAGACCGCCATCACGTTGGTGTACGCGTTGTTGTCGACGCCGTCGTATTCCTTGCCCGGATAGCCGGAATGGAACTCGTCGGGGCCGATGATTCCCCGGATCGTGTAGCGGCCGCGGGTGTCGTCGAAGCTCGCCAGCCCCACCCAGAAGCGCGCGATCTCGACCAGCATCTCGGTGCCGTAGTCGATGAGGAATTGCCGGTCGCCGGTCACCTGGTAGTGCTGCCAGGCGTTGTAGGCGACGGCCAGGCCGACATGGTGCGCGCGGGCGCTGGCATCCGGATTCCAGTGGCCCGATTGCGGATTCAGGTGCACCTCCTGGCTCACCTCGCGGCCGTCGCTGCCCGATTGCCACGGGTACATCGCGCCGAGGTAGCCGGCCCGCCGCGCGGCGCGGCGCGCCTCCGGGAGCCGCCGGTAGCGATACAGCAGCAGCGAGCGGGACACGTTCGGCAGGCGCAGGCTCAGCACCGGCGAGACGAACAGCGAATCCCAGAACACATGGCCGCGGTAGGCCTCGCCGTGCAGCCCGCGCGCCGGGACCCCGGCGTCCAGTTCGGCGGTGTGCGGCGAAAGGGTCTGCAGCAGGTGCACCAGATGCAACCGGAGCACCCGCAGCGCCGGCGTGCTGTCGGTGAGGCCGACGTCGCACTGCTCCCACAGCCGCGCCCAGGCTCGGGTGTGCTGTTCGTGGAGGTCGGCGTAGCGGCCGGCGGCGTCGAGGTATTGCTGCGCGGCGCTGGCCGGTTCGGATATGGCGGTGTCCCGGCCGGTGAAGACGGTCACCACCTTCTCGCAGGTCACCGACCGGCCTTCCGGCAGCTCCACCGCGATGTCGTGACCGCCACGGTCGGCGTCGGCGACGACGGCGTAGCGCGCGTCGGCGCGGACGTCGGGGACATCGTCGCGCCACACGGTGGCGCGGGCCGCGACGACGATCGCGATCCGCGACTGCGACGTCTCGGTCCGCAATATCGTTGAGTCGGACCCGGTTTCCTCGATGGTGGCCGGGGTGAGGTGAGCGCTGGACAACGACCGGTAGCGCTCGACCATCGTATTTTGCACGCTGGCATCCAGCAGGGACCTGAACTCGACCGTGCCCGACCAGTTCTCGGCGCCGACGGTGGTCCGCATGGCGAGCAGGTGCGGCTGGTGCATGGAGGCGAACCGCTGCTGGGTCAGCGTCGTGATCCGGCCCGAGCCGTCGCGAAATCGCAGACTGCGGCTCAGCGTCGCGTTGCGCAGGTCGAAGGTCTGCCGGAAAAACAACAATTCTGTGTCGTCGACGGAAAACCAAGCCCCGCCGTCGATCCGGAACGTCAACGGCAACCAGTTGGGCAGGTTGACCAGGCTCTCGTTCTCGATCGTCCGGCCCGCCACCCGGTCGGTCAGCGTGTTGTACACGCCGGTCGCGTAGGTGCCCGGGTAATGGGCCTCGCAGGCCGCCGCTTCCGTCGCGCAACCCCGGGTGGCCAGGTAGCCGTTCCCAATGGTGCACAGAGCCTCGCGCAGCCGCTCGTACTTCGGGTCGTAGCCCTCGTAGACCAGTTCCCACGTGTCGCCCGGCGTCGCCGCCGCCTGCTCCAGGTCCAGGGCCAGCCGGTGGACGAATTCGGCTACGGCGGTGGGGTTTTCGAGGCTGAACGGCGCGGCCGAGGGGCGATCGCCGTCCTCGTCGTGGCGCACCACGATTCCCACGCCGTCGAATTGGACGGCGTCGAAGGCGTCCTCGTCGGTGATGTCGTCGCCGATGTAGATCGGCAGCATGGTGCCCGGCTCCCCGCCGTCACCGTCCACGATGCGTTGCAGCAGCCAGCCGAGCGTCGTGCCCTTGTCGCCGTCCATGTTCGGGCGAAGTTGGATGACCTTGCGGCCGGGAGTGACCCGCAAGCCCTCGGTGCGGCCGAGGTCACGGACGGCCGCGATCGCCCGGTCGACGTCCTGGGGTTCGGCGTTGCGGTAGTGCACGGCGACCGCAAAGCGCTTGTGCTCCACCGTGATTCCCGACACGTTCCTCAGCGTCTCCGCCAAGTGGTTGGCGGCGCGCGCCACGGTGTCGGCGACGTCGGCGGCGGCGTTCTCCAGTGCGGTGCCGTCGGGCGCGATCATCTCGTAGCCGTGCCCGCCCGCGTACCACACCCCGTCGACCTCGACCCGGTCGCGGACGTCGGCGACGTCGCGTCCGCTGATCACCACGACGGGACACTGCGCGGCCAGCGCACGCAAGGCTTTGTCGGCACCGTCGACGAGTTTCGCCGATTCCGGGTGATCGACGATGTCGGACAGTGTGCCGTCAAAGTCGAGGAAGACCACGGGCCGCCGGTTGGCCACCAGCTCTTTGACCTGGCCGTAGGCCAGCAGCGCGTCGGCGATCCGCGACATGGCCGCGCCGCCGCGGCGCACCGAGATCTCGGCCAGGTCGGCGACCACGGCGTCGGCGCCACAGGACAGCAGCCCGGCGGCGTGCCCGTTGCGCTGCACACCGATGACGAGGCCGAAGGCCCCGTCCCCGGCGGCCTTGACCCCGGCGTCGTCGCGGTCGATCACCGCGCATCGGACCGTGCGCACCCCGAGGCGGCGGGCGGTTTCGGTCGGTGACGGCCCGTCGACCGCGAGGCCGACGAGGTCGTCGATCCCCGCGACGCGCAGGGCTTCCGCGCAGTCGCGGCCGGGCGAGTAGACGGCCGCCGCGACGCCGGCGTCTCGCAGCCGTCGCAGCAGGGGGACGGCCGAATCGCGTGCCGCGACGACACCCGCCGCCGCCTCGGTGATCACGCTGTCCAGCCCGAGGATTACCGCATCGTGGTAGCGCCGATCAACGGTGGCGGCCCATTCGGTCACCTCTGTGACGATGCCACTTGGCGGCCCGGGTCAACGGGGCCTGATGTCCACGGGTTTGGGGACTAAAGCCTCATGTTCGACGACTGTTCGGCCAATAGCGTTTTCAGCATGTCCACACCCACGAACCGCCACGGCATCGTCGCCGGAGTCGACGGGTCGCCCGCGTCGAACGCCGCCGTCTGCTGGGCGGCTCGAGACGCCGCGATGCGCAACGTTCCGCTCACGTTGGTGCACATGTACAGCACGTACGTGCCGACGTTCCCGCAGATACCGCTTCCGGCCGGAGTCACAGTATGGCAGGAGGAGGACGGACAGCAGGTCCTCGAGCAGGCCGTCAAAATCGCGGAGAACGCGGTCAAGGCCGACCAGCAGCTCGCAATCACCGGCGAACTGAAGTGCTCGCCGCCGGTGCCGACGCTGATCGACCTGTCGGAAGAGGCCGAAATGATCGTCGTCGGCAGCAACGGGCGCGGGGCGTTGGGCCGGGCGCTACTGGGTTCGGTCAGTTCGAGCGTCGTCCGGCACGCGAAATGCCCCGTCGCCGTTATTCGGGACGAAGATCCGCTGATGCCGCACCCGCAGCAGGCCCCCGTGCTGCTGGGCATCGACGGTTCGCCCGCCTCCGAGCTCGCGACGGCCGTCGCGTTCGACGAGGCATCCCGCCGCGGGGTGGACCTGCAAGCGCTGCACGCGTGGAGCGACGTCCAGGTGCTCGAACTCCCCGGATTCGATTGGGCGGTGGTGAAAGCGGAAGCCGAGCGCAGCCTCTCCGAAAACCTGGCCGGCTGGCAGGAACGCTATCCGGACGTCACGGTGCAGCGACTCCTCGTGTGTGACCAGCCGGCCCGCCAGTTGATCGAGAAATCGGAGTCGGCGCAACTGGTCGTCGTCGGCAGCCACGGCCGCGGCGGGCTGGCGCGGACGCTGCTGGGTTCGGTCAGCAACGCCGTCGTGCACTCGGTCCGGATGCCGGTGATCGTGGCGCGGCCGTCTTAAGGCTTGGCACAATAATTCGGTGCCATATCTCGATGTGCACGAAACCCACACGGGCGTCGTCGTGCTCGCGGGCGACCGGGCGTTCAAGGCCAAAAAGCCGGTGCTGACCGACTTTCTCGACTTCCGCACGCCGGAGCGGCGCGAGCACGCGTGCCGCCGCGAGGTCGAGCTGAACCGCCGGCTGGCGCCCGACAGCTACTTTGGGGTCGCCTATCTGTCCGACCCGGGCGGCGGCCCGGCCGAACCGATCGTCGTCATGCGCCGCTACCGCGACGAGGACCGGCTGGCGTCCATCGTGAGCCGCGACACCGACGGCTCGGTGCGGGGGCTGCTGGACACCATCGCCGCGGTGCTGGCCCGCTTTCACGCGCGCGCCGAGCGCGGCCCGGCGATCGACGCGCAGGGCGAGGCGGCCGCGATCGGGAAACGCTGGCGCGACAACCTGGTGGAACTCGACCGCCACGCGGACAAGCTGCCCGCCGCGGAGCTGTCGCGAATCCGGCGGCTCGCAACCGAATTCATCGCCGGCCGCGAACCCCTGTTCCGGCGCCGCGTCGAGGAGGGGCTGATCGTCGACGGCCACGGCGATCTGCTCGCCGACGATATCTTCTGCGGCCAGGACGAGCCGGCGCTGCTCGATTGCATGGAGTTCGACGACAACCTCCGCTACGTCGACTGCGTCGACGACGCCGCCTTCCTCGCCATGGACCTTGAGTTCCTCGGCCGCAAGGACCTCGGCGAGCACTTCCTGCAACGCTATGCCGCGCATGCGGCGCGGGAGGCGCCGTCGGCGCTGACGCACTTCTATGTCGCCTATCGCGCGGTGGTGCGGGCGAAGACCGACTGCGTGCGAGTGTCCCAGGGCAAGCTGGAGGCCGCCGACGACGCCGCTCGGCACCTCGCGATCGCCGACGAGCATCTCCGCAGCGGCGCGGTGCGCCTGGCCCTGGTCGGGGGAAACCCCGGCACCGGCAAATCCACCGTTGCCCGCGCGCTCGCCGAACGGACTGGGGCCCAGGTCATCTCGACCGACGACGTGCGCCGGGAACTGCGGGACTCCGGCGCCATCGCGGGGGATTCCGGGGTCCTGGATCAGGGGCTGTACAGCCCGGACAACGTCGCGGTGGTGTACGAGACCGCCCTGCGGCGGGCGCGATCGTTGTTGGGCGACGGGCGATCGGTGATCCTCGACGGCACCTGGCGCGACCCCGAGCTGCGAGCGCGGGCTCTTCGCCTCGCCTCCGAAACGCACTCGGCGACGGTGGAACTCATGTGCGCGTCCACGGTCGGCACGGCGGCCGGGCGGATCACCACCCGGCGGCCGGGCAATTCGGACGTGACCCCGGAGATCGCCGAAGCGATGGCCGCCGAGCGGGCCGGCTGGGACACCGCGCACCGGATCGACACCTCCGGGGCCGTCGAGGACTCGGCGCGCGAGGCCGTCGACGCCTGGCGCCGAACGATTTAGGCCCCGATCCCAGGAGTCGAACGCCCCGGTCGTCGGGGACCAACGGCCCTGTCAGCAATGACAACCCCGTCCTTATGGTCAGTTCGAGAGACTTGAGCGGAGTGGTTGAAATGCTGTTGAAAGCGCCCGATTCCGAAGTCATCCGCGACGCCGTGATGCTGGCGAGCCGGGCGCCTTCGCTGCACAACAGCCAGCCCTGGCGCTGGGTGGTCGAGGGCGCGCGGCTGCAGTTGTGGGCCGACCCCCGCCGGCTGATGCCCGCCACCGACCGCACCGGCCGGGAGCTGACGTTGAGCTGTGGCGCGGTCCTCGATCACCTCCGGGTCGCGATGGCCGCCGCCGGCTGGGACAGCACCACCGAGCGCCTCCCGGATCCCGGCGAGCCGGCTCACCTGGCGACGCTCGAGTTCCGGCCCGCCGACGGCGTGACGGAGGCGCAACAGGCGCGCGCCGACGCGATCCGTCACCGGCGCACCGACCGGTTGCCGTTCGCCGCGCCCGCCGGGTGGCCGGTGGTGGAGGCGGCGTTGCGCCTCGCGGCCCATCCGCACGACGTGCTGCTCGACGTGGTCGCCGACGACGCGCGACCGACGCTGGCGGAGGCGTCCGCGCTCACCGAGCAGCTGCGGCGCCACGACACCGCCTACCTGTCCGAGTTGCGTTGGTGGACCTCGCCGTTCGAGTCGGACGCCACCCACGTCCCGGAAAGTTCGCTGGTGTCCAGCACCGAGGCGGCCCAGGTCGACGTGGCCCGGGCGTTCCCGCCGGCGGGTGGGGGCCAACGCGGTGCCGGCGTGGACCACGACCACTCGAAGATCGTCGTGCTGTCCACCCACCACGCGGACGACCGGCTGGACGTGCTGCGCTGCGGCGAGGCGCTGTCGGCGGTGTTGCTCGAATGCACGATGGCCGACCTGGCCACCTGCACGCTCACCCACATGACGGAGATGGCGATGAGCCGCCACATAATCGCGCAGATCACCGGGTCCGCCGGCCAACCGCAGCTGCTGATCCGGGTCGGCACGGCCGCGCCGAACGGCCACCACGTCGAGCCGACCGCCCGGCGGCTGGTGACCGAGGTCCTCAAGTTTCGCAGTGACCCGCGAGGGGACTGAAAGGAGGTGGCGCCGATGGCTCGGCACTGGCTGGTGATGGAGACCGCCGGGGAGGGCGTCGCGGCGCCGTACGTCGCCCGGCTGGCCGGCGCGGGGCGACAGCTGCCCGAAACCCGGCTCACCACCGACGAATTGATGGCGACCACGCGCCACCACACTCACATCGACCTGGAACGGCTCACCGGGATCCGCGAGCGCCGGGTATCGGTGGGCGACGAGGATTCCTACAGCCTGGCCACCTCGGCGGCGCTGAACGCCCTGGCCACCGCGCAGCAGGACCCCGCCACGCTCGACGTGGTGATCAGCTGCAGCATCACGAAATTCCGCGGCGGGCTCACCCAGTGGCTCGAGCCGACGATGAGCAGCGCGGTGGCTCGCGCGGTCGGCGCGCCCCAGGCCATGACCTTCGACGTGTCCAACGCCTGCGCCGGGATGCTCACCGGGGTAACCATTTTGAACAACTGGATCCGGCAGGGCATCGTCGAGCGCGGGCTGGTCGTCAGCGGCGAGTACATCTCCCAGCTGAGCCACAACGCCGCCCGCCACATTCGCAACATCATGAGCAAGGAACTCGCCTGCCTGACCCTGGGCGACGCCGGTGCGGCGCTCCTGCTCGAGCGGGCCCCCGCGGGCTCCGCGGGCATCGGGCTCGCCGGGTTCACCACCGTGGCCGACTACAGCCGGCTCTGCCTGGCCTATCCGGAGGGCCACGACCCGGGCGCGCGGATGTTCACCAACTCCCGCGCCATCCAAAAGGCCGCGATCGCCAACACCCCGCTGCTGTTGAGCGAAGTGCTTGACGCGGTGGATATTTCGATCCACGACATCGACCACGTGATCACCCACCAGACCTCGGCGCGGGCCATCCGCAAGGGAATGGTGCGCATGTCGGAGGCGTTCGGCGACAGCCCGCGCCACGACGCGGTGATCACCGTCGACCGCTACGGCAACACGGCGTCGACGACCCACACGGTGGCGCTCGTCGAGGAACTCGAGGCCGGCAACATTCGGCCCGGCGAGCGGGTCGCGTTGCTCGCGCTGGCCTCCGGATTGGAGATCGGTGTCGTCCTGCTCACCCTGGATGAGGATTTGGTGAATCGCTATGGGCACGGTCATTGATCGCGTAGACGTCGCACACCCGCACTTGCGTGGCCGCCACAGCGCGCTGCACCTTGCGGTGACCGCCGCCAAGGACTGCCTGCACCGGGCCGGGTGCGACCCCGACGAGCTGGATCTGGTTGTCAACGCGGGCATCTACCGCGACCGCAACCTGGGGGAGCCGGCGCTGGCCGCGCTGATACAGGACGACATTGGGGCCAATCCGGAGGACCCCCACGCCGGGGCGCACGGCACCTTCTCGTTCGACATCGCCAACGGGGCCTGCGGGGTCCTGACCGGGCTGCAGATCGTCGACGGGTTCTTGCGGTCACGCAGCATCAACCGAGCGCTCGTCGTGGCCAGCGACGCCGACCCCGGTCACGGGATGAGCGAGCGCTTCGCGTTCTCGGCCGCCGGCGCGGCAATGCTGTGCCACTGGACCGACGACGACTACGGGCTGAGCCGGGTGTCCTGGGTGAACACCGAGGACACCGAGGCCTTCTCGGCGACGGTCGGATTCGCCGACGCGCGAAATGTGCTGCGCTTCAATCATTCGGCCGACATGGACGAGCGGTTCGCCGCGGCGGCGGCCGCGGCCGTGCGCGCATGCCTGCACGAGCAAGCCACTTCGTTGGACGACGTCGACCTGATCGTCGCCGCCCCCGCCCGGCCGGAGTTCCGCGCGGCGCTGAGCCGGCTGCTGGGGGTGTCGGTCGAAAGGGTCTGCGTCGCGGCCGATCACCGCATGCACACGGCCGCCCTGGCCGCCGCGTTCGAACCGGCGGCCGAAAACTTCCCGGCGGGTGCCCGGGTGCTGTTCGTCGCCGCCGGCGCGGGCGTCACCGCCGGGGCCGCGCTGTACCGCCAGCCGTAGGGGTCTTTTCGCGTGCGCTCAGGGCTTTGAGCGTGCGTACAGGGCGGCTCTCATCGGCGTGTCGCCGCCATGAGCGCACACGCAACGCCCAGCTTTCACACGTTGCGCCAGCCGCCGTCATAACGCGCCGCGGTCACTGCAGGGCGACCGCCTGGCGCTCCAGCTCGAGGATCTGGCGGGTCGTCTTCACCACCACGTCGGGGTTCAGGCTTATCGAGTCGATCCCGGTGCGGACCAGGAACTCGGCCATGTCCGGGTAGTCCGACGGCGCCTGCCCGCACAGCCCGGAGTGAATCCCGTTGCGGCGGCAGCCTTCCACGGCCAGCCGGATCATCTCCTTGACGCCCTCGTCGCGCTCGTCGTAGTCGAAGGCCACGATCTCGCTGTCGCGGTCGACGCCGAGGGTGAGCTGGGTCAGGTCGTTCGAGCCGATGGAGAAGCCGTCGAAGCGTTTGGCGAACTGATCGAGCAGGATCACGTTGTTCGGGATCTCGCACATCGCGTACACCTGGAGGCCGTTTTCGCCGCGCCGCAGGCCGAGGTCGGCCATGGTCTGCAGCACCAGGTCCGCCTCGGTCACCCGGCGCACGAACGGCAGCATGATGACGACGTTCGTCAGGCCCATGTCCTCGCGAACGCGTTTCATCGCACGGCATTCCAGCGCGAAGCCCTCGGCGTAGGCGGGGTGGGCATAGCGCGAGGCGCCGCGGAACCCGATCATCGGGTTGCTCTCGACCGGCTCGAACGCGCTGCCCCCGATCAGGCTGGCGTACTCGTTCGTCTTGAAGTCCGACATCCGGACCACGACGGGCTTCGGCCAGAACGCGGCCGCGATGGTGCCGATCCCCTCGGAAAGGCGCTCCACGAAGAACGCGCCGCCGTCGGGGTAGCCGCGGGTGAGCCGTTCGATCGTGCGCAAAGCCTCGGCGTCGCCGACCTTTTCGGGGTGCAGCAGGGCCAACGGGTGGACCTTGATGTATTCGCTGACGATGAACTCCATCCGGGCAAGTCCCACACCGTCGTTCGGCAAGAACGACGTCTTGAACGCGAGGTCGGGGTTGCCGAGGTTGACCATGATCTGGGTCCGCGGCCGTGAAAGCCCGGCCACTTCGGTGCGGTCGACGTGGAAGCCGACCTCGCTGCGGTACACGCGCCCGGTGTCGCCCTCGACGCACGACACCGTGACGGCCTCGCCGTTCGGGACGCTCGTGGTGGCGTCGCCCGCGCCGACCACGGCCGGGATGCCCAGCTCGCGCGCGATGATCGCGGCGTGGCAGGTGCGCCCGCCGCGGTTGGTGACGATCGCGGCGGCGATCTTCATCACCGGCTCCCAGTCGGGCGTGGTGGTGTCGGCGACCAGCACCTGGCCGGGCTGGAAGTCCGCGAGGTGCTCGAGGTTGTCGATCAGTTTCGCCCTGCCCGACGCGACCTTCTCGCCGACCGACCGGCCCTCGGCCAGCACCTCCCTGCCTTGGGGCCCTCGCCCCTCGAGCACATAGGTCTCCACCGTTGTCGAACTGCGCTGGGAGGCCGCCGTTTCGGGGCGGGCCTGCACGATGTAGAGCTGCCCGTCGAGACCGTCCTTGGCCCACTCGATGTCCATCGGCCGCCCGTAGTGCCGCTCGATCGTGCAGGCATAGCCGGCCAGCTCGAGAACGTCGTCATCGGCGATACAGAAACGCCCGCGGTCGGCCTTCGGCGTGGGGATGTTACGGGTGGTCTGCTTGGTCCCGCCCTCGACGAAGACCATCTTCACCGCCTTGTCGCCGACCAGGCGGCGCAGCACGGCGCGGTGGCCGGCCTGATACGTCGGCTTGTGCACGTAGAACTCGTCGGGGTCGACGGAGCCCTGGACGACGTTCTCGCCCAGCCCGTAGGCGCCGGTGACGAAAACGACGTCGGTGAAGCCCGATTCGGTGTCGATGGTGAACATCACGCCCGACGAGGCGAGGTCCGAGCGCACCATCTTCATGATGCCGATCGACAGCGAGACCTTGAAATGGTCGAAGCCCTGGTCGATCCGGTAGTGGATGGCCCGGTCGGTGAACAGGCTGGCGAAGCAGCGGCGGCAGGCGTCGAGCAGGCTCTCGGCGCCGGTGATGTTGAGGAAGGTCTCCTGCTGGCCGGCGAAGCTGGCCGTCGGCAGGTCCTCGGCGGTCGCCGAGCTGCGGACCGCGATGCTGACGTCCTCGCCGTACTCGTCCTGAAGCATGCGGTAGGCGGACCCGATCTCGGCGGCCAGGTCGTCGGGAAGCCCTGCGCCGTAGACGATTTCACGAGCGCGCTTGCCCCGGCGCGCCAACTCGGCCACGTCGTCGGGGTCCAGGTCGTCGAGTTCGGCGTGCAGCGCGTCCCAGGCGCCGGCTCGGTCCAGCATGTGTCGGTAGGCGGCCGAGGTGGTGGCGAATCCGTGCGGGACGCGCACGCCCTGCCCGGACAGCTTCTGGAACATCTCGCCGAGCGAGGCGTTCTTGCCGCCGACCAGCGGCACGTCGTCGATGCCGATCTCTTCGAAGAAACGAATGTAGTTGAACCCGCTCATGGGCCTCACGATATGGCGGCAATCGGCGCGGCACAGCCGGCATTAGGCCCCGAAAGTTGGGGACTTCTGACTCTCAACTTGAGGGCGCCCAGGGGCGGAAAGTAGCGGGATGGAGCAACTAACGGCGCTCGATGCCACCTTCCTCGAAGTCGAAGACTCCGACCCGCACGTGAGCCTGGCGGTCGGGGGCGTGTCGATCGTGGAGGGGCCCGTTCCCGACTACGACGAGTTCGTCGCCGCGTTCGCCAAACGCGTACCGGACATTCCGCGATGCACGCAGGTGCTGCGGACGCACCCGCTGGATATCGGCGCGCCCGAATGGGTGGACGACCCGCACTTCGACATCACGCGCCACCTGCACCGGCTCGCGCTTCCGCACCCCGGCGGCGATACCGAACTGTTCGAGACGATCGCAAACGTCATGGAACGGCGGCTCGACCGCGAGCGCCCGTTGTGGGAGTGCTACCTCATCGAGGGGCTGGCCGACGACCGCTGGGCCGTGCTGACCAAGATCCACCACTGCATCGCCGACGGCATCGCGACGACGCAGATGCTGGCGAGGTTCAGCGACGACAGGGACGAACGTGAGGCCGGCACGTTCGCCACCGACATCCGCGCCGCCAGGGAGCCGCAGCGGTCGGGGCCGAGCCTGCCGAGGTTCAGCTTCAACCCGCTGACCTTGGTGAGCGGGATCGGGCGAACCGCGCTGGCCGCGGTGGCGAGCGCCGAACAGGTCGCGGTGGGCGCGGCCGAACTGACGGCCAGCCTGTTCAGCCCCGCGCCGGGCTCCTCGCTGAACGGGCCCGTCACGAGCATGCGCCGCTTCAGCGTTGCCCGGGTCAGCCTGGCCGATCTGCGAGAGGTCGCCGCGGCGTTCGGCGTGACCCTCAACGACGTGGCGCTGGCGGCCATCACCGACAGCTACCGCAAGATGCTGATCTATCGCGGCGAACAGCCCGCCCGCAACTCGTTGCGCACGCTCGTCCCGGTCTCCGTGCGCCCCACGAACCACTTCGACATGGCCGACAACCAGGTCTCGGCGATGCTGCCGCTGCTGCCCGTCGACGAGGGCGACCCGGTCGAGCAGCTGCGGCTGGTGCACGGCCGGCTCACCCGGGCCAAAGCCAGCGGCCAACGCGAGGGCGGCAGCGCGCTGGTCGCGGCGGCCAAGAACGTCCCGTTCGCGTTCTCCGCCTGGGCGATTCGGCTGCTGGCGCGGCTTCCCCAGCGCGCGGTGGTCGCCCTGGCGACCAACGTTCCGGGTCCCCGCGAGCAGCAGAAGCTGATGGGCCGGCGGGTGCTGGAGATCTTTCCGATCCCGCCGATCGCCCTGCAATTGCGCACCGGCATCGCGATGCTCAGCTACGCCGACGCGTTCATCTTCGGGATCACCGCCGACTACGACGCCGCGCCCGACATCGAGGCGCTCGCCGCCGGGATCGAGAAGGGCGTCGCGCAGCTGGTGCAGGCGGCCCGCGACTCCGTCAGCCCTTGACGGGTCGGCGGTTTTCACCGCGGACGCGTTGGTGCGCGGTCAGCAGCAGATGGTCGAATTCCTGTGAGTTGAGCGGCAGGCCGGCGCCGACGAAGTCCTCGGTGATCTGCTCGGCCAACAGCCGCAGCTTGACGTTCGCCTCCTGGGACAGCCATTTGAGCAGGTTGAACGCGGCGTCGTCGTTGATGCGGTAGACCAGCATCAGCATGCCCTTGGCCTGTTCGATGCCGGCGCGGTTCTCCCTGATCTCCGCCAGCCGCGCGGTGACAAGGTCCTCCTGGGTGAGTTCGGGGGAGGCGTCGACGTAGAACCCGTGCGTTCCGATCACTTCGCCTTGATCGTCGAGGAGCTGATCACCGACGACGATGATGTGGCGCACGTTGCCGGCGGTGTCGATGATGCGGTGGCGGGTGCTGAACGCCTCGTGGGTATTCAGGATCTGATCGATCGTGGCCGCGACCTGCCCGCGGTCGTCGGGGTGCTTGTGTGCGAGGACCAGGTCGGTGGTCGGGGTGACGCTGCCCGGTTCGTAGCCGTGCATCCGCTGCACCTGGGCGGACCACTCCCAGCGCTGGTCGGCGAAGTAGAACCGGAACCAGCCCACCCGCTGCGGAACGCCCCCGGCCAGCGCCTCTTCGACGTTGGGCGTTTCGCCGTTCAGATGCCATTCCATCGTGGGACCTCGCCTTCGTGCGCAAGGAGGGTGGGGGCGGCCACCGCCGCCCCCCCCCGACGGTCGTCAGGCGTCGATCACCTCGCGCTTGTTGGCCTCCTCGTTGATGGCCTTGTGGCCGTTGCCGCGCGCGACGGAAATCTTGCGCGGCTTGGCCTTCTCGGCCACCGGGATGCGCAGGCGCAGGACGCCCTCGGAGTAGGACGCGTCGATCCTGTCGGTGTCCAGGTTTTCGCCCAGCACGAGCTGGCGGCTGAACACCCCGCGGGGCCGTTCGGTAGCCAACATCTCGCGGTTGGGGTCGACGCCCGGGCGCTCGGCGCGCACGGTCACGACGTTGCGCTCGATGTCGATGTCGAGCGTGTCCGCGTCGATGCCCGGCAGGTCGAACTCGACGACGAATTGCTCTCCCTCACGCCAGGCGTCCATCGGCATCACCGCCGGCCGGGCGGCCGTGCCGAACACCTGCTGGGCGAATCGGTCGAGGTCACGGAAGGGGTCGGTACGCATCAGCATGGCGGTCACCTTTCACTCCAATCTGCGGCTCTGAAGTGGCTAATTTCCGTGTGTCTTTCTATGTCAGAAGACATAGATTTCATATATCACTATCGACAGAAGAGCGCAAGTGTGATACACAGGTTTTCTGACGGAGATCGCTAAGGGGATAGTCGATGACCGAGAGCATTGGGGAGGCGGGCGCGCCGCCGTCGGATCGCGGCGTGTACGGAATCTCGGTGGCCGCCGAACTTTCCGGCATCCCGGTGCAGTCGCTGCGCCTCTACGAGCGGCACGGGCTGTTGAATCCCGCTCGCAGCGACGGGGGGACGCGGCGCTACAGCGCCGACGACCTGGCCCGGCTGCAGCGCATCAGCGCGCTTGTTGACGCAGGCGTCAACCTCGCCGGCATCGCCCGCATCCTGAGCCTGGAAGACCACAACGCCGAGCTCTCGGCGGTCAACACCGATCTGCGCTCCACCAATCGCACTTTGCGGAACGCAGCGAAGGGCGCGGGTGCGAAAAAGAACGCAATCCGACGCGAAAGCCGTTGACCGCCAAGGGTGTTACCGAGTAGCTCGGCGATCGGGCGGGCGGCCGCCGTCGGGGGAGTTCGTTTGCCCTGTTTGCACTTCGTTGTTTGGCCCGTAGGCTTCGTTTAATGGGTCGACGCGTTGGGTCCGCCACCGCCGACGCCCCGGCCAGAAAGCCCTTGAGGGGGTGATGAGATGCCGGATGACAAGAACACGGTCGTCGGTCAGTTGACGGAACTGATGACCAGCCTGGACCGCCACGGCACGGAGACGACGGCCGGGCTGCGGGAACTCATCGAGAACGGCGTTCGGCACATGCCGGGCTGCCAGTACGCGGGGATGACCCTTGCCGAGCGCGGCAACACGGTCACCAGCGTGGTCGCCACCCACCGCTACGCGGCGGTGCTGGACACGATCCAGGACCGGCGCGGCGAGGGACCGTGCCTGTCGGCCGCCTGGCGGCACCACATGATGTACGTCGACGACCTCAACGTCGACGAACGCTGGCCGGGCTATCAGCGCGACGCGCTCGAAGCGACCCCGATCCGCTCGATCGTGTCGTACGAGCTGTTCGACGACGACAAGAGCATGGCCGCGCTCAACTTCTACGCCGAGCATCCGCACGCGTTCAGCGACGAATCACTGGAAATCGGCGACATTTTCGCCACCCACGTGGCCCTGGCCTGGTCGATGATGCGCCGGCAGGACCAGTTCCGCAGCGCCCTGGCGTCGCGGGACACCATCGGTCAGGCCAAGGGCGTCATCATGGAGCGCTTCAACCTCGACGCCGTCGAGGCTTTCGAACTCCTCACCCGGCTGTCCCAGCAGTCCAACACCAAGCTGATCGACATCGCCAAGGCGCTGATCGACAGCGAACACCCGCTCAAGCCACGGCATCGCGGCGCGCGCTCGTAGCCGCGCGCCGGCGTTTCGGCCGGCGCGACACGGGTATGTGCCATGCACATGAAAGCCGTCACCTGGCAGGGCAAGCGCGACGTCCGCGTCGAGTCGGTGCCCGATCCCAAGATCGAGCAGCCGACTGACGCCATCGTCGAAGTCACCTCCACCAACATCTGCGGATCGGACCTGCACCTCTACGAAATCCTCGGGGCCTTCATGAACCCGGGCGACATCCTGGGGCACGAGCCGATGGGGGTCGTCCGCGAGGTCGGCGGCCAGACAGGCGATCTGCGGGTCGGCGACCGGGTCGTCATTCCGTTCCAGATCTCCTGCGGCCGTTGCCACATGTGCGACATGCAGCTCTACACCCAGTGCGAGACCACCCAGGTGCGCGACCAGGGGATGGGCGCGGCGCTGTTCGGCTATTCGGAGCTCTACGGCGAGATCCCGGGCGGGCAGGCTGAACTGCTGCGCGTCCCCCAAGCGCAGTTCACCCACATCAAAGTCCCTGTGGGACCGCCGGATTCGCGCTTCGTCTACCTGTCCGACGTTTTGCCGACCGCCTGGCAGGCGGTGGCCTACGCCGACATCCCGGACGGGGGCTCGGTGGCCGTGCTCGGGCTGGGCCCGATCGGGGACATGGCCGCGCGCATCGCCGACCATCTCGGGTACCGGGTCATCGCCGTCGACCTGGTGCCCGAACGCCTGGCCCGCGCCGCGGGGCGCGGCATCCACACCATCGATCTGAGCCGGCTCGATTCGTCCCTCGGCGACGCGATCCGCGACCTGACCGACGGCCGCGGCACCGACTCCGTGATCGACGCCGTCGGCATGGAGTCGCACGGCTCCCCGGCCGCACGGCTGGCCCAGCAGGCGAGCGGGATGCTGCCGGACGTGCTGGCCAAGCGGATCATGCAGACCGCCGGCGTGGACCGGCTGTCGGCCCTGTACTCCGCGATCGACATCGTGCGGCGCGGGGGAACGATCTCGCTGATCGGCGTGTACGGGGGAATGGCCGACCCGCTGCCGATGCTCACCCTGTTCGACAAGCAGGTCACCCTGCGGATGGGTCAGGCCAACGTGAAGAGGTGGGTCGACGACATCATGCCCCTGCTGACCGACGACGATCCCCTGGGCGTCGACACCTTCGCCACCCACGTGCTGCCCCTCGAGGAGGCCCCGCACGCCTACGAGATCTTCCAGAAGAAGCAGGACGGTGCCGTCAAGGTCATGCTGAAGCCGTAATCGCGTTGTGGGCCAAGCGGTTTCGGGTGCGGGTTTGACCTGCGTGTTCCCGGGGTATCAACAGCGCCATGACCGGCCCAGGACTTCACGCGCCCACACCCACCGGTGAAGTCTGGCCGGGGCGGGCCTATCCGCTGGGCGCGACGTATGACGGCGCGGGCACCAACTTCGGGGTGTTCAGCGAGGTCGCCGAGCGCGTCGAGCTGTGCCTGTTCGACCCCGACGGCACCGAGAGCCGGGTCGCCCTGCCCGAGGTCGACGGGTTCGTCTGGCACGCCTACATCCCCGGCATCGAACCCGGCCAGCGCTACGGCTACCGCGTGCACGGTCCGTACGAGCCGGAGGAGGGCCTGCGCTGCAACCCGAACAAGCTGTTGGTGGACCCGTATTCGAAGGCCATCGACGGCAGCTTCGAATGGAACCAGTCCCTGTTCGGCTACAACTTCGGCGACCCGGACAGCCGCAACGACGAGGACTCCGCCCCCAGCATGCCCAAGTCGGTGGTCATCAGCCCCTACTTCGACTGGGGCAACGACCGGCCGCCGGACCACCAGTACGCCGACACCGTCATCTACGAGGCGCACGTCAAGGGCCTCACGCAGACCCACCCAGACATCCCCGAACAGATGCGCGGCACGTACGCCGCGGTGGCGCATCCCGTGATCATCGACCACCTGAAGAGCATCGGCGTGACCGCGATCGAGCTGATGCCGGTGCACCACTTCGCCAACGACTCGACCCTGGTCGACAAGGGCCTGTCAAATTACTGGGGCTACAACACAATCGGATTCTTCGCGCCCGACTTCAAGTACTCCAGCGCCAGGTCCCCCGGCGGGCAGGTGCAGGAGTTCAAGGCGATGGTGCGCGCCCTGCACGAGGCCGATATCGAGGTGATCCTCGACGTGGTCTACAACCACACGGCCGAGGGCAACCACCTCGGTCCGACGCTGTGCATGCGCGGCATCGACAACGCCGCGTATTACCGGCTGGTCGACGACGACAAGCGCTACTACATGGACTACACCGGCACGGGCAACAGCCTCAACGTCAGGCACCCGCACGCGCTGCAGCTGATCATGGACTCGCTGCGCTACTGGGTGACCGAGATGCACGTCGACGGCTTCCGGTTCGACCTGGCCGCGACGCTGGCCCGCGAGTTCTACGACGTCGACCGGCTGGCCACGTTCTTCGAACTCGTGCAACAGGATCCGACGGTCAGCCAGGTCAAGCTCATCGCCGAGCCGTGGGACGTCGGGCCGGGCGGCTACCAGGTGGGCAACTTCCCGCCGCAGTGGACCGAATGGAACGGCAAGTACCGCGACACCGTGCGGGACTTCTGGCGTGGCGAGCCGGCCACGCTCGACGAGTTCGCCTACCGCCTGTCCGGATCGGCCGACCTCTACGAGCACACTTCGCGCCGGCCGGTGGCATCGATCAACTTCGTCACCGCCCACGACGGGTTCACGCTGCGCGACCTGGTGTCCTACAACGAAAAGCACAACGAGGCCAACGGCGAGGACAACAACGACGGCGAGAGCCACAACCGGTCCTGGAACTGCGGTGCGGAGGGGCCGACCGACGACGGGGATATCAACGCGCTGCGTGCTCGGCAGCAGCGCAACTTCCTGACCACCCTGCTGCTGTCGCAGGGCGTGCCGATGATCTGCCACGGCGACGAGCTCGGCCGCACCCAGGACGGCAACAACAACGGCTACTGCCAGGACAACGAGCTCACCTGGATCGACTGGGCCCGCGCCGACGCGGGACTGCTGGAGTTCACCCGCCTGGTCTCCGCGCTGCGGGCCCGGCACCCGGTGTTCCGCAGGCGCCGGTTCTTCTCCGGCAAGCCGCTGGGCCGGCGCGGCCCGGAGGGGCTGCCCGACATCGCCTGGTTCACCCCCGAGGGCACGGAGATGACCGACGAGGACTGGGGCGCGGGATTCGCCAAGTCCGTCGCGGTGTTCCTCAACGGGCACGGCATCCCCGACAGCGACGCGCGGGGGCAGCGGGTGCTCGACGACTCGTTCCTGATGTGCTTCAACGCCCACCACGAGCCGATCGAATTCACGCTGCCGCCAAAGGAATTCGGTGCTTCCTGGACCCTGGTGGTGTTCACCGGGCCCGAGGAGGAGACGCCCGCCGACGAGGTACCCGGGGGAGGCGCCCTCACCGTGGACGCGCACACCGCCGTGGTGCTGCAGGCCCCCGACGGGGCATGAGTGGCCTGACACAAAATCCGCCCGAATGTCACCCAGCCGCCCCCTGGTCGATACGCTGTGCCTGCAGCGTGCTCGTTACAGGAGAGGGCGAATATGTCAAGGACAGTGGTGGTTGGCGCCTCGAGCGGCCTCGGGCGCTGCATCGGCGTCGGCCTGGCGCAGCGCGGCGATCAGGTGGCGCTGCTCGCCCGGCGCCGCGAGCGCATCGAGGCCGCGGCGAAGGAGGCCGGCCCGGGCGCCATCGCCGTCGAATGCGATGTCACCGACGAGGCGTCCTGCCGGTCGGCGATCGGCGCCGCCGCGGACGCCCTCGGCGGGATCGACAACCTCGTCTACACCCCCGCCATCGGCCCGCTGGTCCGCATGGTCGACACCGATGCCGAGACGTGGCGGCGCGTCTTCGACACCAACGTGATCGGCGCGGCGCTGGTGACCGCGGCCGCGGTGCCGCACCTGACCGAGTCCGCGGGCAAGGTCGTCTACCTGGCCTCCGACGCGGGCACCTACGGCCCGCCCTGGCCGGGTCTGGGGGCCTACGGCGTCAGCAAGGCGGCCCTGGAGCGGCTCGTCGAGGCGTGGCGTGCCGAACACCCCGACATCGGCTTCACCAACCTGATCGTGGGGGAGTGCGGGGGCGGCGAGGGCGACGCGGCGACCGGCATGACCACCGGCTGGGATATGGACCTCGCCATGAAGGCCGTCCCGCTGTGGTCCTCCCGCGGCTGCATGCCCGGC
Organism: Mycobacterium sp. 1245805.9; assembly: GCF_001672915.1. Lineage (GTDB taxonomy): Bacteria > Actinomycetota > Actinomycetes > Mycobacteriales > Mycobacteriaceae > Mycobacterium. The sequence goes on along the minus strand of NZ_LZKR01000132.1, from coordinate 40,275 downwards.
AAGCTGATGCCGGTCGAGGACCTCATCGACGTGGTGCACACGATCCTGCGCACCAACGCGACGACGTCGATGCCCGTCGTCGTCGCCAGGGGAGCGCCCGCGGCCGCGCCGGCGTTCGCGGAGTCGGCGCAGCCCTAACGCCCCAACGTCTCGCGTGCCTTCTCGGCCAGGAAGCGCGCGTTCGACACCGGCCGGAACGCGCGCGCCGCGCCGGTGAGGGCCTCGCGGGAATCCGCGGGTAGCTCGATGTCGGCGGCGGCGACGTTGAACTCGAGCTGCTCGACGCTGGACGCGCCGGGGATGGCCACGACGCCCGGCAGGCTGATCAACCAGGCCAGCGCCACCTGCGCCGGCTCGGCGCCGACCTGCGCGGCGACGTCGCGCAGCGTCTGCAGCAGCGGCTCGATGCGGCGCAGGTTCTCGGTGCCGAAGTAGCGGTTCACCGCGCGAACGCCGCCGGGACGGTTGTCCACGCCGTATTTGCCGCCCAGCAGCCCCTGCTCCAGCGGTTGGTAGGCGATCACGATGCGGTTCTCGCGCTCGGCGAAGGGCACCAGGTCCTCCAGCGCGCCGGGGTGGGCGAGCGAGAAATGCACTTGGTTGCTGATCACCGGCCGCCCGAGCGCGGCGTCGGCCTTGCGCCACCGCGCCAGCGAGTAGTTGGAGACGCCGGCCGCGCCGATCTTGCCCTCGTCGAGCAGCTCGCGCATCCCGGGCATGATCACCGAGTCGGGGACCACCGGGTTGGGCTGGTGGATCTGGTAGAGCGGGATGCGGTCGAGTCCCAGCCGCCGCGCGCTCGCCCGCTCGCGCTGCTTGATGACGGCGGGGAAGGGGGCCACGGGCATGATCTTGCTGGCCACCGCGACCTCGGCGCGCTGGTCGCCGAGCGCCTCGCCGAGGATCCGCTCGCTCTTGCCCAGCCCGTACACCTCGGCGGTGTCGAACAGCGTCACCCCCAGCTCGAGGGCCCTCCGCACGATGTCCCGCGCGGCGCCGGCGGCATAGCCCTCCCCGTAGCCCCACTCGCGCGAGCCGAACTGCCACGTGCCCAGGCCGATTCGGCTGACCCGGCCGACCCCGTCGACGTCGAGATATTTCATGCGGCCCACCCTACTGACCCCTACCCCGGGATCTTGTTCAGCGCGGTGATGGCGACGCTCACCGCCGATTGCCGCGGGCGAGCGCCGTCCGTGGTGCCGCTGTAGGACACGTACAGGTCGACGACGACGTTGGCTTTGGCCGCGACCGCGCGGGCGGAGCGCACCTGTAGGCCTTTGGGCGTCAGATCCATGGTGGTGATGCCGGTGCCGGCGTCGGCGGGCGCGCTCAGGGCGAACGGGATCGCCCCCGCCTCGGGGATCGTCACGCTCACGGTCGTGCCGCCGCATCGGCGCCATCCGTCCAGCAGCTTCGCCAGCTGTGACTGCGCGGCCGGCGCGTCGCGAAACGCCGCGACGGCCTCGATGACCTGGACCGACTTCAGCAGGCTGCGGGTGTCGGAGAATTCCGCCGCGTGGTAGCCGGCGATGGCGTCGACGTTGTAGGCGTCCGGGGTTCCGGGCGCGATGCTTCCCCAGCACTCCGGGCGGTCGATGGTTCCCTCGCGGTCGGACCGGGCCGGGTGATCCCATGTCTGGCCGGTTTCCAGGTTCTGGTCGTCGGTGATGGTCTTCAGGTCGCCGAGGCTGGGCAGGACGGTTGCGACGGCGTCCGGCGCGACGGTGGGCCCCGGGGGCGCCGCCGCGGTGGTGGCCGGTGGGCCCGGGCGATTCGGGGTGGACGTGAACGCGGCCAGCGCGGCCCACGCGACCAGGGCGAGGACCACGAGGCCGACGATCGCGTAGGACAGCGCCACCGCGGCCAGCGCGCGGTTTCGGCCGAGCTCGCCCGTGCGGCGGATCTGCGCCAGCGCCAGGTGTCCCAGCACGGCGCCGACGGGCGGGGAGGCGAAGGCGAACACCAGTGACTGCGTGGCCATCGCGTTGACCGGCGGCCGGTACGGCTCCGGGGGCGGCGGCGGCAAGACCGGCGGCTGCACCGGCGGGGCGGCGGGGGGCACGCGACCGAGCGGGTCGTAACTGAGCGGGCCGTATCCGTAGGGATCCTGAGGATTCACGCCAGTGGCCTCCTTAGCCCGGCATCCTGACCCGAATGTAGCCGACCGGCCCTGCGTCGTCGAAGCCGCAATTTCTATGAGCCCGCGTTTGAGAAACCCGCGCCCGGGTACGAGCGCAGCGTGGGTTTCCTCGTCGAGACGTGGCCAGAAAGCTGGCACCGCAGCCGGGTGTTTCGAGTGCTCAGCCTCGGCGGGTACGTCGCCTTCAACCTGCCCAGGGTGGTGACGGGGCTGGGCGCGGTCCTGCTCGTCGGCGTCGCCGCAACGCACATCTATGCGCTGGCCACCCAGGCCACCCAGGGCACGCTGCCCTGGTATTTCGTGGTGTACGCCGCGGCGGTGATCGCCGGTTGCCTACTGATCGGCCTCGCCCTGTGGGTCGGCCGCAATCCCAAAGTGGCACAGGCGGGTTGGTACTTCGGCAGCCTGCTTTCCGTCGTCGTGGTCGGCGTTGATGTCGTCACCCGGCTGGCCCATCTGCCCGCCCTGGCGGGAATGACCGGACGCTGGGATTTCGCGCCGGCATCGTTCGCGTTCGCGTTCGCGGGCGCCTTCCTCGCACTGCACTTCTCGGTGCTGCTGGGCATCAACGTCGCCTATCCGCAGGACCAGCAGTGGGAGGACTGAGCCAGGACGCCGTGAGATGACCCAGGCCGTGATACCCCTCGACTACCCGGCGTGGCTGCGCATCGACCACTGGCTCAACGTTCTGTTCCTAACGCTGTTGCTGCGCAGCGGCATTGAGATCCTGTCCACGCATCCCAAGCTGTACTGGCGAGAGGACAGCAAACCCGGCACCGAGTGGGCACGGTTCACCACGAAGACGATGCCGACCGACCGGCTCTACGACACCCTCGACGAGGAGGAGGACTACAGCCCGCTGATCGCCCTGCCCGGCCACAAGCGGCTCGGCATGGGGCGGCACTGGCATTTCATCTCGGTGATCGGCTGGGTGCTGGTGGGGCTGTCCTACTACGTGCTGCTGTTCGCCACCGGGCAGTGGCATCGGTACTGGCCGCAGTCGTGGGCGACCTTCGTCGAGGCCGGCAACGACATCCTGACCTATGCGACGTTCAACCTGCCCCCGCTGCTGCCCAACGAACCGCTGGACGCCATCCAGAAGCTGACCTATGCGGCCGTCGTCTTCGGACTCGCCCCGTTCCAAATCCTCACCGGCGCAGCACAATCCCCCGCGATCGAGGCGCGGTTTCCCTGGTTCGTGCGGCTCTGGGGCGGACGGCAATCCGCCCGCAGCCTGCACTTCCTGGGGCTGGTCGCATTCGTGGTGTTCATCGCGATCCACGTGTCGATGGTCTTCTTTTGGGGCTGGGGCCAACTCAACGCGTCGATGATCTTCGGCTCCGTCCGCAACGTCACGCTGGGAACCGTGTTGTCGTTCGTGATCATCGGCGCGATCGTCGCCGTCCACGTCGCGGCCACGGTGTGGAGCCTGCGCAACCCGGTCCAGGTTCGCCGCATCCTGGGCGCTGTCGTCACCCGGGTACGACTGATCCTGCTGCGCCCGTTGGACTCCCGGCAGGACTATCCGGAACGGATGCTCTCGGCCGAACACCGTGTCAACGGCAAGCCGCCGTGTTCGGCCGAGTACAAGGTGATGGCGGTGCACAACTTCGTCGACTGGCGGCTGCGCGTCGGCGGGCTCGTCGAGGAGCCGATGACGTTCGACCTGGCCGCGCTGCGGTCGCTGGCCGAGCCGCACCGACAACGGGTTTTGCACAACTGCGTGCAGGGCTGGTCCAGCATCGGCGAGTGGACGGGCCTCCCGCTGGCCGCCCTGGCCGACCGGGTGCGGCCGCTGCCCCAGGCGCGCTTGGTGTGTTTCCTGACGATGCAGGACACCGGCCGGGACGAGCCGAGCGCGCAGGGGGAGGGGCAGTTCTACGAGGTGATGGATCTCGAACTGGCCTACAAGCCGCAGACAATCCTGGCGTACGGGATGAACGGAAGGCCGTTGCCCATCAAGCACGGTGCGCCCCTGCGGCTGCGGGTGGAGACCCAGGTCGGCTTCAAGATGGCCAAGTGGATCAGCGCGATCGAGTTCGTCGACGACCACCGTGGCATCGGCTACGGCCTGGGCGGCTGGCGAGAGGACAACGTGCATTACGACAAGGACGTGGAGATCTAGGGATGAACCCGGAACTGACCGCCTTGGACGCAACCGCCCGCGAACGGGTGGCCGAGCAGATCGCGGCCAAGGGCGGGTACTGCGAATGCTGCGGCGGAACGGAATTCGACATCGGCGACGCCCTGTACCTCGGCTTCCTGTTCCTCGACGAGGATCGCGACGCCTACATGATCGCGCTGACCTGTAGCAACCCGGACTGCGCCAAGCCGCGAACCGGAATCGTCCTGTGCCGCAAGGATTTTCTCAGCGACGGGGGCGGAAGCGCGTCGCCTTAGCGGGCGGGCTGTCGGCGAAGTTCGGTTGGGCGAGGCGGAACCGTTCGATCAGGTGGTCCAGCGAGCGCAGCTCGTGGCGCAACGCGTCGAAGGTGCGCTCGTCGGTGTCGGTTAGCCGGCCGAGCGAGCTGTAGTGCACCAGGCGGCGCAGCCGGCCGGCCAGCACGGTGCCCCACCGGATGCTGAAGTCGTAGCGTTGCCCTTCGCTGATCGGCGTCTCGTCGTCCTGCTTGGCAAGCTCCTTGAGCGCCCTGATCTGTCCGGTGATCAGCTCGACGTCGCCGTCGATGGCCACCGCGTGTCCCGCCGGCCTTGCGGGGTTTCGTGTCGCGCTCATCGGTTTCTCCCTTGCATCACAGGTGCGGCTTGGCGACGCTGACCACGTAGGGCGTGCCGGCCAGGGTGAGGTATACGCGGTGGGGCCCGATGGCAATGCCCGAGGGACGCGCGGATTGCGCGGCGCCGGCGGGCAGGGCCGTCCGGTAATTGGTCACGCGGATCACCGGAATCTTCTGGTCCGGAAAGCCGGTGAAGCTGTCCGCCTCGAGCACGACGACCTCGCGGTCGGTGGCCGCGTAGATGCGGGTGTCGTCGGTGCCGAGTTCGCGGATCGGCGACGGCAGCCGGGCGCTCGCCAGCACCTGCATTCCCCGGCCGCCGCGGCGCGAGTCGACAGCGTAGAGAGTGGCGCTGTCGTGGCCGGCCACGTAGTTGCGGGTGTCCGCGGCACCGTCGCCGGCCGCAACCGCGACGTCCATGCCCAGCGAACCGCGTCTCTGCGGCGGGGACGAGAAGCCCTCGTAATAGCGGATTCCCGACGGCGCATAGGCATGGTAGTCGATCTTTCGCCCGCGATTGGCGCCGTCGATGCTGTCCGCGGGTTCGTCGCCGACCGGGGCGGTGGGCAGCTTGCGGAAGCCGTACTGGTCGACCGGCGTCACGGCCGTCCCGTCCGCCGACAGGGCGAGCAGGATCCGCATCCCGGCGTCTTCGGCCAGGTATGCCGGGGCGGGGCCGGCGTCGAAATCCGCGGTCTGGCGCAGGCTTTCCAGGTCGACGGCGGCCACCCTGCCGCGTTGCGGTTGCGGGACGAACACGACTCCGTCGTCCTTCTGGCTGATCTGCAGGTTGCGGCCCACCGGCAGCGGCGCAGACAGCCGCGTGGTCGCGTCGTCGGCGCGGGCGGCGCCCGTCACCGCGGCCAGCCGGTTGTCATCGGTCATCGCGACCAGCGCGTTCGTGCGATACGACCAGACCGGTTGCCGTAGCGCCGCGCCCACGTGCCACAGCGCCACCTCGGGGGCGCTCTCCAGGGAGGTCCCCGGCGCCGCGCAACCGGGCGCCACCGTGACCGCGCCGAGCGCGCAGGCCGCGCCCAGGCGTCGCATCCGTCGAGACCAGCGGCTCATTCCGGAGAATTACCCCAAACCGCGCACCTCACACGCCTTTTTGTGGCGGCGGCCCGCGCCGTTTGGTGCCCGCGCGCCTCGGGTAGCCGCTAGGGAGCGCGCAACAGCCCGCGCGCTGATGAGTAAGCAGATGGGAGGGGACATCATGGCAGAGACCGCCATCAAGTCACGCTCCGATGTGGTCGACTTTCTGGTCAGCCAGCACGAGCGGATCAAGTCGATGTTCGCCGAGACGCTGTCGGCCTCGGGGAAGGAACGGGAGAAGGCCTTCGTAGAACTCCGGCGACTGCTCGCGGTGCACGAGACCGCCGAGGAGGAAATCGTCCACCCGCGCGCCAAGCGGAAGATCGCCGACGGCGCCGCGGTGGTGGACCAGCGGCTGGAGGAGGAGCACGAGGCCAAGACCGTCCTGCAGAAGCTCGAGAAGCTCGACGTCGACAGCGAGGAGTTCACCCGTCAGCTGACGGAACTCCGCGATGCCGTCATCGACCACGCCGAGCACGAGGAAAAGGACGAATTCGCCAAGCTGGGTGAGGAATTGAGCGACGACGAGCTGGCCAGGATGGGGCGTGCCGCCAAGCTCGCCGAGGCGATCGCGCCGACGCGGCCGCACCCGGGCGTCGAGTCCCAGGCGGCCAACCTGACCGCGGGCCCGTTCGCGGCGATGTTGGACCGCGCCCGGGACGCCATCATGGGCAAGGGCTGATCACGGCCTGAATCATGGCCGCGCCCAAGACCAGCGCCGCGCGCTACCTGCCGCAGGATCGCGGGCTGGATTCGCTGAAAACCGCGGCCGAGCGCTGCCACGGCTGCCCGTTGTTCGCCGACGCCACCCAGACGGTGTTCGGCCACGGGCACCGTGGCGCGCCCATCATGCTGGTGGGCGAGCAGCCGGGGGACCAGGAGGACCGCGCGGGCCTGCCCTTCGTCGGGCCCGCGGGCCGGCTGCTGGCCCGCGCGCTCGACGACGCCGGCATCGACCCGACGCTGACCTATCAGACCAACGCGGTCAAGCATTTCAAGTTCACCCGTAAGGGCGGCAAGCGCCGCATCCACCAGAAACCGAGCCGCACCGAAGTCGTCGCGTGCCGCCCGTGGCTGATCGCCGAGATCGAGGCGGTGGCACCGCGGGTGATCGTCTGCCTCGGCGCGACGGCCGCGCAATCGCTTCTGGGAGCGGACTTTCGGGTGTCCGCCCAGCGCGGCGAGGTGATCGCGCTGCCCGCCGCTGTGGACGTCGAGGTGACGCCCGAGCCGATCGTGGTCGCGACCGTGCACCCGTCGGCGGTGCTGCGCGACCGCAGCGAATCCCACGACGAGGCCTACCGGCTATTCGTCGACGACCTGCGCGGCGCGCGTTCGGGGCTCGGCTAGGGCGCGGGCCAGCACCTGCGCCAGGTGCAGCGGTTGCCGGTCGGCGGCGAGCGCGCGGATCTGGGTGCGGCAACTGAAGCCGTCGGCCAGCACCAGCGTGTCGGCGTCGGCGTCGCGCAGCGCGGGCATCAGCTTGTCCTCTGCGCACGCCACAGAGACGTCGTAGTGGCCCTTCTCGAAGCCGAAATTGCCTGCCAGGCCGCAACATCCGGCGTCGAGGACGTCCACGTCCACACCGGCGTCGACGAGCAGCTTTTTGTCCTTGGTGTAGCCCAGGATCGCGTGCTGGTGGCAATGCTGTTGCACCACCGCGTGGGCGTCGATCTGGGGCGGGTCCCAGTCCGGGGCCCTCTGGGCCAACAGCTCGCCGAGGGTGCGGGTTTGCTTGGCCAGCCGGTGCGCGTCCTCGTCACCGAAAAGCAGCTCGGGCAGGTCCGACCGGAAGACCGCGGCGCAGCTGGGTTCCAGCACCACCACCGGCGTGCTGGTCCGCAGCGCCGGGCGCAGCGCCGTAAGGGTGCGCCGCAGAACGCGTTTGGCGACCTTCAGCTGGCCGGTGGAGATCCAGGTCAGTCCGCAGCACAGGGTGCGTCGCGGAACCTCGACCTCGAACCCGGCCGCCTCCAGCACGGCCACGGCGGCCTTGCCGACGTCGGGTTCGAAGTTGTTGACGAAGCTGTCCGGCCACAGCACCACCCGCCCGCGCGCCGGCGCGGCGGCGGCCGGGGTGCGGTGGCGGAACCAGGCGGTGAACCTCTCGTCGGCGAAGTTGGGCAGCTCGCGGTGCGGGTCGATGCCGCCGACCTTCTTGAGCAGCGTCGACGACCCGGGCGCGTGCGCGACGGTGTTGAGTGCGCGCGGCGCCACCGCGGCCAGGCGGGCCCACAACGGGATCCAGCCCATCGAGTAGTGCGCCATCGGGCGGAAGCGCCCCCGATAGTGTTGGAACAGGAACTCGGCCTTGTAGGTCGCCATGTCGACGTCGACCGGGCAGTCGCTGCGGCAGCCCTTGCACGCCAGGCACAGGTCCAGCGCGTCGTGCACCTCGGTGGATCGCCAGCCGTCGGTGATGACGTCACCCTGCAGCATCTCGAACAGCAGGCGCGCCCGCCCGCGGGTGGAGTGCTCCTCCTCGCCGGTGGCCCGGTAGCTGGGGCACATCACGCCCGATTCGTGGCCGCGGCACTTGCCGACCCCGACGCAGCGGGCGGCCGCCCGCGAGAAGCGGTGGTCGTCGTCGGGATAGGCGAACATGACGTCGGGTTCGGCCGGGCGGTAGTCCACGCCGAAGCGCAGGTTCTCGTCGAGCCGGTACGGGTGCACGACCTTGCCGGGATTCATCCGGTTGTCCGGGTCGAACAGCGCCTTGGTCTGTTCGAAGGCCTTGACCACGTTCTCGCCGAACATGATCGGTAGCAGCTCGCCGCGCGATTGGCCGTCACCGTGCTCGCCGGACAGCGAGCCGCCGTAATCCACCACCAGCCGCGCCGAATCCTCCACGAAGGAACGGTATTTGGCGATGCCCTCGGCGGTCCGCAGCACGAACGGAATGCGGGTGTGCACGCAGCCCTGGCCGAAATGGCCATAAAGCGAAGCGCTTTCGTAGTCGTAGCGCTCGAGCAGCTTGCGGAAATCCCGCAGGTAATCGCCCAGCCGGTCCGGCGGCACCGCCGCGTCCTCCCACCCCTCGTGGGTTTCGGGCTCGTTGGGCGGGTACGCGGTCGCGCCCAGCCCCGCCTCGCGAGCCGCCCACACCTCCTGCTTGCGTTGCGGGTCGTCCAGCACGGTCGCGTCGATGTGCACCTTCTTTTTCTCCAGGGCGTGGATCATCGACTTGGCCTTACGGTCGGCCTCGTCCTGGTTGTCGCCGTCGAGCTGAACCATCAGCCAGGCGTTGCCATCGGGAAGCTGTTGCAGCGCCTTTTGGGCCAGCTTCTGCGAATGCTCGAGCTCGACCAGGCGGTGATCCAGGCCCTCGAGCGCGGCGGGGTCGTGTTCGAGCACCGCCGGCACCGCATCGGCCGCCGCCCCGATGTCGTCGAAGCCCAGCACCACCAGCGCGGTCGCCGCCGGCGGCCGGACCAGCTGCAGCTCCGCGCGCAGCACGGTGACCAGCGTGCTCTCCGAGCCCACCAACGCCTTCGCGACGTGAAAGCCGTTCTCCGGCAACAACGAATCCAGGTTGTAGCCCGAGACCCTCCTCGGGATGTCCGGATAGCGGGAGCGGATCTCGTCGGCGTGCCGCTCGGCGATCGCCTTGAGGCCGCGATAGATCTCGGCCCTGCGGCCGCCCTCGTCGAGGATCCGGCGGAACTCGTCCTCGCCGGTCTGCCCGACCCACATGCGCAGGCCGTCGTAGGTCACCACCTCGAGGCGGCGCACCGAGTCGACCATCTTGCCGTACGCCTGGGCGCTGGAACCGCAGGAGTTGTTGCCGATCATCCCGCCGATGGCGCAGCTGACGTGGGTGGACGGCTTGGGGCCGACCATCCAGTTCGCCGGCTTCAGGTGGTCGTTGAGCACGTCGAGCTTGATGCCCGGCTCCACCACGGCGATGCCCGACTCGGTGTCGACCGATCCGATCCGCGTGCAGTACTTGCTCCAGTCGATGACCACCGCGGCGTTGCAGCACTGGCCGGCCAGGCTGGTCCCGCCGCCGCGCGACAACACCGGCACGTCGTGGCGGCGGCACACGCCGATCGCGTCGGCGCCGGCCGACGGGGTGCGCGGCACCACCACCCCGATGGGCACCTGCCGGTAGTTCGAGGCGTCGGTGGAATAGGTCGCGCGCGACCCCGGGTCGAACCGGATTTCGCCGTCGACCTCGGCGCGCAGGTCGGCGGCCAGCGCTTCGAACAACTTGGGTGTGCGAGTCCCAGTCATCGCTCGGCCCACCCTGTCAGTTCTTCTTGTGCGGCAGGAACTCCTGGACCTTCGTTTTCAGGCCCACCTTGACGAAGCCGGCGCGGTCCTCGTCGCCGGACAGCACCGCGGCGGTGGCCGCCTTGAACTGGTCCCAGGTGGCGTGCGGTGGAATCGGCGGCATGTCGGGGTCGGTGTAGACGTCCAGCACGGTGGGACGGTCCGCGGACAACGCGTTGCGCCAGGCGTCCGCGAGCTCGTCTCCGTCCTTGATGGCCATCGCGTTCAGACCCAGGCTGGCGGCGAACCCGGCGAAGTCGATGTCCGGAAGGTTCTGGGATTCCGCGAATTTCGGCGCGCCGGCCATCGCCCGCATTTCCCAGGTGACCTGGTTCAGGTCGTTGTTGTGCAGGATCGCGACGACGAGGCGCGGGTCGTCCCACTCCGGCCAGTACCGCTTGATCGTGATGAGTTCGGCCATGCCGTTCATTTGCATGGCCCCATCACCGCTGAACACGATGACCGCCCGCTGCGGGTGCGCGAACTTCGCGCCGATGCCGTACGGCACGCCGGGGCCCATGGTCGCCAGGGTGCCCGACAGCGAGCCGCGAATATTGCCGCGGAATCGCAGGTTTCGCGCGTACCAGTTGGCGGCCGAACCGGAGTCGGCCGTGACGATCGCGTCGTCGGGAAGCTGCGGGGACAGCTCGGAGAACAACCGCATCGGGTTGATCGGGTCGGCGCTGACCTTCGCCTCCATGTCCATGGTTTCCCACCAGCGCGACACGTTGGCCTCGACGGTGTCGCGCCAGTCGCGCTCCTCCTTGCGGCGCAGGTGCGGAATCAGGGCCCGAAGCGCGGCCTTCGCGTCCGAGACCAGGTTGACCTCGTAGGGGTAGCGCATGCCGATGAACCGGCCGTCCACGTCGATCTGCACGGCGCGGCACTGACCGAACTCCGGCAGGAACTGCGTGTACGGGAAGCTGGAACCCACGGTCAGCAGCGTGTCGCAGTCGCGCATCAGCTCGTAGCTCGGCCGGGTGCCCAGCAGGCCGATCGAGCCGGTAACCCAAGGCAATTCGTCGCTCAGCACGTCCTTACCCAGCAGCGCCTTGGCCGCCCCGGCGCCGAGCAGGTCGGCGACCTCGGTCAGCTCCTCGCGCGCCCCGCGGGCGCCGGAGCCCACCAGCATGGCGACCTTCTTGCCCGCGTTGAGCACCTCGGCCGCCCGCTTGACGGCGGCGTCGTCGGGCGCCACCGCGGGCCACTCGATGCCGAGGCTCGAGGGCACCATCTTGAACGCGTGGGTGGGCGGCGAATAGGGCAGCTCCTGCACGTCGGCCGGGATGATCAGCGCCGTGGGCGCTCGAACCGCCATCGCCACCCGGATCGCGCGGTCCAGCACGTTGGGCAATTGCTCTGGGACGGTGACCATTTGGACGTAGTCGCTGGCCACATCCTTGAACAGGCTCAGCAGGTCGACCTCCTGCTGATAGGACCCGCCCATGGCGCTGCGGTTGGTCTGGCCGACGATGGCCACCACCGGGACGTGGTCGAGCTTGGCGTCGTAGAGCCCGTTGAGCAGATGGATCGCGCCGGGGCCCGAGGTGGCCATGCACACCCCGACGCGGTCGGTGAATTTGGCGTACCCCACCGCCTCGAAGGCGCTCATCTCCTCGTGCCGCGACTGGATGAACATGGGCCGGTTGTCGGCGCGTCCGAACGCGGCCAGGATTCCGTTGATGCCGTCGCCGGGATAGCCGAACACGTGCTCGACGCCCCACGTCCGCAGCCGCTCCAGTAGGTAGTCCGAGACCTCTTGCTTCGACATTGGTTGCCCTCCTCGACAGGCGTTGGGGTGTCGTTGGGCGCGCGAATCTGCCCGCGTCGGCTTGTTCGCCGCGCCGAACGGGACCGGATCGCCATGGGTTCGACTCTCCGGGCGGCTTTCCGGGCAGCGCTTTCGCGCGTGCTCCGGCGCACAAATGTGCGCATACCCGAAATCGCGGCCCTTATTCCCTGATCCGTCGCCGTCGTGGGGTCAGGCGCTCTTGGGCAGTGCGGACGCCCCAGAACCGCTGTGACGAGTGGCGACTCGGCGAATGAGCATGCGGGTCGCCTTCTCCAGGATTTCCTGTTTGGCCTCGGGTCTACGGGCGCGTTCGGCGCGACGCACCGCCGTTTCGATCGTCAGGCCCTGCTCGTAGCCGCTGACGACGCGCGGGTCGACATAGGATCCGCGAGCCACCGCCGGGGTGTTGCCGAGTTCCTCGGCGACCTCCTTCATCACCGCGGACTCGACGCGCTTGACCACCCGCTGCGACACCGGCGGGTCCGCGTCCGCGAACGCGGCCGCGGCCAGCACCGTGCCGTGCCAGGTGCGCAGGTCCTTGACCGTGTACTCGTCGCCGACCATCTCCTTGAATCGGGCGTTGAGGTCGTCGGAGCGGATGTCGACCCATCCGGATCCGGTGCGGCACACCAGCAGTCGGTCGGTGCGCTGCGGGCGCCGGATCAGGGCGCGCACCGCGCGAACGATTTCGGGGTCCTCGATTTCCACCGTGCGCCGCACCCCGCTCTTGGCGGGGAAGTCGAATTCGACCGCGTGGCGGCGCACCGTGACGTGGCTGCACAGCAGGGTGGCCAATCCGTAGGACTCGTGCTCCTCGGCGTACTGCTCACCGCCGGCGCGGAAGTAGCCTCGGTCGAGCAGGCGCAGCGCCACCGCCAGCACCCGCTCGCGCGTCAAGCCGCGGCGGGTCAGGTCTTTGGCGATGCGCGCCCGCCACATCGGCAACTGCACCGACAGCTCCAGCACGCGGTCGAACTTCTCCTCGGCGCGTTCCTGTTGCCAGGCCGTGTGATACAGGTACTGCCGGCGCCCGGCCGCGTCCGTTCCGACGGCCTGGATGTGGCCCTTCGGATCGGGCGAAATCCACACCTTCTTCCATGCGGGCGGAATGACAAGGTCCTTGATGCGCTCCAGGGTGTCCGGATCGGACAGCAGGTTGCCCTCGGGGTCGTAGTAGGCGAAGCCCTTGCCCCGGCGTTTGCGTGCGATCCCCGGCTTGCCGAGATCGCTGCGACGCAGCCGCATCGTTGCCTCCAGTCGCATTGGCTGACTGCACAAGTACCCGCTCAATACCCGCCGGCGGTACACGCGAAACGACCCGCCACTCCGTTGTGGCGGGTCGTCTCCCGGCGTGATCAGCCGGCCATGAACTCCTGGTAGGCCGAGTCCAGGAACGGCGGCAGGGCCTTGACGTTGCACTGCCGTTCCGTGTCGCCGATCGGCGCCAGGATGCCGCGCAGGTCGTAGTACTCCTGCGGATGCGCGGTGAAGTAGCCGCGCAGGCTCGACTCGGCCTCCGGTCGCGGCTGGCCGTAGGCGGCCGTGACCACCTGGTTGGCGTCGGGGTGGGCGGCCAGGTACTGCTGCGCCGCCCCCTGGACCGACGACACGGTGGCGTTCACACCGGCGGGGCTGCAGTCGGGCGCTGCGGCCGCGGACGGGGCGCCGATGATGCCCACGGTCAATCCCCCGAGCAGGAAGCCCGCGCTGATGCCGGCAACTCGCCGGCGCGCGACGATACTGCTGTTTTTCATGATCAGACTTGTCCTTCGAAATTGATCAATTGATTTCTTGCAGAGAGGCTCCCGATCCTCGAAGACCAAGGTAGCGAAAGCCGAAAGTGGGGACGTTCGCTCGAAACGAACACCGCGGACCACGCAGGGCACGATCGCCCCACCAGCCCCATTTTCGCTAAGCGAGCAAATAAATACGACGCGCAATGTTGAGAATTCTTAGAGAACGGCCCCGGTTCTTAACCAATCGTGACACCGATCGTGACGCAACCGTGACCTCGCTCCTCGGCCTAACGGCAGGTATGGGAAAGATCCCGCGTTTGCAGCCTCGTCGGCGCAGCGTCGCCGTCCGAGTCGGGTGAGGACAGGGAGTGCAGCCACGTGTCGACGTCGGGGCCGACGACGATGGCGCCGTCCGACGCCAACAGCGCCCCGGTACCGAGCGCGCCGAGCGCGGGCTGCACGGCGCGCACCCGACGTTTGTCGCCCTGCCGGGCGAGCAGTTTGGACGTGAGCTCAGGCAGGCGGACGGCCTGTGGGCCGGTGATCGTGTGTGGCCGATGCGTCTGCGCCAGGGCGGCCTCGACGAGCACGTCGGCGACGGTGTCGGCGGCGATGGGCTGGATCAGCCAGTCCTGGACGACCACCTCGCCGTCGCGGGAACTCACGGCGGCGGGGTTGGTGGCGAACTCGTACCACTGGGTCGACTTCACCAGGGTCACCGGCACGGGGCCGTCGAGCACGATCTGCTTGGCGGCCCGCTTGGCCTCGAAATACGGAAAGCCGTCGAACGAGGGATCCTCGATGCCGGCGACCGTCAACACCACCAGCCGCCGGACGTCGCGCGCGGCGCAGGCTCCCACGACGTTGCGGGTTGCGGCGGCCACCGTCTGGGTGATGTTCGAACTCCCGTCGGCGGGCATCGGGTTGGAGACGTCGATCACGACGTCGACCCCCGAAAGCGCCTGGAATAACCCCCGTCCCGTGATCACGTCGACGCCGTGAGCGCGGGAGATTTCGACGACCTCGACGTCGCGGGCCTTCAGCCTGGCGACGACGCGCGCCCCGGCCGTGCCGGTCGCACCGATGACAGCGATGGTGCTCAGTGACTCCACCCCCTTGAGCAGTCGGGAGCAGTAACTACCCGCAAATGTCGCGTTCAAACAGACCGGTTCGCATGGCGAAACGTTCGCCCCGCGATCGCGCGGGGAGTGTTTGGCCCCGAGCCTTGCGGGAAGCCGGTAGATGCGAATCAAGACGTAACCACCGAGAGGGAGGTCGACCAATGGGCGATCACAAGAGCGGACCACAAGAGGCCGTCAGGGGCACCGTCGAGGGCGTCAAGGGCAAGGTCAAGGAGGTCGGCGGAACCGTCACCGGTCGCGACGACCTCGTCGAAGAGGGTCAGGCGCAGCAGGACAAGGCGGACGCCCAGCGCGACGCGGGCAAGAAGGAAGCCGAGGCCGATTCCGCGCGCGCCGGCGCCAAGGCCGCCGAAGAGCGCCAGAAGCAAAACCAGTAAGCCATCTCCACTGGGGGCCCGGGCCGGCGGGCGGACCGGGCCCCCTTCTGTGGTTCAAACCGCTCTGTGGTTTCAAACCGGCACGCCGGGTATTCCTGGCAAGACCACTTGGCGCGGCGGCGGGAGGTGAGGGATGGTCTTACGCGGCACGGTGTCGAGCATCATCGCGTTCCTGCGCGCCGGTTATCCGCGTGGCACGCCGCCCTTCGGCTACGTGCCGCTGCTGGCGCTGCTGCCGCGGCGAGTGTGCGACGACGAGGTCACCACGATCGCGACCACCCTCACCGGGCGCAAGCACCGCTCGATCGACGACGCCGACGTCGGGGTGGAGATCCTCCGGGTCACCGACGAGCTGCCCTTGCCGGACGACATCGGCCGGGTCCAGCGGCGGCTCGACGGGATGGGATGGGCCGCCAGATAGCCCCAGCCCGTCACGCGTGCTCCAGGTCGACCACCAGCGGCCGGTGATCGGAGATCGGCATCACATCGGATTCGACGGCGCCACCGCGCAGGCCGGGGTCGTCGGTCAGGATGTGGTCGAGCTGGCGGTTGGGGGTTTCCGCGGGAAAGGTTGCGGCCACCGCCAGGGGCCGCATGCCGGACCAGCGGCGCACGGCGTCGGGCGTCATGTTGAGGTCACCGGTGAGCAGCCGCGGACCCGGGAAGCCGTGCAGGTCGTGGATCAGCCGGCGCAGCTGGCGCCGATTCCAGCCGGGCACGAAGGACAGATGCGTGTTGGCCACCGTGAGGCCGCCCCACGGGGTGTGCAGCTGCGCGATGACGGCGGCGCGCGGTTCCTCGTCGACGATCATCACCCGGTTCGGGCCGGGTAGATACATGGGAAACCGCATGGGAATCCGGGGCAGTCGCACCACCTGCCAACTGGCCACCGGGAACCGGGACAGCAGCGCGATCCCGTAGGCCGCCGTGCCGGGTTGTTCGCGGCCGGTGGCGGCCATCCACGTCGCGCCCGGCGTGCCGGAGATCGCGGCCACGAACCGATGCTCCACGGCCCCCATGGCTTCCGCGGCGACCGCGGTGAGGTCGGCGCGATCGGACCGAGGCTGTTCGCAGTCCACCTCCTGCAGCCCGAGGATGTCCGGATCCAGCCGGCGCACGCAGTCCCGCAGCCGCGCCAGATCCACCCCGTTCCCGACGGTGCGGCCGTGCAGGATGTTGAAGGTCGCGACGCGCATACCCTTTTCGATACCCACTCCCGGGCCGCGGTCACCAATTAGCCGCTGTCCAGCCGCCGCCTGTGGCGAATGCCTCGATGACCACGTCGCGGTCCCCGTATCGGGCGATGGACACCAGCCCGGGCGTCTCCGCGATGACGGCGTGGGCCGCGTCGCCGGTGAGCGGACGGCCGGCCACCGGGTGGCGCCAGTGTGCGGCAACGACTTTCGCCCCCGGCCGCAGCCGCGGGCATTCGCGGGACAACACCGTGGCCAGCGCGTCGGCCTCCAGGTCGCAGGCGACGTCGCTGAGCACCAGCAGGTCGAAGGGCCCGGGCGGCCACGGCGCGTCCCGGGACGACAGGTACAGCGTCACCCGATCCCGGCTGCCGGCCCGCCGCAACCGCGCGTCCGCGCCGCGCAGCGCCGCCTCGGCCACGTCCATCGCGGTCACCCGATCGCAGCGCGCGGCCAGCTGGGCGGTCAGCGTCCCGATCGAGCAGCCCGGCTGCAACGCGTGCCGGTACCGGCGGTCGGGCAGCATCGCCAGCGTGATGGCGTCCCGGCGCTGTTGGTACCACCGCGTCGGCAGCGGCCGGGGATCCTCGATGCCGGCATGCGCCGCGGTG
This sequence comes from Mycobacterium sp. 1245805.9, assembly GCF_001672915.1. GTDB lineage: Bacteria > Actinomycetota > Actinomycetes > Mycobacteriales > Mycobacteriaceae > Mycobacterium. The sequence goes on along the minus strand of NZ_LZKR01000132.1, from coordinate 23,179 downwards.
GTCACCGGAATACCACCTCGCCCACCGCGAGCAGCCGTTGCAGCACGAACGGCGGGACGGCGGGCGCCGCCCCGGTGGCGGGCGGCTCGAGCTGGCTGCGAAAACAATGCGCGGCGAGGCGTTTGCGGGCGAGGGCCCGAGTGGGCACGGGCACCGACTGGGCGCGGTGCCAGGGCACCGTGGGGTCGGCCGGGCTGGCCCAGTGCCACATCCACACCGGGTATTCCAGCAACACGGCGCCGGTGCGCCGGCAGGCCTCCGCGGCCGCGCGCCCCACGGCCTCGTGATCGGGATGCCCGTCGCCCCGCCAGGTGGCGGCGCACCACGTCCCGGGCGCGGCGGCGGCGAGGATGCCCGCCAGGAGATCGGCGATTGCGTCCTCGTGGTCGGCCAACTGCCCGTCGGGCAGCGCCAGCGACACCGGCTCGGGGATCCCCAAAACGCTTGCCGCCCGGCATAGTTCGTACCTGCGAGTGATCTCCCAACGCGTCCGCTCCCGCGCCGTCACACCCGGGCGGGCCGCGCCGCCGTCGGTGACCGAAATGACCTGCACGTCGACGCCCGAGGCGACCAGTTGGGCGGTGGTCGCGCCGAGTCCCAGCGTCTCGTCGTCGGGATGGGCCGCGACGACGACCAACCCGGGACACGCGGTCAGGTCCAGCGGGGGCAGCGGTTCGGAGTGCAGCGCGGCCAGCCACACCGGCGCCGGGGTGCCGCCGCGGGTCAGCGGCTTGGCCGCGAACTTGGCGCAATTGCTCGCCAGCAGGGTTTTCATGGCCGGGCTTTCATGATCGTCGCCCGGCGAGGCGCCCGAGCTCGGCCAGGTCCCGCTCGGCGTGGCTTTGCCGGATGTAGATGGTCAGGTCGGCGACGCGCTGGGCGTGTCGGCCGTCCTGGCACAGCGGCCCCGGCCCCAGGGCGCGGCCGGTGCGCGTGATGGCCTCGTCGACCGCGTGTTCCACGACCGTACGCGCGCGACGGGCCAGCAGCTGAGCGGTGTTGGACCGGTCGAAGGGATCGGTGTCGATCTGCATCGCCGCCGTGGTCAGGATGGCCTCGCCCGCGGCCAGCGCGGCGTCCACCGCGCCCAGGTGCGCCAGGGAGTAGGCGTCCGCCGATTCGCTTGTGGCGCAGCGGTATAACGGCTCGGCGACGCGCCGCGCACCGCCGAGCCAGCAGGCGGCGACGCCGGTGGCGCCGTGCCAGAACCCGGGCCGGGTCAGGTAGGCGTCGGGGTCACCCACGCCGACGGCGCGCGCGTTGGTGAATTGCACCGCCCTGGTGTCGCTTCCGGCCATCCCGACGTTCCACCAGGTGGTCGGCAGCGCCTTGACGGCGGGTTCGGTGACCGGCACCGCGAACAGCCCGCACCGTCCGTCGTCGAGCCGGGCGGTCACCAGCGCGTGCGTGCAGAACCCGGCGCCCGAGCACCACACCTTGGTGCCGTTGAGGATGATCGCGCCGCCGCGGATCCTGGTGGCAATCAGCGCATCGTCGGACGATTCGGCCGCCCACACGCCCCACAGCTGATCGGAATCGGGCGGCTTGCCGCCCAGCTCGTGCAGGATCGCGACGGCGTCGGCGTGGGCCTCGGCGATCCGGGCCGCCACGATGTCCTCCTCGGCCAGCCGGGCCAGGCGTTGCCAGCGTTCGGCGGTGCGCCCCGAGGCGGGTAGCGGCAGCTCGAGCCGTCCCGAGTCGAGCCAGTGCTTGACCAGTCCCGCGGTCATGAGCGGCCACCGTTGGCCATGACGGCAGCCCCGTCGTATGCGCGGAGGGCCGGGGCTGACATAACACCAGACTTGCCAGTGTTACCGCCCCTTAAACGGACGACAAACGATGTCACGCAAATCCGGAACAGGTTGCCCCGCCGAAAGGCGGGTATCACCTACTGCACGATGAGCGCCACCCAGAGCCCCTCGGATGTGTCCTGCAATCAGCTGCGGGAGGCGTTGCGCGGTGCGGCGTCGGCGCTCAAGGAGAACGGGCCGCGGTTTGCGTTGGCCGGCACGTATGCGCTGTGGGCCTTCGGCGCGCCCGAGCCCAGCCACGACGTGGATCTCGTCGTGGCCGAGACCGACGTGGCGAGCGCCGAGGCCACCCTCGCCGACGCCGGCTTCGCGATCGAACACCCGCCGGAGGACTGGTTGTTCAAGGCGCGCACCGGCGACACCGTCGTCGACATCCTGCACCGCATCAACGGCGAGCCCGTGGAGCCGGCCACGCTGGACTGCGCCGAGCGGCGCGACGTGTTGGCGATCGCGATGCCGGTGCTACCGCCGACCATGGTGGTGATCCAGAAGCTGCGGTCCCTGAACGAACACCACTGCGACTTCGCCAAGCTGCTGCCGCCGGTGCGGGCCGTCCGCGAAAGGCTGGACTGGGAGCGCATCAGGTCGCGGACCGCCGACAACGATTACGCGGTCGCCTTTTTGGTGCTGGCCGACCGGCTCGGCCTGACCGGCTAGTCGCGTTGAGTGTGCGCCGGCGGCTTTCGGTGTGCGCGCAGGGCGGGCTCCCGGCGATTCTTCCGGCCAGGATTCACACGCCAGGCCCACAATTCACACGCAACGCCCCTCAGTGGTTGCGCAGCTTGGCCACCAGCTTGTCCTTGGTCAGGCTCGAATAGCCCGACATGCCAAGCTCTTTGGCCCTCTTCTTCAATTGCGGAACGGTCCAGTCCGCATAGGAGCCGGCCTTGCCGCCCTTGCGGCCGACGGACGACTTGCCCCGGCCCGCGGCCGCGTTGGAGATCCGCGCGGCCTTTTCCTTGGAATCACCCTGCTTGCGCAGATCCTGGTACATCTTCTCGTTCTTGATCGACGAACGTGGCATCGTTTCTCCTCCTTGAATGGGTTATGCCGGCACCGGGTCGGTCTGGCGTTCCCAGCAGCGGTGCCGGGCCAGTGCGGCGGCGAATTCCTCGGCGAACTGGTCGGGGAAGTCGTCGGCGGCCGCCTTCGTCGTCACGACGGAGCGGTCGGTCACCACGTCGGTGGCCGAGTCGCTGTCGGAGGCGAGGCGGGTGTCGATGTGCGCGGCGCGTAGCAGATCGATCCCCTTGCCGTACGCGCCGATCGGCTTCAGGTGCTTGTAGGCCTCGATCACGAAGTGCACGGCGTAACCGTCCTCGGAAAGCGTCGCCACCGAATCCGGTCCGCACGCCACCACCACCGCGTCGTAGAGGACCGACGCCATCGTGGTGAACGCCCGGTCGACGGGGAGCTCCCCGCCGGACCCGCCGCGCAGGGCGCCGCCGGCGCCGGCGGCCAGCACCTCGACCGTCGCGCCGCGCTCGGCCATCAGCTCCTTGAAGCGTTGCGTCCCAACGACATCCACGCCGTCCGCGGCCAGGACGGCGATCTTGCGCGACTCGATGCTGTCGGCCACCCCGATCTGGGACAGCGCCGGCGAGGAGGCCACCTCGCCGTCGACCGCCTCGTCGGGCGGTTCGGGCAGCCCCAGCTTCGCCGCCACCTGGGCGGCCAGCCCGTGGTCGACGCGGGCGAGTTGGGCCACCACCGCCGAGCGGATGTCGGGCACTTCGACCTTGCCCAGTTCGAAGGCGAACGCGGCGACGATGTGTTCGGCCTCGACCGCCGACATGCTCTTCCAGAACATCCGCGCCTGGCTGTAGTGATTCTCGAAGGACTTGGCGCGCTTGCGCATCGCCGTTCCGTCGACCCGCTGCGTGTAGTGGCGGAACACGTCGTCGTTGGCCAGCGCCGGGCACCCGCTGCCGAGGGTGTTCTTGTAGTAACTGGACCGGCCCTGCGGGATGGCGTGCTGGGAGTAGCCGTCCTGCTGATTGGTGCGGACGTCGGCCACCGGCCGGTTCACCGGCAGCTGCGCGAAGTTCGGGCCGCCCAGCCGGATCAGCTGCGTGTCGAGGTAGGAGAAGTTGCGGAACTGCAGCAGTGGGTCGTTGGTGAAGTCGATCCCGGGCACCACGTTGGCGGTGTGAAAGGCGACCTGCTCGGTCTCGGCGAAGAAGTTCTCGGGGTTGCGGTTCAGCACCATCTTGCCGACGGGACGGACCGGAACCTGTTCCTCGGGAATGATTTTCGTGGCGTCGAGGAGATCGAAATCGAAGTTGAACTCGTCGGCCTCGGCCACCAGCTGCACGCCGAGTTCCCATTCGGGATACTGGCCGGACTCGATGGCGTCCCACAGGTCGCGGCGGTTGTAGTCGGGGTCCTTGCCGGCGATCTTCTGGCATTCGTCCCAGATCAGCGAGTGCACGCCGAGGCGGGGCTTCCAGTGGAACTTGACGAAAGTGCCTTCCCCGCTGGCGTTTACCAGGCGGAAGGTGTGCACCCCGAACCCCTGCATCATCCGGTAGCTGCGCGGCAGCGCGCGGTCCGACATCAGCCACATGATGGCGTGCAGCGTCTCGGGCTGCAGGGAGACGAAGTCCCACAGCGTGTCGTGCGCCGAGGCGGCCTGCGGAATCTCGTTGTGCGGCTCGGGTTTCACCGCGTGGACGAAGTCGGGGAACTTGATGCCATCCTGGATGAAGAAGACCGGAAAGTTGTTGCCCACCAGGTCGTAATTGCCCTGCTCGGTGTAGAACTTGGTGGCGAAGCCACGCACGTCGCGCACGGTGTCGGCCGAGCCGCGCGACCCGGCAACGGTGGAGAACCGCACGAACACGGGGGTCCGGGTGCCCGGCGTGGTCAGGAATTTCGCCGCGGTGTACTCGGCCAGCCAGTCGTCGTACGGTTCGAAGAAACCGTAGGCGCCGGCGCCGCGCGCGTGAACGACGCGCTCCGGAATTCGCTCATGGTCGAAGTGGGTGATCTTTTCCCGGGCGTGAAAGTCCTCCAACAGCGTGGGTCCCCGCTCGCCGGCGGTCAGCGAATCGTCGGTGTGGTCGACCCGCACGCCCTGCTGGGTGGTCAGGAATCCGGTGTCGCGGCGCACCCGAGACGGGTCGAGGTCGCGCTGTTTGGCATCGGACGTGTGATTGTTGTCCATTTCGTTCGGTTACCACGGCGCGCCCCGGGTAAACCGGGCCGATGCGTCCCTATCCACCGGCCACCCGGTTACCTACCCTTAATGGGGGTAGTCGAGGGTGGTGATTGAGGCGACCGACCAAAACGACGGGCTGCGCGGAGTGGTCGCGATCGGTGCCTCGGCGGGAGGCGTCGACGCACTCTCGCGTCTGGCTGCCGGGTTGTCGGCCGACCTGCCGTACGCATACCTGATGGTGCTGCACGTCCCCGCGGGCGCGCCCAGCGTCCTGGCACGAATCATCGATCGCAGCGGCCCGCTGCCGGCAGTCCCCGCCGAGGACGGTGCGAGGCTCGAGCCGGGCCGCATCTATGTCGGCCGCCCGGACCGCCACCTGCTGGTCCGCGATCATCGCATCGTGTTGTCGCAGGGGCCGACCGAGAACGGGCACCGGCCCGCGATCAACGCGTTGTTCCGTTCGGCCGCCGTGGCCTTCGGGCCCCGCGCGGTCGGCGTGCTGCTCTCGGGCGCGCTCGACGACGGGGTGCTTGGCCTGGGGGCGATCCGCTCGCGCGGCGGCGTCGCCATCGGCCAGTCGGCCGAGGATGCAATGTTCCCGGCGCTGCCGACCAACGCCCGAGAGGCCGGTGTGCTGAACCGGCAGGCCGCGGCGGCCGACATCGGCGCGGTTCTCAAAGAGCTGTCCCAGAAAGAAATCGAGGACCCACCAATGGAACCGGACGCCGCGCTGGAGCTTGAGAACCGGATCGCCATGAGCTCGCGGTTTTCGACCGACTTCGACACGCAAGACCTTGGTACCCAGTCCGGCTACACCTGCCCCGACTGCAACGGCGCCCTGATCTCGATCACCGAGGGCCACTTTCGCTGCCAGGTGGGTCACGCCTGGACGGCCGACGCCCTGCTTGGCGCCCGCGACGAGGAGGTCGACGGCGCGCTCTGGGTCGCGCTGCGCAGCCTGCAGGAAAAGGCCAGGCTGGCCCGCAAACTGGCCGACAAGGCCGGTGCCGGCCCGGTCTCTCGGCACTACAACTCGCTGGCCGAGGAAAGCGAGCACGCACTCACCGTGCTTGGCTCACGGCTGGCGGCCAGCGCGCCCGAGCGCGGTGATTCCGGTGGCTGACCCGCGGGCAGCGGTCCGGATCGACGCGGCGCCGCGGCGCGACGTGCCGATCCTGGTGATGGACGGCGTGCTGGACAGCTCCACGTACCGGACCATCCGTGACACCGTGATCAAGGCCGCGCTGGACGAGCCGCGCGCAGTGATCGTCGACGTCAACGGCCTGTCGGCGCCGTCGGCGTCGGCGTGGACCGTGTTCACCAGCGCCCGCTGGCACGTCAGCGTGTGGCCGGACGTGCCCATCCTGCTGGTGTGTTCACATCCGCGGGTTCGGCGAGCCATCGCCGCGGGTGGCGTGACCCGGTACGTGCCGGTGTACCCCACCCGGCCCTCGGCGTTGGATGCCGCGCGCGACCGGCCGATGGCCATCCGCCGCCGGGCGCGAAGCGAGCTGCCGGCCGTCGGGGAAAGCGTCGGCCTGGCCCGCGCCATGATCACCGACTGGCTCACCCGCTGGGACGAGCGCGAGCTGATCCCGGTCGCGGCCACGGTGGCGACCGTCTTCGTGGAAAACGTGCTCGACCACACCGAAAGCGTGCCGGCGCTCATCGTGGAGAGCCATCGGGACACCGTCACGGTCGCGGTGGAGGATCGCAGCGATCGCCTGCCGGGGCGGCACGAAGATTCCAATCGCGGCGCCGAGGTCGTTTCCGGGTTGGCGATCGTGTCCTCGTTGTGCCGGGCGTGGGGGGCGATGCCGACGCCGTCGGGAAAGACGGTATGGGCGCTGGTCGGTCACGAAAACCTGCTCTGACGCGGCCAGAGTAGTGTTCGAGTCCGACGGCGACCGCTCTCGCGACGGGACCTTGATGGACGGCACGACCGACGAGGCCTTCGAGGCTTTGTTGCGCTACATGCGGGATTCCCGCGGCTTCGACTTCACGGGTTACAAGCGCACGTCGCTCATGCGCCGGGTCCGGCACCGGATGGATCAGGCCGGGTATCGCTCGTTCGAGGAGTATCTCGACGTCCTGCAGGCCAGTTCGGACGAATTCGCGTCGCTGTTCAACACGATCCTCATCAACGTGACCGCGTTCTTCCGGGACCCCGATGCCTGGGAATTCGTCGGCGCGGAGGTCATCCCACGGATGCTGGCCGAGCGCGGGCCCGCCGACCCGATCAGGGTGTGGAGCGCGGGATGCGCGTCGGGGCAGGAGGCCTACACGCTGGCCATGCTGCTGGCCGAGGCGATGGGACCCGACGCGTTCCGGCAGCGCGCCAAGATCTACGCGACCGACATCGACGAGGAGGCGCTCACCGAGGCGCGCACGGCGTCCTACGAGGCCAAGGCGGTCGAGTCGGTGCCGCCGGACCTGTTGGCGCGCTACTTCGAACAGGTCAACGGCCGCTACGTTTTCCACAAGGATCTGCGCCGCGCGGTCATTTTCGGCCACAACGATCTGGTCAAGGACGCGCCCATTTCGCGCGTCGACCTGTTGGTGTGCCGCAACACCCTGATGTATCTCAACGCGGAGACTCAGCGAAATGTGGTGGGGCGCTTGCATTTCGCGCTGGCCCCACAGGGCACACTGTTTCTCGGTCACGCCGAGATGCTGTTGAGCCACAGCGACCGCTTCACTCCGTTGAACCTCAAGAACCGGATCTTCCGCAAGGTCGCCGGGCCCCAGGGGGTTGCCGACCGGTACGACCCGGCCGCCGCGTTCTACGAACGCCAGGGCGACCTGCCGGGCCTGACCACGGTGCGCGACTTGGCTTTTCGAGCTAGCCCCGTGGCGCAGATCGTGATCACCGGCGAGGACACCGTCGCGATGATCAACCAGCAGGCGGAGAGCGTCTTCGGGCTTTCGGCCCGCGACATCGGCAGGCTCCTGCGCGACCTCGAAGTCTCCTACCGCCCGGTCGAGCTGCGCGCCTACCTCGAGCAGGCCAAGGTGGAGCGGCGCTCGACGCGGATCCCGGACGTCAAGTGGCAGCGGCCCGGCGCCGAGACGGTGTGGTTCGAGATCCACGTCAACCCGCTCGTCGACGCCGAGAACGGCCTGCTCGGGGTGTCGATCGTGTTCTTCGATGTCACCGCGACGCGCGCCCTGCTCGACAAGGTCGTGCAGACCAACCGCCAGCTCGAGGCGGCCTACGAGGAGCTGCAATCGACCAACGAGGAACTCGAGACGACCAACGAGGAGCTGCAGTCCACCGTCGAGGAGCTGGAGACGACCAACGAGGAGCTGCAGTCCACCAACGAAGAGCTCGAGACGATGAACGAGGAGCTGCAGTCCACCAACGACGAGCTGCACACCATCAACGACACGCTGCGCGAACGCAGCATCGAACTGGACGACGCCAAGAACTTCCTGGATTCGCTGATCAACTCGGTTCGGCTCGGGATGGTGGTGGTGGACCGGGAAATGCGGGTAGTGGTGTGGAACCGGGGCTGCGAGGACCTGTGGGGGCTGCGGGCCAACGAGACGACGGGGTCCAAGTTGACCGGGCTGGACATCGGGCTGCCGCTCGACGACGTGCGGCCCCTGATCGGCAACGCGTTCGTCGATCCGGAAAGCTCCGGGGAAGCGGTGGTCGACGCCGTCAACCGGCGCGGCCGCCAGGCGCGGGTGCGGGTGGTGTGCACATCGTTTCGGGGGGACGACGCGAGCGTCGTCGGCGCGCTGCTGCTGATGGAGGTCGTGAGCCCGTCGTAGCGCGACGCGGCGGTCAGTGTCCCCACCGCGCGGCCGCCTCGGAGGCCGCTTTGTGCGCCAATTGCGCGCGGCGCAGCGACTCTTGGGCCCGCCGCCGCGCGATCGACACGGTCTGCTCGGTCGCCCCGAAACCTTCGGACAGATCCTGGCGCCTGCGCCGCAGCTCGTCGGCGCGCAGCCGCGCTCGCTCGGCGCGGGTGGCCGCGGTGTTGGGAGCGGGTTTCATCGATCGGTCAGTCGAGCGCGGCGCCGGCGGACTCGGCGGCATTGCCGACGCGACCTTTTCGGGTAGGGGTGCGCCCCTGACGATGTCCGCCAGCACCCGACCGATTTGGTGGATCGGCAGCACGAAATCGGCTCCGGCGCGCGCGGCGGCGACCGGCAGCGACGGGTACTGGGCGGTGTCCGGGCTCTGGGCGATGACGATCGCGCCGGCCTGCTTCATCGCGACGGTGCCGATCGCGCCGTCGTGCCCGGAGCCCGACAACAACACCGCGACGCCGCGTGCTCCGTACGACTTGGCCACCGACGCCAGCAGCACATCGAATCGCCGCTCGAGCAGCGCCACCATCTTGCGCAGGCGGGAGCGACCGTCGGGCAGCATTTCCAGATGCATCCCCGGCGGGCAGACCACGACCTCTCCCGGCACAACCTTCCGGCCATCCCGCGCCCAGCTGACGCGGTGGGGCGTCTGTCGGCCCAGGATCGTCGGAAGCACGCTGGACAGGCCGCCGAGGTGCTGCTGCACGACGACCGCGGCGGCGAACTCCGTCGGCAAATCGTGCAGGACGATGGACAGCGCGTCCAATCCGCCGGCCGACGCCAGCAGTACCACCAGCTCGACCGGCGGGCGCGGCTCCGGGGTCGTCATGCTCCCCAGTGTCCCCCCGCGGAACGTGCCATCCCATGCATATCCGTGATGCGAAACACCGCCTCCTGGGACGAAGGGCGCGAAGTCCGGCGTTTCGCCCGCCGCTAGCCGGGTAGGTCTTTGGGGTTGGGTCCAGCGCGAGTTGGAGGGGGCCGTCGTGAAGATTGCAATCGTCACCGGCGACGACATCATCGGTGACGACCCTCGGCAACTTTGCGCGGCGCTGGTGGCCCGGGGTCACGAGGCGACGGCCTACGTGCGGGGTGGGGGCGGTATCCAGGTGGGTCCCGGCGCGCCCGCGCCCGCCGCGGCGGTTCTGCCCTATGTCGGTGACTGGGCGCAGGCGCTCGAGCGGGTGTGGTCGGCGGAGGAGCCGGACGTCGTGCACGCGTACGGCTGGCTGGGCGGGTTGGCCGCCCAGTTGGCCGCGCGACGGCAGCGGATACCGACCGTGCAGAGCTTCCAGGGGTTGGCCGCGACGTCCCGCTCCAACGGTGCCGCCGCACGGCACGGGCGCGAACGCGAACGCATCGAGCCCCTGCTCGCGCGTGGCGCGACATGGGTGACGGGTGAATGCAGCGCCGACGCCGATGTACTGGCCCGGTTGCGGCACGGGCGGGCTCGAGCGTCCGTCCTGTGCAGCGGCGTCGATGTCGAACGGTATAGCCCGGTGGGTCCGGCGGCCGCCCGCGATGCGCGTCATCGCATCCTCTGCGTGGCACCGAATCCGTTGTCGGGCAACGGCATCGACGTCGCCATTCGGGTGCTGCCCAAGGTCGTCGGCGCGGAGTTGGTGATCGCCGAAACCGCCGCCCGCGAGCCCGGCCACGACCGGGCGCGCGCCGAGCTGAAACGTTTCGCCGCCGAGATGGGCGTCGCCAACCGGGTCCGTTTCGCGGGCACGGTCGGCGACGACGACCTGCCGTCGCTGCTGCGATCCGCCGACGTGGTCGTGTGCACACCGCGGCAACCACCGCGGGCGAACCCGGTACTGCAGGCCATGGCCAGCGGAGTGGCGGTGGTCGCGCTACCGGTAGGCGTCCTGACCGATACCGTGGTGGACGGCGTCACCGGGCTGCTGTTACCGCGACGTAGCCCCGCCGCGGTGGCCGCGGCGTTGAGAAGTCTTCTGGCCCAAAGCTTTCAGTGTGAGAGCATGGGCGCGGCGGGGCGAAGCCGCGCGGTCTCGCGTTTTTCCTGGGACCGGATCGGTCTCGACGCGCTGAACATTTATCGCCAATTCGCCTCGCTGGCGTCGGGTCCCGCCGCGGTCGCGACGGACGGAGCGGCGGTGCGCCGACCCGCCGGCCGACCATGACGACCACCGCCGATGACGCGGCGCCCGGCGCCCTCGGGGTAGCTGGCGAACCCGACGAGATCCAGGTCGACGTGCGCCCCGCCCGCCCCGCCGCGCGTGACCTTGCGTCGGCCCAAAACGCGGCGGCGGTCCGCTACGAGCAATTCCGCAGCGTCCAGCCCGACGCCCTGCGCCGCTTCTTCGCCGGCGCATACACCCCGGGCTGGCGGGTCAGCGGCCTCACCACCCGCTCGGCCGTCATCCACCGCCGCTGCGCGGCGGCTTCGATGGCGATCGACGAGGTGCTGATTCGCGGCCCGGCGACCTTCGAGATCCCGCCCGCCGAAAGCCCGGCGGCAAACATCGTCGTGATTCAGCCCCGGGCCGGATCGTTGACCGTGACGGGTGGACCGTTTCCCGATGTCGACTCCCCGATCCTGGTCGCCCACGGCATGTCGTGCGCGCTGCAGGTAAACGGCGCGCGGTTCGACGTGGTGACCATCGCGCCCGACGCGTTGCACAAGATCACCGCGGACTGGCGCTCGCCGCCGTCGCAGCGCGTCCGGTTCCTCAACTGGCGCCCACGGTCGCGGGGCGCCGTGCGGGCGTGGCATCGGGCGCTGGACTACGTGACCGCCGGGTTGGCCGCGCCGGACACCGCCCAGCAGCCGATGATCGTGGCGGCGATGGCGCCCCTGCTGGCCGGCGCGCTGCTCGAGTGCTACCCGTCCAACGCGACCGAACAGGACCTGGCGGGCGACCCCTCGCTGCCGGAGACGCTGAAGGAAGCGGTGGCCTTCATCCACCGGCACGCCGCCGGCGACGTGAGCATCAACGACATCGCCGCGGCCGTGCACCTGACACCCAGGGCGGTCCAATACCTTTTCCGGCGCCAGCTCGACACCACTCCCACCGAGTACATGCGCCGCGTCCGGCTGCATCGCGCGCACCAGGAGCTGCTCGCGCGCGAGCGCGCCGGCGCCACCGTCACCGAGATCGCACAGCGTTGGGGCTTCGCGCACACCGGGCGGTTCGCGGTGCTGTATCGACAGACCTACGGCCAGAGCCCCCACGCCACGCTCAAGCAGCTGAGGTAGCGGTCCTCACCCGCTGAGCCGGTGCATCAATTGGCCCGCGGCGTTTCGGCCACTGACGATGGCGCCCGTCACGGTGGCGGGATTGTTGACGCCGACGGCCTCACCCGCCAGGTAAAGCCGGTCGCCGAGCCCGGAGCCGGGCGCGTGGAACGAATACGAGCCGAGCGCGTAGGGGTCGACGGTCCAATTCGACGTCCGCACGTCGACCGCTGCCACGTCGCCGCCGAACAGCTGGCGCGCAATCGGCAGCGAGCTGGCGATCAGGTCGCCCGGCGCGGCCGACTCCGCCCACCGGCCGCGCTCACCGGCGTTGAAAGCCAACACGATTGGGCCCGCCCCGCTCGGCAGCGTGAACCATTGTGTCCACGCGCCCGGCTCGCTGCCGAGGTATTGATAGAAGGCGTTCTCTACGTCCCACGTTCGCCGGGCGAAGCGAAAGTAGCTCTTGGACAGCACGCCGAATCCCAGCGCCTGCACGGCGTTTCGGTGTTCGTCCGGAAGGGGCGGGTCGAAGGCGATCGCCCCGGACTTGAGAACGCCCAGGGGCACGGTGACGATCGCGCCGGGCCCCTCGAACGACCGGTCCCCGGCCCGCACGACGACGGAGTTGTCGCGGCGTGCGATCGCGGTGACCGGCGTCCGCAGCTGGATCTGGAGGCCCTCGGCCAGCAGCCGGGGCAGGGCGTCGTAGCCGTTGGTGATCACGTCCTGGTCGCCGCCGGCGTAGTCGCCGCGGTCAAAGGTCGTGGCGGACAGTTGATCCACGCCGGCGGCGTATTCGTTCTCGATCTCGGAGGTGAGGTAGAAAGCCAATTGGGCGCGGTCGGAATCGGCCAGCTCGGCGCGGCTCGCCGCGGCGTCGACGGCTGCGCCCAGGCTCCCGTCCTCGACGCGGCCGCGCGCCCGCTTCACGAAGGCGCGCCAGGTCTGCGGGTCGTAGGCCAGCGGCGGGAGCCGCGGATCGACGGCCAGCTTCGCCCATCCGTAGTAGTCGGTGGGGGCGAGCTGCGCGCGCGCCTTTTGCGCCAGCTCCATGGCCGGATTGTCCGTCGTGCCATGGATCCAGGACGCGCCCATCTCGAGCGGCGTGCCCCAACCCCGGTCGGTGTACACCCGGCCGCCGATGCGGTCGCGGGCCTCGATGACGCGCACCGGCCATCCCGCGTCGGCCAGGCTGCGGGCGGCGGACAGGCCGGCCATGCCGGCGCCGACCACGAGCACCGCCTTGCCGTCCGGCGCGGGCGACGGTGAGCTTGGTCCCGACCCGCAACCGGCCGCCAGCCCGCCGCCGACGAGGCCGGCCGTGGCCGCGAAGAACTCCCGACGGGACATCGGGTACACGGCTGTCAGCGTCTCACAAGTTGTTGCACGATCGTGCCCGAAATCGCCGCGTGTAATGGGCCGTTTTCACCAGTTCGTCGTTGAGGCGGGGCTACACTTCGCCTACGTCCGGAACTGGCGATGGGGCCGTGTTCGAAGGGGGAACGGCGATGAGTGCCGAGCTGCCACCAAGTCGCACCCTGACCGTGCGAGCGGCCGACGGGACCGCGCTGCACGCCGAGGTTTTCGGGCCGCCCGACGGCTATCCGATCGTCCTCACCCATGGGATAACGTGCGCGATCCGCGCCTGGGCCCACCAGATCTCCGACCTGGCGACCGAATACCGGGTGATCGCGTTCGATCACCGCGGCCACGGGCGAAGCGGCGTCCCCAAGAGCAAGGGCTACAGCCTCGAACACCTTGCGGGCGACCTGGATTCGGTGCTCGAGGCGACACTGGCGCCGCGCGAGCGCGCGGTGCTGGCCGGGCATTCGATGGGTGGCATCGCCATCGCCGCGTGGTCGGCGCACTACCGCGACAAGGTCCGCCGGCGCGCCGACGCCGTCGCGCTGATCAACACCACCACAGGCGATCTGGTGCGGCAGGTGAAGCTGCTGTCGGTACCGCGCGAGCTATCGGCGGCGCGCGTCCTGGCGGCCCGCGGCCTGATCACCGCTTTCGGTGGGTTCCCCCTGCCGGCCGCGGCCCGGATCCCGAGCCGGTACGTGGTCGCGATGCTGGCCGTCGCCAGGGACGCCGACCCCGACGCCGCGCGGGTGGTCTACGAGATGTTCGCGCAGACCTCGCCCGCCGGGCGGGGCGGCTGCGCCAAGATGCTCGTCGATGCGCTGGGGTCGCGGCACCTCGAGTTGGACGGGCTGACGGTGCCGACCCTGGTGATCGGCAGCGAGCGCGACCGTTTGACGCCGATCGGCCAGTCCCGCCGGATCGCGCACACCGCGCCCAACGTCGTCGGCCTGGTCGAGCTGCCCGGCGGGCACTGTTCGATGCTGGAACAGCCGCGCGAAGTGAACCGCCACCTGCGGGCCCTGGTGGAATCGGTGACCCACATGGCCCACGATGCCCGGATGCGCCGGATCAGCTCATAGCAGGGCGGCGATCTCGGCGGCCGCCCGCTGCCCGGACCGCACGGCGCCGTCGAGGAATCCGGTCCATTCGTCCGCGGTTTCGGTGCCGGCCCAGTGGATCGGCCCGACCGGCGCGCGCAACCACGGCCCGAACCGTGTCCACGAGCCCGGCGGCACCGCCGCGGTCGGGCCGCCCGGAGCGAAATCCTCTGCGCCCCAACGCTGGTCGACATAGTCGAGGGGCTTGAGCGCATCGTCGCCGAACAGCGACGCGAAACAGCGCAACGTGTCGCGGCGGCGCTGCTCGGTGGGCAGCGAGTCGAAGGCGCGGGCATCGACGAAGCCCATCAGGATGCCCGGACCGTCGGGGTGCGGGCTGACGTCGAAGGTGATGAACACCGGGCCCTGGTCGGACAGCGCCTGCCCGGAAAACCCGTCGGCCCGCCAGAAAGGCGTCTCGTAGGCCGCGTACGCCTTGCTGAGCCGGCCCTGCGGCCAATTGGCGGCGAGCTGCTCGTACTCGGCGGGCAGCGGGGGAGCGAACTCGATCGACGCACGATGGGCCGGGGGGATCGCGACGATGACGAACCCGGCCTCGGCCGAGCCGGCGTCGGTCGTGACGGTGACGCCCGCCCCGTGCCGCTCGATGCGCCGCACCGGCGCGCCCAGCACCACGCGCGCGCCCAGTTCGGCGGCCGCGGCCTCGGCGATCTGCTGGGTGCCGCCCGGGAAACGATCCTGCTGGGCGCCGTTTTCGACGTCGAGGAGCGGGTCCAGCCCGCCGGCCGCGTGCACGTAGCGGGCGGCGTGCAGCATCGACACCTCGTCGGGTTCGCACCCCCACGTCACCCGGGCCACGATGGCCATCAGGTCGTGCGAGGACGCCGAGGCGCGCACCGAGCGCAACCACCCGCCCAGCGACATGCCGTCCAGCTCGTGGGCCCGGCGGGCGTCCCACGGGGCCGCCACCGGGACGCTGCGCGCGATCCGCTCGAATTGCCAACGCAGCCTGCCGATGTCGAGCAGTCCGGTCAGCGACACCCGCGGGATGGTGCCGCGGTAGGGGCGCGCCCAGCCGCGCCAGTGGATCACGTTCTTGCCGTCGTGGTGGGTGGGAGTGGTGGGGACCTCGAGTTCGGCCGCCAGCTCCAGGACGGCGGTTTGGGTCGGGCCGACGAAGGTGCCGCCCAGATCGGCGGGCAGCCCGGCGACGCTGCCGGTGTACGAGCGGCCGCCGACCCGGTCCCGGCCCTCGAAGACCAGGACGTCGTGGCCCTGTCGCGTCAGCTCGCGCGCGGCCGACAGTCCGGCAAATCCGGCACCGACCACGACGACGTCGACGACCGGCGGCGGCTTTGTCACGCCGTCTAGTCAACCGCATTTTGACGCTTTCGTAGGATAAATTTCGCTTGCCGGTCTAACTAGCTGCTCAAGGTGGGTCGATGAAGGTCTTCACCGCGTTGTACGGGCCGGTGGACGCGGCCGGACGGGCGCGGGCGCTGCGCGACGCCGGAGCCACCGGTGTCGCCACCTTCGAGGGTCAGCACGACGTGTTCGCCCCGCTGACGCTGGCCGCCACGGTGGGCGGCCTGGACCTGCTGACCAATGTGGCCATCGCGTTTCCGCGCAATCCCATTCACCTGGCGCACCAGGCGAACGATCACCAGCTGCTGAGCCGGGGGCGCTTCTTCCTCGGGCTGGGCACCCAGATCCGGCCGCAGATCGAGAAGCGATTCGGCGCGCAGTTCGAGCATCCGGTGGCCCGCATGACCGAGTTGATCGCGGCCCTGCGCGCGATCTTCGAGGCCTGGAATACGGGCGGGCGCTTGGACTTTCGCGGCGACTACTACCGGCACACCCTGATGACGCCGACGTTCAGTCCCGGCCCGAATCCATACGGTCCGCCGCCGATCTACGTCGGCGCGCTGGGGCCGCGGCTGACCCGCGCGACCGCCGAGCACGCCGACGGCCTGCTGGTGATGCCGTTCGGCTCCAAGCGTTTCCTGCACGAGCACACGATGCCCGCGGTGCGTGACGGCCTGCGGGCCGGCGGCCGGCGGCCCGAGGAGTTCGCCGTCATTCCCGAGATCATCGTGTCGGCCGGCTCGGATCACGCGGCCACCCGCCGGCTGCTGGGCTTCTACGGGTCGACCCCGGCCTACCGGCCGGTGCTGGCCGCGCACGGCTGGGCGGACCTGCAGCCCGAGCTCAACGCGATGTCCAAACAGGGCCGCTGGGAGGAGATGGGCGGGCTCATCGACGACGAGATGCTGCACACCATCGCCGCCTGCGGGACGCCCAAGGAGATCGCGGCCCACATCCGGGATCGCGTCGACGGCGTCGCGGACACCGTCTGCCTGTATCAGCCGTCGCCGATCGCGCTGGAGACGCTGTCGGAGATTGTCGACGAATTGGGTCGAAAAGGCTAGGGCGCCACCGTCAACCAGTCCTTGAAGCCCGACGGGTCGTGGCGGCCCAGCGCGCCGTGCTCGTAGAGCCCCCAGCCCTCGACCGGGTCGCCGTCGCCGTCGCGGCACACCGCACGGCCGACGTGGTCGATGACGCCGAACCCGGACCGCGCGACGATGGCCGGATCGGTCATGTCGTAAGTCAGTCGCTCGACGAACTTTTCGCCCTTCCACATGCCGTGCAGCCAATCCGAATCGCCGCCGTAGCCGCCGCCGACATGAATCGGCACGGGCAGCTTGGATTCCACGTCGAAGTGAACGGGGGTGCCGTCCGGCGCGGTCGCATCGATGGTGGCCCCGGTCGGGATGCGGGTGCCCGAACGGTAGTGGATTTTCACCCGCGGCCAGCCCAGTTGTTCGACGCGCCCGTCGCGCCACACCCGGGTGCAGTCGTTGAGCGATCGGAACCCGTTGGGCTCCTCCTGGATGATCAGCACGATCGCGAACTCGTCGAACGCCATCGGCACGTAGAGCCACCACATGCCCTCGAAGGGCGGGTCGGCGGGCCTGCCCGCGGGCTCGGGCTCGCCGATCGGCCGGATGCCCCAGGACCGGTCGCGGCTGCCCAGCCAGGTCGCGGGGTCCACGGCGATCTCCTCGCCGTCGACGGCGATGCGCCCGCTCCAGGAACCGAGCTGGGCGAAGCGCTGCGCGTCCAGCGTCACCCGGTTGCCGGACCGCATCAGGTGCGGCTGTTCCTGCACGACGTCGAACAGGCCCTCCCACGTGAGATCGGCTGCGATGCCCTCGGTTTCGTCGAGGACCAAACGCAGCTTGCGCAACGGTTCGCTGACCTCGATGCGGTAGCCGTTGACGTTCTGGTTCAGCCGGTCCTGGTCGATGGCGTCGGACAGGTGCACCGCGGTCTGCGTGTCGCCGCGCCGGACGAGGAAGAACGCGTCCTTGACGCCGAGGTTGGGGTAGTAGCCGATGCCGCTGATCACGAAGATGTCGCCGGTGCGGTCGTGGGCGTTGAAGTAGGAGCGGTCGTAGAAGTTGCGGTCCGAGGAACCGGCCCACGCGATCGGTTGAGGAACCTGATGTACCGGGAACTCGTCAAGCGGGCCAAGCATTACTGATCCTCTCCGATGAGGCGTCTCATCAATCCGGCGTGGTAGAACAGCGATTCGACATCGTCGGGCTTGTCGGTCTCGCCGAAGTGCACGCGGCGCGCGCCGGTGCGCATGAACACGCAGGCCCACATCACCCCGGAGTAGGTGTAGAACCAGCGCAGGTCGCCCACCTCCACCCCGGTGAGTCGCCGATAGGTGGCGCGGACGTCGTCCTCGCGCATCACGTCGGGCAGCCCGGGCAGCGTCGCGAGGCCGGCGAGCTCTTGAAACACCATGTGCGCGTAGATCATCCACGCGATGTCGAGCTGGCGCGGCCCGAGTGTCACCATCTCCCAGTCCAGCACCGCCACCGGCTCGAAGTCCCGGTACAGCACGTTGCCCACCCGCGCGTCGCCCCAGAGCAGGACGGGCTCGGCCGCGGCGGCCTCGTCCGGCCAGTTGTCTTCCAGCCACGCGAAAGTCCGTTCCAGCAGCGGTGATCGGCCGATGTCGGGCACCGCGAAGTCGTACCACTCGCGGACCCAGTTGAAGTGCCGGCGTAGCGCCGTGTTCCCGTCTTGCGCGGAGAGGAAGCCAAATGTCTTTTCGGCGTTGGGGATCGCGTGCAGCTTGGCCAACACGCCCACCGTGGCGTCCTGCAGTTGCCGCTGGCGTTGGGCGGGGGCGTCGGCGAACCAGTTGCCGCCGAAGGTGTAGGGCATGACGTCGGGCGGCACCTCGCCCTCGACGTAGTCCATCACGAAGAAGGGCGTGCCCAGGACGTCGCCGGTGGGCTCGAGCCAGCGCACGCGCGGGACGGGGACGTCGGTGAGCTCGCCGACCTTGCGTATCACCTCGAATTGGTGGTCGAGCCGATACGTCGGGAAGACCTGCACGTCCTCGGCGGTGGGCGCCACCCGCGCCACCAGCCGCTGTTCGATCGGCTCGCCGTCCTTCTGCCACCGCGCGGTCAGGATGATGGTTTCCGACGACATGCCGGTGGCGTCCACGCCGCTTTCGACCGTCACCTGCGGCTTGACCCCACCCGGCAACACGGTCGACAGCCACTGCGACATCACCGCGGGCAGCGTGGTGACGTCCCGGCTGGAGCGCTGAAGTCGGTCGACTTTGTCCAGCACCGGTTCGTTCGACCTCGGTGTCGACATTGGGTGCCTCCATTCTTAGAGACTTCAGTGAGGCAATTACGATACGGTAGGTAGCGTTATGAAAGCAGACCCGTCCTACCTTGACAAGGCCCCGGGCGCCGGGCGGCCCCGGGACCCGCGCATCGACTCGGCCATCCTCACGGCGACCGCGGAACTGCTTGTGGAGATCGGCTATTCGAACCTCAGCCTGGCCGCGGTGGCCGAGCGCGCCGGTACCACCAAGTCGGCGCTGTATCGGCGGTGGTCGAGCAAGGCGGAACTGGTGCACGAGGCGGCGTTCCCGACGGCGCCCACCGCGCTGCAGGCCCCGGCCGGCGACATCGCCGCCGACGTGCGGATGATGATCGAGGCCACCCGCGACGTGTTCACCACGCCGGTGGTGCGCGCGGCGTTGCCCGGCCTGGTGGCCGACATGACCGCCGATCCCGCGCTGAACGCCCGGGTGATGTCGCGCTTCGCGGGTGTGTTCGCGGCGGTGCGGGTGCGGCTGGCCGAGGCCATCGACCGGGGCGAGGCGCATCCCGACGTGGACCCGGAGCGGTTGATCGAGCTGATGGGAGGGGCGACGATGCTGCGGATGCTGCTACGCCCGGAAGAGGAGCTGGACGACACCTGGGTCGAGCAGACGACAGCCATCGTCGTGCACGGGGTGACGGGATGAGCGGGCGGCTGGCGGGACGATCCGCGATCGTCACCGGCGGCAGCCGCGGGCTGGGCCGGGCGATCGCGCTGGCCCTCGCGGCGGAGGGCGCGGCGGTGGCCGTCGTCGGGCGCACCGAGCAGGTGTGGGACGACCGGCTGCCCGGAACCATCGGCGAGACGGTCGCCGAGGTCGAAGGGGCCGGCGGGCGCGCCGTCGCGATCCGCGCCGACCTGAACGACCGCGACGACGTCGCCCGGCTGGTGGGCGAGGCGCGAGAGGCGTTGGGGCCCATCACGATTCTGGTCAACAACGCGGCCTTCACCGCACCCGGGCGCCCGCCCGTGCCCGGCTCGGAATCGCGCGCGAAACCCCCCAATATCGCGAGCGGCGGCGCCAAGCCCGGCTGGCCGGGGTTCGTCAGCACGCCGCTGCAGGCGTTTCGCCGGCATTTCGACATCGCGGTGTTCGCCGCCTACGAGCTGATGCAACTGGTGTGTCCCGACATGTTCGACGCGGGCGGCGGCTCGATCATCAACATCACGTCGGTCGCGTCGCGGATACCCGGCGACGGCCCCTACGCCGACCGCAGCGGCGGGGTTCTGCCCGGTTACGGCGGATCCAAGGCGGCGCTCGAACACCTCACCCAGTGCGCGGCGTACGACCTGGCCGACCACAACATCGCGGTGAACGCGCTGTCGCCGTCGAAACCGATCCTCACCCCGGGCCTGGCCTACTACGCCAGCGGCTTCGTCGACACCGCCTCGGCCGACGAATTCGCCCACGCGGCAGTGGAATTGGCGCTGGTGGACCCGGCCGTGGTCACCGGGCGCACCATCGGGCACCTGAACGTGCTCGACGGCAGCTTCTCCCCGTTCACGCTGGACTAGGCGGCAGACGGCCCGTTCACTCGTCGTTCTCCTCGGGTGGGTCGGGGTCGCCGTTGAGGAGTTCGTCGGGGTGATGGGCGTGGTTGATTTCGGGCGGGCCGGTGCCGTCGGTCCAGGCGAGGCGTCCGGTGTCGGTGACTTGGGTGTGGTAGTCGCCGTTGCTGGCGCCGGCGTGGTCGGGGCCGCAGGCGAAGAAGAGTTTGTCGGCGTCGGTTTGGCCGTCGTCCGCCCAGTCGGGGGCGTGGTGGACTTCGGAGTGGTAGCCGGGTGCGAGGCAGTGGGGGTGGGTGCAGCCGCGGTCACGCGCGTAGCAGATGAGGCGTTGATCGGCGGTGGCGATCCGTTTTTGTCGGCCCAGATACAGCGGCCGGCCGGTGTGGTCGTCGAAGACGCCTGGGGGTACCTCCCGCTTGCGGGGGAGTAGTGGATGGCGTGGGCGGCCATGCGGATCAGGTCGGTCATGGGTAGCCGGGAGCCGCCGCCGGTGCGCGCCGGCGCGGGCATCGGGACCAACGGATTCACGGCCGCGTGGGCGGCTTGGTTGAGTTCGGCCAGGGTGGTGGTGGCCACCACGGTGACCGGGTGCCCGCGGTGGGTGCCGAGGTCCCCGCAGCCGATGGCGGTGCGCATCGCGAGTTTGAGGGCGTCGTGGTCGCGTTGGGCGGCGCTGCGGGTGTCACGCTCCTCCGGCGGGGTGGTGTCGGGTTGGTGGCGCCCGGGGCGCACCGCGGCGGCGATGGCTTCGAAGTAGGCGCGGGCCTCGGGGTCGAGCAACCCCGTGAGTCGGGACATGCCGTCGGGGCCTTGCGGGCCCAGGCGCACCGCCCGCCGCCGTGCTCGGTCTTCGTCGGTGAAGGTGCCGTCGGGGTTGAGGTAGTCGCCGATGCGCTGCCCCAGCCGGGTCAGCACCGCGGAGTCCAGTTTGGTGGCGTGCTCGACGAGGACGCGCTCAGCCTCGGCCACGTCGGCGGGTGTCACGGCGGCTGGCAGCACATCGAGGGCGTGACAGATCACCCGCAGGTGGTCCTCGCCGAGCGCGCCGGCCTCGACCGCGCCGGCCACCACCTCCAACTCGGGCGGCAGCGGCGGGCCGGTGAGCGAGCGGCGCGGCCGGATCCGGGCCGCCACCCGAAACCGCCGCGTCACCTCCCCGGGGGTGATCCGTAGCCGCGCGCACACCCGCCCCCGCAGCCCCGGGGTCGACTCACCACCATCCGGGGGCTCGGCGATCTCGCCGAACACCCGATACATCAACCCCCGGTTGACCCGCTGCTGGGTTTCGAGCCGCTCGGCCACCTCGACACGAAACTCATTGCTCACCAGATCCGACGAGGTCTCCCGCAGGACATCATGCGCGGCGTCGATCGCATCAAGAGCGGTGTTGATCCGCTCCTGTGCTGCCTCGGCGCTGATGAAACCCACACCGCCAATCTATCGAACAAAGGTTCGAATAGGGCCGCCCGAACACCAATCTGTGGATAAAACCGCGACTGTGGATAAAGGTAGGGCCAATGCTCGAACCTTTAAGACGAATTCTGCCCGTGCCGCTCGCGGTTGCCGCGGTGACCGTGTGCCCGCCCGCGGCGGCCGAGGGGGACGGGGAGTGCAGCGTCGTCCTGCCGGTGGCCGATCGACTGGAGAAAGTGTCCGACCTCATCACCCCGTCCGGGACCCCGCCTTACGTGGCCGGCCAGATCCGCAACGCCCTGTCGCCGCTGAACGGCTTGCGCGGCCCGGCGGCGGTCGACCTGCGGCTTCGGTGGGACATGCTGGCGGCGCAGATCGACGCCAGCGACCCCTACCGACCGGCGAGCCCGGAACTACTCGCCGGTGATCTCGCCCAGGCGAGGCAGCAGCTGGCCACGTCCCGCGCCGACTGCGCGCCTGAAAGCGCCGTAACGCTATTGCTGCCCGCGCCGCCAGCGCCGGATGTCAAGCCGCTCGGCGCCCGACCAGATGGCCATGGCGGCCGGCGACGCGCAGAAGGTTTCCTCCGCCTGGCGCAGGCTCATGTCGACCGCGTGCAGGCCGTCTTCCTGGTGGGCGCGGCAGACGACGGTCAGGACCCGGTGCGTGTCGGGGTCGACCTGCTCGGCCTCGATAGTCAACACCACGACGAGGGTGTAGCCGGCTCCCGTCGGCAGGTAGAAGGTCAGGTCTCGGCTGTCCAGCGCCCCGGCGTTGGTCACCAGGTAGCCGTCGCCGCTGGGGTAGGCGGCCTGGCCGACCATCTGGGTGCGTTCGAAATGCAGGCGGTCGCCCGGCGCGCGCCACACCGAGAACCGGGTATTCGGGCTGCCGTTGAACGGGTGTCGCGCGATCGGGATGATCAGCTCGTCGCGCCCGTCGCCGTCGATGTCCTCCAACCCGACGCCGCCCGGGCTGGACGGCTCCAGCAGCTCGTCGATCGTCTGCACCACCTCGCCCGACGCGTCGGTCACGACGATCTTGACGGCACGGGGCCCGGGCAGCTCGGGCACGGTCCAGTAGGTGACCGCAAAATCCAGTGCGCCGGAATGCATTCGGCAGTCCGTGTGCGGCG
>NZ_LZKR01000131.1 GCF_001672915.1 Mycobacterium sp. 1245805.9 | reverse complement strand
GGTAGGGGGGCCGCGGCGGGTTCTGATGCGGGACGCTCAGCTGCTCGGTCTGCTGACTGGAAGCGGCCGGCGGCGGCGACTGCTGCGCCGGGCCGCCGGTGCTGATGCGTTCGGTCGGCCGCTCAGTCGGGGGCTGGCCGAAGGGGCCTTGGTTGCCGGGACGGGCCCATGTCGACGGGCCCTCGTTCGGTGGTCCTGGTGGGCCCTGTGGGTTCGTCACCCAACCGATTCTGCCCTATCCACCTGAGCAAAGTCGGAGCGGTTGCGCAGCACCGCGATGCTGTCCCGGGCCGCGCCGACCCGGTCGACGTCGATGTCGGCGACCACGAGCTGCGGCCCGTCGCCGGCCGAGGCGACCACCTCGCCCAGCGGCGAGGCGACCAGGCTGCCGCCCACCCCCAGCGGCGCGCCGGACCCGGAATCGCTCAGGGCCTCGCCGGGATCGGCCTGACCGACCGCGGCGACGTAGCTCGTCGAGTCCAGCGCGCGGGCCCGGGCCAGCAGCGTCCACTGCTCGAGCTTGCCCGGCCCCGAGCCCCAGGACGCGCTGGCGACGATCAGCTGGGCGCCGCGGCGGGCCAGCTCGGTGTAAAGCGCAGGGAAGCGAATGTCGTAGCAAACGCTCAATCCCACCCGGACGCCGTCGACCTCGACTACCACCGGTTCGTGGCCGGGTGCGACGGTGCGCGACTCGGTGAAGCCGAACGCGTCGTACAGGTGGATCTTGTCGTAGTGGGCGTCGGGCCGGTTGGGGGTGCCCGGTCCGGCCACGATCAGCGTGTTCTTCACCCGCCCGTCGCCGGAGGGGGTGAACATGCCCGCGATCACCGTGATCCCGGAGTCGGTCGCGATCCCGCGCACCCCGTTCGCCCAGGGGCCGTCGACCGGCTCGGCGATCGGGGCCAGCGGCACGCCGAACCGGCACATGGTCGCCTCGGGGAAGGCCACCAGCGTTGCGCCCGCGTCGGCGGCCCGGCGGGTGTAGTCGCGGACCAGCTCGAGGTTCGCCGCCGGATCGCTGCCACTGAGGATCTGCGCCAGCGCAATTCGCATGTCGCAAGCCTAGGCCCGGGCGGCCGGACTCAGGCGCTCTGGGCGATCCACTCCGCGGTCAGCCGTTGTTCGCGGCTCATCAGCTCGTCCAGCTGGGCGCCGATCATCCTCTCCACCTTGCCGCCGATGATCGGGATCCGCACCTGGACGGTGATGCGGCAGGTGAGCCGGGCGCCGCGGGAGCCGGGGATCGGCGCCAGTTCCCCCGGGCCCGACACATCCACCGGGGTGCCCAAAATGGTGACCGCGATCGAGCCCGCGGCGGTGCCGTCGACGACGGGCCCCCAGGTTTCCCTC
The DNA here is from genome assembly GCF_001672915.1 of Mycobacterium sp. 1245805.9. GTDB lineage: Bacteria > Actinomycetota > Actinomycetes > Mycobacteriales > Mycobacteriaceae > Mycobacterium. The sequence goes on along the minus strand of NZ_LZKR01000131.1, from coordinate 8,087 downwards.
CGCCTGATGCAGATGTCGCCCCGGTGCAGCTGCTTGACGACGGCGTGCAGGTTGTGGCTGCGCACCACCTGCAGCGTGACCGCCTCGACGGTGCCGTCCTGTCCGGACTCGCCGCCGACCCGCAGCGACTCCAGCCTCGCTTCGTCGACGGGAATGTCGGCCAGCCGGGCCCGCCAGTACCCCTCCTCCTGGAAAGCCCGGTGGACCTCTTCGACGCTCTCCTCGTACTCGGCCGACAACTCGAATGAATGCGGCATAGCTGGCCAGGCTACCGTTACGGGCCATGAAAACGAGCGGTGCCGGTTCGCTCTTCGCCGGCGCGCGTGTCGACGAGGCGGTGCCCTTGGCGCCGTTGACCACCTTGCGGGTTGGGCCGATCGCGCGGCGCCTGATCACCTGCTCCAGCACCGATCAGGTGGTCGCCGTCCTGCATCAGTTGGACTCGGAAGCCGACGCGACGCCCGTGCTGGTGTTTGCTGGCGGGTCCAACCTGGTCATCGCGGACACGTTGACCGATCTGACCGCCGTCCGCCTGGCCAACGACGGCATCACGGTCGACGGCAACGTGGTCCGCGCCGAGGCGGGCGCGGTCTGGGACGACGTGGTGGTCGAGTCCATCGAGCATGGCTTGGGCGGGCTGGAGTGCCTGTCGGGCATTCCCGGGTCGGCCGGCGCCACGCCCGTGCAGAACGTCGGAGCGTACGGGGCGGAGGTGTCCGACACCATCACCCGGGTCCGGGTGCTGGATCGCGAAAGCGGCGAGGTGCGCTGGGTGCCGGGCGACGAGCTCGGCTTCGGTTACCGCACCAGCGCCTTCAAGCAGGCGTCCCACGAGGGGCGCGAAATCCCTTGGGTGGTACTGGAAGTCGAGTTCGCGCTGGATCCGTCGGGCCGCAGCGCGCCGCTGCGCTACGGCGAGTTGACGGCCGCGCTGGACGCCGCCAGCGGCGAGCGCGCCGATCCGAAAGCCGTGCGCGAGGCGGTGCTGATGCTGCGGGCGCGCAAGGGCATGGTGCTCGACGCCGACGACCACGACACCTGGAGCGTGGGCTCGTTCTTCACCAACCCCGTGGTGACACCGCAGGCCTACAAACGGCTGGCCGGCGATGTCGAGGGACCGGTGCCGCACTATCCGGCGCCGGACGGAGTCAAGCTGGCGGCGGGCTGGCTGGTGGAGCGCGCCGGCTTCGGCAAGGGCTATCCGCAGGACGAAGCGGCACGTTGCCGGCTTTCCACCAAGCACGCGCTCGCCCTGACCAACCGCGGCGGGGCCACCGCAAACGACGTCATCGCACTGGCGCGAACGGTGCGTGACGGAGTCCATGCTGTGTTTGGCATCACACTGAAACCGGAGCCTGTCCTGCTCGGCTGCAGGCTGTAGCGGCAAATCTCGTGCAACCGCAGGTCGGCGCCGAATTGTCGTGGCGCCGTTGGGGTCTATTCTCCCGGTATCTTTAGATGTCGTGAGCACATCCAGTACCCCGCCGCCGGTTAACCGGCGTTTGGCCCTCGCGGCCCTCGGGCTCGGCGTGTTCGCCCCCAGCGTGTTGGCCGCCTGCGCGGGCACCGTGGCCAAGCAAGCCGAGAACAAGAAGGAACCCCCGGCGCCCCAGCTGAAGTTCCAGCCGGCGGACGCCGCCGCCGACGTGGTCCCGATCTCGCCGATCAGCGTCCAGGTGAGCGACGGCTGGTTCCAGAAGGTGGCGTTGACGAACTCGTCGGGCAAGGTGGTCGCGGGATCCTTCAACGCCGACCGCACCGTCTACACCACCACCGAGCCGCTGGGCTACGACGCGACCTACACGTGGAGCGGTTCGGCCGTCGGTCACAACGGCAAGGCGGTCCCGGTGACCGGCAAGTTCACCACCGTGTCGCCGAGCAAGAAGATCGGCGGGGCCTTCCAGTTGGCCGACGGCCAGACTGTCGGGGTCGCCGCGCCGATCATCATCCAGTTCGACGCGCCGATCAGCGACAAGGCTTCGGTCGAGAAGGCGCTGACCGTCACCACGACGCCCCCGGTCGAGGGCAGCTGGGCGTGGCTGCCCGACGAGGCGCAGGGGGCGCGGGTGCACTGGCGGCCCCGCGAGTACTACCCGGCGGGCACCACCGTCAACGTCGACGCCAAGCTGTACGGGCGCCCGTTCGGTGACGGCGCATTCGGCGCCGACGACATCTCGCTGCACTTCCAGATCGGCCGCAAGCAGGTCGTCAAGGCCGAGGTCTCCTCGCACCGCATCCAGGTCGTCACCGACGCCGGCGTCATCATGGACTTCCCGTGCAGCTATGGCGAGGCCGACAAGGCGCGCAACGTCACCCGCAACGGCATCCACGTGGTGACCGAGAAGTACGCCGACTTCTACATGTCCAACCCGGCGGCCGGCTACACCAACGCCCACGAGCGCTGGGCGGTGCGGATCTCCAACAACGGCGAGTTCATCCACGCCAACCCGTCCAGCGCGGGCGCGCAGGGCAACAGCAACGTGACCAACGGCTGCATCAACCTGTCGACCTCCGACGCCGAGCAGTACTACCGCACCGCGATCTACGGCGACCCCGTCGAGGTGACCGGCAGCTCGATCCAGCTGTCCTACTCCGACGGCGACATCTGGGACTGGGCCGTGGACTGGGACACCTGGGTGGCGATGTCGGCGCTGCCGCCCCCGACGGCGCACCCGCCGGCCACTCAGATCCCGGTGACCGCGCCGGTCACCCCGTCGAACGCGCCGACGCTGTCGGGCACGCCCACTTCGGCGCCGACGACATCGCCTAGCCCCGGCGGTTAAACCGCGTCGCGCTGGCCTGGTCGCGCGGCTTCATGACGATCAGGTCGAGGTCGACGTGGGACGGCCGGGAGGCGACGAACCCGATCACCTCGGCGACGTCGGCCGCCGTCAACGGCGTCAGCCCGGCGTACACCGCGTCCGCGCGCTGTTCGTCGCCGTCGAAACGGACCAGCGAGAACTCGGTTTCGACCGCGCCAGGGGCAATCTCGGTGAGCCGCACCGGTTTTCCGAGTAGCTCGCCGCGCAGCGTTCGGTGCAGCGCACCCTGGGCGTGTTTGGCCGCCGTGTAGCCGGCGCCGCCGTCGTAGGTCTCCAGGGCCGCGACGGAGGTGACGGTGACGATCAGGCCGTCACCGGAATCGACCAGCTTGGGCAGCAGTGCGCGGGTGACGCGCAGCGTGCCCATGACGTTGGTCTCCCACATCCACCGCCAGTGCTCCAGGTCGGCCTCGGCGACGGGTTCGAGTCCCCAAGCGCCACCGGCGTTGTTGACCAACACGTCGACCCGGCCGAGCTTGTCGGCCAGCGCTTGGACCGCGGCATCGTCTGTGACATCGGCCACAACGCCGGTCCCGCCGATTTCGTCGGCCAGCGCGTTGATCCGATCCGCGCGGCGGGCCACCGCGACCACGTGAAAGCCAAGGGCCGCAAGGACTTTGGCGGTCGCCTCACCGATTCCGGAGCTGGCACCGGTGACTACCGCGACCCGTTGTTGCCCCCCAGCTGCGTTCATCGGAATAACTCTAATAAACGTGCTAAATTCTCGGGGTGCACCTCAGCGCCCTGTTCGACAACACCGCCGCGTGTCTTTGCGCGGCGAGTGCGTGTTGTTGCCGCGCACTTTGCCGCTCCTGACCTTTCAGGCGTGGCCGAAGCGGCCATTCGAACTCGGACAAAGGACTCTCGTGCGCACGACTACTCTCACCCACACCCATTCCCCCAGCCGCAAGGCCCCACTGCGGTTGCACCGCCAGATCCTGCCCCCGGCGCTGCACATCTCCGACTCGGCCGCGGCTTCGGTTTTCCGGGCCGTGCGGTTGCGCGGCCCGGTCGGCCGTGACGTCATCGCCGGCGTCACGTCGCTGAGCATCGCCACCGTCAACCGCCAGGTCATCGCGCTGCTCGACGCCGGGCTGTTGCGCGAGCGCGCCGACCTGGCCGTATCCGGGGCCATCGGACGCCCGCGGGTGCCGGTGGAGCTCAACCACGAACCGTTCGTGACGCTCGGCATCCACATCGGCGCGCGCACCACCAGCATCGTGGCGACCGACCTGTTCGGCCGCACGCTGGACACCGTCGAGACCCCGACCCCGCTCAGCGCCGCCGGGCCCGCGCTGGCGTCGCTGTCCGAGAGCGCCAGCCGCTACCTGAGGCGCTGGCACCGGCGCCGCCCGCTGTGGGTCGGGGTGGCGATCGGTGGCACGGTCGACAGCGCCACCGGACACGTCGACCACCCGAGGCTGGGCTGGCGCCAGGCGCCGGTGGGTCCCGTGCTGGCCGACGCGCTCGGACTGCCGGTGTCGGTCGCCTCGCACGTCGACGCGATGGCCGGGGCCGAGCTGCTGCTCGGCCTGCGGCGATTCGCGCCGAGCTCGCCGACCAGCCTGTACGTCTACGCCCGCGAGACCGTGGGTTATGCGCTGGTGATCGGCGGGCGGGTGCATTGCCCGACCAGCGGCCCCGGCACCATCGCCGCGCTGCCCGCCCACTCCGAGTTGCTCGGCGGCGCCGGACAGCTGGAGTCCACCGTCAGCGACGAAGCGGTCCTGTCCGCCGCGCGCCGGCTGAAGATCCTTCCCGGCGTCGCCCCGGCGACCCGCATCAACGGGTCCGCGACCGCGATGACCGACCTGCTGCGGGTGGCTCGGGCCGGCAATCCGCAGGCCAGGGAGCTGCTGGCGGAGCGGGGCCGGGTGCTCGGCGGGGCGGTCGCCCTGCTGCGCGACATGCTCAACCCCGACGAGTTGGTGGTGGGCGGGCAGGCCTTCACCGAGTACCCCGAGGCGATGGAGCACGTGGAGGCGGCATTTGCCGAGAACTCGGTCCTGGCACCGCGCGATCTCCGCGTCACCGCGTTCGGCAACCGGGTGCAGGAGGCCGGGGCCGGGACGGTGTCGCTGGGCGGGTTGTACGCCGATCCGCTCGGCGCGATGCGGCGCGCCGGCGCGCTGGACTCCCGGCTGCGGGACGTCGCCGCCGACGAGACGTCCGCTTAGCGCGAACGGCGCCTTTGGGTCGTTTGAGAGCCCGTCCTGTAAAGATGAAGGAGTGCGGCACGACGACGTCCCCTGGCTGAACGGCCCGCGCCGGGTTGCAGTGTTGGCGGTGCACACCTCACCGCTGGCCCAGCCGGGGACCGGAGACGCCGGCGGCATGAACGTCTACGTGCTGCAAACCGCGCTGCACCTGGCCCGCCGCGGCATCGAGGTGGAGATCTTCACCCGGGCCACCGCGTCGGCCGATCCGCCGGTCGCCCACGTGGCGCCCGGCGTGCTGGTCCGCAACGTGGTGGCGGGGCCGTTCGAGGGCCTGGACAAGTACGACCTGCCGACCCAGCTGTGCGCGTTCGCGGCCGGGGTGCTGCGCGCCGAGGCGTCCCACGAGCCGGGCTACTACGACATCGTGCACTCCCACTACTGGCTGTCCGGGCAGGTCGGGTGGCTGGCCCGGGACCGCTGGGCGGTGCCGCTGGTGCACACCGCGCACACGCTCGCCGCGGTGAAAAACGCGGCTCTGGCGGACGGGGATGCGCCCGAGCCGCCGCTGCGCACGGTGGGGGAGCAGCAGGTCGTCGACGAGGCGGACCGGCTGATCGTCAACACCGAAGACGAAGCGCGACAGTTGATTTCGATTCATCACGCCGACCCGGCCCGCATCGACGTGGTCCACCCCGGTGTCGACCTGGACGTGTTCCGCCCGGGGGACCGGCGCGCCGCGCGGGCCGCGCTCGGCCTGCCGCTCGACGAGGACGTGGTGGCCTTCGTCGGGCGGATCCAGCCGCTCAAGGCGCCCGACATCGTGCTGCGCGCCGCCGCGAAACTGCCCGGGGTGCGCATCGTGGTGGCCGGCGGCCCGTCGGGCAGCGGCCTGGCCTCCCCGGACGGGCTGGTTCGGCTGGCCGGCGAACTCGGCATCACCGACCGGGTGACGTTCCTGCCGCCGCAGTCTCGCGCGGACCTCGCGACGTTGTTCCAGGCCGCCAATCTTGTTGCGGTGCCGAGTTATTCGGAGTCATTCGGGCTCGTCGCAGTCGAGGCGCAGGCGTGCGGCACCCCGGTGGCGGCCGCCGCGGTCGGCGGCCTGGCGGTGGCGGTGCGCGACGGGATCTCCGGCGCCCTGGTGTCTGGGCACGACGTCGGCGACTGGGCCGACGCCCTGGATCGGCTGCTGCGCCTGCCCGGCCCGCAGGCCGACGCGATGGGCCGCGCGGCCGCCGCGCACGCGGCCACCTTCTCCTGGGACAACACCACCGACGCGTTGCTGGCCAGCTATCGGCGCGCGATCGGCGACTTCACCGCCCTGCGTCAGCGCCGGTTTCGCGACCGGGCCTCGATGCGCAAGCCCCGCCGGTGGACGACGCGTCGCGGGGTGGACGCGTGAACACGACAGTGCAGGCCGTGATCGAGCACACGCTGCGGGCGAGCGGGCTGACCTATTCGGAATTCCCCGGCGCGCACGGCGGCCTGCCGGGCCTGGTCGTGGAGTTGCCCGGCGAACGCAAGCTCAAGACCAACACCATCCTGAGCGTCGGCGAGCATTCGGTGCGCGTGGAGGCGTTCGTGTGCCGCAAGCCCGACGAGAACCACGAGGGCGTGTACCGATTCCTGCTCAAGCGCAATCGCCGGCTGTACGGGGTCGCCTACACGCTGGACAACGTCGGCGACATCTACCTGGTGGGCCGCATGTCGCTGGCGTCGGTCGACGCCGACGAGATCGACCGGGTGCTCGGCCAGGTGCTCGAGGCGGTGGACTCGGACTTTAACACGTTGCTGGAGTTGGGTTTTCGCTCCTCGATCCAGAAAGAGTGGGAGTGGCGGGTGTCCCGCGGGGAGTCGCTGAAGAACCTGCAAGCGTTCGCGCATCTCATTGACGACGACGACTCCGACGACTAACCAGGCCGCGTGAGAGACTTTCCGGCATGGGAGACACTGCCACGCTGGTGCTGCTCCGCCACGGCGAGAGCGAATGGAACGCGAGCAACCAATTCACGGGCTGGGTCGACGTCGATCTGACCGAAAAGGGTCGGGCCGAGGCGGTTCGCGGCGGCGAGCTGCTGGTCGAGCACGGCCTGCTGCCCGACGTGCTCTACACCTCGCTGCTGCGGCGGGCGATCACCACCGCGCACCTGGCGCTAGACACCGCCGACCGGCTGTGGATCCCGGTACACCGCAGCTGGCGGCTCAACGAGCGCCACTACGGCGCGCTGCAGGGCCTGAACAAGGCCGAGACGCAGCAGCGCTACGGCGAGGAGCAGTTCATGACCTGGCGGCGCAGCTACGACACGCCGCCGCCGCCGATCGAGCGCGGCAGCAAGTTCAGCCAGGACACCGACCCCCGCTACGCCAACATCGGCGGCGGCCCCCTGACCGAATGCCTCGCCGACGTGGTGGCCCGTTTCCTGCCCTACTTCACCGACGTCATCATCCCCGACCTGCGGACCGGCAAGACGGTGCTGATCGCCGCGCACGGCAACTCGCTGCGCGCCCTGGTCAAATACCTCGACGACATGTCCGACGAGGAGATCGTCGGGCTGAACATCCCGACCGGGATTCCGCTGCGCTACGACCTGGACACCGACATGCGCCCGGTGCTGCCGGGCGGCACCTACCTGGACCCGGAGGCGGCCGCGGCCGGCGCCGCCGCCGTTGCCAGCCAGGGGCGCGCCTGAGTTCGTCCGCGCCCACCAGCAGCTTTTAAAGGCCCCTTTGCCAAACATCGCGTAAACGGCAGCGGAACACCTGTTGCGTAGGGTGTGACTTGTCCGATTTTGGCCGCGCTCCGCTAGGGCGGCGTTCACCAAATTTGTAGGATTTTGTTGTGACTGTGTTCTCGGCGCTGTTGCTGGCCGGGGTCTTGTCAGTGCTGGCGCTGGCCGTGGGTGTTGCGGCCGGGGTCCGGCTGGCGCCGCGGGCGGTCGAGCGCCGTCAGCAATCCACCACCGAATGGACGGGCATCACCGTCGCACAGATGCTGCAACGCATCGTCGCGCTGATGCCGCTGGGAGCCGCGGTGGTGGATTCGCATCGCGACGTCGTCTACCTCAACGACCGTGCCCGGGAGTTGGGCCTGGTGCGGGATCGGCAA
>NZ_LZKR01000130.1 GCF_001672915.1 Mycobacterium sp. 1245805.9 | reverse complement strand
GGGCAGGGCGGCACCGGCGGCAGCGCCGGCGGCGCTGGGGCCCAGGCCGGCAACGGGGCCGCCGGCGGCCAGGGCGGCCACGGCGGCCAGGGCGGTCAGGGCTTCGCCGACAACAGCCCCAGCGGCGTGGGCTCCGACGGCGGCAACGGCGGCAGCGGCGGCGCCGGTGGCGCCGGCGGCGTAGTCGGCGCCGTGGGTGTCGGCGCGACCGCGGGCAACGGCGGTGACGGCGGCGCGGCCGGCGCGGGCGGAGTGGGCGGCGCGGCCGGCGTCGACGGCTTCGGTGGCCACGGCGGCAACGCCGGCAATGGCGGCGACGGCGGCGTCGGCGGGGCCGCCTCCGCGTTTGGAGTCGGCGGCAATGGTGGCGACGGCGGCGACGGGGCCGTCGGTGGGGTCGGCGGCGCGACAACCGGGTACGTCGGCCACGGTGGCACCGGCGGCCTCGGCGGCAACGGCGGTGTGGGCGGTGTCGGCGGCGCCGCCCAAGCCGCCATAGCCGCTGCCGAGCGGCTCAGGATAGGGGGTGCTGGTGCTGGTCGGTCG
>NZ_LZKR01000129.1 GCF_001672915.1 Mycobacterium sp. 1245805.9 | reverse complement strand
GCTGGCGCTGTCCGCGATGGGCAGCCGGCTGCGCGAGGTGCTGCCGCTGGCGGTGCTGGTGATCCTGGCCTCGCTGCGGATCGCCGATCGTGATCGCCTGGCCGGAGTGGATGTCGATGGCCGGCACCCGCGAGCCGTTGACGAACATCCCGCGGGGGCTGTTGTCGATGGCCACCCAGTTTCTACCGGTGAACCGCAGCACCACGTCGGGGTGGGGCGCCGGCAAGTTGCCCGGCGGCCCCAGCGGGATGTCGACGCCGGGACCGTAACCCACCAGCACGTCGCGACCGGGCGCGAAGACGTACCTCGTCGGTCCGACCCATACGGTCAACGGGGAGGCCGGGAAGGCGGAAGCCTCGGGCCGCATCACCGCCACCTTTCGTCACCGGTCAGTCCGAACTTCCAGTCTCTACCCGCCTGCGGCGGTGCATCCACCGGACGGCGCCGTCACAGGGTGTGGCGGCGCGGAGTCGCCGAGGCGCTCTCGAGCAGCCGCCGCAGCACGTCGACCGCCTCCTTGAGCACCTCGCGGTCGGCCGGCTCGAGAAGGGCCAACTGCGGTTCGATCGCCGCGGCCCGGTCGGCCCGAACGGCGTCGAGCGTGCGTCTCCCGTCGGCCGTGATGCGGATGCGGACGGCCCGGGCGTCCCCGGGATCGACGGTACGCGTCACCAGGCCGGCGTCCTCGAGGCGGCGCACCTGGGTGGTCATCGTCGGCTGGGAACAGTGGTCGACGCCGGCCAGGTCGCCGATCCGAGCCTCCCCCTGGGCCTCGATGGTGGCCAGCAGCCGGGCCTGCGCGGCGGGCAGCGGCATCTGGATGCGCTGGGTGGCCAGCCGGTTCAGCCGGGCGACCACGGCGAGTAGATCGGCTCCGAGGCCGGACTGGGGCTCGGGGTTTGCGGCGTCAACGACATCAGTGTGGTTGGCGGCGGATGCGTTCATGCATCCATGGTTGCATAGCTTTGCTAAGCGAGACGACCGCCACACGCCTCGGCGCAAAAACCCAGCGTGCAGGGTGTGGCGCGGGGACTTGCCGCCGCGGCCTGGCAGAATCGGTGAGGTGACCGTCCCCCGACCATCCCGATCACGCCACCGGGGTGGACCGCTGCGACCGGTCGAATTGGCGCAGGCCGCCGTCATGGGCGCGCTGTGCGCGGTCATCGCCATCCTCTCGGTGATCGTCCCGTTCGCCGCGGGGCTGGCCTTGCTGGGCACCGTGCCCACCGGGCTGCTGGCCTACCGGTACCGGTTCCGCGTCCTGATGGCCGCGACGGTCGCGGCCGGGATGATCGCCTTCCTGATCGCCGGGCTGGGCGGTCTGATGACCGTCATTCATTGCGTCTACATCGGCGGGCTGACCGGAATCATCAAGCGCAGGCGCCGCGGCACGCCCACGGTGATCGTCTGGTCCCTGGTCGCCGGCCTGGCGTTCGGCGCCGCGGACGTCATCGGCCTGACCCTGATGAGCCGGCTGCGTCACCTGATCTTCGACGTCATCACCGCGGATGTAAACGGGATCGCGGCCGCCCTGGCCCGCATACACATGCGGGGCGTCGGCGAGGACTTGAAGCGGTATTTCGCTCTCGGCGTGCAACATTGGCAGTTGCTGGTGCTGATCTATTACGTCGTCGGGATCCTGGTCGTGTCGCTGATCGGCTGGTGGGCGTTGTCTCGCCTGCTGGATCGGATGGCCGGCATCCCCGATGTGCACCAGCTGGACGCCCGCGACGGAAACGAGGCCGAGCAGGGCCCCGTCGGGCCGGTGCCGGTGCGGCTGGACAAGGTTCGGTTCCGTTACCCCGGCGCCCGCCAGGACGCGCTGCGCGAGCTGACCATGGAGCTGCGGGTCGGCGAACACGTCGCGATCACCGGACCCAACGGCTCCGGGAAGACCACGCTGATGCTGATTTTGGCCGGCCGCGAACCGACATCGGGCACCGTGCAGCGCCCCGGCGCGGTGGGGCTGGGCAAGCTGGGCGGCACCGCGGTCGTGCTGCAGCACCCCGAAAGCCAGGTGCTGGGCACGCGGGTCGCGGACGACGTGGTCTGGGGCCTGCCGCCCGGCACCAAGATCAACGTCGAACGGCTGCTGAGCGAGGTCGGCCTCGACGGGCTCGCACAACGCGACACGGGCAGCCTCTCCGGGGGCGAGCTGCAGCGCCTCGCGCTCGCCGCGGCGATGGCCAGGGAGCCGGCGCTGCTCATCGCCGACGAGGTGACCACCATGGTCGACCAGCAGGGACGGGACGCGTTGCTGCGCGTGCTGTCCGGTCTGACCAAGCGCCACCGCACCGCCCTGGTGCACATCACCCACTACAACAACGAGGCCGATTCCGCCGACCGCACAATCGATCTCAGCGATTCCCCGGATAACGCGGGCATGGTCGACACCGTCGCCCCGCCGGCCGGGGCCAACGGGGTCACCCCGGTGAACCACCGCGCACAGGCACCGGTGATCGAACTTGTCGGCGTCGGCCACGAATACGGCAGCGGCACCCCGTGGGCCAAAACCGCGCTGCGCGACGTCAGCTTCACAGTGGAGCAGGGAGACGGGGTGCTGATCCACGGCGGCAACGGCTCGGGCAAGTCGACGCTGGCCTGGATCATGGCCGGGCTCACGGTGCCGACCACCGGCACCTGCCTCATCGACGGCCGGCCCACCCACGAGCGGGTCGGCGCGGTGGCGCTGTCGTTCCAGGCGGCCCGGCTGCAGCTCATGCGCAGCCGCGTCGACCTGGAAGTTGCCTCGGCAGCGGGCTTTTCGCCGCGGGAGACGGATCGCGTCGCCGAGGCCCTCGCCGTCGTCGGACTCGATGCCACCCTGGCCAAGCGGCCGATCGACCAGCTCAGCGGCGGTCAGATGCGCCGCGTGGTGCTGGCCGGACTGCTGGCCCGTTCGCCGCGGGCGCTCATCCTCGACGAGCCGCTGGCCGGGTTGGACGCCGCCAGCCAGCGCGGCCTGCTGCGGCTGCTGGAAGACCTGCGCCGCGAGCAGGACCTGACCGTGGTCGTCATTTCGCACGACTTCGTGGGACTGGAGGAGCTGTGCCCACGCACCCTGCACCTGCACAACGGCACGCTGCAGCCGGTATCGGCCACCGCAGGGGGTATGGCATGACCGCAACCTCGACGCCGGCCAGCGGCTCGACCCGACGCACGGCGCGTCCCGTCGTGCTGCTCGTCCCGGTGCCCGGAACCTCCACCATCCACGAGCTGTGGGCGGGCACCAAACTGCTGGTGGTTTTTGGTGTTTCGGCGCTGCTGACGTTCTACCCGGGCTGGGTGACGATCGGGTTGGTGGCGGCGCTGGTCCTGGCGGCGGCCCGGATCGCGCGCATTCCGCGCGGCGCGGTGCCGTCGGTCCCGCGGTGGCTGTGGGTCGTCATCGCCTTCGGCGGCATCACCGCCCTGCTGGGCGGCGGCAAACCGAAGTTCTCGATTGGCGGCCTTGACATCGGACTCGGCGGAGGCTTGCACTTCCTGCGGATCACCGCGCTGTCGATCGTGCTGCTCGCGCTCGGCGCGATGGTGTCCTGGACCACCAATGTCGCCGAAATAGGGCCCGCGCTGGCGACTTTGGGCCGACCGCTCAAGCTGTTGCGGATCCCGGTCGACGAATGGGCGGCGGCCCTGGCCCTGGCCCTGCGCGCCTTCCCGATGCTGATCGACGAATTCCAGGTGCTCTACGCCGCCCGCCGGCTGCGGCCGAAGCGAATACCGCGGAGCCGCAAGGCCCGTCGCCGCCGCCACGCCCTGGAGCTGATCGACCTGCTGGCCGCCGCCACCACCGTCACCCTGCGGCGCGCCGACGAGATGGGCGACGCGATCACCGCCCGCGGCGGCGCCGGGCAGCTCTCGGCCAACCCGGCGCGACCCAAGCTGGCCGACTGGGTGACCATCGCGATCACCGTCGCGGTCAGCGGCCTGGCCGTGGTGCTCGAGACGATGCTGCACACGATGCCCTAGGCATGGCCGCCGTTCGCCGCAGTCACACCATCGCGGCCCGCCCCCAACAGATCTGGGACGTGCTCGCGGACTTCGGCGCGATCAGTTCGTGGGCCGGCAACGTCGACCACTCGTGCATCCTGTTCTCCGGAGCCGACGGGGCGGCCGTCGGCACCGCTCGGCGAGTCCAGGTCAAACGCGATGCCCTCGTCGAACGCATCACCGAGTTCGACCCGCCGCGCGCCCTGGCCTACGACGGCGAGGGCCTGCCCCGCCGCGTGCATAGGATGACCAACCGCTGGACGCTCGACCCGGCCTCGTCGGACTCGACCGTCGTGACGCTGACGAGCACGGTCGAAATCGGCACTCGCCCGGTCCAAAAGCTCGCCGAAGGTGTCCTGTGCCGGTTTCTCACCCGACAGTCCGACGTGATGCTCGCCGGCCTCGCGAATCGATTGGAGAACGCCCGTGTCTGACCGGCCCGATGTCATCATCGTGATGACCGACGAGGAGCGCGCGGTCCCACCGTACGAGGCGCCCGAGGTGTTGGCATGGCGCGACCGAATGCTGCGCGGCCGCAAGTGGTTCGACGAGCACGGCGTCAGTTTCGGCCGGCACTACACCGGCTCACTGGCCTGTGTGCCCAGCCGCCCGACGATCTTCACCGGGCACTACCCCGACCTGCACGGGGTCACCCAGACCGACGGCATCGGCAAGACGGCCGACGATTCCCGCATGCGGTGGCTGCGCCAGGGCGAGGTACCCACCCTGGGCAACTGGTTCCGGGCGGCGGGATACGACACCCACTACGACGGCAAGTGGCACATCTCGCACGCCGACCTCGTCGACCCCTCGACCGGGCGTTCGCTGCTGACCAACGACGACGACGGCGTCGTCGATGCCGCGGCCGTGCGGCGCTACCTGGATGCCGATCCGCTTGCTCCGTTCGGCTTTTCGGGATGGGTGGGTCCCGAACCGCACGGCGCGCTGCTGGCCAACGCGGGCATTCGCCGCGACCCCCTGATCGCCGACCGCGTCGTCGCCTGGCTCACCGACCGCTACGCCCGGCGTCGCGCCGGCGACCCCGGCGCGTTGCGCCCGTTCCTGTTGGTCGCCAGCTTCGTGAACCCCCACGACATCGTGCTGTTCCCCACCTGGTCGCGCCGGGGTCCGGTCAAGCCGTCACCGTTGGACCCGCCGCCGGTGCCCGCGGCGCCCACCGCCGACGAGGACCTGTCGACGAAGCCGGCTGCCCAGATCGCCTTCCGCGAGGCCTATTACTCCGGCTACGGCCCGGCACCGGCGATCAGCCGAACCTACGAGCGCAACGCCCAGCGCTACCGCGACCTCTATTACCGCCTGCACGCGGAGGTGGACGGGCCCATCGATCGCGTCAGGCGGGCGGTGACCGAGGGTGGTTCGGCCAACGCGGTGCTGGTGCGCACCGCCGACCACGGCGACCTGCTGGGCGCGCACGGCGGGCTGCACCAGAAATGGTTCAACCTGTACGACGAGGCGACCCGCGTTCCGTTCGTGATCGCCCGCGTCGGCGAGCGGCCGACCGAGCCGCGCGAGGTGACCGCGCCGACGTCGCACGTCGACCTTGTGCCGACGATGCTTTCGGCCGCCGGCATCGATGTGGCCGCCGCCGCGTCCGTTCTCGCCGAGTCGTTCTCGGAAGTCCACGAGCTGCCCGGGCGTGACCTCATGCCGGTCGTCGACGGGGCGCCCGCCGACGACGCGCGGGCCGTCTACCTGATGACCCGCGACAACATGCTCGAGGGTGACAGTGGCGCCTCGGGGCTCGCGCGCCGCCTGAAGCGGACCGTCAATCCGCCTGCGCCGCTGCGGATTCGGGTGCCCGCGCACACCGGTTCCAATTTCGAGGGACTGGTGCTGCGCGTCGACGACGCGACGGCAACCGGTGGTTCCGGGCACCTGTGGAAGCTGGTCCGCACGTTCGACGACCCGGCCACCTGGACCGAACCCGGGGTGCGCCACCTCGCGGCCAACGGCCTCGGCGGCGAGGCTTACCGGACATCTCCACTGGACGACCAGTGGGAGCTGTACGACCTGACCGCCGACCCGATCGAAGCCGACAACCGGTGGACCGATCCCGACCTACATAACCTGCGCCAGCACCTGCGCGCGCAGCTCAAGCACGCCCGGGCCGCGTCCATCCCCGAGCGAAACCGCCCGTGGCCCTACGTGTCTCGCCGGCCACCGACGCCATCACCGTCGAGGCTCAGGCGCTTGGTCCGGCTTTTCGGTCGCGGCCGCTAGGTCCGCATCCGGTCGATCAGGTTGGACAGCACGACGATGCTTTCGCTGCGCTCGATGTCCGCACTCGAGCGGATGCGTTCCAGGGCCGCCTCCAGGTGCCGCATGTCGCGGGCCAGCACGTGCAGGATCGCATCCGACGTGCCGGTGACCGTCGCCGCGCTGACCACTTCGGGCATGTCCACCCACGCCGCCCGCAGCCGATCGGGTTCGATCGTGCCGTGGCAGAACACCTGCACATAGGCCTCCGTCTTCCAGCCGAGCGCGTTGGGGTCGACGACCGTCGTGAAGCCCCTGATCGCCCCGTCGTCGAGCATCCGGTCGACACGGCGCTTGACCGCCGGCGCCGAGAGGTTGACCGTCTGGCCGATCTCCGCGAAGGTGGCCCGCGCATTCCTGGTCAGCTCGGCGAGGATGCGCTCGTCCGTCTCATCCAAACGGTCCATCTGCAGCTCCTTAACAAATCGCCGTGACCGGCAATCTGGCGCAACAAATCGAGTATAGACACGCAAGAAACGTCGTTTGCTTGTTTCAAAGCCGGCAAATACCGTTGATTTATGACGGACTCGTACCTCGCCGCACCCGCGTCCGCGACATGGCGCGAGTCCCGGACCCGCCGTTACGCGATGACCCCGCCGGACTTCTTCGCCGTGCAGTACGCGATCAACCCCTGGATGGACGTCGGCACACCCGTCGACGCCCAGCTGGCCCGGGCGCAGTGGGACGCCCTGCGCCAGACGTACCTGCGGCTGGGCCACCACGTGGACGTGATCGAGCCCGTGCCGGGTCTTCCGGACATGGTGTACGCCGCCAACGGCGGGTTCATCGCAGGCGGCATCGCCGTCGTCGCGAAGTTTCGCTTCGCCGAGCGCGCCGGCGAATCCCGGGCCTACTCGGATTGGATGTCGTCGCTGGGGTATCGGCCCGTGGCCACCCGCCACGTCAACGAGGGGCAGGGCGACCTGCTGATGGTCGGCGATATGGTGTTGGCCGGCTACGGGTTTCGCACCGACCGGCGCGCGCACCCGGAAATCGCCGCGGCGCTGGGGGTTCCGGTCGTCTCGCTGGAGCTGGTGGACCCGCGCTTCTACCATCTCGACACCGCGTTGGCCGTCCTTGACGACGACACGATCGCGTTCTACCCACCGGCGTTCAGCGCGGCGGCACAGGACCAGCTGCGCGCGCTGTTTCCCGACGCGATCGTGGTGGGAAGCGCCGACGCCTATGTGCTCGGGCTCAACGTCGTCTCCGACGGCTTGAACGTGGTGCTGCCCTCGGCGGCAATGGGTTTCGCCGCACAGCTGCGCGAGGTGGGCTTCGAGCCGGTCGGCGTGGATTTGTCCGAGCTGCTCAAGGGCGGCGGCTCCGTCAAGTGCTGCACATTGGAGGTATTCCCATGACCATCCTCGACGCACGGACCGCACACGGAACCGACGCGGCGATCGGGCTGGTCGAAAGGTATGCGGCGCACAACTATTCGCCGCTGCCGGTCGTCGCGGCAAGCGCCGAGGGCGCCTGGATCACCGATGTCGACGGCCGCCGCTACCTGGACTTCCTGGCCGCCTATTCGGCGGTCAACTTCGGTCATCGCCACCCGGAGATCACCGAGACCGCCCACGCGCAGCTGGACACCGTCACGCTGGTGAGCCGCGCGTTCCACTCCGACACGCTCGGGCCGTTCTGCGCCGCGCTCGCCGGGCTGTGCGGCAAGGACATGGTGCTGCCGATGAACTCTGGCGCCGAAGCCGTGGAGAGCGGCCTCAAGGTCGCCCGCAAATGGGGCGCCGAAGTCAAGGGCGTCGCAGCGGGACAGGCCAATATTATCGTGGCGGACAACAACTTCCATGGCCGCACGATCAGCATCGTCAGCTTCTCGTCGGACCCGACGGCGCGCGACGGATTCGGGCCCTTCACGCCGGGATTCCGTTCCGTGCCGTTCGGCGACGCCGCGGCGCTCGCTCGGGCGATCGACGACGACACGGTGGCCGTGCTACTGGAGGCCATCCAGGGCGAGGCGGGCATCATCGTCCCACCCGACGACTACCTGCCCACCGTCCGCGCGCTGTGCAGCGAGCACAACGTCCTGATGATCGCCGACGAGATCCAGTCAGGGCTGGCCCGCACCGGCTACACCTTCGCCTGCGAGCGGTGGGGCGTCGTGCCCGACGTCTACCTGCTCGGCAAGGCGCTGGGCGGCGGCGTGGTGCCCCTGTCGGCGGTGGTCGCCGACCGCGACATCCTCGGCGTGCTGCGCCCCGGCGAACACGGCTCGACCTTCGGCGGCAACCCCCTGGCGGCGGCGATCGGCACCACCGTCGTGGCTATGCTGGCGCGCGGCGAATTCCAGGCCCGGTCGGCCCAATTGGGTGCGCACCTGCACCGCCGCCTGCGGGGGCTGATCGGTGACGGCGTTGTCGCGGTCCGCGGCCTCGGGCTCTGGGCCGGCGTCGACGTCGAACCCACGCTGGGCACCGGCAAGGAAATGAGCCTGCGGCTGGCCCGGCGCGGCGTGCTGGTGAAGGACACCCACTGTTCGACGCTGCGCTTCGCGCCGCCGCTGGTGATCACCCGCCAGGAGATCGACTGGGCGATTGACCAGTTCGCTGCGGCGCTGCGGGAGGCTCGCGCATAATCAGCTGATCCACGCAACAGGGGGCGCACGTGCCATCCAGCTCGATCAGCCTGACGGAGCAAATGCTGCGGCGCCGTCCCGTCGTCGGCGCGCACGCCGCACCCGGGGCCGCGGATCACCTCAAGCGCAGCATCGGCACGTTCCAGCTCACCATGTTCGGGGTCGGCTCGACCGTCGGCACGGGGATCTTTTTCGTCATGTCGCTGGCGGTTCCGCAAGCCGGCCCGGGCGTGATCGTCTCGTTCCTCATCGCCGGCATCGCGGCCGGGCTCGCGGCCATCTGCTACGCCGAATTGGCCTCGGCCGTGCCGGTTTCCGGGTCGTCGTACTCGTATGCCTATGCCACGCTGGGGGAGGCGGTCGCGATCGGCGTGGCGGCGTGCCTGTTGCTGGAATACGGGGTGGCGACCGCCGCGGTCGCGGTGGGGTGGAGCGGCTATGTCAACAAGTTGCTGAGCAGCCTGTTCGGATTCCAGCTGCCGCATGCCTTGTCGGCGGCACCCTGGGACTCGCAACCCGGCGTGGTCAATTTGCCGGCGATCGTGCTGATCGCAATGTGCGCGTTGCTGCTGATCCGCGGCGCCAGCGAATCGGCCAAGGTCAACGCGATCATGGTGTTGATCAAGCTGGGCGTGCTGGCCATGTTCGTGATCATCGCGTTCACCGCCTTCGACGTGAACCGACTCAAGGACTTCGCCCCCATGGGGGTCGCCGGCATCGGCTCGGCGGCCGGCACCATCTTCTTCTCGTACATCGGCCTGGACGCGGTGTCGACCGCGGGTGACGAGGTGAAAGATCCGCAAAAGACCATGCCGCGCGCGATAATCGCGGCGCTGGCGACCGTCACCACCGTCTACGTCCTTGTCGCGCTGGCCGCGCTCGGCACCCAGCCGTGGCGAGACTTCGCGGGGCAGCAGGAGGCGGGGCTGGCGACGATCCTCGACCATGTCACGAGCGGCAGCTGGGCCGGCACAATCTTGTGCGCGGGCGCGGTGATCTCGATCTTCACCGTCACGCTCGTCACCATGTATGGCCAAACCCGCATTCTGTTCGCGATGGGCCGCGATGGGCTGCTGCCAACGAGTTTCGCCGCCGTGAATGCGCGCACGATGACCCCGGTGAAGAACACCCTGATCGTCGCGGTCGCCACGGGAATGCTGGCCGCCTTCGTTCCGCTCGACAAGCTGGCCGACATGGTGTCTATCGGCACGCTGACGGCGTTCATCGTCGTATCGGTCGGTGTGATCATCCTGCGGGTGCGCGAACCGGACCTGCCGCGGGCGTTCAAGGTGCCGGGTTACCCTGTAACGCCTGGACTTTCGGTGCTGGCGTGCGGCTACATCCTGATTAGCCTGCACTGGTACACCTGGATCGCGTTCTCCGGATGGATCGCGGTGGCGCTGCTCTTCTACTTCGTCTGGGGCCGCCACCACAGCGCCCTCAACGAGGACACGCCGTGACGGTGGTCGCGGGTTACCGGGCCGGCGAAGTCGGCCTGTCGGGGCTGCACCTGGCCGTCCGCGCCGCGCGGACGCTCGGGACGTCGCTCACCGTGGCGACCGTCGTGCCCAAGCCGTGGCTGACGCCGTCACTGGCTCGCGTCGACGCCGAGTACGAACAGTGGGCCGAGCGTCTGGCGGCGGACTCGGCCGAGGAGGCCGCGCGGTTCCTGCGCGATCTGTGCGACGGGATCGACGTCACCTACCTGCATCGCGCGCACCGCTCGGTGTCGGGGGGACTGATCGAGGTGGTCGAGGAGGTGGGCGGCGACGTCGTCGTGCTGGGGTCGCTGCCCAGCGGTGGGCCGGGGCTGGTCGTCATCGGCACGACCGCCGACTGGCTGTTGCACGCGTCGCCGGTGCCGGTGGCCATCAGCCCCCGCGGATATCGCGCGCACACAGGCGGATTGACGCGGATCACCTGCGCCTACGCCGCCACGGCGGATTCGATCGACGTGGTACGGCGTTGTGCGGAGACCGCGCAGCGGTTCGGGGTGCCGCTGCGGGTGATGACCTTCGCCGTCCGGGGCAAGACGATGTATCCGCCCGAGGTGGGACTGGACGTCGAGGACGAGATCCTCGAGGCGTGGGCGGCGCAGGCGCGCGAGATCCTGGCGAGCCTGAAGACCGACGGGGTGGTCGGCAAAGACGTTGCGCTGCACGTGGTTACCGGCCACGACTGGAATGAGGCGCTGGGAAAGGCAGACTGGCAGGACGGCGACATCCTGGCGCTGGGCACCCGACCGCGCGACGAAATCCGCCGGGTGTTCCTCGGTTCCCGCAGCGCCAAGATCATCCGCGAGAGCCCGGTGCCGGTGCTGGTGCTGCCCGGCTAGCGCGTCCTTGCACACGCCGAGATCGCCGCTAGCGTGCAGTTCACTCGCACTTCTTCACGCCACCGTCGATCTCGACGAGACTCGGCTCACCCGGCTAGCTGTACCGGGACATGACGTTGGTAGCGGGCGTGTCGGCTTGATGTGAGGAGAACCCCCGGGTGGGGTG
>NZ_LZKR01000128.1 GCF_001672915.1 Mycobacterium sp. 1245805.9 | reverse complement strand
CGATCCTGGGTGACCCGTCGACGCTGGGCGGTGCTTCGCCGATCGCGTCCGGCGGCACCGGCGGGACCGGCGGCACCTCTGGCGGCGGCGGCGGGCTGATGAACGACCTGATGCAGGCCGCCAACCAGTTGGGCGCCAACCAGGCCATCGACCTGCTCAAGGGCCTGGTGATGCCGGCCATCATGCAGGGTGTCCAGCAGAGCGCCGCGGGTGGCGCGCCGGGTGCCGCGTTGCCGGCCGCCGCGGGTGCACTGCCGGGCGCGGCCAAGGCCCTGCCGGGTGCCGCCGCTGCCCTGCCGGGTGCCGCGGGTGCCCTGCCGGGTGCTGCGGGTGCGCTGCCGGGTGCCGCGGGTGCGCTACCGGGTGCTGCCGCGGGTGCCGCCGGTCCCGCCGGTGCCGCCGGACGCGATCGGCGAAGCACCGCCCAGCGTCGACGGGTCACCCAGGATCGGGTAGGTGCCGCCGGCGCCCGGGTCCAATCCTGCCGTCGTCGAGTCGATCGGCACCTCGCTGGGCGAGAGCGCGGGGCTCGCCACCCCGGGTGTGAGCCCGGTCGGGCTGGTCAGGCCCGGGTTGGCAAGTGCGGGGTTGAGCCCGGCGGCCGGCGTCGTCGCCGCCGCGCCCGGCGTGGCGACCCCGGGTGTGCCCGGCGTCGTGGGCGGCAGGCCCGGATTCGCCAAAGCCGGGCTCGTCAAGCCAGGGCTGGTCAAGCCAGGGCTGGTCAGGCCGGGACTGGTCAGCGCCGGGCTCGTCAAGCCTGGGCTGGTCAACCCCGGGCTCGTCAGGCCTGGGCTGGTCAGACCCGGTGTGGCGGCGGCGGTTCCACCGCTGAGCGCGGGCACCGGCGGCAGGTTGATCCCGAACTGCGACAGGCCCTGCGACAGCGCGCCCATCAGCTCGCCGGGCAGGTCGGACATCACCGCGGCCTGCTTGAACTCGTGGTGTTCGGCCGGCTTGCTGCCGGCGGTCGATTCGTAGACCAGGAAGTATGCGCAAGGACTCGCCACTGCCACAGCGGCGACCGCGCTCATGGCTGTCGAAACCTTGCGTCGGCGTCGATTCGGCACGGAAGTCTCCTCGTATCTGGACAACTATTTGAACTGCTTGTTGTGTCGGCGTGCCCTGCCCGTCCTAACCGGTGTGAAGCACACAGAGTTGATGGTACGAGTGGGATTGCTGTGACTAGAGTGCTGATATTGAATCGTGAGGTAATTGAGAGTCCGACTGTGACCGCGGATCCGGAGCCGTGGCCTCGCCAAATGGGTTAGGCCCGCGCGGTCGGATACCCTAAGCAACCGATGACTTCTCCTTCTAGTCGCTTTGACCTCCACGTCGTCGGCTCCGGATTCTTCGGCCTGACCATTGCCGAGCGCGCGGCTACCCAACTCGGGAAGCGCGTGCTCGTCCTCGACCGGCGCCCGCATCTGGGCGGCAATGCGTACTCTGAGGCCGAGCCCCAGACCGGCATCGAGGTGCACAAGTACGGCGCACACCTGTTCCACACCTCTAATAAGAGGGTCTGGGATTACGTGCGCCAGTTCACCGACTTCACCGACTACCGCCACCGGGTGTTCGCGATGCACAACGGGCAGGCCTACCAGTTCCCCATGGGGCTGGGCCTGGTGTCGCAGTTCTTCGGCCGGTACTTCACCCCGGACGAGGCGCGGCAGCTGATCGCCGAGCAGGCCGCCGAGATCAACACCGCGGACGCGCAAAACCTGGAGGAGAAGGCGATCTCGCTGATCGGCCGGCCCCTGTACGAGGCATTCGTCAAGGGCTACACCGCCAAGCAGTGGCAGACCGACCCCGCCACGCTCCCGGCCGCGGTCATCAACCGGCTGCCGGTGCGCTACACGTTCGACAACCGATACTTCAGCGACACCTACGAGGGCCTGCCGGTCGACGGCTACACGGCGTGGCTGCAGCGGATGGCCGACGACGACCGCATCGAGGTCCGGCTGAACACCGACTGGTTCGACGTCCGCGACCAACTGCGCGCCGAGTCCCCGGACGCCCCCGTCGTCTACACCGGGCCGCTGGACCGCTACTTCGACTACGCGGAAGGCCGCCTCGGCTGGCGCACACTGGACTTCGAGGTGGAAGTGCTGCCGATCGGGGATTTCCAGGGGACGCCGGTGATGAACTACAACGATCTCGACGTGCCCTACACCCGCATCCACGAGTTCCGCCACTTCCACCTCGAGCGTGACTACCCGACCGACAAGACGGTGATCATGCGCGAATACTCTCGGTTCGCCGAAGACGACGACGAGCCCTACTACCCGATCAACGCCGAGGCCGACCGCGCCCTGTTGGCCGCCTACCGGGAACGGGCGAAGGCCGAGACCGCGTCGTCGAAGGTCCTGTTCGGCGGCCGGCTGGGCACCTACCAATACCTGGATATGCACATGGCCATTGCCAGCGCGCTGAGCATGTACGACAACACCCTCGCGCCGCACCTGCGTGACGGCGCGCCCCTACTCCAAGACGAAGGCGCGAACGCATAATGACCGCCGTTAGCCTGCTGTCCCGAATCATCCTGCCCCGTCCGGGCGAACCCCTCGACGTGCGCAAGCTCTACCTCGAGGAGTCGACCACCAACGCGCGGCGCGCGCACGCGACGTCGCGCACCTCGCTGCAGATCGGCGCCGAGTCGGAGGTGTCGTTCGCGACGTACTTCAACGCGTTCCCGGCCAGCTACTGGCGCCGTTGGTCGATCTGCACGTCGGTGGTGTTGCGGGTCGAGCTGACCGGAACGGGACGCGTCGACATGTACCGGACCAAGGCCACCGGGGTGCGGATCTCGGTGGAGGGCCGCCAGTTCGTCGGCACCGACGATCAGCCCGCCGTCGTCGAGATCGAGGTGCCCCTCAAGCCGTTCGAGGACGGCGGCTGGATCTGGTTCGACATCACCACCGACACCGCGGTCAGCCTGCTCAGCGGTGGCTGGTACGCGACCGAGCCCGCCCCCGGCACCGCCAACGTCGCCGTCGGTATCCCCACCTTCAACCGTCCCGCCGACTGCGTCAACGCGCTGGCCGACCTGACTGCAGATCCGTTGGTGGACAAGGTGATTGGGGCGGTCATCGTGCCGGATCAGGGCACGCGCAAGGTGCGCGACCACCCGGACTTCCCGGCCGCGGCCGCCGGTCTGGGCGACCGGCTGTCGATCCACGACCAGCCGAATCTCGGCGGTTCCGGCGGATACAGCCGGGTGATGTACGAGGCGCTGAAAAACACGGACTGCCAACAGATCCTGTTCATGGACGACGACATCCGCATCGAGCCGGACACCATCCTGCGGGTACTGGCGCTGAACCGCTTCGCCAAGGCGCCGATGCTGATCGGCGGTCAGATGCTCAACCTGCAGGAGCCGTCGCACCTACACATCATGGGCGAGGTCGTCAACCAGTCGAACTTCATGTGGACCGCCGCCCCGCACGCCGAGTACGACCACGACTTCGCGAAATTCCCCTTGAACGACAACAACGATCGAAGCGCGCTGCTGCACCGGCGCATCGACGTCGACTTCAACGGCTGGTGGACGTGCATGATCCCGCGGCAGGTGGCCGAGGAGCTCGGACAGCCGGTGCCGTTGTTCATCAAATGGGACGACGCCGAATACGGCCTGCGCGCCGGCGAGCACGGCTATCCGACCGTCACCCTGCCCGGGGCCGCGATCTGGCACATGGCCTGGAGCGACAAGGACGACGCCATCGACTGGCAGGCCTACTTCCACTTGCGCAACCGGTTGGTGGTCGCGGCGCTGCACTGGGACGGAGACATCACCGGATTGGTCCGCAGCCACCTCAAGGCGACGCTGAAACACCTTGCGTGCCTTGAATACTCGACGGTCGCGATCCAGAACAGGGCGATCGACGACTTCCTGGCCGGTCCCGAACACATCTTCTCGATCCTGGAATCGGCGCTGCCGGAAGTGCACCGGATCCGCAAGGAGTACCCCGACGCGGTCGTGCTGCCGGCAGCGAGCGAGCTGCCGTCGCCGCAGAATAAGACCAAGGCCATGAAGCCGCCGGTGAACCCCGTCTCCATCAGCTACCGGCTGGCGCGCGGGATATTGCACAACATGACGGCGGCCGACCCGGACGCCCACACGCGTCCGGAGTACAACGTTCCGACCCAGGACGCGCGCTGGTTCCGGCTCTGCACGGTCGACGGCGTGACCGTGACGACCGCCGACGGATGCGGCGTGGTCTACCGGCAGCGCGACCGGCGAAAGATGATGTCGCTGTTGCTGAAATCGCTACGCCGTCAGCGCCGCCTGCTGGGCCGGTTCGACGAGATGCGCCGGGTGTACCGGGAGGCGCTGCCCGCGCTGTCCAGCAAGCAGAAGTGGGAGACGGCGTTGTTGCCAGCCGGCGAACCCAAGCATGGTTGAATCGGCCGCCCCGCGCGGTGAGGTGGCCGCGCTGGTGGCCGTCCAGTCGGCGCTGGCCGATCGCCCCGGCGTGTTGGGCGCGGCGCGAGGGCTGTCCCACTTCGGCGAGCACAGCATCGGCTGGCTGGTCGTGTCGCTGCTCGGTGCGGTGCTCATGCCGGGCCGTCGCCGCGAGTGGCTGGTGGCCGGGGCCGGCGCGTTCGCCGCGCACGCCGCCGCCGTGCTGGTCAAGCGCCTGGTGCGGCGCAAGCG
This sequence comes from Mycobacterium sp. 1245805.9, assembly GCF_001672915.1. Classification (GTDB taxonomy): domain Bacteria; phylum Actinomycetota; class Actinomycetes; order Mycobacteriales; family Mycobacteriaceae; genus Mycobacterium. The sequence continues at coordinate 44,047 of NZ_LZKR01000128.1, read as the reverse complement.
GCCGCACCACCCGGCGGTCGCGGTGAACGTCGGCACGCCGAGCCAACTGAGCTTTCCCTCCGCGCACGCCACCTCCACCACCGCCGCGGCGATCCTGATGAGTCGCGCAACCGGGCTCCCCTTGCCCGTGTTGCTCGTCCCTCCGATGGCGCTGTCGCGGATACTGCTGGGCGTGCACTATCCCAGCGACGTGGCCTTCGGCATCGCCCTCGGCGCCGCCGTCGCCGGGATCGCGGACCGAGCGCGAGGGGCTACCGAATGAGCGAAGACGTGGTGGTCGGGCCTCCGGGGAACCTGATCGTCGGGGTGGTCAAGGCGATCCGCCCGCGCCAATGGGTGAAGAACGTGCTCGTCCTGGCCGCACCGCTGAGCGCGGCGGGCCGAGGCCACCGATATGACTACGGCCAGCTGGGAATTCAGGTGGCGGTGGCCTTCGTGGTGTTCAGCCTGGCGGCCTCCGCCATCTACCTGATCAACGACGTCCGCGACGTCGAGGCCGACCGCGAACACCCCACCAAACGGTTCCGCCCGATCGCGGCGGGCGTGGTGCCCGAATGGCTGGCCTACACCCTGGCCGTGGTGCTCGCGACGGCATCACTCGGCGTGGCCTGGTGGCTGACGCCGAACCTGGCGGTGGTGATGGCGGTCTACATCGGCATGCAGCTGGGCTACTGCTTCGGCCTCAAGCACCAGGCGGTGATGGACATCTGCATCGTGTCGTCGGCGTACCTGCTGCGGGCCATCGCGGGGGGCGCGGCCACCGACACCCGGCTGTCGCAGTGGTTTTTGCTGGTGGCGGCGTTCGCGTCGCTGTTCATGGTGGCCGGCAAGCGCTACGCCGAACTGCAACTGGCCGAGCGCACCGGCGCGTCGATCCGCAAGGCGCTGGAGAGCTACACCAGCACCTACCTGCGCTTCGTCTGGACGATGTCGGCCACCGCGGTGGTGATGTGCTACGGGCTGTGGGCGTTCGAGCGCGACCACGGCTCCGCGCGCTGGTTCACGGTGTCCATGGTGCCGTTCACCATCGCGATCCTGCGCTACGCGGTCGACGTCGACGGCGGGCTGGCCGGGGAGCCCGAAGACATTGCGTTGCGCGACCGGGTGCTGCAGCTGTTGGCGCTGGCGTGGATCGCAACGGTGGGGGCCGCCGTTGCCCTCGGCTAGCCCCCAATTGAAGGCGCTGGGGGTGGGGGTGCTGCGCCGGCCGGTGATCCGGCGGGCCGGCCAGCCGCTATTCCCGTACGTCACCACGGTGCGGGTCAGCCTGTGGATCAGCGTGGCGGTGGTCGCCGTCCTGTTCGGGTGGGGCGCGTGGCAGCGGCGCTGGATCGCCGACGACGGGCTCATCGTGCTGCGCACGGTGCGCAATTTGCTGGCCGGCAACGGGCCGGTGTTCAACCAGGGCGAGCGGGTCGAGGCGAACACCTCCACCGCGTGGACCTATCTGATGTACCTGGGCAGCTGGGTCGGTGGGCCGATGCGCATGGAATACGTGGCCTTGGCGCTGGCTCTGACACTTTCGGTGCTGGGTGTGGCATTTTTGATGCTGGGCGCCGGCCGGTTGTACGCGCCGAGCCTGCGCGGCCGCAGGGCGATCCTGCTGCCCGCCGGAGCGCTGGTCTACATCGCGTTGCCGCCCGCCCGAGACTTTGCCACGTCGGGCCTGGAGAGCGGCCTGGCGCTGGCCTACCTGGGGTTGCTGTGGTGGATGATGGTGTGCTGGGCGCAGCCGGTGCGCGGGCGTCCGGGCGGCCCGGTCTTCATCGGCGCGCTGGCCTTCGTCGCCGGGTTCAGCGTGCTGGTCCGCCCCGAGCTGGCGCTGATGGGCGGGCTGGCGCTGATCATGATGCTCATCGCCGCCAGCACCTGGCGGCGCCGCGCGCTGGTCGTGATCGCCGGCGGTTTCCTGCCGGTCGCCTACGAGATCTTCCGGATGGGCTACTACGGCCTGCTGGTGCCCGGCACGGCGTTGGCCAAGGACGCGGCGGGCGACAAGTGGTCGCAGGGGATGATCTACCTCTCCAACTTCAATGCTCCCTACGCCGTGTGGGTTCCGGTGCTGCTGCTGGTGCCGCTGGGCGTGCTGGTGGTGGTCGCCCGGCGCCGCCCGTCGTTCCTGCGCCCGGCGCTGTCGCCCGATTACGGGCGCCTGGCGCGGGCGGTGCAGAGCCCGTCGGCGGTCGTCGCGTTCGTCCTCGTCAGCGGGCTGCTGCAGGGGCTCTACTGGATCCGGCAGGGCGGCGATTTCATGCACGCGCGGGTGTTGCTGGCGCCGCTATTTTGTTTGCTGGCGCCGGTGGCCGTCGTCCCGGTCGCCCTCCCCGACGGGCAGGACTACTCGCGGGAGACCGGCTACTGGGCGGCCGGTGCGGCCGGGGTGCTGTGGCTGGGCGTCGCGGGCTGGTCGCTGTGGGCAGCAAACTCGCCCGGGATGGGCGACGACGCCACCCACGTCACCTACTCGGGCATCGTCGACGAACGCCGCTTCTACGCGCAGGCCACCGGGCACGCGCACCCGCTGACGGCCGCCGACTACCTGGACTACCCGCGGATGGCCGCCGTCCTCACGGCGCTCGACAACACCCCGGAGGGCGCGTTGTTGCTGCCGTCCGGCAACTACACCCAGTGGGACCTGGTGCCGATGCTGCCGCCGGCGCCCGGGGACCGCAAGGCGCCGCAAAAGCCGCAGCACGCCGTGTTTTTCACCAACCTGGGCATGCTGGGGATGAACGTCGGGCTCGATGTGCGGGTGATCGACCAGATCGGGCTGGCAAACCCGCTCGCCCAGCACACAGAGCGGCTGAAGCACGGCCGGATCGGGCACGACAAGAACCTGTTCCCCGACTGGGTGATCGCCGACGGCCCGTGGGTGAAGTTGTATCCGGGAATTCCGGGCTATTTGGACGTGAACTGGGTCGCGCAGGCCGTCGCGGCGCTGCAGTGCCCCGAGACGAAGGCGATGCTGAGTTCGGTGCGAGCCCCAATGACCTTGCATCGCTTCGTTTCCAACGTCGTGCACAGCTTCGAGTTCACCAAGTACCGCATCGATCGCGTTCCGCTCTACGAGCTCGCCAGGTGTGGGCTGCCGGTTCCGGAGGCGATCCCGCCGCCTCCCCGCGAATGAGGCGCCGGCGCGGAAATTTTTTCTGCGGGTCTTGAAATCGGCACGGCCGCCCGGGCCCCGGACATTGCCAGCAACCTCACATCTGTGCTCTCACCAGTGTTCAACGGGGGCCAAGCACATGCGGAAACGCGGTTCTCCGCGCAACTTTCCGGTCCCAATTCCGTTGCGAAAGAGGGCCGAATGGCCGTTTGCCTGACCGCTCGATGAGAGGGGATGAGCGATGGTGTGGTTGACTACACGAGCACTGCTGCGTGGAGCGTATGCAGTACGACCCAATTCGACGATGCGCCTGTACTAAGGGCGCGCCGAAAGGATGAGGAAGCAAGGATGACGCTTGTCGACAGGTTTCGCGGCGCCGTGGCTCGCATGCCACGACGACTCGTGGTGGGGGCCGTTGGCGCGGCCCTGCTCTCGGGTCTGATTGGCGCCGTGGGGGGCTCGGCGACCGCCGGGGCGTTCTCGCGCCCGGGTCTGCCGGTGGAGTACCTGCAGGTTCCCTCGGCCGCTATGGGCCGCGACATCAAGGTTCAGTTCCAAAGCGGTGGGGCCAACGCGCCGGCGCTCTACCTGCTCGACGGCATGCGCGCGCAGGACGACTTCAACGGCTGGGACATCAACACCCCCGCGTTCGAGTGGTACAACCAGTCGGGCATCGCCGTGGTCATGCCGGTCGGCGGGCAGTCCAGCTTCTACTCCGACTGGTACGCGCCCGCCTGCGGTAAGGCCGGCTGCACCACCTACAAGTGGGAGACGTTCCTGACCAGCGAGCTGCCGGCGTACCTGGCGGCCAACAAGCAGGTCCGGTCCACCAACAACGCCGCGGTCGGTCTGTCGATGGCCGGGTCGTCGGCGCTGATCCTGGCCGCCTACCACCCGAACCAGTTCGTCTACGCCGGCTCGCTGTCGGCGCTGCTGGACCCGTCGCAGGGGATGGGCCCGTCGCTGATCGGGCTGGCCATGGGCGACGCGGGTGGCTACAAGACCAAGGACATGTGGGGCCCCAAGGAGGACCCCGCGTGGCAGCGCAACGACCCGTCGCTGCAGGTCGGCAAGCTGGTCGCGAACAACACCCGCATCTGGGTGTACTGCGGTAACGGCAAGCCGTCGGACCTGGGTGGCGACAACCTGCCCGCCAAGTTCCTCGAGGGCTTCGTGCGGACCAGCAACCTGAAGTTCCAGGACGCGTACAACCAGGCCGGTGGCCACAACGCGGTGTGGAACTTCGACGCCAACGGCACCCACGACTGGCCCTACTGGGGTGCACAGCTGCAGGCGATGAAGGGTGACCTGCAGTCGACGCTGGGCGCCACGCCGGGCGCCGGCCCGGCCACGGCCGCGGCCGCGGGCAACCAGAGCACCGGCACCGGCACCGGCACCTAAGAACGAGCAACACGACTGACGGCGGCGATCCAATCGGGTCGCCGCCGTTGGTTTGTGCGCGGGGAGTGTGGCCTATATCACTACCCTGCTGGCTGCCCGCAATCCCGTCCTGGCTAATGTGCAGACACAGCGACTAGACGATGGAGGGTGGACATGAGGGTCGTAAGGGGTCTGTCAGCGCTTCTGCGGATGTTTGGCGTCGCCGCACTGTCCGTGGGGCTGGGGGTGGCCCTGACGCTGGTGGCGCCGGCAACCGTCGGCAAGGCCAGGGCCGCGGGTTACGAGAGCCTGATGGTGCCGTCGGCGGCGATGGGCCGCGACATCCCGGTGGCGTTTCTGGCCGGCGGCCCGCACGCGGTCTATCTCCTGGATCCCTTCGACGCCGCCCCCGACGTCAGCAACTGGGTTACGGCCGGCAACGCGATGAACACGCTGGCGGGCAAGGGCATCTCGGTCGTGGCGCCCGCCGGCGGCGCCTTCAGCATGTACACCAACTGGGAGAACGACGGCAGCAAGCAGTGGGACACCTTCCTGTCCAGCGAGCTGCCGAACTGGCTGGCCGCCAACAAGGGCCTGGCGCCCGGCGGCCACGCCGCCGTGGGCGCCTCCCAGGGTGGCTACGCCGCGATGGCGCTGGCTTGCTTCCACCCGGATCGCTTCGGCTTCGCCGGTTCGCTGTCCGGCTTCCTGTACCCGTCGAACACCACCACGAACGGCTCGATCCTGGCCGGCCTGCAGCAGTTCGGCGGCGTCGACGGCAACGGCATGTGGGGGGCGCCGCAGCTCGGCCGGTGGAAGTGGCACGACCCGTGGGTGCACGCCTCCCTGCTGGCGCAGAACAACACCCGCGTGTGGGTTTGGAGCCCGACCACCGACGCGGCCAGCGACCCGGCCGCCATGATCGGGCAGGCCGGCGAGGCGATGGGCAACAGCCGGATGTTCTATCAGCAGTACCGCAGCGTCGGCGGGCACAACGGCCACTTCGACTTCCCCGGCGGCGGTGACAACGGCTGGGGCTCGTGGGCAGGCGAGCTCGGGGCCATGTCCGGCGACATCGTCGGGGCCATCCGCTAGGACGGCGAGCCCCGGGGTGGCGCCCGAAACGCCGGTACCGTGTAGGAGAGTGCAGCAGGGGGCGGAGTATCCGCTTGCCTGGAACCGAGCTGCGATAGACCGACTCTGCTAGCAGGAGAACATGACGACGAGCGCGCGGCGTAAACGCCACCGGATCCTCGCCTGGATCGCCGCCCTCGCTGTGGCGGGCGTCGTGTTGCTCGTCGTGGTGGCCGTCGTCACGCTGCTGCGCAACCGCGAATCGCCGCCCAGCGCGGTGCCCCCCGGCATCCTGCCGCCGCCTTCCACGTCGACCCACCCGCACAAGCCGCGGCCGGCGTCCCAGGACGCCTCCTGCCCCGACGTGCAGGTGATCAACGTTCCGGGCACCTGGGAGTCCGCCCCGCAGGACGATCCGCTCAACCCGACGCAGTTCCCGAATGCGTTGCTGCACAAGGTGACCACCGCGATCTCTCAGCAGTTCCCGTCCTCGCGCGCACAAATTTTCACCACCCCCTACACGGCGCAGTTCCACAACCCGCTGAGCGGCGACACGCAGATGTCCTACAACGAAAGCCGGGCGGAGGGCACCCGCGCGACCGTCCAGGCGATGACCGACATGAACAACAAGTGTCCGCTGACCAGTTACGTGCTGATGGGCTTCTCCCAGGGCGCGGTGATCATTGGTGACATCGCCAGCGACATCGGCAACGGCCGGGGACCCGTCGACGACGACCTGGTGCTGGGTGTGACGTTGATCGCCGACGGCCGTCGCCAGGACGGCGTGGGCAACGACATCGGGCCCAACCCGCCGGGCGAGGGCGCCGAGATCACGCTGCACGAGGTGCCGGTGTTGTCCGGCCTCGGCCTCACCATGACCGGTGAGCGCCCGGGCGGATTCGGCGCGCTGAACGCCAAGACGAACGAGATCTGCGCGCCGGGTGACCTCATCTGCGCCGCGCCGAACGAAGCGTTCAGCGTCGCCAAGCTGCCCGACACCTTGAACACCCTGGCCGGAGGCGCCGGGCAGCCGGTCCACGCGCTGTACGCCACGACGCAGTTCTGGAACCTCGACGGGGCACCGGCGACCGATTGGACGCTTAATTGGGCCCGCGGGCTGATCGAAAACGCGCCGCGTCCCAAACATGGGTGACACAACCGCGACGTAGGCGAATCCGTGACGGGATCGGCGGTACCTTGTGATTTGGTCTGCCGCGGGGCGACCCTTAACATTAAGAGAAAATTAAGAGCAATCAGCACTTCGTTGCGGCCCCGATCGGGGTCGAAGCTGGCGGGGACTGGCACGAACCGGCGCTCGCAGCCGTGTGCCGTGCACAGCCGGCTCGTGTATAGAGGACCAGTCGGCGAAGCCGACGCGAGGCACTAGGCCGGCGAAGCCGGCGCGAGGCACTAGGCCGGCCGACGCCGGCACGAGATGGTTGTGACAGGAGAAGACGGCATGGCGTACCACAACCCGTTCATCGTGAATGGAAAGATCAGGTTCCCGGACAACACGAACCTGGTTCGTCACGTTGAGAAGTGGGCGAAGGTTCGCGGCGACAAGCTCGCCTATCGGTTCGTCGACTTCTCCACCGAGCGCGACGGTGAGTACCGCGACATCTCCTGGTCGGAGTTCAGCGCCCGCAACCGGGCGGTCGGGGCGCGCCTGCAACAGGTCACCCAGCCCGGCGACCGCATCGCCATCCTGTGCCCGCAGAACCTCAACTACCTGATCGCGTTCTTCGGCGCGCTGTACTCCGGCAGGATCGCCGTGCCCCTGTTCGACCCGAGCGAACCCGGCCACGTCGGCCGCCTGCACGCCGTGCTCGACGACTGCACCCCGTCGACCATCCTGACCACCACCGAGGCCGCCGAGGGAGTCCGTAAGTTCATCCGCGCCCGCTCGGCCAAGGAGCGCCCCCGCGTCATTGCCGTCGACGCCGTGCCGAACGAGGTCGCCGCCACCTGGCAGGAGCCGGTGGCCGACGAGAACACCATCGCCTACCTGCAATACACCTCCGGCTCCACGCGCACCCCGACCGGCGTGCAGATCACCCACCTGAACCTGCCCACCAACGTGCTGCAGGTGCTCAACGGCCTGGAGGGTAAAGAGGGCGACCGCGGGTTGTCCTGGCTGCCGTTCTTCCACGACATGGGCCTGATCACGGCGCTGCTGTCGCCGGTCCTCGGCCACAACTTCACCTTCATGACCCCGGCCGCGTTCGTGCGGCGCCCCGGCCGGTGGATCCGGGAGATGGCGCGCAAGCCCGACGACGCCCCGGACTGCGAGGTGTTCACCGTCGCGCCGAACTTCGCCTTCGAGCACGCCGCGGTGCGCGGCGTGCCCAAGGAGGGCGATCCGCCGCTGGACCTGAGCAACGTCAAGGGCATCCTCAACGGCAGCGAGCCGGTGTCACCGGCGTCGATGCGCAAGTTCTACGAGGCTTTCGCGCCCTATGGCCTGCGGGAGACCGCGATCAAGCCGTCCTACGGTCTCGCCGAGGCGACCTTGTTCGTCTCCACCACGCCGATGGACGAGGCGCCCCGGGTCATCCACGTCGACCGCGACGAGATGAACAACCAGCGCTTCGTCGAGGTCCCCGCCGACGCGCCTAACGCCGTCCCCCAGGTGTCCGCCGGGGTCATCGGCGTCGACGAGTGGGCGGTCATCGTCGATCCCGACACGGCCAGCGAGTTGCCGGACGGACAGGTCGGCGAGATCTGGCTGCACGGCAACAACCTGGGCACCGGCTACTGGGGCAAGGAAGCCGAGACCACCGAGACCTTCCGCAACATCCTGAAGTCGCGGATCAGCCAGTCCCACGCCGAGGGCGCCGCCGACGACGGGCTGTGGGTGCGCACGGGTGACTACGGCACCTACTACGACGGCCACCTCTATATCGTCGGCCGGATCAAGGACCTGGTCATCATCGACGGGCGCAACCACTACCCGCAGGACCTCGAGTACTCGGCGCAGGAAGCCAGCCGCGCGCTGCGCACCGGCTACGTGGCCGCGTTCTCGGTCCCGGCCAACCAGCTGCCGCAGGTCGTGTTCGACAACCCGCACGCCGGCATCAAGCACGACCCCGAGGACACCTCCGAGCAGCTGGTGATCGTCGCCGAGCGCGCCGCCGGCACGCACAAGCTCGACTACCAACCCATCGCCGACGACATCCGCGCCGCCATCGCCGTGCGGCACGGCGTCACCGTGCGCGACCTGCTGCTGGTGCAGGCGGGAACCATTCCGCGCACCTCGAGCGGCAAGATCGGGCGCCGCGCCTGCCGCGCCGCCTACCTCGACGGAAGCCTGCGCAGCGGCATCGGTTCCCCGACCGCCTTCGCGGGCGCGGACGACTGAACCAGGAATCATGACTGACATAGACGAATCCCAGGAGAATCTGCCCGCCAAAAAGGCCGACTTGACCGTCCCCGAGATGCGCCAATGGCTGCGTAACTACGTCGCGAGGGCCACCGGGCAGTCGCCCGAGTCGATCGACGAATCGGTGCCGATGGTCGAGCTGGGCCTGTCGTCGCGCGACGCGGTGGCGATGGCCGCCGACATCGAGGACATGACCGGTGTCACGCTGTCGGTCGCGGTGGCGTTCCAGCATCCGACCATCGAGTCGCTGGCGACCCGGATCGTCGAGGGCGAGCCCGAGCCGGACCTGTCGGGCGACGACGTCGTCGACTGGTCGCGCAACGGGCCGGCCGAGCGCGTCGACATCGCGATCGTGGGCCTGGCGACCCGGCTGCCCGGCGACATGAACAGCCCCGAGGAAACCTGGCAGGCGCTGATCGAGGGCCGCGACGCCATCACCGATCTGCCCGAGGGCCGCTGGGAGGAATTCCTCGACGAGCCGCGGCTGGCCGAGCGAATCACGAAGGCCCGCACCCGCGGCGGATACCTCAAGGACATCAAGGGCTTCGACTCCGAGTTCTTCGCGATCGCCAAGACCGAGGCCGACAACATCGACCCGCAGCAGCGGATGGCGCTGGAGCTGACCTGGGAGGCGCTCGAGCACGCCCGCATCCCGGCGTCGGCCCTGCGCGGCGAGGCCGTCGGCGTGTTCGTCGGCGTCTCCAACCACGACTACGGCTTCTTGGCCATCTCCGACCCGACCGCCGCGCACCCCTACGCGATTACCGGTAACTCGCCGTCGATCATCGCGAACCGGGTGTCCTACTTCTACGACTTCCGTGGGCCTTCGGTCGCGGTCGACACCGCGTGCTCGAGCTCGCTGGTGGCGATCCACCAGGCGGTGCAGGCGCTGCGCAACGGCGAGGCCGACGTCGCGGTAGCCGGCGGCGTCAACGCGCTGATCACGCCCGCTGTGACGCTCGGTTTCGACGAGATCGGCGCGGTGCTGGCTCCCGATGGCCGGATCAAGTCGTTCTCGTCGGACGCCGACGGCTACACCCGCTCGGAGGGCGCCGGCATGCTGGTGCTCAAGCGGGTCGACGACGCCCGCCGCGACGGCGACCAGATCCTGGCCGTGATCGCCGGCAGCGCGGTCAACCACGACGGCCGGTCCAACGGCCTGATCGCTCCCAACCAGGACGCGCAGGCCGACGTGCTGCGCCGGGCCTACAAGGACGCCGGCATCGATCCGCGCAATGTCGACTACATCGAGGCGCACGGCACCGGCACCGTCCTCGGCGACCCGATCGAGGCCGAGGCGCTGGGCCGCGTCGTCGGCAGGGGCCGCCCGGCCGACCGCCCGGCGCTGCTGGGCGCGGTGAAAACCAATGTGGGGCACATGGAGTCGGCCGCGGGCGCGGCCAGCATGGCCAAGGTGGTGCTGGCGCTGCAGCACGACAAGCTGCCGCCGTCGCTCAACTTCGCCGGGCCCAGCCCCTACATCGACTTCGACGCGATGCGCCTGAAAGTGATTGACAAGGCGACCGATTGGCCGCGCTACGGCGGCTACGCGCTGGCCGGGGTGTCCAGCTTCGGCTTCGGTGGGGCCAACGCGCACGTGGTGGTGCGCGAGGTCCTGCCCCGCGACGTCGTCGAGAAGGAGCCGGAGCCGCAGCCCGAGGCCAAGGCGGCCCCCGAGGCGGCCTCGGAAACCGCTCAAGCGCCCTCGTTCGAGGCGCACTCGCTGCGGTTCGACGACTTCGGCAACATCATCCCCGACGCCGCCGCGGCGGTCGAGGAGGACGAGCCCGACCTGCCGGAGGTCACCGAGGAGGCGCTGGAGCTCAAAGCCGCCGCCCTGGAGGAGCTTGCGGCGCAAGAGCTTCCGCCGCCTGTCATCCCGCTGGTGGTGTCGGCGTTTTTGACGTCGCGCAAGAAGGCGGCGGCGGCGGAGCTCGCGGACTGGATGGAAAGCCCCGAGGGCCAGGCGTCGTCGCTGGAATCGATCGGCCGGTCGCTGTCACGTCGCAACCACGGCCGCTCGCGCGCGGTGGTGCTGGCACACGACCACGAGGAGGCCATCAAGGGCCTGCGCGCGATCGCCGAGGGCAAGCAGCGGCCGAACGTGTTCAGCGTCGACGGGCCGGTGAGCAACGGACCCGTGTGGGTGCTGGCCGGCTTCGGCGCGCAGCACCGCAAGATGGGCAAGGTCCTGTACCTGCGCAACGAGGTCTTCGCCAAGTGGATCGAGAAGGTCGACGCGCTGGTCCAGGACGAGCTGGGCTACTCGGTGCTCGAGCTGATCCTGGACGACTCGCAGGACTACGGCATCGAGACCACCCAGGTCACCATCTTCGCGATCCAGATCGCGCTGGGCGAGCTGCTCAAGCATCACGGCGCCAAGCCCGCCGCGGTGGTCGGCCAGTCGTTGGGCGAGGCGGCGTCGGCGTACTTCGCCGGCGGCCTGTCGCTGCGCGACGCCACCAGGGCGATCTGCTCGCGCTCGCACCTGATGGGCGAGGGCGAGGCGATGCTGTTCGGTGAGTACATCCGGCTGATGGCGCTGGTGGAATACTCCGCCGACGAGATCAAGACGGTGTTCTCCGACTACCCCGACCTGGAGGTGTGCGTCTACGCCGCACCCACCCAGACCGTCATCGGCGGGCCGCCCGACCAGGTGGACGCGATCATCGCCCGCGCGGAGGCCGAGGGCAAGTTCGCGCGCAAGTTCCAGACCAAGGGCGCCAGCCACACCCAGCAGATGGATCCCCTGCTCGGGGAGCTGGCCGCGGAGCTGCAGGGCATCAAGCCGATGAGTCCGACGTGCGGCATCTTCTCGACCGTGCACGAGGGCAGCTACATCAAGCCGGGCAGCGAGCCGATCCACGACGTGGACTACTGGAAGAAGGGGCTGCGGCACTCCGTCTACTTCACCCACGGCATCCGCAACGCCGTCGACAGCGGGCACACCACCTTCGTCGAACTGGCGCCCAACCCCGTCGCACTCATGCAGGTCGGCCTGACCACCGCGGACGCCGGGCTGCACGACGCCCAGCTGATCCCGACGCTGGCCCGCAAGCAGGACGAGGTCGAGTCGATCACCTCGACACTGGCCCAGCTCTACGTCTACGGCCACGACCTGGATCCGCGGACGCTGTTCACGCGCGCCGCCGGGCCCGCCGACTACGCGAACATCCCGCCGACCCGGTTCAAGCGCAAGGAGCACTGGCTGGACGTGCAGGTCGCCTCGGGCAGCGGCGCGATCATCATGCCGGGCAACCACGTCGCGCTGCCGGACGGCCGCCACGTGTGGGAGTACGCGCCCAAGGGCCTGACGGATCTCGCGTCGTTGGTGAAAGCCGCTGCGGCCGAAGTGCTTCCGGACGCCAAGTTGACCGCGGCCGAGGAGCGCGCCAAGCCGGCGGAGGGTTCCCGGCTGGTGACCACCCTGACCCGGCATCCCGGCGGCGCGTCGGTTCAGGTGCACGCGCGCATCGACGAGTCGTTCACCCTGGTGTACGACGCGCTGGTCACCCGGGGCGGCACGGAGTCCGTGCTGCCGGTGGCCGTCGGGGCGGGCACGGCGATCGAGGCGACCGAGGCCGCCGCAGCGGAGGCTCCCTCCGAAGGTCCGGAGGAGGAAGCGCTCGGCGACAGCCTCACCAACCGCTACATGCCGGCTGGTTTCACCAAATGGTCACCGGAGTCCGGCGAGACCATCGCCGAGCGGCTCGGCGCCATCGTCGGCGCGGCCATGGGTTACGAGCCCGAGGACCTGCCGTGGGAGGTGCCGCTGATCGAGCTGGGCCTGGACTCGCTGATGGCGGTGCGGATCAAGAACCGCGTCGAATACGACTTCGACCTGCCGCCCATTCAGTTGACGGCGGTGCGCGACGCCAACCTCTACGCCGTCGAGAAGCTGATCGAGTACGCGGTCGAGCACCGCGACGAGGTCGAGCAGCTGGCCGAGCACCAGAAGACGCAGACGGCGGAGGAAATCGCCAGGGAGCAGGCCGAATTGCTCAGCGGCGCCACGGCCGCGTCGGTGGTGGCGCCGGCGCCGGACCCGCAGGCCGAGCCGCAGACGCAAGCACCGCCGGCGTCGGACGTGCCGATCCCGCCGCCGCCGACCAACCCGTCGGGGCCCGCGGTTAATGGCACCAACGGCCAGCCGAACCTGGCCGGGGCGGCCGACGCGCTCAACCAGCAGGCCGTCGCCCAGGCACTCAACTCCGACGTGCCGCCGCGCGACGCGGCAGAGCGGGTCGCGTTCGCCACGTGGGCGATTGTCACGGGCAAGTCCCCGGGCGGCATCTTCAACCCGCTGCCCAAGCTGGACGCCGACGCCGCCGCCAAGATGGCGCAACGGCTTTCGGAGCGCGCCGAGGGTCCGATCACCGCCGAGGACGTGCTGGCGTCGGAGAACATCGAGGCGCTGGCCGAGAAGGTGCGCGAGCACCTGGAGGCCGGGGTGGTCGACGGTTTCGTGCGCACCCTGCGGGCGCGCCCGGAGGGCAGCACGCGGACACCGGTGTTCGTGTTCCACCCGGCCGGCGGCTCGACGGTGGTCTACGAGCCGCTGCTCAACCGCTTGCCGGCGGACACCCCGATGTACGGCCTCGAGCGGGTCGAGGGCACGATCGAAGAGCGTGCGGCGCAATACGTTCCGAAGCTGATCGAGATGCAGGGCGACGGGCCGTACATCCTGGCCGGCTGGTCGCTGGGCGGGGTGCTGGCCTACGCGTGCGCGATCGGGCTGAAGCGCCTGGGCAAGGACGTCGAGTGGGTCGGGTTGATCGACGCGGTCCGCGCGGGCGAAGAGGTCCCGCAGACCAAGGAGGAGATCCGCAAGCGCTGGGACCGCTACGCTCGGTTCGCCGAGAAGACGTTCAACGTCACCATCCCGGAGATCCCCTACGAGCATCTCGAGCAGCTCGACGACGAGGGCCAGATCAAGTTCGTGCTGGAGGCGGTCAGCCAGAGCGGGGTGCAGATCCCGGCCGGGATCATCGAGCACCAGCGCACGTCGTACCTGGACAACCGGGCCATCGACACCGCCCAGATCCAGCCGTACGACGGGCACGTCACGCTCTACATGGCCGATCGCTACCATGACGACGCGATCATGTTCGAGCCGCGCTACGCCACCCGCAAGCCGGACGGCGGCTGGGGCGAGTACGTGTCCGACCTCGAGATCGTGCCGATCGGTGGCGAGCACATCCAGGCCATCGACGAGCCGATCATCGCCAAGGTCGGCGCGCACATGACCCAGGCGCTGAACAAGATCGATGCCGAACGGCAGCAGGACAAGTCCGAACAGGTTAGGTAGGCAAGTAGTGACGGAGACGGTGCTAGCTCCAGCGCCCGTTCAGCACACCACTGCGGAGAAGTTGGCCGAGCTGCACGCTCGCCTGGAACTCGCCAAGGAACCCGGCGGCGAGAAGGCCGCCGCCAAGCGCGACAAGAAGGGCATCCCGAGCGCCCGCGCGCGGGTGCACGCGCTGCTCGATCCCGGCACGTTCTTCGAGGTCGGGGCGCTGGCCAAGACCCCCAACGACCCGAACGCGCTGTACGGCGACGGGTGCGTCACCGGCCACGGCATGATCGACGGCCGGCCGGTCGGGGTGTTCTCCCATGACCAGACGGTGTTCCAGGGCACGGTCGGCGAGATGTTCGGCCGCAAGGTGGCCCGGCTGATGGAGTGGTGCGCGATGGTCGGGTGCCCGATCATCGGCATCCAGGACTCCGGCGGAGCCCGCATCCAGGACGCGGTCACCTCGCTGGCGTGGTACGCCGAGCTGGGCCGCCGTCACGAGGCGTTGTCCGGCGTGGTGCCGCAGATCTCCCTCATCTTCGGCAAGTGCGCTGGGGGAGCGGTCTATTCGCCGATCCAGGACGATCTCCTCGTCGCGGTGCGCGACCAGGGCTATTTCTTCGTCACCGGGCCCGACGTGATCCGGGAGGTCACCGGCGAGGAGATCACCCTCGATGAGCTCGGTGGCGCCGACGTCCAGGCCCGCTACGGCAATATTCATCACGTAGTCGACTCCGAGGCCGAAGCATTCCAGTACGTCCGTGACTTCCTGTCGTTCCTGCCGTCCAACTGCTTCGACAAGCCGCCGATCGTCAATCCCGGGCTGGAGCCGGAGATCACCCCGACCGACCTGGAACTCGACGCGATCATCCCGGACAACGACAACGCGGCCTACGACATGCACGAGATCCTGCTCCGGATCTTCGACGACGGCGATCTTCTCGAAGTCTCCGAGCAGCAGGGGCCGGCGATCATCACTGGGTTCGCTCGGGTCGACGGGCGACCGGTCGGCGTGATCGCGAACCAGCCCATGCACCTGGCCGGGTCGATCGACAACGAAGCGTCCGACAAGGCAACACGTTTCATCCGGTTCTGCGACATCTTCGAGCTCCCGCTGGTCTTCGTTGTCGACACTCCCGGCTTCCTGCCCGGGGCCGAGCAGGAGAAGAACGGCATCATCAAGCGCGGGGGCCGGTTCCTGTCCGCGGTTGTGGAAGCCGACGTACCCAAGGTGACGATCACGGTCCGCAAGTCATACGGCGGCGCCTACGCCGTGATGGGATCGCGGCAGCTGACCGCCGACTTCAACTTCGCGTGGCCGACTGCGCGCATCGCGGTGATCGGCGCCGAGGGCGCTGCCCAGCTGTTGATGAAGCGGTTCCCGGACCCGACGACGCCCGAGGCGCAGCAGATCAAGAAGGACTTCATCGAGGGCTACAACCTCAACATGGCGATCCCGTGGACCGCGGCCGAACGCGGCTTCATCGACGCGGTCATCGACCCGCACCAGACCCGCCTGCTGCTGCGCAAGTCGATGCGCCTGTTACGGGACAAGCAAATCTGGTTCCGCGTGGCGCGCAAGCACAGCCTGCTGCCCATTTAGTGTTTGGCGGCAAGCAGACGCAAAAGCCCTCTTTTCAACCCGAATTGGGCACTTTTACTACTGCTCGCCGGTAACCAGCGCCCCGTCCACCAGCTCCTCGAACCGCTCCAGCGCCTCGTCGGATTCGTCCTCGATCCCGCGCAGCGGGCCCCGATCGGCGAGGTAGCGCCGCGCGTGCAGCCGCGCGACGAGCGCCTTGCGGTCCCCGCCGCGGGTCTCCCGCTCCCACGCGGCCTGCTCGGTGAGCAGCGCGCCCGCATAGACGTCGCCCATGAACTGGGCCAGCGGGAACAGCCGCGCCTCGGCGACCTCCCGGTCGAGCTTCGACCACGCCGTGATCGCCGCGTCCAGATCCTCGATGCGCGCGCCCACCAATCGCGTCGTCTCGTCGTCGTCGGAAACCGACACTGCATCGCGCAGCCGCGCCAGGAGCGCCTCGTGTGCGCGGGACTGCTCGATGCCGCGCCGCACGTCGAGGCACAGGATGTTGTCGGGGCCTTCCCAGATCGTGTTGACCTGCGCGTCGCGCAGCAGCCGGGCCACCGGCCACGTTTCGATATAGCCGTTGCCGCCGTGGATTTCGATCGCGTCGGACGCCCCGGTGATGCCCAGCCGGCACACCCTGAGCTTGGTCACGGGCACGGCGATGCGCTGGCGGATGCCGCGCGGCTGCCGATGGTTGGCGGCGCCGGTGCCGTCGAAGACGAGCGCGAGTGCCGCCTCGACGTCCACGATCATCTCGGCGAGCTTGCGCCGCATCAGCGGCTTGTCGATGAGCGCCCTGCCGAACGCGTGCCGCTGCCGGGCGTAACACAGCGATTCCACCAGGGCGCGACGGGCATTGGCGAGACCGAACAGGGCGATGCCGAGGCGCGCGGCGTTGGTCAGCTCCATCATGCGGCCGAGCCCCTTGCCGTCGGCCGGGCCGGTTTCGTCGCCCGGCTCGCCGGACAACAGGAACGCCTCGGCGTCGACGAACTCGACCTCGCCCGAGGCCACCGAGCGGGTGCCGAGCTTGTCCTTGAGCCGGCGCACCCGCACCCCGTTGCGCGAGCCGTCGCGGCGGTTGCGCAGCACCAGGAAGTTGGCGACGCCCCGCGTCGAATCGGGCGCGCCTTCCGGTTTGGCCAGCACCACGAACGCCTCGCCCGCGCAATTGGAGGCGAACCACTTGAACCCGTTGAGAATCCAGGCGTCTCCGGCGCGCGTCGCCGTCGTCTCCAGCGCGCCCAGGTCGGAGCCGCCGGTGCGCTCGGTCAGCAACTGGGCCGTTTCCCCGGCCCACTCGCCGGAGGCGAACTTGGCCAGCACGTGCTCGCGCACGTCGGCCGGCGCGTAGGCGGCCACCAGCGACTGGACCATGCCGCCCCCGGTGCCCAGGGCGCAGCCCATCCCGATGTCGGCCTGGTTCAGCAGGTAGTTGGATGCGAACAGGGCCAGACCAGAGCTGACCTTGGCGGCCCGCGCGTCGCTGCGCAGGGCCTGCTGGGCGTCGAGCACCGCGCGCTTGGACTGCGTGAACGACGCCGGCATGACGACCTGGCTGATGTCGTGCCCCCACCGGTCGTAGCGCTCGAGCCGCGGCGGGTTGCGGTCGGTCTCTTCGGCCCACCGCGCCACCGGACCACCCATCAGTTCGCCCATCCCCGCCAAATGGGGCTCCACCACGGCCAATTCGTCGGGCTGTAGGTAGTAGGCCATCGTGAACTGCAGGGTCGGATCGGTGCGATACCAATTCAGGCCCACGGCGCCGCGGTAGTTCTCGGTCCGGTAGCGCCGCGACTTTTCCTCGGTGGAGAAGGGCAGCCGGTCCACGCCCTCTGACCCGTATTGCGGGTCGTATTCGCTCATGCCGCGACGGTATTACCCCGGCGCCGGTCCCGCCACGAAAATCAGGCGGAAGTTGCCGATCCGGATCTCATCGCCGTTGGTCAGCACCGCGGCGTCGACGGGCTTGCGGTTGAGGTACGTCTTGTTCAGGCTGCCCAAGTCGACGAGGTGGAATTTGCCGCGCTCCCTTCGGAATTCGGCGTGCCGGCGGCTGACGGTGATGTCATCGAGGAAGATGTCGCTGGCGGGATGGCGACCCGCGGACATGACGGGCCGCTCCAGCTGGTACTGCGCTCCCGCGTTGGGACCCCGCTTCACGATAAGCATGCCGATGCCGCTCTGCAGCGTTTGCATCTCCTCCATCACCGCGTCGGCGACCGCGTCGAACTCGTCGGTGCGCAGCGGGGAGGACAGATGCCCGGTGGTTTCGTCGGGCGCGGGTTCGCTCACGCGGCCCGCCGAAGATCGGGGTTCGTCGCGGCGGCTTGTGGCTCGGGCTTGTCGGACGCCCGTGCGACGGCCGTGGCATCGGCGATGACCAGGAATGGACCCAGTGCGCGGGCGAACAGGCGCGTCCGGGCCTGCGTTGAAGCATCCATAACCGTGCCTCCGTTCCCGATTCCTGTATCGGACCATCCGGCCGAACGCCGAGATAGGGACCGAAGTCCCGTCCGTCCGGGGCATTCGTCCCCCGGGGCCCCTTCCCTGAAGGCCGACCGCGGCGCATGATCGGCACCATCGGACTACTCGGTCAGCGATCAGGGAGGTCGATGATGAAAGCCGTTGTAGGTGACTGGCTCGTGATCAAGGGCACCACGACCGAATTGGCGGATCAGCGCGGCGAAATCACCGAGGTGCGCGGCGCCGACGGCGCACCGCCGTACGTGGTGCGCTGGAACAGCGGCCACGTGGCCACGGTGTTCCCCGGCTCCGACGCGCTCGTCGTCAGCGCGGCCGAACAACAGCGCGGCCGATAAGGCTTATACCGGAACCAGGAATTCTGACGTATAGAACTCGGCGGGGTTTTGCGAGTTCGGGTTTGCCCGCTCGACAATCACCCAGACGCCCGTCGTGCCCGGCCGAATGCTGTCCGCAACAGTGACCGTTGCGTTGCCCGCCGCGTCGGTGTCCATTCCGCTGAACGCGGTGCCCGGGTCACCGGGGCCGCACGTGGCCGACGACGGGCGGGGCTCCTGAATCAGGCCGACGTCGAAATGGGTGCCCGGCTCGTTGGGAACCGTCACGTGCACCTGTGCGACGGCCCTTGACCCCGAGGTGCTGATGACGGCGGACCCGTCACCAAGTATCGCCCGGGGCACCGTCGGCGTCGTCCTCACCAGGCTGAAATCGCAACGCCGGTCGTCGCTATCCAGGGCAACCCGGGTTCCGGCCTCGGCAGTCGCGGTGGCGATTGCTAACGTCGCCGCCGGTGAGATCGCGACGGCAATCGCCGCGGTACATGTCCCTAGGCGTGTCAGTGTGTGCATCGGGTCACCTTTTTAACGTTTCTGTTAGTTACCTCACAGGGGAGGTAGTTATTGACCCGCGTTGCGCAAAATTAAACATTTGCTGCGGAATTACTCGAACGTAAATTCCGCGCGTTATTCGACTAATGACAAATTAATGGCGAGCGAGTGTAAAAACCGTTGAATTACGGCTTGATTCGGATCGGTCCGGGCGACCACAACCCGCTGCGGGTCGCGGTGCCCAGGTCCAGTTGCGCGGGATGTGCGTCGGCGATGGTGTCGAACTTGCGCAGCGACCCCCAGTCGCGGCCCCAGTCCCGGGACAGGTAGGTGGACATCACGTGTGCCCGCAGCAGCAGGTCCGTGATGCCCAGCAGGCCGCCGTTGACGCCGTCCTCCCAGGTGTCGGTGTCCTGCTTCTTGGCGTTGTAGTCCGGCGTGATGCGGAACTTCGGGATCTCGGTGACGCCGTCGGCGTGCAGCATCGGATGCTGGCAGGGGAACGCCAGGCCCACCGCCCAGTCCATCAACACCGGCTGCGACGAGCCGACGTACTCCTGCAGGGACCGCAGTTCCGGCACCCGCGGCGGGGTCACCGCGATCCAGTCGTCCGGCGTCAGCGAAAGGTCCTCGGCCACGACCCGAACGGCAACCGCGTCCGCGGCCATCTTGTCCCGGGCGAAGCGCAGGTTGCGCCACGCCTTGGGCTGCTCGCCGTTCAGGTCGTAGGGGACCAGCCGCCCGGACGGCACGATCTCACCGCCGGGGCCGCGTCGGCCGTATTCGAGCACCACGGTCTGCCCGCTGGTGTGCCCGTGCAACACGCTGTTGCCTGCGATGGTCCCGGCGGCGGTCACCACCAGCAGGGGATGGCCGTCGTCGGGCTTGGGCAGCTGATACCACGCCGAGGTGAGCCGGCTCTGTTGCTGGGCGCCGGTGGTGTAGCTGCCGGCCAGCGGAACCCGGTCGGGGTCAAGGCCGTACGGCAACGGAACCAGGGACCCGTTGATGCCCGGCGCCTTCAGCTTGGTCGGCGCGCGCCAGTCGTAGGCGTACCAGTCGTAATCGGTGCCGGGCTGCGGCACCGACGTCTCCTGAAGCGCCTCGGCCACGGTGTGGTCGGGTACACCGTTGGGGGAGAACCCCGTTGGGTTGACGCCGCCGAGCGGGCCGAGCGGGCCGTAATCGCCCGGGAGCGGCGCCATGAAGCCGGCGTTGCTGTCCGGCTCGACGAGCACGTCGTCGGCCAGCGCGCAGCCGCCGGCGAACTCGCGCAGGTTGTCCCAGCCGTTGGAGTAGGTGGGGTACTGACGCACGATTCCGGCGACCATCGAGGCGATGAACACCAGCACCATGAATCCGGCCGCGATCGGCACCGGAGCGGCCGTCACCGCCCGCGCCAGCCGGCCCTCGCCGTGTTCCCGCGACGCGAAATGCAGCCAGAAGGCCCAGACCGCCGTGATCGCGAACAGGACGAAAAACACTGTGCTGACGCTGATTCCGGCGAACCTCGGCATGACGTTGTTGAACGGGACGCCGTAGCTGGAGACGTACCACCAGCCGTTGGTGGTGGCGAAGCACAGCGCCAGCAGGAACAGCACCGCGGCCGCGAACGTCATCCGGTTGCGCGACCAGCGCAGCACCTTGGGCGAGACCAGCACCGTGGTCAGCGCGGCAAGCGCCGCGCCCACCGCGGCGAACAGCCCGAAGTGGTGCACCCACTTGGTGGGCGTGAACATCAGGAAGAACATGGTGGCGAAGATGACGCCCATCAGTCGCCACGCCGGGCCGCGGGCCACCCCGGGGATTCGCTTGCGCCGCAACATGATGAACACGGCGGTGAACAGGCACAGCGCGCTGATCAGGAAGCCGAATCGGCGCGACAGCGAACCGTCGACGGTCGGCAGGATCAGGTAGTAGTAGCGCAGGTTCTCGGTGTACCAGGCCTGGCTGGGGCCGATCGCGGTGCGAATCCTGGTGGCCTCCAACACCGTTGACAGCGTCTGGTCGGCGAACACCACGGTGAGGATCACGGTGCCGGCCGCCAGCATCGGGGCCACCAGCGGCCAGGTACCGACCAGGCGATGGCGCTTTACCAGAATTCGCAGGATCGGCCGGCCACCGGCGACCAGGGCGGCCACCGCGATCAGGCCGGTGGGCTGGACGCCGAGCGTGAACGCGGCGGTGATGACCGCCAACGCCGCCGGCGTGAGCCGGGAGGCGCACATCGAGCGCTCGATCAGCACGTAGGTGATCAGCGAACCCAGCGCGATGATCGGCTCGGGACGCAGGCCGTTGTTGAACGGCATCCACCCGGTCAGCAGGACCATGCCGGCCGCCCAGTTGGCGGCGGTGCTCGACGTCACCGCCGGCCCCAGCCGCGGCAGCACCTCACGCGACAGCAGCAGCCAGCAGACCAGCCCGGCGACCAGGTCGGGCAGTCGCATCCACAGGCTGGCGTCGCTCACGTGGGTCATCAGCGCCAGCAGGTTGTAGTACCAGCCGAACGGGTCCTCCGGGCTGCCGAACCAGCGGAAGTAGTTGGACATGTAGCCGGCGTGGTCGGCGACGCGGGCCATGCCGAGGATGTAGCCGTCGTCGGAGGAGTTGGCGCCGATCAGGTGCCACAGCAGGAAGGCGAAGATCACCGTGGCGTCGACGAGGGTGAACTTGCGCCAGCGCGTCGGGATCAACCGGTGCATGCGCCGGCCATCCAACTGGTCCAGGCGCCACAGCGCGATCAGCGCGACGACGGTGGACGCGATCGCCAGCACCATCGCGACGAGCTTCAAAGTCGTTGGCGTGGTGGAGAACCGGGTGTCGATGGTCGCCGCAAACCGCAGGCCGGGCGGCGCCGGACCGGTCAGATCCGTGAACACCCCGACGATCTGCGGGCGCAGGTTGGGATCGGGGAAGCCACCGCGCACCGGCTTGCCCGCCGGATCGTTTAACCCGACGAAGGTGGCGAAGGTGCCGGCGAGCGTGGACGTGATCTCGATGCGTTGACATTGCGGCGAGGCGGCCTGCTCTCGAGGCACGCTGGCGATGACCACGTTGCGGTCGGTGACGTCGACGCGCTGGCTGCTGGCGACGACGAACAGCGCGTTGAGCGCGGCGTCCTTGCCCTTCTTGGGCGCGGTGCTCAGCACCACCCCGCCCTCGGGCGGCAAGTCGCGCACCACCGAGCACGGCACGGTCACCGACACGTCGACCGGCGTCAGCGAAATCAGCGGCGCCGTAACGTTGTTCAACTGGCCGTTTTGCGGCCAGTTCAGCATCGCGGTGGTCTGCACGACGGGCAGCAGCGGCGTGGCGACGGACAGCACGAAACCGATCAGGCCCGCGATCGTCGCGACCCAGCGGGTCACCCGCACGTCGCGCACCGCGTCCGACGGCGAGGTGGCCACCGGGCGTTCGTGGTCGGTGACGCTCATGGCAGCGCCCTAACGGGACCCGGGCGGCTCCAGCCGCGAACGGTGGTCACGCCCTGTTCGACGACGGCGACCGGCGCCTGATCGGGCGGCACCAGCGCGTGATACTGCTCGACCGATCCCCAGTCGCGGTACCAGTCGCCGCGCAGGTAGGTCGAGATCGTCGAGGTGCGCAGCATCGCCTGGGTGATCAAGAACGGGCCGCCGGTCTCGCTGGCCTCCCACCCGTTGGACGACGACGCCGTCTGTTTGTGATCGGGCAGGATGCGGTACTGCGGAAGTTCGGCCACGCCAAGGTGTTCGGAGAACGGCCGCTGGCAGGGGAAGTTGGCGGCGGTCGCGATGTCCATCAGCACCGGGGCCTGCGACCCGATCAGCTGCTGCAGCGTCTGCAGCACCGGCACGCGCGGCGGCGTGAACGAGAACCACTGCTCGGAACTCAGATTGGGGTCGTAGGCGACGATGCGTGCCACGTTAGCCTCCGGCGGCGCCCAGGCCAGCGGGAACCTCAGGTTGCGCCACGCCGGCTCCGGACCGATGTCGATCGGCTGCACCTCGCCGAGCGGCTGGGTGGTGCCGTCGGGGCGGACGACACCCCACTGCAGTTTCAGTGACTGCCCGTAGGTAAAGGTGCCGTCCTCCTTGTACGACCAGATGGCGCCCGCGGCCGAGACCACTACCAGCGGCCGGTCCGGTGTACGCGGCGGCAGTTGGTACCAGGACGACGTGGCGGTGGCGGCCAGTGAGTTCTCGCCGTAGCTGCCCATCACCGGTGTGCGGGCCGGGTCCAGGCCGAACGGCAGCGCCGCGTGCGAACCGTTGATTCCGGCCGGGCCCTTCCCGCCGGCCGTGCCCGCGGAGTCACTCATGGCGGCGTTGGGCTTGTTGGGTGAGGCGTCGGAATTCACCACGCCCGGTTTGGTGACGACGGGGTTCGACCTCAGGTCCTCGCCCACCCCCTCGGGTTTGAAGCCGACCGGGTGCAGGCCGCCGAGCGGTCCGTCGGGTCCGAACGTCTGCCCCGGAACCGGTTGCAGCAGACCGGCATTGGGATCGGGCTCGGCCAACACGTCGTCGGCCAGGGCGCAGCTGGTCTTCGACAGCCCCGAGGTGATCGCGGCCAGGTTGGCCTTGCCGGTGGTGTAGAGCGGGTAGCGGACCACCGCCCCCTTGGCCAGCGAGCCGACCTCGCCGAGCACCATGATCGTGGCCACCACCAGCAGCGGCGTGGAGGCCAGCACGCGGTTGCGCCGGCTGTCCTTGACCTCGGTGTGCCCGGCGTAGTCCATCCGGAAATGCTGCCAGGCGCCCAACAGCCCGGTCAGGATCGACAACGTCAGGAACATCGACGTCACCGGGTGGCTGGCGATCACGGGCTGGATGTCCCACCACGGCACCCCGTAGTTGCCGACGTAGAACCAGCCGTTGATCCCCGAGGTGGCCACCGCCAGCACGAACAGCAGCGCCGTCACATACAGCGTCAGGTTGCGGCGGTTGTGAAGGCCGATGCGGGCGAACGCGAACGCGGTCAGCGCACCCAGTGGGGCGGCCAGCCCGGCGAACGCGCCGAACTGCACGGCCCACTTCGTCGGCGTGAACGTCAAGAGCAACAGGCCGACCGCGGTGGTGCCGATCAGCCGCCACGCCGGTCCGCTGGCCACACCCTGCACCCGGCCGCGGCGCAGCAGCACCACCAGCATGACGAACAGGCACAGCAGCAGCACCAGCACGGCGAAGCGCCGCGCCATCGACCCGTCGGGGTTGGACTCCACGGTGAGGAAGTAGTAGCGCAGCCAGTCCTGGTACCAGGCGATCGTCGGGCCGACCTTGTATTTGATGCGCCAGGACTCCGCCACCGTTGCCAGCGTCTGGCTGCGGAACACCACCACGGTGATCAATGACAGCGACGCCGCCAACACCAGCAGCGGGGCCAGCAGCCCGTCGGTCGGCCGGCGGCGCCGGATGGTCTGGGCGATGGCGCGGGCCCCGGTCAGCAGCGCGGCGACGGCGATCAGCCCCTGCGGCGCCAGCGTCGCGGTCAGCATCGCGACGATGATCGCGACCGCCGCCGGGGCCAGCCGGCCCAGCGCGATCGCGCGTTCCACCAGCACCCAGGTCACGATCACGCCCAGTGCGATGATCGGCTCCGGTCGCAGGCCGTTGTTGAACGGCAGCCAGGCGGCCAGGAAGACCGCGCCCGCCGTCAACACCGCCACCCGGTTGCCCGCCGGGCCGCCGCGGCCGGGCCCCAGCCGCCGCAGCACCCAGTGGCCGATGATCAGCCAGCAGGCGATCCCGGCGAGCGTGGCCGGCAGCCGCATCCACACACCGGCGGTGCTGACCGCCGCCAGCTTGGCCAGCACCGCGAGATACCAGTCGAACGGCGCGTCCGTCGTCCCGAAGTAGCGGTAGTAGTTGGCGACGTACCCGGCCTTCGGGGCGACCCGGGCGATGGTCAGGTTGTAGCCGTCGTCCGACGACGTCGCGCCGATGACGTGCCAGACCAGCAGCGTTCCGATCACGCCGACGTCGGCGAGCCAGGCCGCGGCCCCGACGCGGGCCCAATGGAACCGGGGGCGATACCGGGCCAGCCGGCCACGCCGATCCAGCACCGCCATCGCGGCGATGGCGGTCAGCACCGCCAGGGTCCCCACGGCCATCGCGAGCGTCTTCAGCGCGGTGGGCGCCGTGATGAACCGGGTGTCGACGTCGACGCGGGCCGACAGTCCGGGCTGCGGCGGCACCTTCAGGTCGGTGAAGATGCCGCCGACCTGGGGCTTCTTCTCCGACGGCAGCGTCCCCGAGGCACCGGGGATGCCGACGAAGTCGGCTCCCGCCGCGCCCGCATCGGCCCACAGGTGCAGGACGCTGCAGGCGCCGGCCGCGACGACCGCGCGCTTGGCCACCGCGGCCACGGTGTCGCGGAACGCGACGACGACGATGTCCTTGTCGGCGCGCACGAATAGCCCGTTCTTGCCGGTGTCCACGCCGCCGACCGGCAGCGTCGAGACCACCAATCCGCCGGTGGGCGGCAGCGTGGCGATCGCCGCGCACGGGATCGAGATGTCCAGCGCCCGCGGCGCCCCCGAGACCAACGGGGCGGTGATCTGGGTGACGTGCCCGTCGGACACGCCCTGGGGCCACAGCACCGTCGCCGTCGTCTGGCGCACCGGCAGCAGCGGAACGACCAGGCACAGCAGCAGACCCGCCAGACCCGCGACCACGGCGATCTGCCGCGGGACGCGCAGCGATCGCTCATTACGGTCGGGGGGCACGAGGCTCGATCGTAGGGGACGGGGCTTTGTGCGTTTCGGACGCAGGGCCGCCTTGACGGCGCGCTAATTTGCCGCGCCCGGGCTGCGAAATAGACTCTCGTTTCAAGAACGGCCCCGATAACCCAGGAGGCTGGCAACGCGATGACGAACACTGGTCTCGGGTTTGGCGTCTTGGGACCGTTGCTGATGACCAGCCACGGCGTGCGGGTGCCGGTAGGGGCGCCCAAGCAACGTGCGGTGCTCGCCATGCTGCTGATCAACCGCAACCGGCCGGTGTCCGTCGATTCGTTGATCAACGCGGTGTGGGACGAGGATCCGGTGCCCGCCGCGCGCACCAGCATCCAGGCCCACGTGTCGAACCTGCGTCGGCTGCTGCGCGACGCAGGGGCCGACCCCTACCAGGTGCTGGCGAGCGCCCCGCCGGGATACCAGCTCAGTGTCGCCGACGCCGACTGCGACCTCGGGCGCTTCATGGCCGCGAAGCTCGCCGGAAACCAGGCCGCCGCGGCGGGACGTTTCGAGGACGCCAGCCGACAGTTCTCGCTGGCGCTGGGCGAGTGGCGCGGGCCCGTGCTCGACGACCTGCGCGATTACGCCTTCGTCGACGCCTTCGCCACCGCGCTGATGGAAGAGAACGTGGCGACCCACACCGCCCGCGCCGAGGCCGAGATTGCGTGCGGGCGCGCCGGCGAGGTCATCGGCGAACTGGAGGCGCTCACCGCCGAGCATCCCTACCGCGAACCGCTGTGGGCGCAGCTGATCACCGCCTACTACGTCACCGAGCGCCAGTCCGACGCGCTCGGCGCCTACCGGCGGCTGAAGACGGCCCTGGCCGAGGGGCTCGGGATCGACCCCGGCCGGACCGTGAGCGCGCTGCACGAGCGGATCCTGCGCCAGGAACCGTTGGGTCTGAGGCGCGCCGACCTGACCACCCACAAGCGCGGCGCCTATCGGCAGGAGCCCACCACCGCCAGCATCCAGCTCGCGGAGTCCGCCGTTGCCCGGCTGGTCGACCAGACCGGGCGGATTCACCCGTTGACGGGAGCGACCACCAGGATCGGGCGCTTCACCGACAACGACATCGTTCTCGACGACACCGACGTCAGCCGCCACCACGCCGTCATCACCGACATCGGAACGGGTTTCATGATGACCGACCTGCGGTCCACCAACGGGGTGGAGGTGCAGGGCCAGCGGATCCGCGGCAGCGCCGCCCTGGCCAACGGCGACCGCATCCGCATCGGCGGCCACGAGTTCACGTTCGAAGTCGGCCCAGCCTGACGGTCGCTACCGAGCCAGCCTGCGCGCCAGGGTGTCCCGCCCGGGACCCTCGAGGTCCGCGAGCGCCACGGGTCGGCCGGTCATCGCCATGAGCAGCGCTTCGCCCGGCCCGCTGACCTCGGGTCCGGTGCCGTGTGTCCAGTCCACGTCGGTGGCGCGCAGCCGCAGCCCCCGGATCCGGCGTCCCGCCCCGAGGCGGGGGTTGCCGGGCACCAGGCCGAGGACCCGCTGCAGCCGGTCGGCGGGGACGATGCGTGGCCGGCCGAGCGAGCGGCGGATGTCCTGGTGGTGGATGGTGCCGTCGACGAGCGCGATCATTCCGCCGAAACCCGCTGTCAAACCGCGTGGTTCGAGATGGCTGCGGAGGAACTCGAGGAGTTGCTCTGGCCGCAGCGAGGAGAACTCGTCGACGCCCACCTGGTTGGTCCGCACCACCCAGCCCTTAGCGAACCGCTTCAGCAGCCCGCCGACGCCCAGCTCCTCGTAGCTGATCACATGCGCGACAACGTCTTTGACGGTCCACTTGGTGCACAGGCTGGGCGTCTCCCAGTCCTGTGGCGCGAGGGTGGCCAGGAAGTCGGCGAGGTCGGCGCGCTCGGCGTGCGCCATGGTCATCAGGGTCGCCGTCATCGCTGCGCCTCCACGCTGACCAGGCGGGCGTAGCGATCGAGATACAGCGGCCAGCCGGCGTCGCCGTCGACCCCGTCGGCGACCGCCTCCCAGCCCGGACCATGCCGGTCCAGGTGGCGGTGTTCGAGCTCGACGCGCGTGCGCTCGTCGGATTCGGCGGTGAACCGGACCTCGACCTCGCTGGTCTTCGATGGATCGGACTCCACCTGCCAGGTCGGGCCGATGTCCCAGCTGAACGCCACCCGATGTGGCGGCTCGTAGGCCAGGATCCGTGCCCACCGGCAGACGCTGCCGTCGACGCCGCGGTCGAAGATGTGCCCGCCGACGACGGGCTCGAACACGGTCTCGGCGATCGGCACGGCGAGCAGGTTGTGCTCGCGGGGCTTGAAGTCGCCGAACCGCTCGGTGAAGACGGCGAACGCGCGCTCGATCGGGGCGTTGACGACGACGTGGTGCGCGACGTCCGGTGTGCGGGTCATGACGTTTCCCCCTTCATCTCCTCGACGATCTCGGCGTAGCCGGCCAGCGCCCGGGCCCAGAACCGGTCGAGCTCGGCGCGCAGCGCCTCGAGACCGGTCGGGTCGAGTTGGTAGACGCGACGCGTTCCCGCGGCCCGGTCGCGAACCAGGCCCGCGGACTTGAGCACCTTCAGGTGCTGCGAAACGGCGGGCCTGCTGACGGGCAGGTCGCGGGCCAACTCGCCGACCGCCGCCGGGCCGTGCGCGAGGCGTTCCACGATGGAGCGCCGCGTCCGGTCGGCCAGCGCCAGCCAGGCATGACTGGCGTCTTGGTAAGTGGCCACGAACCGTAAGTCTAGACTTACCGACGTCGTCGCATCAAGGCCCCTTGGCCCGCCGGGCGTGTCAGGCTACCCTGACAGCATGAGCCTCGCGGACGCGTGGGAGCAGGCCCAGCAGGCGTGGCGCCGGCTCGCCGCGCGGGGCGGACACCCCAGCGACGACGGGCTGGAGGCGCTGTCCGACATCGGTGTGGTGCGCCGGATGCTGGATCAGGCCGAGCTGGCGGCCGTCCGGACCGCGCGGCGGCACGGAAAGTCCTGGGCGGAGATCGCGACGGAGCTGGGCGTCACGCGGCAATCCGCGTGGGAACGCTGGCGAGACCTCGATGACTCCCCGCCCAGTGCCGAGCCGACGGCGGTGGACGACGCGGCGGCGGAGCTGGTGCGGGTGGGCTTCCGGGAGGCGCCCTGGAGCGCGAGGGTGACGGTGCCCAATGTCGTTGGGCTCGAATGGATCGCGGCCCGGGAGGCGCTCAACGCGAAGGGGCTGGTCGCGATGAACGCCGAGCCGGACGTGCCGACCGCGCCCGAATCCGGGGGCTGGGTCGTCACGGACCAGAGCCCCGAGTCCGGCGCGCGGGTCAAGTCGGGATCGGCGGTCCGGCTATGGCTCACCGGTGACGGTGGCGCCGGGGTCCGCGAACCCCGCCGTCCGCGGCCGACGCCAGTGACGGCCCGCGAGATGCGGCCCGAACCCCGCGACCAAGCCGTCGGGTAGGTTTCGGCGGTCCGCCGCAAGAATTTCGCAATTGGCGTGGGTGACACTCGGGGCATGCGCCGGATCTTTGCCCTGGCCTTGCTGTCAGTCATTTTCGCGGTGGCCGGATTGGGGTTGGCCGCGGGCACCGCCCAGGCCAAACCCCGGGGCCCCTATCAATGGTGTCCCGGCCAACATCTACCGGAGACCGATGTCGTGTGGGACATGAACGTCTGCCACACCTGGTATTGGGTCGACTATGGGTTCCAGGCCAATCGCGGTCACTTCGTCTACGAGGGCGATACCCCGCCGCCGGACCTGGGCTGTATCCCCGGGTTATGCCTGCCCGGGCTGTAACGACGAGACAAGGAACCAGCCATGAAGATCTTGAAGCGGATCATCGCCGGTGCTGTGCTGTCGACCGGTGTCGCGGTGGCGGGCCTCGGCGCGGCCACGGGAATTGCGCACGCCGACGCCTGGGCCGAAGGCCCCCATCAATGGTGTCCGGGCCAACCCCTGCCGCAGGCCGACATCCAATGGGACATGGGCAGCTGCCACACGTGGTACCTGCTCGTCGGCGGCCCGAAGGGCAACGTCGGCGGCCGCTGGAACACCATCTGGGACGGCGCTAATCCGCCCGCGCCAATCCGAAAGCCGCCGGGCAATTGCGGCCTGTTCTTGTGCCCCGAGCCGCCCGGAAGTTAACTGACCGACGCTAGGTCTTCCGCAGCGGGGCCGGGTTCCACAGGCCGCTGCGCGTCGCGATCCCGAGCTGCAACTCGGCGGGCTGCGCGTTGGGGTAGTACGGCGTCAACCGTTGCAGCGAGCCCCAATCGCGCGACCAGTCGTCCTTCAGATACGTCGGCATCGTGGTCGCCTTCACCAGCAATTCGGTGACGCCCAACGGGCCGCCGCCGTTGTTGTCCATCACCGGTGAGTTGGCCTCGGCGCCGAAGCGGTCCGGCAGGATGCGCCACTTCGGCGTCTCGTCGACCCCGTTTTGGTGGCCGAACGGCCGTTGACACGGAAACGCCAGGCCGACAAGCCAATCCAGGAACACCGGGTCCTTGGACCCGACGACGTCCTGCAGCGTGCGCAGTTGCGGAATCCGCGGCGGCGTCAGCGCGATCCAGTGCTGCGGCGCCAGGTCTTCGTCGTCGGCGACCAGGCGGATCTGGGTGGCGGCGCTCGGGATGGCCGACAGCGGCAGCCGCAGGTTGCGCCAGGCCGGCGAGGCGCCGACGTCGGACAACTGGAAGGACCCGCCGGGGTGCCCGGCGGCCGCTTCGTCGTCGGTGGCCCACTGCACCTGGACCTCGCGGGGGTCGAACCGGCCGGCGGCGCTGACCACCAGCAGCGGGCGCGCCCGGTCGCGGGCGGGCAGCCGGTACCAGCCCGAGCGCAGGTGCGCGGGAACCTGGATGCCCGCGCGCCAGCTGCCCAGCACCGGCGTGCGGGCCGGGTCGAGGTTGTAGGGCAGCTGGGCGACCGAACCGTTGATCCCCGGTGCCGGGTTGGTGCCGCCCTCGGTGCCGGGTTCGGCGCCGGTGGTCAGCCTGTCCTCGTTGATGAAGCTGCGATCGCCGGGACGTTCCATCACCGGGTCGGCGCGCACGTCGGCCGGAATGCCATTGGGGGTGAACGCTTCCGACGGACCGGCCCCCAGCGCGTCGGCCACCGAGGCGCCCACCGGCGCCAGCATCCCGGCGTTGGGGTCCGGCTCGACGAGCACGTCCTCGGCCAGCCCGCAGGATTTGCCGGCCAGGGCTTGCAGGTTGGAGCGGCCCACCGACCACGCCGGGTACTGGTCGGTCATCGCGAGCGTCAGCGAGGCGACCTCGAACACGACCAGCAGCCACGCCGCAATGGCCAAGGGGGACTGGACGATTCCGGCCACCCGCGTTCCGAAGCGGGTCTTGGGCGGGCCGTTGTCCGGGGCGACGAAGTGGAACCACGCCGCCAGCAGCAGCACCAGCGCGGTCCCGCCGAGTAGCGCGGTGGCGAAGGCGTAATGCCATGCCGGGAACGAATTCGACCACGGCACACCGAAATTGGACACATACCACCAGCCGTTGACGCTGGCAAACGACAGTGCCACCAGGAACAGCACCACGGCGGAAAACACGGTGCGGTTGCGCCGGGACCGCATCGCCATCGAGGTCACCGCGACCGCGGCCAGCGCGCCCAGCGGTCCGGCCAGCCCGGCGAACACCCCGAAGTGGTGGGTCCATTTGGTCGGGGTGAACATCATGGCGACGAACGAGATGATGGTGATCCCGACGATGCGCCGACTCGGCCCGGCGGCGGTGCCGGGAATTCGCCCCTTGCGCAACGACATCGCGACCGTGATCGCGAGCGCCAGCACCAGCGCGAGCACCGCGAAGCGGCGGGCGACCGACCCGTCGGGGCTGGCCATGAACAGCCGTTCGTAGCGGATGTGTTCGTCGAACCAGCTCAGGCTGGGTCCGACGGCCCGTTTGAGCGCGGTGGCCTGGGCCTCGCCGGCCAGCGTCTGGTCGCGGAAGATCAGGATTGCGGTGACGGTGGCCGCGGCCAGCAGGGGCGCGACCAGCGGCAGCGCACCGAACCGGGTGGATCTGCGGTGCAGGATGGTCCGCAGCGGACCTATCGCGACCAGCAGCGCGCCGATCGAGGCGATGCCCGTCGGCCCCGAGAACAGCGTCAGCGCGCCGATGATGCAGGCGATCGCCACCGGCAGCAGCCGGCTGGTGGCCACCGCGCGCTCCACCGAACACCACGTCAGCAGGATCCCCACGGCGATGATCGGTTCCGGGCGCAGGCCGTTGTCGAGCGGCAGCCAGACGGCCAGGAACATGCCGGCCGCGGTCCAGGCCGCGGCCCTGTTCCGCTTGACGGCGTGGCCCAGGCGGGGCATGACCTCGCGGCTGATCACCCACCAGCACGTCAGCGCCATGGCCAGGGTGGGCAGCCGCATCCAGATGCTGGTGGTGCTGACGTGGGCCCACACCGCCAGCAGGTCGTAGTACCAGCCGAAGGGCGCCTCGGGCGTGCCGAACCACCGGTAGTAGTTGGCCATGTAGCCGGCGTGCTCGGACACCCGGGCCATGGTCAGGATGTAGCCGTCGTCGGAAGTGTTGGCGCCGACGAAATGCCACCACGCCAGCACCGCGATGACGAGGGCGTCCAGGCCGCCGATCGACCACCATCGGGCGGGCAGGAAGCGCCGGTGCCGGGTGCCGTCGGCGGTGTCGAGGACGTGCAGCGCCACCAGCGCGGCGGCGGTCAGCACCACCCCGAGAATCATCGCCGCCATCTTCAGCTGGGTGGGGCTGCTGCTGTAGCGGGTGTCGACGGTCGCCGAGAAGCTCAGGCCCGGCGGCGCCGGCCCGGCGAGATCGGTGAACACGCCGACGATCTGCGGCCGGAAGTCGTAACCGCTCTTCTCCCCGCGCAGCGGCGCGCCGGGGTGCTCGGCGTTGGGCCCCTGGGTCAGGCCGACGAACTCGGCGGTGACCCGGTCGGCGTGCGCGGTGAAGGTCAGCCGCTGGCAGGCCGGGCTGAGCACCTGGCTCAGCGGGGCGGTGACCACCGCGACGTTGCGCACCACGAGCACCAGATAGTCGTTGGCGCGTTGGATCAGCAGCCCGCGGTCGACGGCCTTGGGCGCCTGTTTGGGCACGGTCGACAGCAGCACCGTCTTGCCGGCGTTCTGCGGGCCGGCCAGCCCGGCGGCCGCCTGACACGGCACGCTGACGTTCAAATCGGTTGCCACGTAACCGATCAGCGGGGCATCGACGCTCTCGAACGTGCCGTGTTGCGGCCAGTTCAGTTGGGCGGTGGTCTGGTTGACCGGCAGCACCGGGGTGGCGATCGCCAGCAGGGCGCCCAGCAGACCGGCGACGGTAGCAACGAGCCGGGCGATCCGGTAGTTACCTCCCGCGTCGTCCACGGGGGTAGATGGTAGTTGTGCGGCCAAGTCAGCCGAGGTTTCGGTGGCCATCAGTTCGGCTTGCGCACGGCCAGCACGAACGGGCCGATGGTGTCGACGACGAAACGGGGATCGGCAAAGAGGGCCGCGGGCAAGTCCACGGTGTACCGGCGAACGTTGGGCTGGTTCGGGTACACGTCCTGCGCCAACCGCAACGTGTAGTTGCTGTTCGCGCCGCGGCGCATCAGGAACACGGTGGGCGGCGGCCACGGCGACGTGTCGAGCGCGTGGATGAACTCGTCGGCCGTCTTGAGCGTGGACCACTTCTCGATCTGCGCGGCCCGCAGGTCGAACTGCGCCAGCGGGTTGGCGTAATGCGACGTCAGCCCCTGGAACCCCCAGTAGGGGTAGTAGGACAGGAAGCTGTAGTCGGCCGTCATCACTACGATCTGGTCGCGCGGCTTGCCGGTCACCGCGAGGATGGCGGCGTCGATCGCCGGGTAGAACTTCTCGGAACTCGGCGGCCGGCGATCGCCGCGCTGGCCGTGGCCGTCGGTGTCCGTGTAGGCGATGGTCAGGTCGGGCCGCAGCACGTCGGGGATGTCCTGGCTGAACGCGATCGCGGCGGACAGGCCGACGGCGCCGGCCACCGGCGCGATGGCGCGGCTGCGTGGGGCCAGCGCCTTGACGGCCTCCACAAAGCCGAACGCCCCCGCCGCGACCAGCAGCACGGTCAGCGTGGGCTGCAGCCGGAACGACAGCAGCGTGGTGCGCGCCAGCGTGGTCAGCATCGACAGCAGCGACCAGAGGTAGACGGCCAGCACGCCGATGGCCAGGGAGCCCGCCCGTACCGACGACCGCGCGCGCACCACCAGCCACAGGGCACCCAGCAGGCAGACCGCCCCGAGCAGCGAGAACTGCAGCATCGGGAAGGTCAGCACGGCGCCGTCGGCCGGCAGGTAGTGGAAGGCGCTGCCGCTGTTGCTGACGGGGTTCCGGGCCGCGCGCAGCAGGAACGGCACCCAGGTGATGCTCGCGAAGGCCGCCGCGATGGCGGCGATGACGGCCAGCCGGCGCAGCGGGTCGAGCGCGGTCCCGAAGCCGCCGCGCCGCCAGCGCGCGCCGGCCAGCAGCACCGCCATCAGCAACACCGTGAACGCGCTGAACCCGAACAGCAGCGTGTACCAGGTGGCCGCCCAGCCGAGGAACAACCCGGCACCGACGACCGCGGCCCAACCTTGGGCCGTCTGCGTTGCGTCGAGCGTGCGGCCAGCTTCACGCTCGGGCTCGAGTGTGCGGCCAGCCGCACGCTCGCCGGCGCGCAGCCCCGACCAGGTGAGCACCAGCACCGGCGGCAACAGCACCGTGATCATCGCGGAATAGGGCTCCGGCGAGCCGTAGGCCAGGGTCACGGCGGCCGTCGCGGTGGTCACGATCAGCGCGTACTCGAAGCGGATCATCCGCCACCACAGCACCAGCGCGACCGCCACCGCGATGGCGATCGACGTGATGGCCCACAGCTTGTACATCTCCCAGGCCGGTATCCCGGTGAGCGCCGCGACGCGGCCGCCGATCCAGAACCAGCCCGGCGGATAGAACGTCGGCAGCCCGAGGTAGGTCATGTCGTGCAGGGCCGGGCTGTCGGCGAGCCGGGTCAGGTATTCGGTGCGGAACTGCTGGTCCACCGAGATGCCGAACAGGTACAGCTTGGTGGCACCCAGCGGCATGCCCAGCGTCACGACCGTGAACGCGGAGACGAACACCAGGCCGCCCACTTGTGCGAGCCGTCGGTTGCGGGGACGCGTGGACCGCCGCCACAGCCAGCCGACGGCGACCAGCCCGGCCAGGCAGCCGACCTGCCCGACGGTGGTCAGCGCGTGCAGCTGGTTCGACGACGGGTAGGCCGGCCATTGCACGCCGGCGATCGCGATCAGCGACGGCACCGCCACCCCAATAGCTACCAAGACGGCGGTCACCATCGCCGTGGCCATCTGGCCGAGGCTGGCCAGTGCGTTGCGCATGGTTAGATTGGCAGCTTGCGGAAGATGCTCCGCGGGATGTGCCGCAACACCATCATCACGTACCTGAATGCCGGTGGCGCCCAAACCAATTCCTTACCTTTTGCGGATGCGGTCACCGCGAGGTTGGCGACGTACTCCTTGTCGACGGTGAGCGGCGCCTCCTTGACGTGGGCGCTCATCCGGGTACGCACCTGGCCCGGGCGGATCACCAGCACGCGAACCCCGTACTCGCGCAGCGCTTCCCCCAGTCCCAGATAGAAACCGTCCAGGCCCGCCTTGGTCGAGCCGTAGACGAAGTTGGACCGCCGCACCCGCTCGCCGGCGGCCGAGCTCATCGCGATGATCTGCCCGAAGCCTTGGGCGCGCATCTTCTCGCCCAGCAGCACACCCACGGAAACCGCTGCGGTGTAATTGATCTCGGCGGCCAACACGGCCTTGCGCTGGTTCTGCCACAGCTCCTCGGCGTCGCCGAGGATGCCGAACGCCACGATGGCGACGTCGACATCGCCGTCCGCGAAGGCCTGGTCGATCGTCTTCGGGTGGCTGTCGGCGTCGGTGGCCTCGAAGTCAATCAGCTGCACCGAGCGCGCGCCGGCGGCCTTCATCTGGGCCACCGCGTCCTCGCGGCCCGGGTCATCGGGCATGGCCGCCAGGATGATTCGCGCGTGTGCGTTCTGCAGGTAGCGTTCGCAGATGGCCAGCCCGATCTCGGAGGTCCCACCGAGCAGCAGGATGGTCTGCGGATTTCCCACGGCATCTAAAACCATTGGCGCACCATCTACAACAACTCCAAGCGTCGGGCCATGTCGGAGGCGAACACCCGCAGGGGATCGACCTTGCGGCGCAGGGCGATCCACTCGTCGATGCGCGGATACATGGCGTGGAAGGTTTCGGCGGTGGTGCGCGAATCCTTGGCCGTATAGACCCGGCCACCGAATTCCAGTACCCGGCGGTCGAGTTCGTTCAGGAACTCGTTGAGACCTGGCTTGATGGGGAAGTCGACGCACACGTTCCAGCCGGGAATGGGGAAGCTGAGCGGGGCCTGATTGCCCGGCCCGAACAGTTTGAACACATTGAGAAATGAATAGTGCCCGGACTTTTGGATGTCGCGGATGATGCCCTTGAACTCCTCCACGGCGGTGGTGGGCACGACGAACTGGTACTGGCCGAAACCGGCGGGACCGTAAGCGCGGTTCCACTCGCCGAACATGTCCAGGGGGTGGTAGAACTGCGTCAGGTTCTGAATCTTGCCGCGGTACGTCCCGGACTTGCGGTACCACAACTCGCCGATCGGCCCGAAGGTGTACTTGTTGGCCAAGCCGTTCGGGAAGACGTCGGGAAACGTGAGCAGTTGCGGCGCATCGAATTTCAGCGGATTGCGCCGTAGCTTTGGCGGCAACTGGTCGAGCTTGGCGAGCGAACCGCGCGAGATCGCCGCGCGGCCGAGTTTCGGCGGCGCGCTGATCGCGTCGAACCACGCGCTGGAATAGGTGTAGTTGGCCTCGCTGCCGTCGCTGTGAAATGCGACCGTTTCGTCCAGGCTGGCGGTGACGTCACCGTCGGCGATGAAATACGCCGTCTCGGTTGGGGTCATCTCGATGGTGGCCCGAAGGATGATCCCGGTGAGACCGTTGCCCCCGACCGTGGCCCAGAACAGCTCGGAGTCCTGACCGGTCGGAGTGAGGTGGCGGACCTGGCCGTCGGCGGTCAGCAGGTCCATGCTGCGCACGTGGTTGCCGAAGCTGCCCGCGCTGTGATGGTTCTTGCCGTGGATGTCGCAGGCGATCGCGCCGCCGATGGTGACCTGCCGGGTGCCGGGCAGCACCGGCACCCACAGGCCGAACGGCAGCGCAGCCTTCATCAGCTGGTCGAGGTTGACCCCGGCATCGAGGTCGGCCAGCTTGGTGTCGGCACTGATCGAGTGGATGGTGTTCAGCTCGGTCATGTCGATCACCAGCCCGCCGCCATTTTGCGCGTTGTCGCCGTAGGAACGGCCCAGGCCGCGGGCGATCACGCCGCGCCCGCCCGCGTCGGCGGTATTGGCCACGGCTTTCGCGATCTCCTCCGGGTCCGGCGTGGAAAGCACCGCCGCCACAGAGGGCGCGGTACGCCCCCAGCCAGCGAGCCGCTTGGTGGTGAACATCGTCAAAGAGGGTACCGCCTGGTTCGGCGACGATGCGGGACGCTTGCGTCCCGCCGAGGAGGCGGACAATCCGATCTGGCCAGGTCGGTCAGCGGATGCGGAAGATAATGGCTCGCTGCACGATGAAGTTGATCACCGTTGCCGTGCCCTGCGCGATCACGAACGCGACAGGTATCGCCCAGCTGCGATAGTGCAAAAGCGACAGGCAGAGGTGGTTGAGGCCGACCTGCACGGTGAAGGTGACGGCGTAGAGGACCATGACCGCGACGAAGCGGGCGGTGCTGGGAGCCGCTTGAAACGTCCATCGGCGATTGATCAGGTAGGCGGTGATGGTGCCGACGATGAAGCTCGTTGCCTTGGACAGGTCGACCTGCAGTCCCAACACCTTGTAGAGCACCAGGTACAGGCCGAAGTCGACGATTCCGGCCATCCCGCCGGTGACGACGAAGCGCATTACCTGTGTCGTCAAACCCAGGTGCGGGCGCGCGGGAGCGGCGTCGGGCTCGGGCGGGATCATTGCGGCGAGTCTATCGGGGCCGGCGCCACCGGCAGCCTGTTAACGGGGCAGCTTCACCGCGATCAGCTCGACCTGGTTTTCGCCTTGCGGCGTCGTGTAGGTCACCGTGTCGCCGGCCTTGTGCCCCGCGAGGGCCTGGCCCAACGGGCTGCGCGCGGTCAACGTCTCGGCCTCGCGGCCGATGGGGGTCTCTTCGACGATGGAAATCACGTGCATGGTGACGACTTCGCCGTCGGGAAACCGCAGCGTGACCTCGGTGCCGCCGGGCAGCGTCTCGGAGTCGTCCGAGTGCGACGGCCCGCTGCGCAAGCGGCGGTCCAGTTCGTTGATCCGATCGCCGAGGACGACGAGCTCGTCCGCGCGCTGTATCGCCTCGGCCGCGTCTCCATGGTCGCCGACCATGCCGCGGTCGTTTTTGACCTCGACCTCGAGGCGATCACGCCGCTGCTTGAGGCGGTCCAGCTCTGCGGCGAGGTTTTCCCGCGCCTCATCCGCCGCCGACTTGGCTTTTTTGCTCACGTCAGTCGACCCGATCCTGTCTGCCGTCACTTGCTGACCTGTAGCGCTACAGTGTTGCACCACCATCAGGGCAGCCGCCACCTTACGCGCAGGGAAACTTGGTTGTTCTACACATACCCAGTAGTGCGGCGAATCTATCCTCGTTTGCTGGTCGGCGCTCGTAACCCGCACCGTCACGCCCAGCCGGCGGCCCGGATCGGTCCCGCGGTGAGGGTGACCACGTTGTTGCGGCTTTCCCGCGCCTCGATCCGCGAGACCCAGACCCGGCCACCGGTCGCCAGCGCGACGATCCGTTCGGCGGTCTCGAACACCCATGCTGCCGAGCCCTCCATGCCGGTGTGCTCCATGATCCGCAGATCGATAACGCCCCGCTCGGCCAGCAGTTCGAACAGGTCGCGCTGCGGGTCGTCCTGCGCGATCAGCGTGGTGTGGTCGAACTGGTATCGCAGTGCCGACCGGACTTCGGCGACGGCGCCGGCGTCGATCACCAGGCCGGTGCCGGGTTCGGTTTCGGCGCAAGCGAACTCGACCTCGAAGGCGCGCTCGTAGCCGTGCAGGAAGAAGCGCTTGCCGCGATTGGCCCACGAACGGTGGCAGCAGGGCAGCTCGCCGAACAGCTTGCGCATGTGGAACCGCGCCGCCCGGCCGATCGGAGTGTCGGCGCGATGAATGGTGGCGACGTACACGTCATCGTCGAAAGCGATGTGACCCATGAGTGCAGCGTCGGGTCGGCGCCTTTACGGATTCTTGAAAGATCCTTGGCGCGCTAGAAGAGCAGTGGCAAAACCGGGTTAGGGCCCCGGGTCGCCCTCGATGAGCATCGGGGCAACCTGCCGGTTGGCTCCGCCGTTGCTGACCCACGGTTGGGAATTCGGGCTCATGATGCCGAACATGAAGTGGTGGCAGGCATTCATGTCCCAATCCGGCGTCCCGCCGCTGGGCTGCGGCAAGGGCATGTCGGGGCACCAGATATAGCTGCACGCGTGGTAGTTGCATACCGATTTCGGGTAGGTGAAGGCGTGGGCCGTCCCCGTGGTGAGCCCAAGGGCGGCGAGTGCGGCGACACCCGACAGCAGCGTGCCGGCGGCGGCCCGCCGGATGCGGTGAGCGTTGGTGTTCATGCCGCCATTAAACGGCGACGGGGCGCCTACCGATCGCAAAAACACTAAACCCAGTACGGCACCCGGGCGCGGTACTGCCGCATCCCGAAGGCCGCCAGCAGCCAGCCGATGACCGTCAGCGCCAAGACGACCACCCAGTGCCGCAGCTCCTGGTGGGCGCCCAGCAGCGGGGCGCGGACGATATCGAGGTAGTGCAGCAGCGGGTTGAGTTCGACGATGCTCGACCAGCGGCCGGCACCCTGCGCCCGCATCGTGTCGTCGTTCCAGATGATCGGCGTCATGAAGAACAGCAGCTGCACGAGGGAATTGAGCAACGGGCCGATGTCGCGGTAACGCGTGGCCAGGATGCCGAAACACAGTGACACCCAGATCGAATTGAGCACGATCAGCACCAGCGCCGGGATGACGGACAGGTCGGCCCACGACCACGGCTTGGGGTAGATGATCGCGACGACGACGTAGATCACGATGTTGTGTGCGAACAGGAGCATCTGGCGCCACACCAGCCGGTAGACATGCACGGAGAGCGGCGTGGGCAGCTGCTTGATCAACCCCTCGTTGGCGACGAACACGTCGGCGCCCTCCAGGATCGAGGCGTTGATCAGGTTCCAGATGATCAGGCCGAGCGTGACGTAGGGCAGGTGGACCGCCAGGTCCAGGTGGAACAGCTTCGAGTACAGGCCTCCCATCGCGACGGCTGTCGTCCCGGTGGCGATGGTGATCCAGAACGGTCCCAGCACCGAGCGGCGGTAGCGCTGCTTGATGTCCTGCCAACCCAGGTGCAGCCACAGCTCGTGACGGCGGAAACCGTCGACCAGGTCGCTGCGGGCGCGGGCGAAGGTCCGCGACTGCGCGGCGGCATCGACAAACGTCATCTGCGCCACTCTCCCCCGCAAGCGGGCGGTACCCCCACCTCATCGCTCCGCTCTGCATCGTCGCCGGCGCGCGTCACGGCGTCCCTCCCGGCTTCCCGAAGCGCTCGCGACGCCCCAAGCGGCGCAACCGAATCCAATCAGACAGGCCCTTGGGGTCGCGGCGGGTCACCAGGAAGAACCAGCCGAATCGGACCCACTCCTGGAACAGGAGCTTGCGCAGGCCCGGCTGCGCCATCAGGTAGCCGCGGTTGCGGTAGGTGAAGAACCGCTTGGTGGCGTCGTCGGGATATTGCGTGTGCATCCGGCCGCCCAGGATCGGTTTGAACTCATCGGATCCGCACGGATGCAGGTAGACCGCGTCCAGGCAGGTGCCGAACGGCAGGCCGGACCGAACCAGCCGGCGGTGCATCTCCACCTCGTCGCCGCGCACGAACAGCCGCAGGTCCGGCACGCCGATCGACTCCAGCGTCGACGCCTTGAACAGCGCGCCGTTGAACAACGACGCGATCCCGCGCAGCAGGTCCTGCCCCTCCTCGGTGCGCAATTCGCTTGTCCGCCTGCGCCATACCAGCCCGCGCCGCAACGGGAAAGCCAGCCGCGCCGGATCGTCCATGTTGCACACCATCGGCGACACCTCGGCCAGGCCGTACTTCTCAGCGCAGGCCAGCAGCGTCGCCAGCACGTGCGAGTCCTGGGGTCGCCCGTCGTCGTCGGCCAGCCACACCCAGTCGGCGCCCTGCGCCAGGGCGTGCAGCATGCCCAGCGCGAAACCGCCCGCGCCACCGAGGTTTCGGCGCGAGCCCAGATAGGTCGTCGAAATGGGTTGGCCGGCAACCAGATCGCGGACCCGGTCGTCACCGTCGTTGTCGACCACGATCAGGTGATCGGGCAACCGCGTTTGGCTGCTGAGCGCGTCCAGCGATTTGGCGAGCTCGTCGGGGCGTCGGTGGGTGACCACGACGGCAAAGACGGTGTCGCTCATGGCTGTCCGGCGGTCTCGGCCAGCACTTCGCGCACGTGCCGGGCCGCGTCCTCGCCCTCGTACGCGCGCACTACGTCCTCGATGCCGCCGGACATGCGGATGACACCGTGGTCAATCCACATCGCGGTCTTGCACAGCCGGGCCAGGAACTCGTTGGAATGGCTTGCGAACACCAGGATTCCGGAGCGCTCGACCAGCCGCTGCAGCCGGGTCTGGGCCTTCTTCAGGAAGTCGGCGTCCACCGCGCCGATGCCCTCGTCGAGCAGCAGGATCTCCGGGTCGATGCTGGTGACCACCCCCATCGCCAGCCGGACCCGCATCCCGGTGGAGTAGGTGCGCAGCGGCATCGACAGGTAGTCGCCCAGCTCGGTGAACTCGGCGATCTCGTCGACCTTGCTCAGCATCTGCTTTCGGGTCTGCCCGAGAAACAGGCCGCGGATGATGATGTTCTCGTAGCCCGAGATCTCCGGGTCCATGCCGACCCCGAGGTCGAACACCGGCGCGACCCGCCCGGTGACCCTCGCCCATCCGCGGGTGGGCTCGTAGATGCCCGAAAGGAGGCGCAGCAGCGTCGATTTCCCGGCCCCGTTGTGGCCGACGAGGCCGACCCGGTCGCCCAGCTCGAGCTTCATCGTGATGTCGCGCAACGCCTCGACGACGACGACGTTGGAGCTGTTGCGGCCGATCGTGCCGCCCGCCTTGCCCAGGAACGCCTTCTTCAACGACCGCGACTTGGCATCGAAGATGGGAAATTCCACCCACGCGTCGCGCGTCTCGATGTGCGGACCCGGCCCCGGCAGCGTCATGGCTTACAGGTATTGCCCGGTGCCCGAACCCGGGCCGTGGCCCGACCTGATGCCCGGGGGAAGCGCCCCCTGGCGCATCTGCTCGAGTTGCGCGCGTGCGGCCATCTGCTGGGCGAACAGCGCGGTCTGGATGCCGTGGAACAGTCCTTCCAACCATCCGACCAGCTGCGCCTGCGCGATGCGCAGTTCGGCGTCCGACGGCGCGGCGTCCTCGTTGAACGGCAGGGTGAGCCGATCGAGCTCCTCACGCAGTTCCGGCGCCAGGCCGTCTTCGAGCTCGCGGATGCTCGTCGCGTGGATGTCGCGCAGCCGGTTGCGGCTGGCCTCGTCCAGGGGTGCGGCGCGCACCTCCTCGAGCAGTTGCTTGATCATCGTGCCGATCCGCATCACCTTGGCGGGCTGCTCGACCAGGTCGGTCAGGGAGCGCTCGTCGGAGTCGTCGTCGTCGGCGTCGCGGAGCGCCATGATCCGCGGATCGACGCCGCCGATCACCTCGATGCCGTCGGCGTCCGGGCCGTCGTTGCCGTTAGTCAATCCATTCACCATCCTCTTTTGCGTCTAAGGGGGCGGCGCCGCGATGTCCTCGCGCCATTCGTAGATTCGGGCCCCGCCGTTGTCGTAGATCATCGTCCACGACTTCGACTTATCCAGAGACACTAGTCCTTCGGGTGTGGCAAACCCTCTGACGTTCGGCGCGCTGGTCAGGATGTACCTGATATTGAGCGCTTTAATCGCCTCGGCGACCTTCGGATCGGACTCGCCCTTGCGGGCGGAGATCCAGAAGATGTAGCGGTAGTAGCCCGGACCGGTCTGCTGCGGGAAGTCGTAATGGGTCCACAGCGGGTGCAGGTCGGCCACCGCGTACATCCAGGCGGTGCCGTCGACGTTGGAGTTGCCGATCACGGTGTTGCGGGCGCCGGGCAGCTTGGCCAGATACGCCATCGCCATCAGGTCTCGCTGGTCGATGATCACCGAGTCGTACTTGTCGCCGAACAGCACCAGGTGCCGGTAGAGGTATTGCCGGCCGCTGACCAGGACGGCCGCCACCAGCAGGAACGCCGTCGCCGCGGTCCAGACCGGGGCAGGCAGCCGGGTGAACCGCTCGGTGAGCCGCTTCGCGAGGGCGACGAAGCCCACGACGATCGCGAACAGCGCGATGCCCGCCATCGGCGTCACCAGCATCGTCACCACCGCCGAGAGCCGGCGCGGATCGTTGTAGAAGAACTGGCTGAACACCTCGATGGTGCGGCCGAGGGGATTGCGAAACGGCGCCCCCGAGTAGATGGTTGCGACGGTCAGCACCACCCAGACGGCCGGCGGCCACCAGATCCTCTTGTAGAGCAGGATCGCCATGCCGATGAACGCCAGAAACACCAGGCTGTATTGGGTCGGGAAGTCGTTCAGGTGGCGGGTGTGCAGCAGCAGCGCGTCGATGATGCCCTGCTTCACGCTCTTGAAGCTGGGGAAGGCGTGCCCGGCGATGATGTCGGCCTGCCGCAGCACGCCGAGGAATTGCGGCGCCAGGATCGCGGCGGTGGGCACGGCCACGGCGGCCAGGGTCAGCGCGTCGGGGAGGCGGCCGCGCACCGGATGCCACAGCGCGTCCAGGAGCCACCAGGCCAACAGGAACAGGATGACGATGAACCCCCCGGTCAGGTGCACCGACAGGACGCCCACCAGCGCC
Source organism: Mycobacterium sp. 1245805.9 (assembly GCF_001672915.1). GTDB lineage: Bacteria > Actinomycetota > Actinomycetes > Mycobacteriales > Mycobacteriaceae > Mycobacterium. The sequence continues at coordinate 225 of NZ_LZKR01000128.1, read as the reverse complement.
AGCACCGCCGCCGGGATGCGGTCGCGGTGCCGCAGCGTCGAGGCGATCAGCACGAACGTCGGGATCGCGACGCCGTAGGCGGCCAGGTTGGGCATCGCCGCGACGCCGAACTCGACGTAGGGCACCGACGTGAACGACGCCGACAGCGCGGCGGCGGTGGCGGACACGCTCGCGGCGCGCCACTGGCTGCTGATGGGGCGCAGCAGGAACCAGGTCAGCGTGGCG
>NZ_LZKR01000127.1 GCF_001672915.1 Mycobacterium sp. 1245805.9 | reverse complement strand
CTTGGTGGCGGTGCTCGATGACGCGTTGCGGCGCAACGGGATTCGCGATCTGGCCGCGGTGGTGTCGGTGGGCGGCGCCTGTGTCACCGGCGCGGGCGGTGCCGACGAAGGCGCGGGAGAAGTGCTGCGACCCGGCGCCGGCGCGGGCTTGGTGCTGGAGCTCAGGCCGATCGCCAATGCGGCGCCCACCACCAGCAGCGCCAGCAAGGCGCCGATAACCAGTAACGGGGCCAGCCGCCGCCAGATGGACTTCTCGAATTCCGCGGGCGCGACCGCGGCTTCCTCGGGCTTCGGTGGCGGGCTGGCGGACGTGGGTCCGGCGCCGGTGGCCTCCGACCAGGCGACGGCGGGCGCCGTCCCCGGTGAGGGCGCCTCGGCCGTCGCGGTCCCAGCGCCACGACGACCCGGCCAGGCTCGCGCGGTCGCCGTCGCGGTCGCCATCGCCGGAGCCGGCGCCGTCGCGGGCGCGGCCGGGATCAGCGCGGTCGCGGTGTTGTCTACCGGGCCCGGCGCGGCCCGCAGCGCGGCCCCGATCGCCGCGGCCAACTGGGGCCGCGGCGTCGTGATGACCGGCACCCGGAAATGCCCCGACAGCGTGGTGGTGACCGCCGGGATGTTGGCCCCGCCGCCCACCGACACCACCGCGGCCAGATCGCGAATCCCGTTGCGCCGCAACGCGTCATCGAGCACCGCCACCAAGTTGGTCAGCGGCTCGCGGATGGCGTCCTCGAGTTCGGTTCTGGTGAGCCGGATGTCGCTGACAGCCAGGCTGGTCGCGGTCGTCGACGACAGCTGCTCCTTGGCGCCGCGGCATCCGGTGCGCAGCGGGCTCAGCGAGCCGACGCTCGGCGCGTCGGCGATGACGGCGGTCAGCAGCGCCTGGTCGATCATGTCGCCCGAGAAGTCGGGATACCGCACGGTCGGGGCGAGGGCCTGGTAGTTGCCGGCGGCGTCCATCAGCGTGACGCTGGTGCCGGTGCCGCCGAAATCGCACACGGCCACCGTGCCGCGCGCGGGTATGCCCGGGTTGGCCCGCACCGCGAACAGCGTCGCCGCGGCATCGGGGATCAGCACCAGCGGCCTCGCGGGATCAGTCCATTCGGACACGCCGCCCAGCGCCGCGCCCAGGGCGTGCACGGAGTGATCAGGCCAGTGGGCCGGATAGGTCACCGCGATGTTTTCCGGCAGCGGGCGCCCGCCGGTGGCCGCGTAGGCCAGGGCGCGCATCGCGTCGGCGATCAACGCGTCGCTGCGGTGCACCGAGCCGTCGGCGGCCCGGATTCCGGCCGGGTCCCCGATCCGGTCCACGAAGCCGGTGACGACCACGCCAGGCTCGTCGAGCCGGGGGTTTTCCGAGGGCACGCCCACCTCGGGCGGGCGTTGGCGATAGAGCGTGAGGACCGGCTTGCGGGTGATGGCGAGGTTGGCCGTCGTGGCCGCGAGGTTGGTGGAACCAATCGACAGGCCCAGCGCGGGCCTCGCTCTATCGACCATGTATCAATCCCCACTTCAGCAGCACGGCTAATCGTGCCGGGGGAACCTATAGCCAGTCTCTGCGGATGCTATGCGCCAGCTGTATAACCGCGTCAGCGAATGGAGCCGGCCCCGGCGATCAGCGGAAGGTCGAGCGGGGTGACCCAGCCCGGCGGCAGGTCGTTGACCGCCGGCACGGCGTTGAGCGCCCGCATCCCGGTGGCCAGGCAGCCGGCCGTCGCCGCGTCCCGGCCCGAGCCGTCGGTGAACCGGAACGCGGTCTCCTGGAAGATGCTCGGGGTGCCCTCGATGTCCACCCGGTAGACGTCGTTGTCGTGGCCCGACGGCCAGTCGGGGGCGGCGTCGTTGCCGATCCGGTTGACGTGTTCGAGCTGGATGCGGGTCTCGCCCTGGTAGATGCCGTTGATGGTGAACCGGACGGCGGCGACATGCCCAGCCTTTATGACGCCCTTGGCCGTGGTGCGCTCGGTCGGCGTCACCCATTTGTCCCAGGTGGTGGTGATCTCCTCGAGCATGATGCCCGCCGCGTGCGCGATCATCGGCACGGTCGCGCCCCACGCGAAGATCAGCACGCTGGGGTTCTCCAGCATCGGGCTGAATTCGGGCTCGCGGCCGATGCCCATCTCGACCTCGTAGTCGCCCTCGTAGTTGGTGTAGTCCAGCAGCTCGGAGGCGCGCACGCGCCGCACCTCCGAGCAGACGCCCATCAGGGTCATGGGAAACAGGTCGTTGGCGAATCCCGGGTCGATGCCGGTGGTGAAGCACGACGATCCGCCCAGCTCACAGGCCTCGGTGATGGGCTCGATCCAGTTGGGCGGGTTGAGGTGCATGGTCGGCCAGACCCACGGCGTCATCGCCGTCGAGCAGACGTCGATGCCGGCCCGCAGGAACCGCGTGATCAGCGCGATGTTGGCGTCGGCGTGCATCGCCGTGGGGCCGTAGTGCACCAGCGCGTCGGGGCGCAGCGCGATCAGCGCGTCGACGTCGTCGGTCGCGACGACGCCGACCGGTTCGGGCAGCCCGCAGATGTCGCCGACGTCGCGGCCGACCTTGTTGGGGTTGCTGACGCCGACGCCCACCAACTCGAACAGTGGATGCTTAACGATCTCGGCGATCACCATGCTGCCGACGAATCCGGTGCCCCAGACCACCACGCGCTTTGGGTCGTGTCCCGACATACACACCTTCCTGAGCATCAGCCCCCGGTTCACCCTAAGCATGACCGCGATCGGCATCTAGACCAGGCGATGTTTGTGGTACACGATGTGAAACCATGACCAGTCATCTGCGCGGGCCGTCGATCCTGTTCGCGATCGGGGTCGGGCTCGCAAACGCGTGCGGCGTGGCCAACGCCCTGCCCGAGAACCCCAGGGTCACCTACGAGGTGAGCGGTCCGGCCGTCGCCGAATACATCTCGTATCAAACCGACAACGGCCAGCAGCGTGCGGTGAACGCCAAGCTGCCCTGGTCGACGCAGTTCACCGGCTTCGGCGGCGAGGTGTTCACGCTCAGCGCCCAAGGGCCAGGCCCCATCTCGTGCAAGATCAAGCTCGACGGCAATGTGGTCAGCGACGCGACGGCGACGACGGGGACGCCGGCCAGAACCGTCTGTACGCACTGATAGCGGCCGGCCGTGTCACTCAAGACAGGTATCGCGACCCGCGCGAACGGCGCGCCGCCGCCCGAAATCCCGCTGGCCGACATCCATCTCGAGTCCCTCGAGTTCTGGGGGTTCGACGACGACTACCGCGACGGCGCCTTCGCCACCCTGCGCCGCGAGGCGCCGCTCTCGTTCTGGCCCGCGGTCGAGTACGAGGGATTCGAGGCCGGCAACGGGTATTGGGCGCTGACCAAGCACGACGACGTGCACTACGCCAGCCGCCATCCGGACATCTTCAGCTCCGCCGGCGGCATCACGATCGGCGACCAGATGCCGGAGTTGGCCGAGTATTTCGGCTCGATGATCGTGACGGACGATCCCCGACACCAGCGGCTGCGCTCGATCGTCAGCCGGGCGTTCACCCCGAAGGTGGTGGCGCGCATCGAGGCCTCGGTACGCGAGCGGGCACACCGGCTGGTGGCGTCGCTGATCGCCAATCATCCCGACGGCGAGGCCGATCTGGTCAGCGAGCTCGCGGGGCCGCTGCCGCTGCAGGTCATCTGCGACATGATGGGCATCCCCGAGGAGGACCATCAGCGCGTATTCCATTGGACCAACGTGATTCTCGGGTTCGGCGACCCCGACCTGTCGACCGATTTCGCAGAGTTCACCCAGGTTTCGATGGACATCGGCGCCTACGCCACCGCGCTGGCCGAGGATCGCCGCGTCAACCACCACGACGACCTGACGACGAGCCTGGTGGAGGCCGAGGTCGACGGCGAGCGCCTGACGTCGCAGGAGATCGCGTCGTTCTTCATCCTGCTCGTCGTCGCGGGCAACGAGACCACCCGCAACGCGATCAGCCATGGCGTGCTGGCTCTGTCGCGCTACCCCGACGAGCGGGAGAAGTGGTGGGCCAACTACGAAGGCCTGGCCCCCACCGCGGTCGAGGAGATCGTGCGGTGGGCCTCCCCGGTGGTCTACATGCGGCGCACCGTCACCCGCGACGTCGAGCTGAGCGGCGTCAAGTTGGCGGCCGGCGACAAGGCCGCGCTGTGGTACAACTCGGCCAACCGCGACGAGTCAAAGTTCGCCAACCCGTGGATGTTCGACGTGGCCCGCGATCCCAACCCGCATCTCGGTTTCGGCGGCGGCGGAGCCCACTTCTGCCTGGGCGCCAACCTGGCCCGCCGCGAGATCAGGGTCGTCTTCGACGAATTGCGCCGCGAGATCCCCGACATCGTCGCGGTCGAGGAACCCGCGATGCTCTTGTCGCAATTCATCCACGGCATCAAGAGGTTGCCGGTCGCCTGGACGCCAAAGAGCTGACGTCCCTATCGCGAGCAGACGCAGAATCGCACGATTTCGCGTCCTGGAGTGCGATTCTGCGTCTGCTCGCGGGTTTATCGTGAGCAGCGTGACCATTCCCGCGTTTCCCTCCCCCGACGTGCTGGCCGCCCGCGAGAAGCTCGTGCTCGACCACTTTCACGACGAGGTCCGCCAGGCCTGGGACGACGTGTTGGCGACGTTCCCGCACCCGCGTTACGAGCTGATCCCGCAGATGGTCGTGCACGACGGCGACGCGGCGGTGCGCGGTTACTACGTCTACACCCGGACCGCGTTCCCCGATCAGGACCACGAGATCATCAAATTGCGGCACAGCGCCGACGCGGTGATCGTCGAGTTCTGGCTGATGGGCACCCACCGCGGATATCTCGGCAAGGTCCCGCCCACCGGCAGCCGCTTCCGGGTCCGCATGACCGCCTACTTCGTGTTCGATGACACCGAAACGCTTGTCTGCGAACGCATTTACTTCGACACGCTGACCATGATCAAGCAGCTGCTGGGCGGCCTGGACATGAAGAAGCCGGGCAACTGGCTGCTGGCGGCGCGCTGCGTCCGCGGCTTCCTGTCGATGTCGTCGGAAAAGCCGGACCCCGCACTGACTTCCGCGTAAACTGCGGCAATGCGGGCCCTTTACGCGGTATGCGGCCTAGCCGCCAGCGCATTGCTGGCCGCATGCGGTTCCTCCCCAGCCCGAAACACAATCACTCCACACGCGACGGCGACGCCGTCCGCGACGACGGCCACAAAGCTGAGCTCGCACACCGTGAAATGGATCGATCTGCAGGTCGGCGACTGCGTGGCCGACCTGCCGCCGATCGACCTCAGCAGGGTGACGGTCACCGCCGTCGACTGCGCCACACCGCATTTGGCCGAGGTGTTTCTGCGCGCCCCGCTGGCCGTCGACAAGGCCGTCGCCATCGTCGCCAACAAGGACTGCAACGAAGGATTTGCCCCGTACACCGGCCGATCCGTGGACGGCAGCCCGTTTTCGATCACTTTTCTGATCGACTCGAACCAGGACCGCACCGGCGCCGACCCCACGCCGAGCACCGCCATCTGCCTGCTGCTGTCCGCCAACGGCCAACCCCTGACCGGATCGGCGCGCCGCTAGCAGCCGAGTTGTGCTGCCAGGTCCAGGAAGTCGGACGCGTTGACGTCGAACTCGTCGGAGTAGGCCACGTCGGCGTCGCCGCCCGGCCCGAACTCCAGCGGGCGCGTGACGAAGGCCGTCGCGAAACCCAGCGCGCCGGCAGCGCGGATGTCGTACTTGTGGCTGGCCACCATCATGATCTCGGCGGGCTGCAGGCCGAGGTAGGTCGCGGCCATCCGATAGATCGCGGGGTCGGGCTTGAACACCCCGGCCATCTCGGCGGCGAAGATCGCGTCCCAGGGCAGGCCCGCGCGCTTGGAGATGTTGACCACCGCTGACACGTCGGCGTTGGACAGCGTGGCCAGCGTGTACAAACGCTTCAACCGCGTCAGCCCGGGCACCACGTCCGGCCACGGCCTCAGCCGCTGCCACGCCAGGGTGAGCTCCTCGCGCTCGGCGTCCGAGAAGCCCGCGATCCCGTCGTCGGACAGGACGGCGTCCAAAGCGCGCCGATACACCGAGTGCACGGAAACCCAGCCACTCCCCTGCCCGCCGTCCAGCGCCGCGAAGTAGCCTGCGCGCCAACGCCGCACGATGTCGGACCAGTCGACGCCCGGGTGCCGGCCCGCGCTGATCCGCGCCGCCTCGTCGCACACGGTCGAATGGAAATCCGTCGCCGTGCCCTGAACGTCGAACAACAGCGCCTTGACCACAAGGCTCATCATGCAGGCTAAAATCTGCGGCGTCGAAACGCTTGACCTTCCATGCCGAGGCGGGGTAGTTCGTGGCCGAACCTGACGAGCGCGAGCCCGACTACCGCTTCACCTTCGCCAACGAGCGAACCTTCCTGGCCTGGCAGCGCACCGCGCTGGGGCTGCTCGCCGCGGCGGTCGCCCTGGTGCAGCTGGTTCCCGAGCTGACCGTGCCCGGGGCGCGGCGCGCGCTCGGCATCGGGCTTGCCGTGCTGGCGACCCTCACCAGCGGCATGGGCCTGGTGCGCTGGCGGCAGGCCGACCACGCGATGCGCCACGGCGAGCCGTTGCCCCGCCATCCCACCCCGGCCTACCTCGCGGTGGGCCTGAGCGTGGTGGGGCTGGTCGCGATCGGCCTGGTGATCGCCAAGGCGGTCACGGGTTGAACGAGCCGGCCGACCGGACGACGCTGGCCTGGACGCGGACGGCCTTCGCGTTCCTGGGCAACGGCGCGCTGCTGACGATCCGGAACCTGCACGGCCCCGCCGGGCCGTGGGAGGTGCTCCCCGCCTTTCTGGCCGCCGTCGTCGCGCTGGGCACCTACCTGATCGCGCTGCAACGCCAGCGCACGCTGCAGCGGCAGCCACTTCCGGCGCGGGTCACGCCGCGCCGGCAGGTGTACGGCATCGGGGCCGCCGTGCTGATACTTATCGTCGTGACGATGGCCGCTCAGCTGGTGTACTGATGAAGGCCCTGCATGTCCCCTCCGGCGTCGAGGACCGCGACATCACCGTTCAGGGCATCCGCACCCGGGTCTTCGAGGTCGATCCCCACAACGGCGCCACCCCGCTGATACTGCTGCACGGCGGTGGCCTCGACTCGGCGCTGGTGTCGTTCGGATCGGCGCTGGTTGCGCTCGGCGAGTGCCGGCGCGTCATCGCTCCCGACCTCCCGGGATACGGCGAAACCGAGTTCCCGGACTCGTCGTTTTCCATCCCGTGGTACGGCGACTGGGTCGCCGACCTGATTCGCGCCTACAGCTTCGATCGGGTCGATCTCGGCGGGCTGTCGCTCGGGGGTTGGATCACGCTCGAGATGGCCATCACCCACCCCGATCTGGTGCGCCGCATCGTCGCGATCAATCCCGGCGGCATCACCGAGAAGTTCAAGTTCATGCGCACCGCCGAGTGGGTCGCCCACCATCCACGGCTGGCAAATCGAATGAACAGGTTGTCGGTGAGCCTGGGCCGCGGGCTTCTTCGCATGCAGCTGCGCGCCAGCCTCGGCATGACGAACGCCTCGGCGCTGACCGACGAGCTGATCGACGCGGTCATCATCAGTGGCAAGCTCCCGCATGCGGGCGAAGCGTTCGCCGCCACGCAACGATGGGCATTCGGCGCCGGACCGGAGGGCCTGTCGCTGGTGTCCAAGCTGCCGCGAATCACGGCCAGGACGCTGATACTGGCCGGGCGCGACGACAGGCTCGTGCCGGTGGCCGATTCGATTCGGGCCTCGCAACTCGTCCAGGAAGGACAGGTCCGGGTCCTCGAGCCCTGTGGACACTGGCTGGTGCGCGATCGCCCCACGGAATCTGTCCAGGCGATGAATGAATTCCTCGACGCCTGACGGGCCCGCAGTACCAGCGAAATTTCATGAAAGTTCAAGGAAATTCCCAGGTTTGGAGCCCTGCCCGTTTGGGCAAAATTTTGGCATGATCGCACGTCACTTCCCTCGCTTCGCTGTTTCCGCGGCAGCGGCGGTGTCGGGCATCGGCGCCACCGTTGTCGCGCCCGCCATCCCCGTAGCCTTCGCCCAATGTCCCGACGTCCAGGTGGTCTTTGCCCGCGGCACCGGCGACGGCCCCGGCGTCGGGCCGACCGGCCAGGCATTCGTCGACAACCTGCGCTCGCGCGTCGGCGGGCGGTCGCTCGACGTCTATCCCGTCAACTACCCCGCCAGCAATGACTGGGCCACCGGACTCGACGGCATCAAGGACGCCGGCTTTCACGTCGAGGACATGGCGAGGACCTGCCCCAACACCAAGATGGTGCTCGGCGGGTACTCCCAGGGCGCGGCCGTGATGGGCTTCGTCACCTCGGCCGCGGTGCCGGACGGGGTCGACCCCGCGACCGTGCCCAAACCGATGGATCCCGCGGTGGCCGACCACGTCTCCTCGGTCGTGCTCTTCGGCATGCCCAACGTCCGGGCGATGAACTTCCTCAACCAGCCCCCGGTCGCCATCGGCCCGCTGTATCAGGCCAAGACCATCAAGGTGTGCGCCCCGGAGGACCCGGTGTGCTCGGACGGGATGAACTTCGCCGCCCACAACACCTACGCCTCCGACGGGGAGATGATCGACAAGGGCGCGGCGTTCGCGGCCAACCAGCTCGGCGCCGCCACCACGCCGACCCGGGCTCCCCACACGGGCTTCGGCGCCTGAGCCGCTAGGCCGGGCCTTTGGCGTTCAGGAACGCGACGATCCCCGACGTGACGGCGGCGGCGTACTTCGCCTGACCGTCGGGGCTCTGCATCCGCGCGGCCTCGTCCGCGTTCTTCATGTTGCCCAGCTCGATGAGGACGGCCGGGTATTGGGCCAGGTTGAGCCCGGCGAGGTCGGCCCGGCCGTACAGGCCGTCCGAGCCGGCGTAGGTCGACGGGTGAAAGCCCGCCTGCACCAGGGCATCCCGCATGGTGTGCGCCAGCTGGACGGCCGGGCCGGCCTGGGCGTCGTTCAGCGGCGGGCTGGAGTAGTTCACATGGAATCCCGAGCCGGAGGCGGGGCCGCCGTCGGCGTGGATGCTCACGATCGCGTCCGGGTGCATCGCGTTGGCCGCCGCCGCGCGCGCGTCGACGCAGGGGCCGACGGAACTGTCGTTGTCCCGGGACAGCTGGGTGTGCACGCCCATCTGGTTGAGCGAACCGCTGATCAGTGCGACGACGGCCCAGGTGAACGCGTGCTCGGGGTAGCCGTCGTCGGCCGCGGCGCCCGAAGTCTGGCATTCCTTGGTGCCCCCGCGGCCGTTCGGAACCTGCCGGCCGATCGAGGCGTCGTTCACGGCGTTGTGGCCCGGGTCGAGAAAGACGCCCATGCCGGCGACGCCGGCGCCCGCGCGGGGCGCGCCGGCCAACGCGGCGATGCCGAGCAGCGCCGGCGCGGCCCCGGCGACGCGCAGGACGTCGCGCCGTGAAACGGGCCGATCGCTCATCCGCGCGATGGTAACAACCCGCGCCCCCTTGTCAGGGCGACCCTGACGTCATACCCTGTCAGGCAAATCCTGACAAACAGGGAGTCCTCATGAGCCCTACCACCAAGCAGGCCGCACAGATCTGGTGTTCGTTCTGCGGCAAGTCCAACGCCGAGGTCGACAAGCTGGTCGCCGGGCCGGGCGTGCAGATCTGCAACGAATGCATCGACCTGTCGCAGGCCATCATCGACGAGTACCGCGACAAGCCGAACGAGCTGCGGATGCCGATCTGGGAGTCGTGGACCGATCAGCAGATGCTCGACCACATCCCCCGCATGGCGGTGGTGGCCCAGCAGGTCGAGGCCGACCTGCGCTCCTGGGTGAGCGAGCTGCGCCGGCGCGGGGTCACCTGGGCCAAAATCGGCCAGACGCTGGGCATTACGCGCCAGTCCGCGTGGGAGCGGTTCGCCGGCGAATAGGCCTCAGGCGTTGGTCAGCGCCTGCGCCGCGGTGCGGAACATGGTCTGCTTGATCGCACCGAGCGTGCCGGGGTCCTTGCCGGACAACGGACGCAGCAGGTCGGTGGCCGCGCCGGTGACCTCACCCTCGCCCGCGGTGGCGTCGACGATGCCGAACTCGACGGCCTCGGTCCCGCCGAAGCGTCGCCCGGTGGTCATCGACGCGATCGCCGCCCGCGGGGTGAGTTTGGCCTGGATCAGCGCGGCCATGCCGTCGGTGAACGGGATCCGGATGTCGACCTCGGGAAAGCAGAAGTAGCCACGGTCGGCGCGCATCACGCGCACGTCGTGGGCCATCGCGAGCATGGCGCCGGCGCCGAACGCGTGCCCGGTGACCGCGGCGGCCGTCGGCGTCGGGAAGGTCAGGACGCGGGCCAGCAAGGCCTGCACCCGCCCGACGTAGGACTGGGTCTGCTCGGCGTGGGCGGAAAGCCAGTCCAGGTCCAGCCCGTTGGTGTAGAACTTGCCGCGCCCGGTGGTGACCAGGCCCTGCGCGCCGGCGGCCTCGATCTCGTCCAGGTGGGCGTTGATGGCGTCGAGAAACTCGGGCGAGAACCGGTTTTCGTCGTCGCCGAGGTCGACGACGGCGATCTTGTCGTCCCAGGCCAGTGTGGGTGTCATTTCTTTTTCCTTTCGGAGCTTCGGCGCCGCAACGGCGGCGGGCCGACGGCCAGCGCGGCGCGGACCGCGGCGCGCAGTCGTTCCCGCGCGTCCGGATCGTGGATTCGGTTGCGTTCCAAGAGGATTGCGGTTGGCAGGTCGACGATGCACATCGTGATGGCGTCGACGGCGGCGGCGTCCTTGCGGTCCCACAGGGCGCGGGCCAGTCGGATCATCGCCTCGACCAGCAGCCAGTCCAGATCGCGCAACTGGGCGGCGATCTCGGTCGGTGTTTCGGGGCCCAGCAGCTCGTCGCGGCGCACGGTCAGGATCAGCTGCGAGGAGTGCGGATACTGCTCGGCGAACACCGCCGGCGCCTCGGCCGCGGCCACTACCGCTTCGGCGGCGTCGCCGTCGATCGCGGCGTCGATCAATTCGCCTTGCGCGCTGAGGAATCGGTGCCCGGCCCGCAGCCAGGCACGGCCCACCAGGCCCGCGCGCGACCCGAACGTGTGATACAGCGCGCCGTTGGACACCCCGGTCGCATCGCTGATCGCGCGGATCGTGACGGCGGCCGGCCCAGACTGCGCGGCTAGCAACTCCGCGGCGTCGAGGATCCGATCCTGGTCGTGGACGCGTGGGCGGGGCACCCCGACAGCATAACAGAGCGGCTGCTCTGTTATCTACGAGGTCGGCGCTGCCTGGTCACATTGCCGTTGCGCGGCGGACAGAACAGAGCCGGCGGTCACGTACGCGCGCTTGTTGCGGTCCGCGCAGTCGATGGGCAGGTCGGCGGCCAGGCGCAGCACCATCTGGGCGAGCGCGGCATTGGTCGCATACGGGACCACCAGGAGGTTCGCGCACGCGTCCCAGCCGTTGACGCTCATCACGTGCTGGCGCTTCTGTTCCCATCCCGGCCAGTTCAGGTCCGGTGGCCGTTGCAGCGGTGACCAGTTGACGTTGATCGCGGTGATCTCGCCGAGCAGCGGGGTCAGGACCGCGACCAGCGAGGGCAGTTCGTTCGCGATGCGGTCCACGCGCGGCCACCACGCGCCGTCGATGTCGTGGCCCAATTCGCGCGCCACGCACACCCGGATCGGGTTGGTTCCATGCCGGCCCCGGAGGTGATGCATCGGTGCCGCGTGAGTAGTTGCGGTTTCCACGGGCAAGTCCTTCACGGTCGGCGTCGACCGCCCCGGGCGCCGGGGCGACGGAGGAATCGCATTGCCTGTGGATGCCGCGGGAGCACCGCTGACAACGAAACGGCTCGTTCTCAAACGCTACGCCAGCGTGTCAACCCGGCACCATGTGGGGCGGGTTTGCGGGGCCGACGTCGTTGTCGCCGATTCAGCCCTGCTGAATGTTGTTGTCGTAGCCCGAGTTTGTGATCTTCGGCGTGCCCGTGTGGTAGGTGACGTTGTTGCTGTATCCGGAGACGGTGATGGCGTCGACGCTTTCGAGGTTGACCTTGTTGTTGTAGCTGGAGATCGCCAGGCCGGCGCAGTGGCCGGCGACGTTGAAGTCGTTGCCGTAGCTGGAGATCTTCAGGTTGCCGTCGTTGCAGGTTTGGACGCGGACCACGTTGCTGTATCCGGTCGATTCGATGGCGTCGGCGTTGTCGACCGTGACGTTGTTGTCGTAGCCGCCCACGGTGAGGCTGGCGCAGTGGCCGGTGACCACGTACTTGCTGTCGTACGCGGCCAGCGTGAGCTTGCCGTTGTTGCAGGAGATCGTCCTGGCCTGCGAGTTGTCGCTCACGCGGAGCTCGCCGCCCCACGGCACCGAGGTGGGACCGCTCGACGTCGTCCGGCCGGCGCCGCCTCGCGAGATCGAACTTCCGATGGACGACCTGGTGAACATCATGACCAGGCTGATGATGATCGGCACCACGACCGCCAGCAGAACGAGGACGAGGTACCAGGGGTAGGACCTGCGCCGCGGCTGCGGGGCGCCCCAGGGGAATGGCCCGCCACCCGGATAGGTCGGGCCACTGCTGTAGGTCGGCGCGCTGTACGTCGCGCCGCCCGTGTACGGCGGCGGGTTCTCCGTGTACGTCTCGCCGCCGGTGTACGGGGTCGGGGTCTGCGGGGGCCGCGTGACGTCGGCGAGCTGTTGTTCTAACTCGCGGATCCGCTTTTCGGGATCGTCGTCCTTCATTTGCCAAATGGTTCCACATCCGCAGCTGGGCGGACAGCCCTCAATTTGCCGCGACGCGCTGTGAGTCTGCTGGTTACTCGTATCCGGTGAATTCCTCCTGAATAGGCGCCGAAGCGGGGGTTAGAGCGGACACCTCGGTGTAACGTCCGCACTTTCTAGCCGCCCATCTCGGCCTGCTTGCTTGCGCGCCGACGGATCTTTGGGGGTGCACCATGAGCACATCCGAGACGGCCGATGAGGTCGTGGTGTCGTTGCATGACGAGGCCCTGCTGGTCGGCGGTGACGCCGCCGCCGTCGAGTCCTATCTGGCGCGGCTGCGGGCGGCCGCCGGGCAGGCCATGCGCGTCGCCGGGATCGACGGCGGCTCGCTCGCGAACGCGGCGAGCGGGCTCGCCGGGCTGACCTCGCTGCTTGCCCACTCCGGCAAATACGTGCAGCTGCACCGCGACAGCCTCAACGCGTTGAAGGACGGCAACCTCGTTCCCTTGGGCGACGGCGTCTTTCGGGTGCTGACGGGCTCGGAAGCCGGTTTGGCATCCCTGCAATGGCGACCGGCGCTGCTCGGTCCGGAAGCGATCGCGTCGGCGCAGATGATCGCCGTTCAGATGGCGTTGACGTCCGCAGTTGCCCAGGTGGAGGACGCCGTCCGACGCGTCGAGGACAAGGTCGACTCGGTGATCGAGGTCGCCCGGGCCCAGCGCGCCGGCGACGTGCTGGGCAACAGCCTGACGATTTCGCGGATGGTCGACTCGCTGGACAAGTACGGGTCGCTGCCCGATGCGTACTGGGAGTCGGTGGCCGCTTTGGGGCCGGCGCTCAATGTCACCGTTGTGCAACTGCGCAACCATGTCCGGCGGATCCTGGCGTCGTTCGACGACACCCTGGGCGTGCAGCATCGCGCCGAGAAGCTGCGAAATGCGGTCAGCGACAACCGGCTTGGGGAAACCCTGAGCCTGCTGGTGATCGCCGAGGGGGCGCTGCACAAATGGCAGCGGCTGAACCTCGCGCGCATCGAGGCGACGCAACCCGAGCAGCTGCTGCGGGCGATCGATGAGGCGCGCGAGCTCGTCGACCATCATCTGCGCGAAGACGTCGACATCTACGGGAACGCCAAGGAAGTCCTCGACCGGTTCGCGAAGCCGGCGGTGCTCGACGGCTTCCGGTTCTGGGCGGTGCGAGAGCTGGCCAGGCAGCGCCGCGCGGTGCGTGACGAGCTCAATCGTTTCGCCGAGGCGCGCCACCACCAGGTCGAGACGTGGGAGGACTTCCACATTCCGAGCGTGTTGGATGCCGCCTTCGCCACCATCGGGGCGGTTGGCAGCACGACGGGCCGCGCGCTGGCTGCCGTCGGCCGAGGGCTGGTCGGTTTGGGCGCACACGTCGCGAGTCCATTCCGGGGCAATGCGACCGATGAAGAGCCAGACGGCTCGGCGTCAATGCCGGCGGCGCATTGAGCCATCGTTGGCGGCGGTCGAGACTTGCCATCGAACTTGGTCACGATCCAGGTTTGTGAGTGCAATGCTGGTCGTGACGCGCTGGCAAGTGCGTGCGGTAAGGAGACACCACCTATGCCCTCTGTTTCTGATCGGGTGGGCAGCCCTGAAGCCAATGCCGTGCCCGATGCCGTTGGTGTGACTGCGCCAGGCAACTGGCTGCGCGCGCTGGAACTGCGGGCCATCCCCGAATACCTGGTGGCGCAGCTTTCCCGTGACGTGATCGCCCGTTGGCCCCACGGCGACGGACACCCCGTGCTGGTGCTTCCGGGGTTTCTGGCCGGTGCGCGATCGACTCAGTTCCTGCGCGGCGTGCTGCGTCAGCTGGGGTATCACGCTCACGACTGGCGCCTCGGTGTCAACCTGGGGTATCGGCCCAGCATGAAAGAGCAGCTGCCGGCGCGTCTTCACCAGCTGCGGTCGCGCCATGGACGGCGGGTCAGCGTCATCGGCTGGAGCGCAGGCGGCATCTATGCCCGCGAGTTGGCGCGCGCATTCCCCGATGATGTGCGGTCGGTGATTACCTTGGGTTCCCCGTTCCGCGGCGATCACCGGGCCACCCACGCCTGGCGCATGTGGCAGCTGCTCAACCGGGGTGCGAGCGCCACCGCGGCCGTCTCGGAAGCCGCCCGCATCAGGCGCGAGCAGCCGTTGACGGTGCCAACCACCTGCATCTACAGCAAGACCGACGGGATCGTGGCCTGGCGGTGCTGCACGAGCCTGCCCGCGCCGCGGACCGAAAACATTGAAGTCCATAGCAGCCATTTCGGATACGGACACAACCTCGAAACCCTCTACGTGATCGCCGACCGCCTCGCGCAACCGGAAGGACGCTGGGAGCCGATGCGACGATCCGCTGATGAGCAGCCCGCATAAGCGGCTTGTCGGCGGGTCGGGCTCGTCGGGCGTCATTGACAGCGGTCGACGCCGTCTCGATACTGCCCCGTACGACCGTCGGCCAGCACTGGCTGACTCGTTGGGGCGCAATGGAGGTCGGCCGTGATTGATTTGGGGCTGTCCGGTAAGCGTGCCGTGGTGTCGGGTGCGGGGTACATCCCGGAGCGCGCGGGCCATGGCTGGTTCACGTCGTTGGCCCTTGCCGAGGCGGGAGCGACGGTGGCCTGTATCGATATCGACGAGCAGCGCGCGCATCGCATCGCCGACGAGATCGCCGGCCGGGGAGGCAAGGCCGTCCCGATCGTCGCCGACATGACCGACCCCGTGCAGGTCGGTCGGGCGATCGACGATGCGGTCGCGGCGCTGGGCGGGGTGGACGTGTGCGTCGACATCATCGGCGGCGCGACCTGGTCGAAGGTCGAGGAGACCAGCACCCAGTTGTGGGACGCGGCGATCCACTACAACCTGACCCAGGTGTTCTACCTCTTCCAAGCCGTCGGGAGGTACATGATCACCCAGCGCAGCGGCGGGTCGCTGGTGGCGATCGCCTCCGTCGACGGCATCGCGGCGGCGACCTACCATGCCGCTTACGGCGCCGCCAAGGCCGGCGTCATCTCGCTCGTCAAGACCTTCGCGGACGAGCTGGGGCGCTACGGTATTCGCGCCAACGCGGTTGCGCCGGGCAATGTGGGCACCGGCAACGAGGACCAGCCGCCAAACGAGTACGCCGTCAACGGAATTAATCCGCTGGCGGCGCCCCGCGCGCATGACATCGCGAACGCCGCGTTGTTCCTGTCATCGGAGCTGGCCGCCCGCATCACGGGTCAGACGCTCGTGGTCGACGGCGGGGCGACCATTCGGCAGCTGTGGGGGCTGCCGGAATCGATGATCCCTTCGGACCCGGACGAGGCGCTGCCCAACTTCATGCGGCCGGGGCCGTCCGGCTAGCGCTGGTGGATTAGCGGGAGGCCCGGCACCGAGCTTCTGCCCTTGAGCACGTAAGGGGTGGTGATCGAGCCGATGTAGATGTCGCGTGTGTCCTGCCCGCCCCAGGCGATGCTGGTCGGGGCTTTTAATAACGTGCCGTCGGGGTCTTCGATGACGGTTGTTGCCCGGCCGTCAGGGCTGATCGCGACGATCCTGTTGGCGAGAACGAGTGTGACCCAGAGGTTTCCGTCGGCATCGAAGGCGCATCCGTCGGCCATCCCCCACCGGCGGCTAACCTGCGGGTCGGCCAGGAACCGGCCCGCGTCCGGGCCGAACTCGTTGGGACGCCGGCCGCCCAGCGGCGGACCGAATCGCTCTGGCGGCCCAAGTGTTTCGCCCCGGATCGAAAACCGCACCACGTCGGCGGCGACCGTGCGGACCACATACAGGAAGTCCTCGTTGTGATCCAGCGCTATGCAGTTCGGAAAGTTCACAGCGTCGGCGACCACCTTTACCGACTGGCGATCCGGTGCGACCCGAAAGATGAACCCATCGGCGGTGCCGCGCGCGATGGTATCCATAAGGTCGTGTGTCATCGTGCTTACCGAAGACCACAATGCCCCAACGGAATCCACCAGAACGAAGTTCAACCACTGCAATGGGCGTCCGTCGAGTTGTCCGCTTAGCACTGTCGTGATCGCGCCGGTCAGTGGGTCGAGGCCCTGCAGCACACCCAGGCCCCAATTGGCGATCAGAAAATGGCCGTTGCCGTCGAGCGCGATGCCGTTCGGCTCGCCGCCGGCCTGGCCTATCCGCCGAACGGTGTTCTCGTCAATGAGTTCTGCGACGGCTGAGGCTTTGTCGGAGGCGAACACCCGGCCGTCGCCAGCGACCACAACATGTTCCGGCCGTTCCACGCCGCGCCCGACGGGATGCAAGTCCGTCACGCCGATCGTGGTCTCGCCCGTTCCGCTCACCGATGCCTCTCGTGGACTGTAGCAGCCCAATGAAAACCCAAGCTGTGATCCGGATTCAACTACCGCTACCGGTTCGGCCTGACAACATCCAACGTGTCCACGGGTATAGGGCGGGCGTCCGCGGACCGGATTCGTGGTTTCCACCGCGCCCGACGCCCGACGGTTTGAGTCCGCTGCCTTCACCGGGGCAGCGCCCTGCCGCACCGCCAAAACAACTAGAGCATTAGGCTCCCCAGCGTGAGCGAGCCCAGACCATTCAATCCGCTGGATCGCCTGGAACTCGGCAAGAGCGTCGAGCGGGCTCTGCTCGCGAAACCCCTATCGCCTTTGCCTCCCCAGTCGAGATTCCCTGGTGCCGGCCTCTACGCGATCTACTACAGCGGGTCGCTTCCTTTATACGAGTCGATCGTTCCCCCGAGAGTCGACGAAGGCAGCGTTCCTATTTATGTCGGTAGGGCGAGGCCCCCGGGCGCGCGACACGGCGTTGGTTTGGAGGCGACAACTACCGAGCCCAAGCTCTATGAGCGGCTGCGTGAGCACAAGAACTCGATTAGGCAAGTAACAGACTTTGCCATCAGAAGCGGCACGCAAAATCTGGATTTGGCCGACTTCACGTGTCGGTACCTAGTTGCCGAGGACATATGGGTGCCGCTCGGCGAGATGCTGCTAATCGGTCATTACCGACCCGTTTGGAATGTGCTCCTAGATGGCTTCGGTAACCACCCACCGGGTAGCGGGAGAAGAGACCAGGCCCGCTCGTATTGGGACGAACTGCACCCAGGTCGCCCATGGGCGGCGAGACTAGCGCCGCCCGACAAGTCGGCAGAAGAACTCGCAGCGCTTGTGCACGACCATCTTTCAGGTTTGACGCTGCCCAATCTCGACGCTGTGCCTCCAATGGACGTGGAAGTCGAGCAAGCCATGATCACCGAAGAGTTAGAAGAGCTGTCCGACTCCGACTTAGCACCCGAATCCGAGTCCTAAGCGAATGCCGCAATCCGCGCGCCGTTCCAGTAGCTTGTCACCCGTCCGCGGTAGCGTTTGCGCCATGACTCCGGATGGTCGGAAAAGTGCTGGTAGAGGCAAAGTTTTGCATGTCGGCACGAGCATCGAGCTGTTCACCGGCACAGGCGGACTCGCGTTGGCGATGGATAAGGCGGGCTTCCGCCATCAACTTGCCGTCGAGATTGATCGCCGCGCGTGTGCAACACTTCGCGCAAACGTGGCTGACGATGTCGACGTCGGGACGCTCCCACTTCAGGACGGCAGTGACCTGTGGCCGCTCATCGCAGGAGATATACGTAAGGTCGATTTCACTCCTTGGGAGGGTAAAGCCGACGTGGTGGCCGGCGGGGTCCCCTGCCAACCGTGGAGCCTAGGCGGTGTTCATCGGGGGTTCGGTGACACCCGCAATATGTGGCCCGAATTGTTCCGCTGTGTCCGAGAAGTGCGACCCCGTGCAATCGTCGCCGAGAATGTCAAAGGCTTGCTGCGCCCGTCATTTCGGCCTTACTACGACTACATATTGCGCGAGCTTGCCGCGCCATTCGAGCGGCGGATCGAAGGTGAAGAATGGTTCGACCACGATAAACGTCTGGTCAAGGCGCTCAAGACAGACGGTGTCGACCCTACTGAGCGATATGACGTTCACTTCCAACTCGTCAATGCGGCAGATTACGGCATACCACAACAACGCTGGCGCGTCTTCGTCGTCGCGTTGCGCCGCGACCTAGGCCTCGGTGATTGGAAGTTTCCGAAGCCAACCCACTCCGAGTCGGCCCTGTTACACGGACAAATTAGTGGCGAGTACTGGGACGAGCACGACATCCGACCGCGCGAGCTTGGCGTCGAACCGACGCGCTCGGTGCCTCCGCCGCACGATGGGCTCATCCGATGGAGGACACTGCGCGACGCTATTGGTGAATTGCCGGAACCGATCGGATATAAGGTTGAACACCCTGACTGGCTCCATCATGTGGGGTGGCCAGGTGCGCGAATTTATGCCGGCCACACGCCGAACGAGCTCGACCGGCCAGCGAAAACGGTCAAGGCTGGTGTTCACGGTGTGCCAGGCGGTGAGAGCGTCCTGCGAAAGGACGACGGGACCATCCGTTATCTGACCGTCCGCGAAGTGGCAAGGATCATGACGTTTCCTGACAGCTGGTGGCTTGCGGGGCCACGTGGCGAACAGATGCGCCAACTTGGAAATGCAGTCCCCGTCGAGCTCGGCGTTGCAATGGCCAATGCCGTTGCAAAAGCGTTGCGCTCGACGACCAAGGTTAGATAGTGGCATCCGGCTGGAAGCGGGACATTGCTCCCAATGTATCTTGGAGGGCTCCAACGGGAATGACCCGATCCGAGCGCGCGGCCGAACAAGACGCGGCTGCCGGATCGGCCGAGGTAAGGCGGATTCCCACATCGGGGCCTGAGGCAGCGACCGCTTCCGTGGCGCTGCGGATGCCTCGCCCAGGTCGGCGAATTTACGCCTACCTGCGGTGGGGCCACGGCTCCCGGACGATCGAGCGCTACATCGGAGAAGTTACCGGAACGAACCGAGCCGAGCTCTTGGCCGACGCATGGCGCCAAGTTCGCGAGCGCGAACTGATACCGAGAAACGAAAAGCAGTCCGAGACAGCGAACTCTTGGGCAACCACACCGGCCGTGCGATCGGTAATGCGTGCGAATCCGCGTCGCGATACCAAGCCCGAGCGGCGGCTCCGGTCGCTATTGCATGGCATGGGCTTGCGGTATCGGGTCGATCGGGCTCCGCTCCCGGGAATTCGACGGCGCGCAGATTTGGTCTTCCCGCGGGCGAAGGTAGTTGTGTTCGTGGATGGATGCTTCTGGCACGGTTGTCCGCAGCATTACCGGCCCGCTCGAAAAAATGCCGAGTTCTGGGACGCGAAGCTACTTGAGAATACGGCGCGTGACCGGGAAACCGATCAGTTGCTCTCAGCCAGCGGCTGGCGAGTTATTCGTGTATGGGAGCACGAGGACATGCCCGACGCCGCCGAACGGATATACTGCGAGCTCCGTGCACGGGTTAGATAGCCCTGCACGTAACCGCCTCGGCGCCGAGCCGCGATGTGACCCTGTGGCTGCTGGATTGCCACGCAAGCCGCAGGCATGTCGATAACAAAGTCCCATTAGATGGAGTCACCAAGTCCTCGAATGGAAGGCGAAACCCGTTAGCTGCCATAGAAAAGCGAGTCGGACCTTAAGCCGCAGGATTCGAGGTCGATTTCGTGAGCTCTTGTGGGCTTCCGCAGCATTACTGATACGGTCTGGCGATTGTCGCAACGTAGTGTTCGATCGCCAACTCAGGATTGGCGACCGGTGGGTAAGCATTTAGGTGGCTCGTGATCCTCACCTTGATCTCGGAGACGGGTAGTTGGTCCTCAGAGGTGCGTCTGGCCCAGGGCCGACCAGGATGAAGTGTGTCCCATGGTGAACGACGGTTTGCCCGTGTAGTAGCACTGTCACCATGCTTGCCAAGGCCATGCACTGGTCCAGCGCCTTCGTTCCATAGGGGCTGGAAGTAGCGGATTAGCTCGACTTCGGCTGGCGTTTCCCAGCCTGTTGCAATTACCAGTAACCGACATGAGAAATCGGTGACTTGCAAGTTTTCCGCGTACTCAATCGATCTGCGATGCTCCAGCAGCCGTGAGGTTAAGGGAGTGCCCTGTTCCTGAACACGTACTGAATTGGGAGGCGGCTGTGCCTTGCCCACGTAGATCGGGGTTTCGGTATTAGCGATTGCCGCGTAATCGGTGAAGTCGCCCGTGTAGTAAACCGCATACACGCCCGAGCCGTAAATGGGCGTCACGTCGGTCAAGTTAATGCGCTCTTGCGCAATAAGGGCGATCGAGGCGAACTGGCCGAACAGCCGAGTGTCGGCTGGGTCAAAGACGGCGCGGGGAAGCGGGTATGGATAGGCGGTCGCGTCCAGCACGCGTCGCAGTTCGATGGTTTTCGTTATCAAAACGGCGCGTTGTTCTGCGTCAAGGCGTCTGCCTCTGAGTTGTGTCGCCCCACCAATGACATCGCCCATTTTTTCAAGCACACGATCCACCTGGGCGCGAAGCGACGTCACTTCACGATCGTAGAAGACGCGAGAGCTTGCAGATGGCTCGACGTGCCGTATCAGGCGACGGTCGCATTGCGTTGCGTAGAGCGCCCGCCATGGTGCGATTCGAATAAGTGTCGGCACGCAGTGACGCACAGTACACCGCTGATGACCCGGCAAGCTGGGGCTACGGAAGAGGTAGGGCTTATTTTGCCCGCCAAACGTCTCCCGACCACAACTGGGCGCCTTATGGCCGTAGCATCTGAGAACGGCGAGAGCGCAGCGGGTCGATGTGATCAGCCTGAGGGCAAGAGCCTTCGCGCTCGAAGGGCCGTCCGACTTCGTTACCGCCTATCGCGTGGTCGACGTCAACAGGGCCCGCCTAGCTGGTCAAGCGACGGGAATCAACGGATGAAGGTCATTTGAAACAGCTGCTAGAACCGGGAGTAGCGATGCGGTCACCGGACGCGAGGACTTCTAGTGGTTGTTCTTCTGCCAGCGAGCCGGGTCGCCAATGCTTGCCGCACTCCGCAGCCGCTGGCCGGCGGACGATAGCGATTGCTTCGGGCGCCGAATACTGTCTCTCACGCAAATACTGATGGGTCACGCAGGAAGTCTTCAAGCACTGATACGCGATATCTGAGTGCGGCCTCGTCATTCGGGCTCTGCGCACGCCGATCGAATTCGAGGAGGCGGCGTTGACCGGCTGTCAATTCGCTCTCGTCGTTGAATCTTTTGATATTTCGAGCTCGCTCGAACGACTCCAGTTCGTTTCTATGCGGGAAATTATCACCTGATTCGAAGCGCTTCATTCCAAGCAAGAAGTAGACTGATACCATACCGACACTTGCAAGAAGCTTATCCCCATCTTCGAACGTTGGAGTTAGCGCGGTCACGACTTCTAGCGCTTCGTCATAAAGCGACCGCGCCCACTCCTCGCCGCCGGGATCAGCCTTTACTGCATCCCAAAAGTCATCTAGGTTCTGCTTCTTAACGTCGGCAGCATCATCTCGGTCGATCCAATACAGAAATTTGGTAGCCAAGTCATAGTGCCGATAACGATTGTTGCGAAATGGCAGCTTACGCTCAAAGAAGTCGGTACCCACAAGGTGACGGACGACCGGGCGCAAGTAACCGCCCTTTCCATTTCTCTTCTCGGCCGCATTTAATGGCACCGCCTCATTCAAGCGGCTGAACATTTCTTCAATCAACTCGATATCGTCTGAACGAATCAACATAATGTCCAGCGGTGACGCTTCAAATACCGCCGCCAACTCGGGAAAATCTTGCTCGAGTTCCGAGTAAGTTAATCCAGCTGCATCGCTGTTATTGTCCTCAAGCAGAACGAAATCATCCGCAAGTGCGAACTTGCCTTCCATAAAATCCCATACCGCCTCGAGGCGCTGGCGTCCATCAATTATTGAATATTTATACCGCTGCCCATCGATGTCAATCGGTCGGTTATGCTCGTGAAAATAAATCTTAGGTATATCGAATCTGTTGATAATGCTATCGATTAACAGCCGCTGCTTCGACTTAGACCATACCTCACCTTGACGCTGATAGATGGGATCGATCTGTATAGCGCCCTTAAGGCGATACAAGTATGCGATACTGTTCGTTCGCAGAGGAGACACACTAAATTCAGTCATTGTTGATATATATCTTTCAAATGGTCGGCCAGACTGGTCAAATCCGGATATACTGTACTGGCATTAATATTCATATCCGAGAGCTCTGCGAGGATTCTTGGCTTGGACGCCACCGGCACGCGAATGCGGCTGACGCATCCGCCATCATTTACTTTCTCGACGTCGGATTTCACCGAATGCCCGAGGGTGAATGTCCCAGACTGGGCGATGATGCGGTCGAACGTTCTTCCAGCTACGACCGCGAGAGGTCCGCGCTTGGGGCCCTTCGGAGCATTCGGCAGATACTCAAGCAAAAAATCGTCTTCGTCCAGCATCACAACATCGGGCGCTTCATCAAAGGCAGCTGCATTCAAATTCGCCGGATCAAGTTCGAAGAGCGCTCCGTCTGATGGCGAATCAATTGGGTTTTCAGCAGCAAAATAAAGCGCTACAAGTGGATTCTCGCTCCAATCCAGCAGACGAGTGGGCAGTCCGTAATGCTGAGCGATTGTTATCCATTCCCAGACCGATTGCGGCCGGGCCACTAATCGATAGGATCCATTTTGCTTGAACTGCTTCAACATATCGAGTTCATGACGAATGAAGCCCGGGTTCCGCGCAACGCGCGGGGTCAGGTTCCAGCCGAAATCGCGTTGTCCTCGGTACCACCGAATACCACCTGTCGCGCGAGTTCCGGTTAGTCTTTCTAGCAGATCGGCTACGCTCTTTATCTCCTCGCCGACCGCTGTCTGCTGCTCAGTCAATGCTCGGTGCCCTCCCGGCAATGACTTGACGCGCAGGTAGGTAGGAGCGGGTCTCTCGGTGCACGATCACATATCCCGGCAACACGGTAATTTGCCATTCGTAAAGGAATACCTCCGCGACCGCTCAGATAATTCACTGGTAACTCGTACGGTACTGGACGAAGTGCCATCCTATGGCCAAGCCGGCAGTGCCGACAGCCACCCATCCGAAAGCAGTTCTAGCAACTGCCCGTCCGGATCCCGAATCATCGCCATCGCGTCCGTCACCGTCCCGTCGACCAAGGCTCCCCCAAACTCCTCGACCTTCCCCAACGCGCCGGCAAGATCGGACACTGAAAACGAGATGTGTGTCAACCCAATCTGATCCATGACGCGTTCGGACCCCGTGTGGACCTGACGCTTCGAGTAATCCATCAGCTCGAGCACAAAGCCATCCCGCACCAAGTAGGTCGCATGCACCCCGAGGGGCTCGGGAAGCTGCACCAGCTTGGCGGTGGGGCCGTCGGGCGGATCAAGCTCCCACCAGAACTGAAACCCGAGCACATTTTCGTAGAACCGCCGCGACCGCTCGCGATCGGAGACACACAATCCGACATGGTTGAAGGTCGTCCGGTGACTACTCATCGCGGCCTTTCTCGGCAGAACCCACGGGCGTAATAATGCAAAGATAGTGTAAATAGCCGAGCTCTCGTCGCGGTGGAGGACTTCCAGATGACAACCCGTCCCGGCGTCAGGGCCGACGCCGTCGTCGACTTCGACCACCACTCCGACGAATACAACCTCAACGAACTGGCCATCAACGCCGACCTGCGACGTAAGTGCCCCGTGGCCTGGAACAGCAACTACGACGGATTCTGGTTCCTCAGCAGCTACGCCGCGGTCAGCCAAGCGGCACGAGACGGCGACACCTTCGCCCACAAATACGAGCCCAACGCCGCAGACGGCATCGACTACCTAGGCGAGATGGGCGTCCCGCGGCCCGAAGGCCAGCCGGCCCTGGGCATCGGCGAGATCGACGGCCCCTACCACCTCGCCCTACGCCACGCGCTGGCCCCGTTCCTCTCGCCGGGCGCCGTCCAGAAACTCAAGCCGTTCATGGAGCAATCGGCGCACTGGTTCCTCGACCAAAAAATCGGCGGCGGACAGATGGACCTGGTCCTCGACTACGCCAGCCCCGTCCCGGCCATCCTCACCATGAAGCTGATGGGCCTGCCCTACGACAACTGGCACCTCTACGCCAACCTCTTCCACTCCGTCATGGCCATCCCCCAGGACAGCCCCGAGTACCTCGACGCCATCTCCCAAGTCCCCGCGATGATGCAAGAAGTCCTCGACTACGCCGCCACCAGAAGAACCAAACCCGACGACGACCTGACCAGCTTCCTCATCCAGTTCGAATTCGACGGCCAGCGCCTCACCGACGAACAGCTGCTCAACATCCTCTGGAACCTCATCGCCGGCGGCGTCGACACCACCACCTCACAGACCGCGCTGACCCTGCTGCACCTGGGAACCCACCCGGAGCTCCGCCAACAACTCATCGACCACCCCGAGCTCCACCGCACCGCCACAGACGAATTCCTGCGCTACTTCTCGGTCAACCAAACCCTGAGCCGCACCGTCACCAGAGACGTCGAGCTCAACGGCCAACACCTCCGCAAGAACGACCGCGTCGTCATCAGCTGGCTCTCCGCCAACCACGACGAGCAAGAATTCCAAAGGCCCGACGAGATCATCCTCGACCGAACACCCAACCGCCACCTCGCCTTTGGGCTCGGGCCGCACCGCTGCATCGGCTCGCACCTGGCACGCCTGATGTCCGAGGTGATGGTCCAGGCGGTCCTCGACCGCATCCCCGACTACCAAGTCGACGTCGCAAACGTCCACCAATACCTCGGCAACCCGAGCATGACCGGGCTGGGCAAGCTGCCGGTCACCTTCACCCCGGGAGAGAGCACGGGCACGTCACGACCCTGGTAAATGACTTGCGCCCGACGGTCATGATGACCGAGTGCAAGGCATCGCGGATTTTGTGACCAGCGAGCTGGGCTGTGCGCCTGGCCGCGTCGTCGAGCTCGATGCCTTCCCGGGCAACGCCGTCTACGAGGTCGGCGAGCGCCTCATCGTGAAGGCGTCGACGAACGACGCGGCCTTGCGCGTCGAGGCGTGGGCCTGCGCGCGGGCCGCGGCCGCGGGTTGCGCCGCCCCGGCGATCATCCGGTTCGGCCGCCTCGAGACCGGGATGAGCGCGGTGATCATGAGCCGCGTCAAAGGCCGACCGATCACCGCCGACGACGCCGCGTTCGGCGAAGTCGCCACCAACCTGCGCCGATTGCACCGCGTGACCATGCCCGGATTCGGCTGGCTGGCAGAAGAATCGAAGCACCCGTCGTGGCTCAGCTTCCTAAGCGCCATCTGCGACGACACAAGGAAATTGGCCCCGGACGCGGCCGACGCGGCCGAATCCGCGATCGACGAGCACGCCACCACGCTGGGCGCCATCGAGAACGGCGTGCTGTGCCACGGCGACCTGAAAGCCGCGCACATCTTGGTCGACGACGGGCGGCTCGCCGGCGTGATCGATTGGGGTGACGCACTAGTCGGCGATCCGTGGTTCGACATCGCCCGGTTCGCGCACCGCTCCCCCGAGCCGTCGCTGGAACTCCTGCTCGAAAGCTACGGCGCCACCACCGAAGAATGGCGCCTTCCGCTGTACGACGCGCTCTGGATGCTCGTCGACGCCTGCGTCGCGCACCGCCACGGGCATCGCGTCGACGCCACCCTGCGGCGCGCCATGAACTACCTCAGCGCGAGTTCGTAGCCAGCCACACCGGATTCGTCAGCGCGACCATCGCGCCGAGCGGACGCCTCTGCGCCTCCCGGATCTCCAGCCGCGCGAAGCGCGCCGACGCGGCGTCGAGTTCCCAGCGCAGCATGGTCCGCGCCGGCCCCGGCACCGCGGATCGGCCGACGCACCCCTGCGCGGTGATCAAGCTGGCGGTGGTCCCGGCCGCCCCGGTGACCATGGCGGTGACGGTGACCGGCGCCCCAGGCGGCACCCGCAACGTTTCGCCAAGACCGGCGCCCCGGCTCGAGCACGACGCCGTGAGTTCCACTGTGACAGCGCGTGATCGGGCGATGTACGACCGTCCGCGACGCAACCCATCCAAAAGCGCGGGCGTCGACAGCTCCCGCGCGTGCACGACGGTCTGCGGCGAACCGACCGGCTGCTGATGGGCGTGCGAGTCGCTGCCGCCGACCCCGACGAGGCGCCGGCCCTCGCACAGCAGCCGCTGCCAAATCCGCAGCGACACTTCGTCGTCGAGGTTCCACCGGCCGTTCCACACCTCGAGCCCGTCGACGTGGTCAAAACCGAACTCCCACAACGACCCCGGCACCGGCGCGGCGGGATGCGCCGCGATCACGAGCCCGTCGGTCGAGCGGACTTCGGAAGCAAAGCGCGGGAACACCCCGTCGCGCGGCGCGTATCGCCAGTCGACCCAGCCACCCGGCGGCAGTCCGACGGCAAGCCAGTGCCCGTGCCGGGTGGTGACCTCCTCGCCCGGAATCACCAACAACCCGCTCGTTCGGCACGCCGGCCACACCCGGTTGGCCGAGTTCGTGTTGTGGTCGGTGGAGACGATGAAGTCCAGCCCGCTTTCGTGCGCGGCCGCCACCAGCTCGTCCGGATGGCGCTGGCCGTCGGAATGCACGGTGTGCAAATGCAGGTCCCCGCGGTACCAGCCCGCACGCCCGACGGCCGGGGCCGGATACGCGATCAACGGGCCGCCTTCCGGGCCGGACTGCCCGCGTTCCAGCGTGACGCGCGCCTCCCAGGCCATCCCCCACGGGCTCAGCACGACCGGACCGAGCGCGACCGCCCACAGGCCCGGCTCGATGCGGCCCGCCAGGTAGCCCGGGGTGGCGTGGCTGGCGGAGATCACGAAGCCGTCGCGCGCCCCTCCGGACCATCCCCGGAATCCGGCCGCATTGCCCAGCTCGTGGCCCTCCGGCCCAAACATGCCCAGATCCAACACATTTCGGACCGGCCCACCGACCGCGAAGCGGTCATGCGACGTGCTCACCCGAATCCGCTGGACCCCCAACGGCACCTCGAACGGCAAATACGCCCACTGGTCGATCCCGAACCCGAACCGGCCCGAAAACGATAGGTGGATCGCCTCGGCCTTGAGTTGCTCGGTCGCGATGCTCACGGCCGTCCTCCCCTTTCGGTACCCGCCCAGCATCCCGCACCAAGGAGTAACCAGCCGTTACTTCGACACGAACGCCCGCCGTCGATTACTTGACCAGTGGTCAAGTTGGGTTCAGGGTCGGGGGTATGACCATCGACGACGAGCCGGTCACGACACTGGACGACCTCAAGAGCGATCTGGCGGGCCGGCACAAGTGGACGCCGAGCGGTGGCGCGTCCGTCGACCCCGCGATCGTCGACGCCGACATGGCCGCCCTCGACCGCGACGGCTACGTCATCTGGGAGAACCTGCTCGGCGCCGACGAATGCCGGCGCATCCGCGACGAAGTCGGCCCCTGGCTCGCGCACACCGGACGCAACTCCTTCGAAGGCCGGCTTACCCAACGCATCTACAGCGTGCTGAGCAGGACCCGCGTGTGCGACCGGCTCGCCGACCATCCGCGCGTGCTGGCGGTCCTCGATCGACTGCTGATGCCCAACTATCTGCTTTCGGCGTTGCAGGCCATCAACATTCAGCCGGGTGAGTCGCCGCAGCTGCCTCATCACGACGACGGGTTCTACCCGATCCCTCGGCCGCGGGATCCGTTGGCCGCCGCGACGATCTGGGCGATCGACGACTTCACCGCCGACAACGGTGCCACGGTGCTGCTGCCCGGCAGCCATCGCTGGGGCCGGCGCCCGCCCGGGCCGGACGATCCGACGCTGCCCGTCGTCATGCCCGCCGGCTCCTGCGTCTTTTTCGTGGGCACTCTGTGGCACGGCGGCGGCGCCAACACGACCGACCGCGCGCGCCTGGCGATCACGGCCCAATACTGCCAACCGTGGCTGCGGCCGATGGAGGCGTTCACCCTGTCGATACCGCGCGACATGGCGCGAACGCTCTCGCCAGACCTGCAACGCATGATCGGCTACAGCATCCACCCGCCGTTCGTCGGCGCGGTCGACGGCCTGCACCCCATCCGGTTGCTAGACCAGCCGTAATCGATCAGTGCTGGGCACGGCGGTCACATGAACGTAGGTGGCGACAACTGCCCCGGCTGAGGCCAATTGCTGAACGCCTCGGCGTAGCTGTGGCTCATCACCTCGAGCACGGTGCCCCACGGGTCGGTGGTGTATGCCAGCATCCAGGGCCGACCGGGCACGAAATGGTACGGCGCCGACAGCAACGTGCCGCCCTGATCGACGATGCGGTCGACCATGCCCGCGACATCCGGGTGGGTGATGCATAAATGCCACAGGCCGCGATCGAGCCAGGGCACCGGCTCCTCCGGCGACCGCGGTCCGCGCGTGGGCGGGTCAACGAACTGGAAGAGCTCGATACCAACCGAATTCGCGCTCAGCAGGTGCGCCTGCCACGCTCGGCGAAACCGATTGCCGAACACGCCGGCGGCCTCTGGGTGTCCGCCGGAATCAAGCTGCCGCGGGCCCATGATGCAGCGGAAGCCGAAGACCGCCCCATACCAGTCAATCGCCGCGTTGATGTCGGGGACGGTCACGCCCACGTGATTGATGGCAAGGCCGGCCACTGGTTCGAGCGACATCAGTGATCCCTTTCGCGTCAGTAGTCACCAGGGCACATCGCCGGCGTCCCAGCGTTTTTGGACCTCGGGGTACAGCGAAGCGAGGTCGTGGGGCAGCGAGGCCTTGACGTGGCGGGTCCTGTCGTCGGTCAGCACCTCCTCGTCACCGTGCTGAATCGCAGCCAGCGTCTGGGCAGCGACGTCGCCGGGCGAAATCTTCGCGTCTGCCACGGTGTCCGCCATGTCGGTGTCGATCCACCCCGCGTGCACGCCGACGACGAGGGTTCCCTGCGCGCGCAGCTCGACGCGAATCGCGTTGGTCAGGGCCCACTCGGCAGATTTCGACGCCCCATAAGAACCGTTGAACGGATTGGCGAACCAACTGGCGATCGACAGCACGTTGACCAGCGCGCCGCCGCCTTGACGGGCAAGCACGGGCGCGAATGCGCGGCACATCGCCAGTGTGCCAAAGTAGTTGGTTTCCATCTCGCTGCGCGCCGCGCTGAGGTCCGGCGAGCCTAACAGGGGACTTCGCAGCATCGCGCCGGCGTTGTTGATCAGCACTGTGACGTCTGCGCACTCAGATGCCGCGCGTCGGATGTGATCCGAGTTAGTGATGTCCAGGCTGATCGGAAAGACCCGGGCATCGTCGAAGCCGACCGCGTCAGGATTTCGTGCCGCCGCGTAAACGCGGGCCGCCCCCTGGTCGAGCAGCTCTTGCACAAACGCGTTTCCGAGACCGCGGTTCGCCCCGGTCACCAATGCGTGCGCCCCCGCAATGGCAACTCCACCGGGCGAATTGACTGTTTCTTCGTTCATGACCAGTTCTCCCTTCGGGTTACGAGCCGGTGGCAAGCCCGGCGCCGTGGGCCGCCATCGCGTACAGCGCGACATAGTCAGACTCGCCGTATCCGTGGCCGATTGCGGTCTGGAGCAGTTGGTGGGTGCTCGCGGCAATCGGCATCGGAACCTCCAGCGCCCGTGCCGCCGCCAGACCGAGATCGAAGTCTTTGCGCATGCCCGCGGTGGTGAAGGTGGGTTCGTAGTCGCGGGCGCGGATCGCTTTGCCCTTGGCCGCAACCAACTTCGAGCCCAGCACTGAGCCGTCGATGAAATCGAGAAACACCGAGGGTGCCACGCCCCCCTTCTCCGTCAGAGTCGTCGCCTCGGCCAACGCTTCGGTGATAATGCCCACCAACACGTTATGGGCCAGCTTGACCAGTAGCGCCTCCTCGCCCGTACCGGCGTACGTCACCCCGGATGCGATCGCCTCCAGATAGGGCCGCGCGGCATCGAAGACCTCCGCTGGGCCCGAAGCGACAATGGACCCGGATCCGTCGGCAATCGCGTCCGGGTTGCCGCTGACGGGTGCCGACAGAAACCCAACGTTGTGGCGCGCGGCCTCGGTTCTGACCTCGGCGGCGGCCTCGGCGGACACCGTTGAACAATTCACGATGATGCGCGGCGCGGGCTGGCTGCTCAACAACCCATCGGCGCCGAGCATGACGGCCAGAAGATCTGGTGAAGACATCACGGTGACGAACACGATGTCGCAGCGGCCCAACGCGCCCAGAGTGTCCGCGCGGGAGGCGCCCAAGTTCACCAGCGGCGCGGTTTTCGATGCCGTCCGATTCCAGACGGTCACCGCGACGCCATTCGAGATCATGCGGGCCGCCAGAGCACTCCCCAATCGGCCGGTGCCCAGCCAACCTATCCGAATGTCAGGATCCATCCTTGCCTCAACTCCTCGTCAGTTGCGATCGCGCTCGTCTGCTTCACAGTACGCGAGTGTGCAGGATAATGCACACTCGGTTCGGTAGGTGAAGCCGTGCCAATTGCGACTCTCCGTCGGCTGACGGCGTCTCTCGCGCGGACTATGGCCGCTGTTGTGTACCCTGACCCGGAAACGGGTGTACAACATAGCGGACGGTCAGGCAATGGTGAAAGAAAACGGATCAACGCCCCACACGGCCGAGGGCGCGACAGGCCTCGGCCCGCGCCTTCGACAGCTCCGGAGTACCCGGGGCATCTCAGTGCGGGAACTAGCGCGCCGGGCCGGCTGCTCGGCGAGCCTGATCTCGCAGGTGGAACGCGGAGTGACAACACCGTCCGCCAGCGTCGTCTACGCACTGGCCAATGAGCTTGGCATCTCGCTGGACTTCCTGTTCGGCGCCGGCGACCCACTAAATTCCCCGCACGCATCGTCGGCGCCAGGCGATGCACACGCGGCGCCACCCTCTGCGTTCCACCAATGGGGTCGCGCCAGCGGCGCCAACGGAGCGGGGATCGTGCAACGTGCCGGCGATCGCAGCGTCATCGAACTCTCGACCGGGGTCCGCTGGGAGCGACTCACACCGACGCACGACGACCGGGTCGACTTTCTCGAGGTGATCTACACCCCCGGTGGCCAATCCAGCGACGGTGGTCAGGCCGTACGTCACGACGGCCGCGAATACCTCTACGTTCTGCAGGGAGAGCTCGAAGCCGTCATCGGATTCGACACCCTGCAACTGCATGAGGGCGACTCGCTGGCCTTCGACCCCGCGACGCCGCACCAATACCGCAATCGCACAACCGAAATCGCGCGCGTTTTATCCGTCGTCGTGCACACTCCTACGAGGTGAGCTGTCAGCGCTACCCGCCGCACGTGATCTTCCTTAATGAACTGTTTGGCACCGCCGAGAATCACGCTCGCTGGCCCTTTGGAGCTTGGGATCAGGACGGTCGAAGGCATCTCGTTGACCTCTTGTGGCAGGCGACTCGAATCGGCTCCTCGAGTGTGATGTTGTGCACAGCGAAATCCGGGGTGGTCCAGCGGCGACGCCCACTCACCGCCTAGCCCGGGCTGCGTAGCCGCGCCGTTGGCCGTCGAGGCGAATGTCCGGTCTCAGTCCATTCATGCAGCTAGCCGGCGTCAGGCTCAGGCCACGACCGCCGACAGGCGGTCGGGCGGAAGAAATACCGGTAGTGCGGGGCTCGGGATCCCGGACATTGGGGGGGTGTGACCTGGCGCGCGTTCAAGTTTCCGGATAGGCCACGCTCGGTTAGCCTCTGCGAAACCTCTCGGCCGTGATCAGCCGGTGCACCGGCGCCAGCGCCGGAATCACAATTTCAATCCGTGGGAGATCCATGTCCAAAAATCCAGGCGATTTCGCATACGACCTGACGCTCGACGAAGCGCGTCGACGCGCCGCGGTTCTCGAGGCGATCGGAGGCGACTGGGATCCCCTTGAGGTGCTCGCGGAGGAAGAGCGCGCCTGGGACCTGCTCTACAGCGGGCTGGACGACGACCAGCAGCGGATCTACGACGAGCTGGTCAACGCGGGAGTTCTCCCGGATCGGGCAGCGAACCGTGTTACCGATTGATCCCCACGCCGACCGCGGCCGACGCGCCTGGCTCCCCTGCCCGCAATGCGATCACGGCAGGCACTGCGACGACTGCCGCGGCCCCCGCAACTGCACGAGCCACTGGCAGTACCTGCTGAGCAACCGCGCCTGGGTCGTGCACCTGCAGTGCCCGACCTGCGGTCACCTCTGGTCCGCCGACACCCGGTAACCGCCTATTAGAGTGAATCGCTGTCCGACACCTTGGAAGGTGAGGCCAGCGATGAGCGATATGACGGCGCGGTTTTCCGAAACCGTCGGCGAGCACAACCTGCTGACCGGCGACGCGATCCCCGAGGACTACTGGCACGACGAGGTGTTGACGTCGGCGCCGCAAAAGCCGGCATACGTCGCCAAACCGGCCACCGCGGAAGAGGTCGCCTCGCTGCTGAAAACCGCGACGGCACACCAGATTCCGGTGACCGCCCGCGGCTCCGGCAGCGGGCTGTCCGGCGCGGCGATCCCGCGCGAGGACGGCCTGCTGATCTCGTTCGAGCGGATGAACGCGATCCTCGAGGTCGACACCACCAACCAGGTCGCCGTCGTCCAACCCGGCGTCACGCTGACCGAACTGGACGCCGCGACCGCCGACTCCGGGCTGAGCTACATGGTGCAGCCGGGCGAGCTGTCCTCCAGCGTCGGCGGCAACGTCGGCACCAACGCCGGCGGGATGCGCGCGGTCAAGTACGGCATCGCCCGCCACAACGTGCTCGGGCTGCAGGCGGTGCTACCGACCGGGGAGATCATCCGCACCGGCGGCAAGATCGCCAAGGTCTCCACCGGTTACGACCTGACCCAGCTCATCGTCGGCTCGGAGGGCACCCTGGCGCTGGCCACCGAGGTGATCGTCAAGCTGCACCCGCGCCTCGACCACGCCGCCACCGTGCTCGCCCCGTTCGTCGACTTCGACCAGGTCATGGAGGCGGTTCCCCAGGTGCTCGCCAGCGGCCTGGCGCCCTACATCCTCGAATACATCGACAACATGACGATGGCCGCGCTCGTCCACACCCAGAACCTGGAGCTCGGCGTCCCGGATAACGTGCGCGACAGCTGCCAGGCGTATCTCGTTGTGGCCCTTGAGAACCGCACCGCGGGAAGGCTCGGCGAGGACGTCGAGCGGGCTGGCGAGCTGGTGGTCGAGCTGGGCGCCGTCGACGCCTATGTGCTGGAAGGGGTTTCGGCACGCAAGCTGATCGAGGCGCGCGAGAAGGCGTTCTGGACGGCCAAGGCGATCGGCGCCGACGACATCATCGACACCGTGGTGCCGCGCTCGGCGATGCCGAAGTTCCTCGCCGCCGCGCGCGAACTGGCGGCGACGGCCGGCGGCGCGGCGGCCGGCTGCGGGCACGCCGGCGACGGCAACGTGCACCTGGCCATCATCTGCAAGGACCCGGTGAAAAAGAAGCAGCTGATGACCGACATCCTGGAGCTGGCAATGGAATTAGGCGGCGCGATCTCGGGCGAACACGGCCTCGGCCGCGCCAAGACCCCGTACTTCCTGCAGCTCGAAGACCCAGTCAAGGTGGACCTCATGCGCCGCATCAAGCACAGCTTCGACCCGGCGGGCATCCTCAATCCCGACGTTTTGTTCGGGAAACCCTAAGTGGCGCTTGCGTATTGCAGCACCGGCTCCGACGAGTCGACGTGACCATTACTGATGATCCGAAGCCGTTCCGGGCGCACCTCATAACGAACACCGTTCTCTGGATTGGTGACGTCGAACCCGTCGGAAGACCGTACCGCGTCGGTCAGTTCGATGTGGGCGCCGTCGCGGATACGCTCGCCCCGGTAGTAGAAATTGCCGGGCGCGGTTTGGCACACCACCGCGAGCGACTGGGCGGTTCGCACCACCAAGGCCGGCGGACTGCCCGGGTCGCACCGCGCCGTCTCACCCACGAAGCCCAGGCCGTCGGCGCCCTGCACGGGCTGTGACAGCGACGGCGTCTTCGTCGTCGACGGAGTCGGGGGCGGCGCCGACGGCGCTCGGGGCGATGCATTGTCGCGTGAACCGCCGAAGATAACCAGCGTCGCCGCGATGACCGCCGCCACAACCAGCAGGGCCACCGCCGCCCCGGCCACGAGAACGGGTGCCCGGCGGAGCGCGGGGATGCCCGGCCGCTGCAGCTTCGGCGCGGGCGGCGGGTACGGGCTGTAACCGGTGTCGTCAGGGTTCGGGAACACGGTCGAGAACGCTCGGGTGCGTGACGGCGCGCTCGGCGGCAGCTCGGGCGGTGGCGGGGCCGGCTGCGGGGTCGCCGGCGTCAGCCCGAAAGCCGCCCTGGCCAGCTCCCCCGCGGAGGCGTACCGCGCGGCGGGCTCCTTGGCCATCCCCCGGGCGATGACGTCGTCGAGCGCCTTGTCGATGCCCCGGCGCATGATGCTCGGCCGAGGCGGCGGCATCTGCAGGTGCGCGGTGATCAGCTGCGGGATCTCCGCGCCCTCGAACGGCGCATGACCGGTGAGGCACTCGTAGAGGACGCACGCCAGCGAGTAGACGTCGGCCTGCGGTCCCACCGGGCCGCCGGCGAATCGTTCGGGCGCCATGTAGGCGCACGACCCGATCAACGGTCCGCCCGCCGTCAGGCTGGGATCGCCGTGCGCCTGGGCGAGGCCGAAGTCGACCAGGTACGCGAAGTTGTCGTGGGTGAGCAGCACGTTCTCCGGCTTCACGTCGCGATGCACCAGGCTTTGAGCGTGGGCCGCGTCCAGCGCCGACGCCACCTGCGCCGTGATTGACGCGGCCTGGCCGGGGTCGAGCGCGCCCCGCTCTCGAAGCAGATCCTTCAGGCTGCGCCCGTCGACCAGGCGCATGTCGATGAAGAGCACCCCGTCGATCTCGCCGAAGTCGTGCACCGGGATGACGTGCGGTTCCTGCAATCGGGCGGCCAGCCGGGACTCGCGCCGGAAGCGCTGCTGGAAACCCGGGTCCGCCGCCAGCTCGGGACGCAACAGCTTGAGCGCGACCATCCGGCCCTTATTCGTGTCGTAGGCCCGGTACACCTCGCCCATTCCGCCCGCGCCGATCAGCGATCGCAGCTCGTAGGGCCCGAACCGGGTGCCGACCCGCGGGCGACGAAACGGTGTGAACATTGGACCAGGATTCCCGAATCAAGCGCGCAGATAACGCCGCGGGGCCGGATCAGCGGCCGAACGCCGCGCGAAGCTGCGGGATGAAAGCCCGCGCGGCGGGGCTCGGTGAGGGGGACCACACCACCGCGAGCAGGGTAGGCACGGGGATCCCAGTTAACGGCACCGCGGTCAGCCGCTTCGCATAGCGGGCCGTCATCGACGCGCTGAGCACGCCCACGCCAAGCCCCCGGTGGGTCAGCTCCGCTATCGCGTCGGCATGGCTTGCCTCGACCGCGATGTGAGGAGCGAATCCCGCTGCCGCGCAACCCACGTCGAGCGTGGCACGAATTCCGGTGCCTACCGGCATGCACACAATGGGTTCGCCGTCGAGCCGCCCGATCGGCAGTTTTGCGCGACGGGCCAGTGCATGCCCATGCGGGAGGAGGGCGGAGAGGTTTTCGCTGATGATGGTCATCCCGTCGAGCCCGTCGGGGAGCTTGCCCGTCGCGCCGACCAGGGCGACATCGAGTCGCCCGGATCGCACCGCGTCGGCCATCCGTTCGGAGTCGTCCTCGGTCACCGCCATTTCGATGCCGGGGTGCCGGCGATGAAACTTCTCCATTGCGACGAATAGCGGGGTGATCGTGCAGCCGATCACCATCCCGATGGCCAACCGCCCCCGCATGAGTCCGGTGACCTCGTCCACCGCGTGCTGGACATTGGCCGCGGCGGCCAGGGCGGCCCGGGCAGGTGCGAGCGCGGCCTCACCGGCCGGGGTCAGGCGCGCCTGTCGGGTCGACCGGTCGAACAGTTCCTGCCCTAGCTCGCGTTCGAGTTGGCGGATCTGGGCGCTCACGCCGGATTGGCTGATGAGAACGCGCTGCGCGGCGCGGGTGAAATTGGCCTCCTCGGCCACCGCGACGAAGTACTCCAGCTGCCGCAACTCCATGACCAATAATTCTAGTACTTACCAAAACTAGTTGTTGGACTTCTAGCTGAGGGCGTTGCACGGTGGAGGCATAGGGACAAAGGAGGCGGATCATGCAACGCGAGAAAGCACAGCACCCAGAGGATCTCACCAGGCTGTTCGTCGAACGCGTCAAAGCCGGCGACGCCGAAGGGATCGCGGCACTCTACGAAGACGACGCGGTCATGGCCTACCCGCCGGGCGAGGAGACCACCGGTCGCGACGCCATCCGCGCGCTTTGGCAGAAGGTGCTCGCTAACAGCACCGGGTCGGCACCTATCGAACCCGAGGAAACGCTGCCGACGCTGATCTGTGGGGATCTTGCACTGACGTCGACGTTGCCCAAGGACGACGTCGGTGCCCGCGCGCAGGTGGCCCGCCGGCAGCCGGACGGCAGCTGGCTACGGGTCCTCGACCGACCCGAATTCAGGCCTGCTCGGGACCTCACGGGTCACAAGAAATAAGGGATATGCGAACGTGTCCGCCTCCCAGCGACAACCGCCGGAGTCGCTGTGAGGTGGACACAAAGGGCGCCGTCTCCTTTCCAGGGACGCGTGTGGCTGATGTGACTCACATGCCAAAGTGCGTGCCACGCACCGCCGCAACGGCTTCCGAAGGACCGCTCACCTCGACCTGCGCCGCGTCCTGGCGCCCAAACAAATAGAGCAGCAATTCTCCGGGCTCACCGCTGAGCCGCGCCAATGGCGCACCGGGTCGAACCGTCACCCGCTCGCCGCCACCCGCCCACTCCACCTCGAGCCCGCACCCCCGGAGCCGACGGCTCAAAAACCGACCCCCGCGGCGCACGTTTCGCCACAGCCCGGCATCCATCGCAGGCCCAAGGCTGCGAACCCCGAGCCCATTGGCGCGGCGCACGTCCTCGTGGTGGACGAAGAACTCGTTGAGGTTCGCCATCGAGCGCACCCACCCGATCCGGAAGAACCCGACGGGCGGCCCCGACCGGACCCGCGCGACCAGCCCCGCAAAGTCCGTTCGCCCGGCCAACCCGGCGCGACGCCGCTCGGCGAACGCCGCAAACGGACCGGGCAGAACCATGCACGGGCCGGCGACGAAATCGTGTTCACGCAGCACCAGGTGGGCGGCCAGATCGTGACACGTCCACCGATCGAGCAGCGTGGGAGCCGACGGGCCGAGCTCGCCGAAGAGATCGCATAGTTCAAGGCGCTCTTGGGCATCCAGCGGCGCACCGGCCATACCTATTTCCTAGGTGAAGTCGCCGCCGGTACGCAAGGCCCGAAACTCTTGAGCGCGGTCGCAATCCGTTGGACCATGAAAACTGAGAGCGCCCGACATGATGCCCAACCGGCTCAGGACAACGGATCCGTCCCACTGTCGTTCCTCGCGCAACGACGGCGGAAACGCCACGCGCCCAATCCCATCGCACCCGCGCAAGCGAAAACGCTTGCTTCCGGATCCCTTGAAAAACAACCACATCCGCGT
Organism: Mycobacterium sp. 1245805.9; assembly: GCF_001672915.1. Lineage (GTDB taxonomy): Bacteria > Actinomycetota > Actinomycetes > Mycobacteriales > Mycobacteriaceae > Mycobacterium. The sequence continues at coordinate 36,486 of NZ_LZKR01000127.1, read as the reverse complement.
AAGGAGGCGTCCGTGTATTTCCTGACCACACAACCCGAAGCGTTGACGTATGCGGCGGGCAAGCTGCAAACGCTCGGCTCCGCAATGGCCGACGAGAGCGTGGCCGCGGCAGCGCCGACGACGGGAGTCGTTCCCGCCGCCGCCGACGAGATATCGGCGTTGCAGGCGACGATTTTCACCGCCTACGGCACCCTGTACCAGTCGATCAACGCCCAAGCGACGGCGATTCACGAGATGTTTGTGAACACCCTGGGCGCCAGCGCCGGTTCGTACGGGGCCACCGAGTCCGCCAACTCCATTGCGACTGCCTCGCAACAGGTCTCGGGTCTGTTCAGCGCGGCCGCCAACACGGCGGCGGCCGACCCGCCGCCGGGTAGCGCCCTGGCCAACATCATTAACATCGGGACCGGAAACTGGGACTCCGCCGCATCCGACCTGCTCGGCATGTGTGGCGGCAGCCTTCTTCCCGCCACCAACGAGACCGGCGAAATGTCGAGCATTGCCGCGGCCCCCGCCGGCCTGGACGAAACCGCCGTAACGGCGGCTCCCGCCGCCCTGGCCGCTCCCGTGCTGACGGGCCCGGGTCAGGCGGCCACGGTCGGCGCTTTGTCCGCACCTCCGAGCTGGGCGGCGCCGGCACCGGGCGCGGGTCCCGTGTCGACCGCGGGCTGGACCGCCCCCGCCCCGCAAGGCACGCCGTCGCCGACGACCGTGCCGGCCGCGGTGCCCGCGATGGCCACCGCGGGGAAAGCCGCCGGCTTGGGCGCCCCGCGGTACGGCGCCAAACCCACCGTGATGGCACGGCCCACGGGCGTCTAGGAAACGCTTACACGAGAAGGGATTTCAGATGGATTTCGGAGCGTTACCTCCAGAGGTCAACTCCGCGCGCATGTATGCCGGCCCGGGTACGGCACCGATGATGGCCGCCGCGGCGGCGTGGAACAGCCTGGCCGCCGAATTGAGTTCGACGGCGGCCGGATACGAGTCGGTGGTCACCGAGCTCACCGGCGAGCAGTGGCTGGGTCCGGCGTCGGCAGCAATGATGGCCGCGGTCCAGCCCTACGTGACGTGGCTCGACATCACCGCCGCGCACGCCCAGCACGCGGCCACGCAAGCGACAGCATCGGCGGCCGCATTCGAAACAGCCTTCGCCGCAACGGTTCCCCCGGCGGCGATCGCGGCCAACCGAGCCCAGCTGGCGGCGCTCGTCGCCACCAACTTCCTGGGGATCAACACGCCGGCGATCATGGCGACCGAGGCCCTCTACGCCGAGATGTGGGCTCAAGACGCCGCCGCCATGTATGGCTACGCCGCCGCGTCGGCGATCGCCGGGACATTGAACCCGTTGACGCCCCCGGCGCCCACGGCCAACCCCGCCGGGCTGGCCGGCCAGGCCGCCGCGGTCACCCAGGCCGCCGCGCAGGCGGAACTGATGCAGGCGATCTCCACCTTGCCCGATGCGGTTGCCGCACTGGCCTCCCCGGCCGCCGCGGTCCCCGCGCAGGCGACATCCATCCTGGGGCAGCCGATCGTGGCGAACACCATCAACGGGGTGGTGAACGCGACCGCGTGGTGGGTCATGAACACCATCCCGAACTCGGTCTTGCTAGGGCACGCCATCAACGGCGCCCCGGCAACTGTCCCGATCATCGCGGGCGCGCACGCGATCCCGGGTGGTTTGGCCGCAACGGCAGGACCCGCTGGTGCCCCGGTGCTGGCGGGACTGGGCCAAGCCTCTTCGGTCGGTGGTTTGTCGGTGCCGGCCAGTTGGTCGGCGGCCACTCCGGCGGCAACCTCCGCGACGAGCGCCGCATCGTTGTCGGGCTGGGCCGCCGCCCCCGAGGAACCCGCCCCGATGGCGGCGGTGCCCGCCGGGATGCCGGCGATGGCCATGGCCGGGACATCCAACGGCTTCGGCGGCCCGCGATATGGATTCAAACCGACCGTGATGCCCAAAACGGTGTTCGCGTAGTCAATCTTTCCGTTTGAGCTGTATCTGGTTGGTTTGTGTATATCCCGCTGGGTGGCCGCAGGCGGCCTCCGTATACACGTGTTGATCGGTGCCCGCGAGCGTATTCGGGTCCCACGTCAGGTGGGCGCTCGCGGCGTAGGGGACCCTGGCGCCGTCCGAGCAGCGCACGTTGTCGAACATGTCCAGCACCCATTGACCGTCGACCAGTTGCGCCCGGCTGGTGCCACTCCCCGCCTTGATGTCGACGCAACCGTCGCCGCAGGGATTGACGTTCCAGTCGGTGACATATTTCTGCCCAGCTGGAGTGGTCTCGGTCAGGACATAGTCGCCGATCATCGCCGGAGCGGCGGCCGCGAGCGCAGCCGCTCCCCCCGCGGCCACGGCGACCAAGGTCGCGATTGCGGCAGTCGTGAGCGGGACGGCCATATCACCTCTGGTTTTACTCGCCACCGCGCCGACTTTCGAGGGGTGCGCAGGCGAAAGCCCCTTGAGACGACCGCCCGCCCACCTCGTAAGGTGACGACATGCAGAAGGCGCGACTGATCCACCACCTCCGCCAAGCAGCGTCCCTCGTGGTCACCGCAGTAACGGCCACGTCCACCCTCAACGCCTACCGCCCGCTGGCGCGCAGGGGGTACCTGTCGCTGTTCTCGTGGTTGTTCGGCCTGGTCGTCACCGAGTTGCCGCTGCAGACGATGGCCAGCCAACTCGGCGGGCTGGCGTTGACGGGGCGCCGGCTCAACCGGCCGGTGCGAATCCTCGCCTGGCTGGTGGCGGCCGTCTCGGCGGCGGGCCTGCTGAACTTCAGCCGCGCCGGCCACCAGGCCAACGTGCCGCTCTCCAAGGTGCTCGACGACGGCCTGGGCCCGTCTCGGCGCACCGACTCGGCCGACCTGTGGCGCCGCCCCAAGGGCCCCGGCATCGCCAAGGCGCCGGGAGTGCTGCGCATGATGCGGATCTACCGCGACTACGCGCACGACTCCAACATCAGCTACGGCGAATTCGGCAGCGCCAACCACCTGGACATCTGGCGCCGCCCGGACCTCGACCGAAATGGCAAGGCGCCGGTGCTCTTCCAGATCCCCGGCGGCGCCTGGACGACGGGAAACAAACGCGGACAAGCGCATCCGCTGATGAGCCACCTCGCCGAGCTCGGCTGGGTCTGCGTCGCGATCAACTACCGGCACAGCCCACGCAACACCTGGCCCGCCCACATCGTCGACGTCAAACGCGCCCTCGCCTGGGTCAGACAACACATCGCCGGGTACGGCGGCGATCCCGAATTCATCGCCATCACCGGCGGTTCGGCCGGCGGCCACCTGTCGTCGCTGGCGGCGCTGACGCCCAATTACCCACAGTTCCAACCCGGATTCGAGGACGTCGACACCCGGGTGCAGGCGGCCGTGCCCTTCTACGGGATCTACGACTTCACCCGCCTCGACGACTCGCTGCACGCCATGATGCCCGGCCTGCTCATCAAATCGATCATCAAGCAACGGCCCTCCACGCACCTCGAGACGTTCAAAGCCGCGTCGCCGATCCATCACGTAAACCCCGACGCTCCCCCGTTTTTCGTGCTGCACGGCAAGAACGATTCGCTGGCCTTCGTCGAGCAGGCCCGCGCGTTCACCGGCAGGCTGCGCGAGGTCAGCAACCAGCCCGTCGTCTACGCCGAATTGCCTTACACCCAGCACGCTTTCGACATCTTCGGCTCGGCCCGCGCGGTGCACGCCGCCGTCGCCGTCGAGCAGTTCCTGGCCGAGGTCTACGCCAGCACCCGGGCCACCACGTTCGCGACCATGGCCTCCGGCTCCAACTGAACCCCCACCGCGCTCAGCTCCCCGCCGATGGCGAGCGACGCTACGCCGTGCACCAGCGCCCACAGCGGCGCGGCCACCGACCGCGCGTCCTGACCGTCGACAATCCCGGCCTCCTGGCACGCGACGATCGCGTCGACGAGGTCGCCGAACGCCTGCTCGCCCGCGACCGCCAGGTCCGGGTGCGCCGCCTTTGACAGCTCCGCACCGAACATCACCCGGTAATGGTCCGGATGGGCGACGGCCCAGCGCACATAGGCGCGGCCGAGCTCGACCAGCCGGGCCTTCGGGTCGGCCACGGCGACCGCCGCTAGCTCGTCGTGCAGGTCGCGGAAGCCCTGTTCGGCGACGGTGGCCAGCAGCGCGGCCTTGTCGGCGAAGTGCCGGTACGGCGCCGCGGCGCTGACCCGCGCGCGGCGCGCCGCCTCGGTCAGCGTGAAGCCCTTCGGCCCCTTCTCCGCCACCAGCGACAGCGCGGCGCTGGTCAGCGCCCGTTTGAGGTCGCCGTGGTGGTAGCTATCGCGTCGTGCCGACGCAACCGAACGTGCCATGTTGACGACATTAACATTCGAGCGTATGTTAATGCTATTCACATCCCACGAAGGGACAGGACCCATGACCACCACAACCTTCGCCCGCGCCGGCGACCGCGACCGGCAGAAGACCGCGACGAAACTGGGCCAGGCGCTCGCCCAGGGCTACCTGCAACTCGACGAGTACGACCGCCGGCTCCAGGCCGCCTTCCAGACCCAGACCGCCGGGGAGCTCAAGCAGCTCGTCGCCGACCTGCCGCTGGATCGCATCCGGCGCGCCGACTCGGGCCGCCGCGCCGCCCGCAAAGCCGCGGCCCGCGCGAGCGTCCGCATCCACCTCGCCGCATTCCTCGCGATGACTACGGTCGTTCTCACCGTCTGGGCGGCGACGGGCATGGCATACTTCTGGCCGATCTGGCCCATCCTCGGCGCGGGCATCGGCCTCGTCAGCCACGCCCTGGCCGTCCGGCCGGTCACGAAAACAGTTAGTTAGCAAGGGGTTTAGCGATGTCGACCGCAGTGATCACCGGCGCCAGCTCCGGGCTGGGCGCAATCTTCGCCGAGCAGCTCGCGCAACGCGGCCACAGTCTCGTGCTCGCCGGCCGCGACGAAAACCGCCTCAAAGCGGTGGCGCAGCAAACCAACCCGGACGCCGAACTCGTCGTCGGCGACCTCGGCACCGAGGACGGCGCCAACGACCTGATCGCCCGCCTGGCCGGGAAAGACGTCGACGTCCTGGTCAACAACGCCGGGTTCGGCACCTACGGCCCGTTCGCGGAGATCGACGCCCAGCGCGAGCACGAGCTGGTCGCCGTCAACGTCGACGCGCTGGTGCGGCTGACCCACGCCGTGCTTCCGGGCATGCTGGCCCGCGGTCGCGGCGGCATCCTGAATGTCGCCTCCACCATCGCCTTTCAGCCCGGCCCGTATCAGGCCACCTACGGCGCCTCGAAGGCGTTCGTGCTGTCGCTCAGCCAGGCCCTGTGGGCGGAGACCCGCAAATCCGGTGTCACCGTGACGGCGCTCTGCCCCGGCCCCACGCGCACCGGGTTCGTCGACGCCCTCGGCGAAGACGTCTCGCACACCGCGGTCTATCGGCGCCTCTCCCCGCCCGAACCCGTCGTCGCCGCCGGGCTGAAAGCCCTCGACAAGGGACGCCCCGTCGTCGTACCCGGGTGGCGCAATCGGTTCACGTCCACCTTCGCGCGCCTGGGGCCCGGTTCGATCTCGGCGCGCGTCGCCGGGCGGATGCTGCGGCCCGCGAACGCCTAGCCGAATATCGGGAAGCGCCGCTTGGCGGCCAGCGCGTCCAGGCCCTTCTGCATCAGTCCGCGCACCAGCGCGTCGAGGTGCTCGACGTCGGGCGAAGCGCCGAACTCCCTAGCCACGTCGATCGGCTTCAACACCTCGGTGACGATCTTGGTGGGCAGCGGCACATTGACCGGGGCGAGGACGCTCAGCCCGAACGGCCACCCGAAAGTTATTGGCAGGATGTCGGTTCGGAAGTGCTTGCGCTCGAACTTGGTGAGCCGAAGCAGACGCGACAACCAGGTGCCGCGGCTCAAGTACAGCTGGCCCTCCTGCCCGCCGATGGATACCGCGGGCACGATCGGCACCCCCGCCTCCAGGGCCGTGGTGACATAGCCGGTCCGGCCGCCGAAGTTGATCACGTTCTCGCGCATGCTCGGCCGGTAGACGTCGAAATCGCCGCCGGGGAACACCAATACGACGGCGCCGGAAGCCAATGCCCTGGCGGCGTTTTCGCGCGTCGCGCGAATGACCCCGGTGCGGTTGAGGAATTCGCCCGCCACCCCGAATAGCGTGTCGAAACCGAGCGCGTAGAGCGGGCGCTCGTACCCGTATTTGTCGTAATAGTCGACGGCGAACACCGACAGGTCGAACGACGTCAGGCCGCCGGAATGGTTCGACACCACCAGCGACGCACCGGACGGGAGATTGTCCAGGCCGCGCACCTCGGAACGGAAATAGTGTTTGACGATCGGCCGGGTCAGCGCGACGACATGCTCGGTCAGGCCGCGATCCCATTTGTCGATGTCGGTCGTATCGGTGTGGCTGCCGCTCATACCCCGATGTTCAGCCGCCCCCACCGCGCCGAATAGGGCATTTGGTCAGCTCCGCGAAAGTCGCGACCAAAAAAGTGTCCGACCCGAGGTGCGTTCGCGCTCCTACCTGTGACAGCGGCTCATCCGGAGCGGCTTCAACCACCAGGGGAGAACATGACCAGCATCAGCACCGCACGACGGGCGCGCACCGCGGCGCTCACCACGCTCGCCCTCGCGGTCGGCGCCCTAGCCGCCACCGCGATCGGCTTGTCGCCCGCCGCCCATGCGGAGACGATCGAGCACTCGTGCACTACTAATCCAGGTGCTTACGCCGCCGGCGGGGTACGCGGCGTCTACAGCACGAAGAGAGTCGGCAACGACCGTGACGAGATTTGTTCGGTGTACGACGCACACGGCAAGCTGCTCACTGAGTACACCAAGGCCGACTACGGTTTCTACAACCGACGGGCGAACTTGCCGCCCGGGGCGACCTCGCCGCAGTAACCACCGCTCGTCAAGGTCGGCCCGTCATCCTGCGTGGGGTGGCGGGCCGACTACCGGGCCCGCTACGGCTTGGGCCGGACCCCGGCGGCGCGATACACGAACACCGGGTCGACCCGAAAGCGCAGCGACGTGGTGGGCAGCTTTTCCAGCACATCGGCGGGGATCTTTTTCCGATAGTTCAGCTTCATCGAGCCGGAAAACGCGGGATCGACTCCGTGCAAGTCGATTTCGATCCGCAACCCCTTTTCGGTGATGGTCACCCGCGCCGGCCCCTTGTCGCTGTCCCACGCACAGTCGACGGCCCGCAGCTTGGCGTCGCCCCGCGTGGGAAACGTGGCGACGATCCGCGCGACGCTGAAGCCGAACCCGCCCGAATAGCGAGATACGCCGCTCGCCGAATAGACGCCGGGCACGTGGCCGCTGAAGTGCCGGCTCACCCCCACCTTGCCGGCGGTGAAGATGACACCCTCGGCGTCGAGTTCTTCGCGCAGCTCTGCCGGCAACTTCCCGATCTCGGACCAATTGCGAAGAAAGCCAAACACAGTCAAGACCGTAGCCCGGCTCGCCCCCGCGCGCGCACTCGTTTGCCAGAGACGTTTACTGCACCGTCACGTTGGCCGTGTAGGTGCATGCCGTCTTCGAGTCCTTGCCGACGATGCTCGAGTACGCGGTGGTGATCGTCGTCTTCCCCGGTTTCAACGCCTCGAACGTCCACACCTCCGAGCCCGGCGCCCCCAGCGCGTCGGAGGTCGGTTGCACGAACGCGTGGCTGGTTTGCTTCACGACGCTCGGATCGCCGATCTTCGTGTTGATCGTCCACCGGTACGGGGTGGTGTAGTTCGAGCCCAGCCTCAGGGTCAGGGTGTGGCCGACGCCCAGCGTGACGTCCTGCGTGATGGCGTTCTGCTTCAGCACGTCGCCCATTGCGACCTCGAGGGTCTGGCTCGTCGGCGGGTTCCGGGACGCAAAATGGCAGCCCACGGCCGTCGAGCCCGCGAGCAGGGCGACTGCGAGGAGCAGCCTCGTCTTCAAGAAAATTCCCCCTTCGATTTCGCCTCAGCACCCTAATATCCCAGGCCCGAGTGAGCGCGGGGTGTCGCCGCAGGTAGAGGGAACGTGAGGTGCCGGGCTAACGCCCTGGGACGAACGAAAGGCGCGGCAGGTACGCGCGGATGGCGTCGCGGTACGGCCGCTCGCCGGCGGCGAGTTGTTCGCGGAGGTACTGCTCGAAGGTGATCGTGCCGTCGGCGTGCTCCGGGGCCAGCAGCCCGCCGGCGCGGATGCCGCCAGACACCTTGCCGGGCAACCGAATCGGCACGATGGGCCGGCGCTTGCCGACAATTGCCAGGTAGCTGCGGGCCAGGTCGTCGAGCGTGCGCGGCTGCGGGCCGGCGAAATCCGGCGCCCGCCCCTTCGGCTCGCCCAGCGCCAACCCCGCCAACCTCTCCCCCACGTCGCGCACGTCGACCGGTTGGAACCGAAGGCCCGACGGCAGCGCCATCACCGCCGGCTTGGCCAGCATGCGCAACAGGAAGGCGATCAGATCGTGAAACTGGGTGGCCCGCAGCACCGTCCACGGCAGGCCCGACTCGGCGATCGTGCGCTCGTTGGCGAGCATCATGCGATAGAGGGCGAACGGGACGCGGTCGATTCCGACGATGGAGACGTAAACCAGGTGCGGTGAGCCCGCCCGTTTCGCCGCCGCCACCAGCGCCTCGGTGGGGTAGACGCAGTGCACGATCGCGTCGACGCCGCCCACCGCCGCGTCCAGCCCCGCACCGGATTGCACGTCCCCGACCACATGCTCGACGTCGGCGCGCTGGTGCGGCCTTCGCCCGCGGCTCACCACCCGGACCTCCGCGCCCGCGGCCGTCAGCCGATCGACCACGACGCGCCCCACGGTTCCGGTGCCGCCGGTTACCAGGATTCGATTCGCCATGCCCTATGAACCGGGCAGACCCGCCGGATGTGACAACTGCTCGGCGATAAATCGCAATTTGTCGGGATTGGCCATCACCCGCAGGGCCGCGATCCGGTCGCCGGCGACCTCGAAGCACAGGACGCCGGCCAGGGTGTCGCCGTCGAACGCCAGCATCGCCGGTTCGCCGTTGACCTCGGCGACCTCGAGACGCGCCTGCGCCATGTTCCTGCCGAACACCCGCGCCACGTAGTTGGCCATCCGATCGCGGCCCGAGATCACGCGCCGGGCGGCCGCGACCTTGCCGCCTCCGTCGGCCGTCGACGTCACGTCGTCGGTCAGGATTTCGACGAGGCCACTCACGTCACCGGCGCGCGCGGCGGTCAAGAAGCGGTCGACGAGGCGACGCCACTGCCCCCGGTCCGGCTGGAACCGCCCACGGGGCTCCCCCAGCCGCTCCTTCGCCCGCCGGTACAGCTGGCGGGCGTTGGCCTCCGAGGTTTCCAAGATCTCGGCGATCTCGAAGTGGCTGTAGGCGAACGCTTCTCGCAGGACGAACGCGGCACGCTCGGTCGGGCCGAGCCGCTCCATCAGGCTCAGCAGCGCGATCGACACGGACTCGCGCTGTTCTGCGGTCTCGAGCGGGCCGAGCGTCCGGTCGTCGGTGAGCACCGGCTCGGGCAGCCACGGGCCGGGATACACCTCGCGGCGGGCGCGCGCCGAGGTGAGCCGGCTGAGGCACAGGTTGGTGACGGCCGTGGTGAGCCAAGCCGGCAACGACCGGATCGAATCCGCGTCGGCGCCGTGCAGGCGCAGGTACGCGTCCTGCACCGCGTCTTCCGCCTCGCTCGCCGAACCCAGCAGCCGGTACGCCAACCAGAACAGGCGCGGCCGCTGAGCCTCGAAGTCCTGCGCGACGTCGGTCACCCTGCCAGCCTGCCACGGGGGCTCGGCGTTTTGCGGCGCGCGTTTGCTGAACCTCGGGTAGCTTCTGTGCATGTTTGGCATCATCCGGCCCTGCCGTCATCGGCTCGGCGGCGAGCTCGCGGACGCCTGGCGAGCCCAGTTGTGTGGATTGTGTCTGGCTCTGCGCGACGACTACGGCCAGGTCGCGCGGATCGCCACCAACTACGACGGGTTGGTGGTCTCCTTGCTGGTCGAGGCGCAGTCGGCCGGTGAGCCGACGCGCCGCAAGGCCGGGCGCTGCCCGCTGCGCGGGATGCGGCGCGCCGACGTGGCCACCGGTGACTGCGTGCGCCTGGCCGCGGTGGTCTCGCTGGCGCTGGCCGCCGCGCGGGTGCGCGACCACGTCGACGACCGCGACGGCCTGGTCGGCGCGGCCGGGGTTCGCCCGGCGGCGCGGCGCATTGCCGAGCGCTGGGTGCGCCAGGGCACCGACGCCGGCCACACCCTGGGCTTCGACACCGGCGTGCTCGTCGCCGCGATCGACCGGCAGGCCGCGCTCGAGGCGTCCGCCGGCCCGGGCAGCCCGCTGCTGGCGGTGACCGAGCCCACCGAGACCGCGGTCGCCGAGGCCTTCGCGCACACCGCCGTGCTGGCCGGACGCCCCGGCAACGCCGCCCCGCTGCGCGAGATCGGGCAGCTGTTCGGCCGAGTGGCCCACCTGCTCGACGCGGTCGAGGACTATCGCGACGACGTGGCGCGCGGCAAGTGGAACCCGTTGGCGGCCACCGCAACTCCCGTCGAAGAGGCCCGCGCCCTGTGCGACGACGCGGCCCTGGGCATCGAGCTGGCGCTGGCCGACGTCGAGTTCACCGACGGGCGCCTGCCCCAGCGGCTGCTGACCAGCGAGGTGCGCCGCGCGATCAAACGCACCTTCAGCCAGGCCGGTTACACCGCGCAGAGCGGAACGCCGCGCGGCCAGCAGGAACCCATCAACTTCGGCAACCAGCCCGGTTCCTTTGAGCCCACGGACGAGGGCGAAACCCCCGACCCCGGGAAACGCAAGAAGGGCGGCGACGGCGGCTGCTGGTGCTGCTGCGAGACCTGCGAGTGCTGCGACGACTGCTGCTGCGATTGTTAGGTGACGGCCGCGAGGGCATCGACGCGTTCGTGAACAAGCGGGCCGCCAAGTTCGCTGAGTCCAAGCCGCGCAAGTCGGACCCGTCGGGCAGGATGGGCAGGTGTTTGCGCTCGTCCTGATCGTCGCGCTCGTTTCCACCGTCATCCTGGGAACGGTCATCGGCCGGCGCTACCGCGTGGGTCCGCCGGTCCTGCTCATCCTGCTCGGCGCGCTGCTGGGTCTGATTCCCCACTTCGGTCACGTGCATGTCGACGGCGAGGTCGTGCTGCTGTTGTTCCTGCCGGCGATCCTGTACTGGGAGGGCCTGAACACCAGCTTCCGCGAGATCCGGGCGAACGCGCGCATCATCGTCATCCTCAGCGTCGCCCTGGTGATCGCGACCGCGGCGGCGGTGTCGTGGACGGCCCGGGCACTGGGCATGGACCCGCACGCGGCGGGCGTTTTGGGCGCCGTGCTCTCCCCCACCGACGCCGCCGCGGTGGCCGGCCTCGCCAAGAAGCTGCCGCGCCGACAACTCACCGTGCTGAAGGCCGAGAGCCTCATCAACGACGGCACCGCGCTAGTGCTGTTCGCCGGCAGCGTCACGGTGGCGATCGGCGGCTCGGCGATCAGCCCGCTCCAGGTGAGCGGCCGGTTCGTCATCTCCTACCTCGGCGGTATCGCCGCCGGTCTGCTCGTCGGCTGGCTGGCGACCATGGTGCGCAAGCGAATCGACGCCCCGCAGGAGGAAGGGGCGCTGAGCCTGCTGACGCCGTTCGCGGCGTTCCTGTTGGCCCAGGCGTTCGATTGCAGCGGCGTGGTCGCGGTGTTGGTGTCGGCCCTCGTGCTCGCCTATTCCGGGCCGATCGTGATCCGCGCCCGTTCCCGCCTGAAGGCGTACGCGTTTTGGGACATCGCGACCTTCCTGCTCAACGGCTCGCTGTGGGTGTTCGTCGGCGTCCAGATCCCGGGCGCGCTGCGCGGCATCGCGGGCGTCGACGGCGGACTTCGCCACGCCGCCTACCTCGCCCTCGCCATCACCGGCGTCGTCATCGCGTCGCGGATCGTCTGGGGGGAAATCACCACACTGCTGATTCGCCTCGTCGACCGACGCGAGGCGCAGCGCGAACGCCGCGTCGCCTGGCGCCAGCGCTTCGTCGTCGCCTGGGCGGGATTCCGCGGCGCCGTGTCGCTGGCCGCGGCGCTCGCCGTGCCGGCGACCACGCTCAGCGGCGCGCCGTTCCCCGACCGCAGCCTGATCATCTTCATCGTCACGTTCGTCATCCTCGTAACCGTTCTCGCCCAAGGGATCACGCTGCCGGCCGTGGTGCGCTGGGCCAAGATTCCCCAGGACCTCACCTACGTCCAGGAACTGGAAATGGCCAGGACCCGCGGCGTCCAGGCGGCTCTCGACGCGCTGCCGACGGTCGCCGACGAAGTCGGCATCGGCGACGACCTGCGGCGGCGGCTGCAGAAGGAGTACGAAGAAAAGGCCGCGCTGGCCCAGGCCACCGAGGACGGCTCGGCCAACGGCCACCTCGTCAAGAAAAAGGAAAAGGTGCGGCGGGTGCGGCTGGGCGTGCTCGAACACAAGCGGCGGGAGATCACCGCCCTGCGCAACCAAAACCTCATCGACGACATCGTGCTGCGCGAGTTGCAGAACGAGATGGACCTCGAGGAAGTCCAACTGCTCGACGCCGCCGACGACGAGTAGCGCGCTCGATGCTGCAGACGGTCGCCATCCGCGGGTACCGCTCGCTGCGCGAGGTGATCGTGCCCCTGGGTCGGCTGTCCATCGTCACGGGATCCAACGGCGCCGGCAAGTCCTCGCTGTACCGCGCGCTGCGGCTGCTGGCCGATTGCGGGCGCGGCGAGGTGATCGGCTCCCTGGCCCGCGAGGGCGGGCTGCAGTCGGTGCTGTGGGCCGGGCCCGAGCAACTGGGCGGCGCCCGGCGCACCGGCAAGGCCCAGGGCACCGTGCGCACCCGGCCGTTGTCGCTCGAATTGGGCTTTGCCGCAGACGATTTCGGCTACCTGGTGGACCTGGGCATTCCGCAGATGGCGGGAATCGCGTCGGCCTTCGGCCGCGATCCCGAGATCAAGCGGGAAGCGGTGTTCGCCGGTCCGGTGCTGCGGACCGGAACCACGCTGGTGCGCCGCACCCGGAATCTCGCCGAGGTCAGCTCGGACTCGGGCCGCGGGTTCGACGAGCTGACCCGGTCCCTGCCGTCGTATCGCAGCGTGCTGGCCGAGTACGCGAACCCACACGCGCTGCCCGAACTCGCGGCCGTGCGCGAGCGGCTGCGCGGCTGGCGGTTCTACGACGGGTTCCGTGTCGACGCCGGGGCGCCGGCGCGGCAACCGCAGGTCGGAACGCGCACCCCGGTGCTGTCCGACGACGGCCACGACCTGGCCGCGGCGATCCAGACCATCATCGAGGCGGGATTCGACGACCTCGCCCGCACCGTCGCCGACGCGTTCGACGGCGCGACGGTCTCGGTCGCCGTGCACGACGGGGTGTTCGACCTGCAGGTGAAGCAGCGCGGCATGCTGCGCCCGTTGCGCGCGGCCGAATTATCCGACGGCACACTGCGATTCCTGCTGTGGGCCGCCGCGCTGCTCAGCCCGCAGGCGCCGTCGCTGATGGTGCTCAACGAACCCGAAACCTCCTTGCACCCGGAGCTGGTGCGACCGCTCGCGTCGCTGATCCGCGCCGCCGCCGAACAGACCCAGGTCGTGGTGGTCACCCATTCGCGTTCCCTACTGGAAGCCGCCGGCGACGCGGCGGTCGAGATCGAGCTGCACAAGGAGTGGGGCGAGACGCGCGTCGCCGGCCAAGGCCTGCTGACGACGCCGCGCTGGGACTGGGGCAAACGCTAAACGGCTAAACGACGGCGACGTTCGTGCATCAAGGCCGTGGACGCACACACTGATCCAACCGATAAATTGCCCAGCAGGCAATCTTGCCCACCGTGCAATTTTCCCGTACGTTGGTCAGCGTGACCGCCCCGTCCCTCGGACTGCGCGAGCGCAAGAAGGCCGACACGCGGCGCGCGCTCAGCGACGCCGCGCTGAGCCTGGCGTTCGAACGCGGGCTGGAAAACGTGACCCGCGACGAGATCGCCAACCTGGCCGGGGTGTCGCTGCGCACGTTCAACAACTACTTCAACGGCAAGTACGAGGCGCTCGCCTACCGGCAGACCGAGCGCATGCGCCGCAGCGTCGCAGCGTTGCGGGAGCGCCCCGCCGACGAGCCGCTGTGGACGTCGATCACCCACGTCGTGCTAGAGGCCATCGAGGCCGATTTCGGCGACGTCTACGGCGAGGAAAATCGGGTGCCCAGCCGCCGGGAGCTCGTCGAGGTCCGAAAGCTGCTGATGAACCCACAGATTCGAAATGCCGTGCCGCAGCAGCTCTTCGACGAATTCCTCGACGTGGTCGCCGAGCGCACCGGCACCGACCCCGAGCGCGACCTGTACCCGCGGCTGGTGGTGGCGGTCGTGCGGGCCGTCGGCGACGCGGCCACGGAGGCCTACGTGCGGGCGGATCCGCCCGTCGCGATCACCGACCTGATCCGCGAGGGCTTCGCCGCTGTCGAGGCGGGCCTGCCCGAACCCACCAAGCACGGAGGCAGACCATGACCGACGACCACGCCGACGTCGTCATCGCCGGCGCCGGCCCCAACGGGCTGATGCTGGCATGCGAGCTGGCGCTGGCGGGCATCCGGCCCGTCGTGCTCGATCCCCTGCCCGGGCCGAGCGCAGAGCCGAAGGCCAACGGCCTTGTCGGGCAGGTGGTTCGGATGCTCGACATGCGCGGCCTGTATCGGGAGTTCACCGGCGACCCCGATCCGCCACAGCCCTCCTACGCCTGGATCTTCGCGGCCATGATCCTGAACTTTGCTGCGGTGCCCGACAACCCGATGTACCTGCTGCCCATGCAACAGCCCCGGCTGGTGCGGCTGCTGGAGAAGCGGGCACGCGACCTCGGGGTCGACCTGCGCTGGGGGCACGCGCTCACCGGCCTGCGGCAGGAGCCGGAATCCGTTGAGGTGATGGTGGGTTCACCCGAGCGCGAGTACCGCATCGCCTCCCGGTACCTGGTCGGCGCCGACGGCGGACGCAGCCTGGTACGCAAGACGGTGGGCATCGACTTTCCCGGCGTCACCTCGGACACGGTCGGACGGCTCGCCCACGTGCATGTCCCCGACCAATTCCGCCGCGACGGGGGCATCGACGTCCCCGGGTTCGGCTGGCTTCCGTTCATGCACACGCGGTTGGATCGCGGTGGGGTGATCTATGCCGAATTCGAACCCGGCCGGTCAATGTTCGGCACCATCGAGTACAGGCCACCGGTCGAGGACAAACCGATGAGCCTCGACGAACTGCGCGACAGCGCACGCCGCATCCTCGGCGTCGACGTCCCGTTCGAGGAGCCGAAAGGCCCTGGGCCACATGCCCTTCGCCGGATCAACGGGCAGAACACCCGGCACGCCGAACGTTACCGCGACGGGCGGGTCCTGCTGCTCGGCGACGCGGCCCACGTGCACAGCGCCATGGGCGGTCCGGGCCTGAACCTCGGGCTGCAGGACACCCTGAACCTGGGCTGGAAGCTTGCCGCAGAGCTCAACGGATGGGCACCGCCCACACTGCTCGACACCTATGAGTCCGAGCGGCACCCGGTGGGCGAGCGCGTCATGATGCATTCGCTGGCCCAGATCGCGCTCATGGCGCCGGGCCCCGAAGTCGCCGCGCTGCGAACGCTTTTGGGCGAGCTCATCGCCATTCCCGACGCGGCCACCCACATGGCGCGCCTGCTGGCCGGCAACGACGTTCGCTACGACGTGGGCGACGACCACCCGCTGTCTGGCTGGCCCGTGCCCGAGCTCACGCTCGACGACGGCCGGCGGGTCACCGAGCTGCTGCACGACGCCCGCCCGATCCTGCTCGACCTCGACGGCGGCGTCGGCGCCGCGGCGCGGGCTTGGCTGGATCGCGTCGACATCGTCCGCGCGACCGCCGCCGACCCGCCCGCCGCGGCGCTGCTGCTCCGGCCGGACGGATACGTCGCCTGGGCGGCAGACACGGTCGGGACGGACGACGAAGCCGGCCTGCGCGCCGCGCTCGAGCGGTGGTTCGGACCCGAGTCGAGCGGCTAGCTGCGCCGGCGACCAGACTGGGCCCATGGCCCCCACAAATCCCGGCGAACCGGTGCGCAGCGCGCAAAAGATCGTCGACGTGCTCGCGGCGCAGGGCGTCGAGTACATCTTCGGCGTGCCCGGAGCCAAGATCGACGCCGTCTACGACGCGCTGGTCGACGGCGGGCCAAAACTGGTGGTGTGCCGTCACGAACAAAACGCGGCGTTCATCGCGGGGGCGATCGGCCGGCTTACCGGCAACCCCGGGGTGGTGCTGGTGACGTCGGGTCCGGGTACGACCAACCTGGCGACCGGCCTGCTCACCGCGACCACCGAGCAGGACCCGGTTGTCGCGCTGTGTGGCGCGGTGAGCCGCGAAGACCGGCTCAAGCGCACCCACCAGTCGATGGACGCCGCGGCAATGCTGCGGACGGTCACCAAGTTCACCGGCGAGGTCAACCACCCCGACAACGCCGTCGAGGCCACCATCGGCGCGTTCCGCGCCGCCGCCAGCGAGCCGCGCGGAGCGGCCGCAGTCGTCCTGCCCTCGGATGTCCTGGCCGCCCCCACGACGGCCGGCATCGGGGTGCGGCTGCCGATCCCGCCGTTGGCGGCGGCCCCGGCGCACGCCATCGCGGAGGCCGGCAGGCTCATCCGCGCCGCGCGGCGCCCCGCCCTCCTGGTCGGGATGCGTGGCGCCGACCCGGACAGCTGCGCGGCGCTGCGCGCCCTCGTCGCGGCGACCGGGCTGCCCGTCGTGGAAACCTTTCAGGCCGCGGGGGTGATCTCCCGCGCGCTCGAGGATCACTTCCTGGGCCGGGTGGGCCTGTTCCGCAACCAGCCCGGTGACGTCATCCTCGACCACGCCGACGTCCTGGTCACCATCGGCTACGACTCCGTCGAATACGACCCGGTGCTGTGGAACTCTCACCTCGAGCGCCCCGTCGTGCACATCGACTCGATCCCCGCCGACATCGACAACCACTACCAACCGGCCCTGGAACTGCTCGGCAACGTCGCGGCCACCCTCACCGCGCTGACCGACAACCTCGCCGGCCTCGCGCTCACCGACGAGTATCGGGGCCAGATCGACAGCCAGCGAAAAGCGTTGGCAGACATAGACAACGCCGCACGCGACCAGCAGCCGGGCGGCCCCGGGCTCAACCCCGTCGCCGTCGTGCTGCGCCTGCGCGAGGAACTCGACGACACCGCCACCGTCGCCTGCGACATCGGCTCCGTCTATATCTACATGGCGCGCCACTTCCGGGTCTACGAGCCCCGACGCCTGCTGTTTTCCAACGGGCAGCAGACCCTGGGCGTGGCCCTGCCCTGGGCGATGGCCGCCTGCCTGGTGCGGCCCGGCACGCCCGTCGTGTCGGTATCCGGGGACGGCGGATTCCTGTTCTCCGCTCAAGAACTCGAGACCGCGACCCGCCTGGGCCTGACATTCACCCACATCATCTTTCGCGACAACACCTACGACATGGTCGGCTTCCAGGAGCAGCTGAAGTACCAGCGCAAGTCCGGCGTGCAGCTCGCCGACTACGACATCGTCAGCTACGCGGCCGCTTTCGGAGCCCGCGGATACCGGGTGAATTCGCTCGACGAGTTCGGCGCCACCTTGCGCCAGGCGCTGGCCCAGGAAGGGCCGACCCTGATCGACGTGCCGGTGGACTACAGCCGAAACACCGAACTCGCCGCACACCTGCACGACGACCCCTTCGAATGAGCCGGGAACATGAGTAACGCATACGAGCACTTCCGTGATTGGGCCGCAACGCTTCTCGGACATCACCGCGACGGAGAGGTATATCAGTTCTCCACCATCAGTGCTCTGCTCGACGGCGTGTACGACGGCGACGCCACCGTTGCCGACATCCTTCGTCACGGCGACTTCGGCCTGGGCACCTTCAACCACCTCGACGGCGAAATGGTGATCCTCGACGGCATTTGCTACCGGCTCCGCTCGGACGGAACTGCCACCCGGGCACAGCCAACGGACCGCACACCGTTCGCGGCGGTCACGCGGTTCCACACCGACTTCTCGACCCCGATCCGGAAGCGCACCGGGCGAGCGGAGGTGAGCGCGGCCATCGACCGCCAAATCCACAGCCCCAACCTGATTTACGCGATCCGTATTGCCGGCGATTTCGCCGAGCTGCACACCCGCACGGTGATGGAGCAAAAAGAACCCTATCGCCCACTGACGGAAGCGACCGAGGACCAGGCCGAAACCGTATTCACCGATGTTTCGGGCACGGTGATCGGGTTCCGCACACCCGATTTCGAACAGGGCATCTCCGTGGCCGGATATCACCTGCACTTCCTCGATGAGGACCGCACCGGCGGCGGCCACATCCTCGACTTCACCCTCGAGCGCGGCACGGTCTCGGTCAGCGGTGCCTCGCAGTTACATCTGAGCCTGCCCACGTCCGGCGCGTTTCTCGATGCGCAGCTGGCCGCCGACGATCTCGCCGAGCAGATCGGGAAGGCCGAGGGACCCAAAGGCGATGCGCGGTGAAGTCACATCCGTCACGTTAGCCTCCGTCCGAGCGGGCACCCTTTGTGCCCGCCTCATAGCGACAACTGCAGGCGCACACTCGATCACGGCAGATTGTCGCTCAGAGGCGGACACAAAGGAGCATCCTTCCCCGCGCCTTGGCCGGTCGCTCGCCCCCTCAGCGATAGATGTTGACGCTATCGGGCAGCCCCAGGCGCGCTGGATCACCCCGCCCGGTGGCCGCCATGAGAAACTCATGCACCGCCATGCCGGTTTGCCGTGGGAAGTCTTCAACCGAAACGCCCAACAGCCGCGCGACGGCCGGTTCCGCGGCGGCCTCGTCATCGCGCAGCAAGGCACCGAGCACGAAGTCGAGGCTGGCGTGCAGGCCCGGCCCCGCGTCCAATGGCCGGCCCAATGCGGCGCGGATGTCGTCGCCGTGCACGTAGGCGTCATGCAGCAGCGCGTGCACACCCTGCCCGAGGGTCAGCCCGGGCACCGGGCTGGGCGCCGACCAGGCCGCGTCGTCGAACGCCGCGGCAAGGCGCGCAACGGAATCCGCCGCGTCCCGCAGCCGCCCGGCGAGCGTGGCCGGGGATTCGCCGCGCAAGTCCGCGGCCTGGTCGTCGGGCGTGCGCGTGCCGATCGCGCCGCTGATCGTGTCGACGGCCTGGCCGACGACGGGGCCGGCCACGTCGCGAACCTGCCAGCCGGCGCAACGCGTTCCACGCGTCCACTCCGATGAGTCCAGTGCGCCAATGAGTTCGGCGAACGAGCGGTATTCGTCGACAAGGCCCGCGATCGTCACGACTCGATCGGGTCCCGGCCGCACGAGCGTGGTCATCGCAACGACTCCGTCACCGTCCGCAGCTGGCGCAGCTGCTCGACGAATCCGTCCGGGCCGAGGACGGCTATTCGGCAGACCAAATGCCGCGCGCCGGCGTCGATGTAGCTCGCCAGCCGGGCGGCGACATCGTCGGGCGTTCCCGACGCGAACGTCTGGATCTGCTCGACGACATCGATGCCGAAACCATAGGTCTGGGTGGCGAAATCATCCAAAGCCGTCCGGCCGCCGTCGGGATCGTCGGTTATCAGCACGGTCACGAACAGCGCCGGCGTCACCGCGTCGGGGACGCGGCCCGCCCCTTGGGCCGCGGCCCGCACCTCGGCAAGCCCAGACGAATACCCCTGCGGTGTGGGAGGATACGGGAGCCACCCGTCGTAGAGACGGCCGGCGCGGGCCCGCGCACCCGGCGTGTCCGCGGCCAGCCACACCGGCGGATCGGACGCGTCGCACGGCGTGATGCCGGCCGGGATGTCATCGAGATGCAGCACGGCCCCGTGAAACGAACTGGGCTCCTTGGTGTTCCACAGCTGGCGCCATAACGCGACGGTGTCGTCGAGGCGGGCGAAGCGCCGGCGCCACGGGACCTCGGAGGCCGCGTACTCCACCTCGGACAAGCCCGGGAAGCCGGCGCCGACCGCCACCGCCAACCGCCCGCCCGACAGCCGATCGATGGAGGCCAGGACCTGCGCGGTCTGCACCGGTCGCCGCAGCACCGGCTGCAGGGCGGCGGTCCCCAGGGTGATCCGGTCGGTGACCGCGGCGGCCGCGGACAGAAACGTCAGCGCTTCGATGCGCGGGCGCACCAACGAGTCGTTTGCCCACAGCGAGTCGAACCCCAGATCCTCTACGGCGCGGGCGAAGTCGAGGAGGCGGCGCAGGTCGGCACCGGCCCAGGGTTCGGCGGCCAGGGGCGGCATCACACCGAGGCGAAGTGGCTGATTCATACGGCGATCGTGGCGCCAGGCTGGCCGCGCGGCAATTCCCTCCAGGGAATAGCGCCCAGCGTCGCGAACGGGTTGACTGTTCGCATGTCGGTTTCTGTGCAGGGCGACTTCGGCACGGCGCTGCGGGAATGGCGTAATCGGCGACGGCTCAGCCAGATCGACTTGGCCAACGACGCCGGCACCACGCAACGGCACCTGAGCTACTTGGAGCAGGGGCGATCGGTGCCCGGGCGCGACATCGTCAGCCGCTTGGCCGACTCGCTGCAGCTGTCGCTGCGGCAACGCAACTCGCTGCTTTCGGCGGCGGGCTTCGCGCCCGCGCATCCGGAGTCGGCGCCGGACGCGCCGTTGCTGCAACCGGTGCGCGAGGCGCTTCAGCATGTGCTCGACGGCCATCTGCCCTATCCGGCGATGGTGATGGACGGCTTCGGCGAGTTGGTCGCCGCCAATGGCGCGTTCGGACTGCTGACCGATGGGGTGGCGGGGTGGCTGCTGGAGGCGCCGGTCAACGTGTTGCGCGTCGCGCTGCATCCGGAGGGCATGGCGGCGCGCATCGTGAACCTCGACGATTGGCGGCGCCACATTCTGCATGGCCTGCGCGACCGCGGTCCACACCCGCGCATCGATGCGCTGGTCGAGGAACTCGAGGGATACGGCGTGCCGGCGCCGGGCAGCCGGCCGATCGAATCGCTCGGGTTCGCGGTGCCGCTGCACCTGCGCTCCCCCGACGGCGACGTGCGGCTGATAGCGACGATCTCGACGTTCGTCACGGCGCTCGATGTCACCGTGTCGGAGCTGCGCCTCGAGGCGTTTCTGCCCGCTGACCGGGAAACCGCCGCGATTCTCGCCCGCCGCCACGGCGGGTGAGGCGAATTCACGGACTGTTCAGGCACGCGACGGTTCCACATCGATGAATGCACATACGCGCCGCGTGTCCTCACGTTATGCGCGTTGTACAGGTCGCCAACTTTTATGGCCCTCGCTCCGGCGGCCTACGCACCGCGGTGGACAGGCTGGGCGCCGAATACTGCGCAACCGGGCACGAGGTGTTCCTGATCGTCCCGGGCCGAAACGCCGAACGCACCGAGCTGCCCACCGGCGTGGTGCGAATAACGATGCCCGCCCGGCTGATTCCCTTCACCGGCGGCTACCGCGCGGTGATGCCCGGACCCGTCAAAGCACTGCTGGCGGCGCTGAAACCGGACGCGTTGGAGGTCTCCGACCGACTCACCCTGCGGTCGCTGGGCCCTTGGGGCCGCGAATACGGCGCCAACACAGTGATGATCTCCCACGAGCGCCTGGATCGCCTTGTGGGACAGATACTTCCGCGGCGCAGCGCGGAGAAGTTCGCCGACATCGCCAACCGGCGTACCGCCGCCAACTACGACACCGTGGTGTGCACCACCGCCTTCGCGCGCGAGGAGTTCGACCGGATCGGGGCCACCAACACCGTCACCGTGCCCCTGGGCGTGGACCTGCACACGTTTCACCCGCGTCGACACTCTTACCTGGTGCGGCGGCGCTGGGCCACCCCGGAGCAGATCCTGCTGATCCACTGCGGGCGGCTGTCGGTGGAAAAGCGCGTCGACCGCAGCATCGACGCCCTGGGCGCGCTGTGCCACGCCGGCGTCGACGCCCGGCTGGTCGTGGTGGGCGAAGGCCCGCTGCGGGCCAGGCTGGAACGGCAGGCCTCCCGGCTCCCGATCGACTTCACCGGCTTCATCAACAACCGGCGCACCGTCGCCGAGCTGCTCGCCACGGCTGACGTGACGCTGGCGCCCGGCCCGCATGAGACCTTCGGGCTGGCCGCGCTCGAATCGCTGGCGTGCGGCACACCGGCCGTCGTGTCGCGCACGTCGGCGCTGACCGAGATCATCACCCCGGACAGCGGCGCCCTGGCCGACAACGACCCGTTCGCCATCGCGTGGGCGGTCGGCGCGATCGTCGGTCGACCGGAACACCACCGCCGTCGCTCCGCTCGGCGCCGCGCGGAGAGCTTCACCTGGGAACGCGCCGCTGCGGGCATGCTGGCGTCGTTGGGAACCGGCGAGGCCAAAGAAAGCGCTTAGCGCTGCTAACCGCAGCTCAGGTGGGGTGCGTCAAGAAAAGCGGTTATCCGCCGCCGCTGGGCTTGCTGGGAGCGTGCTTGCCGGGGCAGTAGTCCGCGGTGGCCGCGCCGATGAACGTCTCGGCTTGCGCCTGGGTCAGCTTGTGCGACCCCGTCAGCTGGTCGATCTCGTCCTTCTGGGTGTAGCCGGCCTCGAGGTCCGCGCACATGGTGCGGGCCATGTTCACGACCTGCGACGGCGAACCCAAGTTGATGCCGTGGCCCGCCAGGTACTCCGCGAAGTCCTGGTCCGTCTGGTCGGCGTGCGCGACGGCTGCGGGCACCCACGTGAAAGCCAGGAACGCGCCGAACGCGACCGCAGAAAGCTTCTTCTTCATTTCCCCATCACTTTCGAAACCACACGGGCCGGAAGCCCACCGTAATTAATCCTCGCGTGCGAACGGTTCGATGGTCAATAGTCTTCTCGCGGGACCGCACGCCGAAAGCCAAACTTCAATCAGCCGTTCAGTTTTAGTTCTGGTCGAGTTTAATTCTGCACGCGCGGCCGACCTCGTCGGAGAGCGTAAGAGTTCACCTTCGGTTCCGACGGCGTTTACTTCCCGGCGCGCGGCTAGGCTCGCGGGAGACGCTGAGGAGGTGCGCCGGTGGAGACGCGGGACCAGGTGCTGATCACGGCCACCGAGCTGGCCGCCGTCATGGAGGCCGGCGACCCGCTGGCGATCCTCGACGTGCGTTGGCGCCTCGACGAACCCGATGGCCGCGCGGCCTACCTGGCCGGCCACCTGCCGGGCGCGGTGTACGTGCCGCTCGAGGACGAGCTCAGCGACCACGCCCTCACCGGCCGGGGACGTCACCCGCTGCCGTCCGGGCGCAGCCTGGAGGCGGCCGCGCGCCGGTGGGGCATCGACCAAGACGATTTGGTCGTCGTCTACGACGACTGGAACCGCGCCGGCTCCGCGCGGGCGTGGTGGGTGCTGACGGCCGCGGGGCTCGACAACGTGCGCATCCTGGACGGCGGGCTGCCCGGGTGGCGCGCGTCGGGACGGGACCTCGACACCGGCCCGGTCGATCCGCCGCCCGGGAATGTGGCTGTGCCACACGACGATCTGTATGCCGGCGCCCGGCCGACGTTGACGGCCGCCCAAGTCGGCGAGGGCGGGACGCTGCTCGATGCGCGTGCCCCCGAACGGTTCCGGGGCGACGTCGAACCCCTCGACCCCGTCGCCGGCCACATCCCCGGCGCGAAAAACCTTCCCAGCGGCGCCGTCCTGGCGGCCGACGGGACGTTCGTCGGCGATTACGCGCTCGCTCAACTGCTGTCCGACCACGGCATCGATCGCGAAGGCCCGGTGGGCGTCTATTGCGGCTCGGGTGTCACCGCAGCCATCACCATCGCCGCGCTCGCCGCGGCGGGCCGAGAAGCGGCGCTGTATCCGGGCTCGTGGTCGGAGTGGTGCTCGGATCCCTCCCGCCCGGTCGCGAGCGGCCCCGAGTAGCTCAGACGCCGGCCCAGCTCTGCAGGAAGGCCGCGGTCACCCGGGCGGCATTTTCCGCCGCGATCTGCTTGTAGAAGAAAAACTCGAACGGGAAACCCGGCAGGCCCAGCGGGTCGCCGGCGCCATCCGACACCCCGCGGATTCCCAGGAACGGGACGCCGTGCGCGTCGGCAACCGCCTGGACCGCCGCCGTCTCGTTGTCCGTCGCGTCGAAGGCCGGGTTGGCCGTCGACGCAATGTTCAGGTTGCTGATCAGAGAGTTTCGCAGCCACGGCCCCGCCGCCTGGAAG
Organism: Mycobacterium sp. 1245805.9; assembly: GCF_001672915.1. GTDB lineage: Bacteria > Actinomycetota > Actinomycetes > Mycobacteriales > Mycobacteriaceae > Mycobacterium. The sequence continues at coordinate 12,374 of NZ_LZKR01000127.1, read as the reverse complement.
AAGTTGCCGGTGTAGAACAGCGAGCGATCCGGCGCGCTGCAGGGTTGGCAGCCGAACACGTCGCCGCCGTTCGGTACGCACGGGAACGCCCGGCCGTTGTTGTTGTCGGAGCTGGAACCGTCACCACCGACCACCAGCCGCGGCTGGCGCTTCAGGTTGATCAGCTTGACGCGGGGGGCGTTCTTGCACAGGCAGATCGGATTGCCAAGGTAGTTAACGCTTTCCAGGTCGACGCTCAGCGCCTGTGCCGCGGCCAGCATGCCGGGGTCGACCGGGTGAAAGGTCGCGCCCTGGTCCAGGCTCCAGCGCGCCGGCACCGCCACGTCCCCGATGTTGACCCGCGCCCCGCCCCCGGCGACGCCCGAGAACACCACCGCGCCAACAGAAACCGATGACGCGCAGGTGAAGCGCGCGAACGCGGTCTGGGCCGTCTCGGTCGCGTTCACCAGGCCGATGCCCGTCATCGCCACGATCACCTTCTTGCCGCCGATCGTCCCGAGGTAATAGCGCCGGCGGTCGGACCGCACCACCGGGTGCGGGTCGAGCGCGGTGCGGGACAGCACGGCATCGGCCTCGGCCGGGAAGGCGGACAGCACCAGCGTGCGCTGTTCGCAGGCGTCCGTCGTCACGTCCGGCGCGCCCCCCGGCTCGGCGGCGGCCACGCCGGCGCCCACCGACAGGGCGAGCGCCACCAAGGCGGCGACGCGAAAAGGCTTGAGCACGATCCCCCTGGTTTTTTGTCGGTCATGAATGCCGAGACTCGCTGCCTTATCGACGTGGCTAATGTGACGGGTTGATTTTCGCGCATCGCGGGCGCGGCCGAATATTCGTTATCGTTCTTTTTGTTTAGCGATTTCGTGTCGTTATTGCCGCTAGTCTCAACGGCGTGCTGGAAGTGATCGACAAGGGACCGAACGGCGGCTCCGGCAAAACGCCCTTGTTGTTCGTCCACGGCGCCTGGCACGGCGCCTGGTGCTGGGACGAGCATTTCCTGGACTTCTTCGCGGCAAAGGGCTACCGGTCGGTGGCGGTGAGCCTGCGGGGCCACGGGAAGAGCCCCGCACCCAAAGCCATGCAGTTCTGCTCGATGGCGGACTTCGTCGACGACGTCGCATCGGTCGCCGACGGCCTGCCCGAACAACTGGTGGTGGTCGGGCACTCCATGGGCGGCTTCGTGGTGCAGAAGTACCTGGAGTCGCACGATGCGCCGGCCGCCGTGCTGCTCGCCTCCGTGCCGCCCAGCGGGATCGCCAGATTCCTGTTACGGCGGTTCAGGCTGCACCCGTGGCTCACCGCGCGGCACCTGGGCATCACCAAATCGGTGGGGAGCATCGGCCGCACGCCCGAATTGTGCCGGGAAAGCTTCTTTTCCGACTCGATCCCCCACACCGACGTGGCGCGCTACGCGGCCGCGCTCGACGAGGAGTACGTCGGCAAGCACGTGCTCGGAATGCTGTGGCTCGATCTGCCGAACCCCACCCTCGTCAACACCCCGATGTTGGTCCTGGGCGCCGAAAACGACATCATTTTCTCGACGCGGGAAGTGCGGGCGACCGCGAGCGCGTATCACACCGAGGCGGAGTTCATTCCGGGAATGGCGCACGACATGATGCTGGAGCCCGGCTGGGCGGAGGTGGCCGAGCGGATTCACGCCTGGCTCGAAACCCGTTGTCCGACGGCGTCGCCGACATGACCGGGCGTCTCGACGGCAAGGTCGCGATCATCACCGGCGCCAGCAGCGGCCTGGGGCCGGTGATGGGCTCGCTGTTCGTCGCGGAGGGCGCCCGGGTGCTGCTGGCGGCGCGGCGCGAAGAGCTGGTCCGCGAAGCCGCGGAAGCGGCGGGCCCGGGCGCCGTCGCGATGCGCGCCGACGTCACCGACGAGGACGACGTCGCCGCCATGGTGACGCGGGCCGTCGACGAGTTCGGCCAGGTGGACATCCTGTGCAACAACGCCGCCACACCCGGCCAGGACCGCTGGATCTGGGAGCAGACGCTGGACAACTGGAACGCCACCATCGCCGTCGACGTCACCGCGGCCATGCTGTGCACCCGCGAGGTGCTCAACCGGTCGATGCTGCAACGCCGCCGAGGCGTCATCCTGAACTTCTCCTCCACGGCCAGCTACGCCGGCATGGTCCGCAAGACCCACTACGTCGCCGCCAAGGCGTCGCTGCGCGCGTTCACCAAAGCCGTTGCGCTCGAGGTCGGCCCGCACGGCATCCGGTGCAACTGCATCGTGCCCGGCGCCATCGACACCGAGCTGTTTCGCAAGTGGGTGCAACGCACCGCCGACGAGCAGGGCGTCGACTACGAAACCCAACGCGCCAGGTCGCTCAAAGGTGTGGCGCTGCAAGATATTTCCTCGCCCGAGGACGTCGCCAACCTGGCGCTGTTCCTGGCCAGCGACGAAAGCCGAACCATCACCGGCCAATCCATCCCCGTCGACGCCGGAGGGTACATGCAGGGATGAGTGTCCGCCTATCGATCTCCACACCCGTGGTGACCATGTTCCCCTGGGCCAGCGCCGACTGGGAGAAAGGCGCCTCCATCGAGGACCTGGCCCAGATCGCCGAGGCCGCAGACAGACTCGGCTATCACCACCTCACCTGTAGCGAGCACATCGCGCTGCCCGCGGCCGAGCGCGACCGCCGCGGCGCCCGCTACTGGGACCCGCTGGCCACGCTGGGCTATCTTGCGGCGCGCACCCGGCGGATCCGGTTGGCCACCCACGTGCTGGTGCTCGGATACCACCATCCGCTCGAGATCGCCAAGCGCTACGGCACTCTCGACAAGGTCAGCAACGGCCGACTGATCCTCGGGGTCGGGGTGGGCAGCCTCAAGGAGGAATTCGATCTCATCGGCGCCCCCTTCGATAACCGCGGAGCGCGCGGTGACGACGCGCTGCGCGCGCTCCGCGCCTCGCTGTCGGTCCCCGAACCCGCCTACCACGGCGAGTTCTATTCGTTCAGCGGGATGATCGTCGATCCTTGCGCGGTCCAGGAACGCGTCCCCATCTGGATCGGTGGGCGCACGCTGCGATCGCTGCGCCGCGCCGCGACCCTCGCCGACGGCTGGGCTCCCTTCAACGTCAGCCCGCAGCAGGTCCGAGAATGGTTGGGCCGCTTCGACCTTGCACCCGGATTCGAGGTCGTGCTCCCGCCGTCGGCGCCGCTGGATCCGATCAACGAGCCGGAACGCACCCGCGACGCTCTCGGTGAGCTCGCCGCGCACGGCGCCACCATCGTCAGCGCGATCTTCAAACACGCGTCGCTGCAGCAGTATCTGGACAATCTGGCGGCGCTCGCGGAACTGCAGGCGTCGTAATCCGAAAGGGCTTCCATGTCGAAGGCGATCCGAGTGCTGGCCATCCTTTTGTTGGTTTGCGCGGGCCATGCGATAGCTTCCCCGGCCACGGCCACCAGCGCGCCATCGTGCGTCGGCCTATCGATATGCCCGCCACCGCCGCCGGACGCCGACGGCAACCCGGGATGCTACTACGCCGACGGCTGGCAGGGCTCGGGTGCCGGCATCGAAGTGTGGTACTTCCATGAGCCGCAGAACCTTTCGAAGCCCGACAAGGTCACGGCCCTGGTTCGCAAGAAGGACGGCACCACCGAGTCCCAGAGCGCCGACATCGAAGCCGGGCAACAGGTGCACCGCTTCGAATTCGCGACCATCGACAAGTCCGCCGTACAAGAGGTGTTGCTCACCAGCGGCGGCGGCCGGTGCTATGTGATCGGCCCCGGCACGTGAACCGCGTCAAGGCAGGCTTTTTCAGCCTCACCGCTCCCGCACCGCCCGACGACGACGGCAGCTATCTGCGTTGGCACCTGCTGGATCACATGCCCGAGCAATACCAACTGCCGGGCATCGTCCACGGACTGCGCTGGATCGCCGACGGCGCCTACCCCGATCACCGCCTGGCGGCCGACGGGCCGCTGGAGCAGCTGGGCAACGTGGTGCACTACCTGATCGGTGACCCCGTGGAACAAACCTTCGACGACTTCGTCGCGCTCGGCCGCTCGCTGCGCGAGAACGGCCGCTTTCCCGTCACGCGGCCGTCGCTACAGGTGGCCGGCCTGCGCCTGCTGCAGTGGCAGGCCTCTCCACATGCGTTGATCTCCCCCGAGGTGGTGCCGTTTCGGCCGCACCGCGGCATCGTCCTGATCGTGGAGGAACCCACCGCAGGCCGCCCCGACGCGTGGCTGCAATGGCTGCACGCCGAACACCATCCGGCGCTGCTCGCCGCGCCCGGCACCGCCGGGGCGTGGACCTTCGGTACGAGCACCGGGTGGAGCCACCTACCCGCGGGATGGCTGACGCGCCACCAATACGTCACAGTCGTTTACCTCGACGGCGACCCGCTCACCACCACCGACGCCCTGGCTCCGCTCATCGAGGAACGGTGGCGGTCGGGAGCGGTGCGGCCCGCCTTCGCGGGACCGTTACGAACGATGGTCAGCTGGGAAGCCTGGCCGTGAACTGCGCGGATCCGCCGTTTGGCGGGCCGCCAGAGGGATGAGACCCCGCCGCAACGAACGGCCTCTATAGTCCTTCTGAGCTCTAGCAAAGGACGTGAGATGACCAGTTCGCGACTCGTTCTCGCCGCCGCGGTCGGCGTGATCGCCGTGGCGGCCACGGCCACCCTGCCGGCCTGCTCGAGCAAGAGCGGCCAGCCATCCTCCGCCACGAGCACAACCGCGGCCCCGCCGAGCACGACCGTCATGATCGGCGGCAACAAGCACACGATCATGACGAAGGTCGAATGCACCGCGACGGCGGCGCAACCCAGCGCCACACCGGCGGAGTCCGGGGACCTGACCACCCGCATCACCGTTCGCGACGATTCGGCATCGGTGTCGTTGGCGCTGTCGGACGAAAAGCCGCCGAGCGTCGACGGCTTTTCGCTTTCGCTCAAGGCGGGATCCGGTGAGTATCAGCTGCCGTATCAGGCGCCGCAGTCCGCGACCCAGGTGCAGGCAACCAAGGACGGCAAGAGCTACACCGTGACCGGGACCGGCCAGGGGACGTCGCCGAACCAGGGCGACGTGCACCAGGTGACGTTCGGGATCCACGTGACCTGTCCCTGAGCGACGCCTTAAACCAACTGCCGCAGTTTGATTTTCGGGCCTCGTCCGTCACTTGAGTCAACGCAAGATGTTGGGTGGCTTTTTGCCCGCCTCGCAGCGACAAGCGGCGGAAACAACGGCGCATCCCACAATTTCGTGTTTGATCGTCACGATGCCTTGTTGTCCAACCGCGACCGACTCTGCGATGCTGTCAGCTTGGACATCTTCGCGGAGTGGCAAAGCGGCGGGACCGAGCTTCGTTGGCGGTCGACAACCGCCGCCAACGACGGACAGGAACTCACGGTGTTCAGCCGCCGTTGCGGCACGCCCGGGGCCCCCGCGCTGGTGCTGGTGCACGGCTTTCCGACGTCGAGCATCGACTATTTCGCCCTGACCGGCGAACTGGGCTCCGAGTTCGACATGTTCACGCTGGACTTTCCCGGCTACGGGCTGTCCGACAAGCCGCCTGCACCCTACGTCTATTCGTTGTACGACGACGCGCGCCTCCTCGTCTACGCGATCACCCAGGTGTGGAAACTGTCCGAATTCCGCATGCTCACGCACGATCGCGGCAGCAGCGTCGGCATGATCGCGCTGGAGATGCTGGCGGCCCAGGACCCTCCCGTCGTGCCCGTCGACCTCATCCTGACGAACGCCAACATCTATCTGCCGCTCTCGAACCTGACCATGTTCCAGACCGCCCTGCTCGACGCGGCGACCGGGCGGGACACCGCGGCGGCGACCACGCCGGAGATGCTCGCGGCCGGCCTGGGCGTCAGCACCTTCATGCCGCGGCGGACCCTGGACGACCCGGAGATCGCCGCGCTGGCGCGATGCTTCGCCCACAACGACGGCATCCGCGTGCTGCCGGACACGATCCAATACCTCAAGGAGCGTGCGGCGGACGAAACCAGTTGGCTGGAGGCGCTTTCCAAGAATCCCGTGGACACCACGGTGGTGTGGGGCATCCACGACAACGTCTCACCCGTGCGCGTTCCCAACTACGTCTGGCAGACGTATCTGAAGAGCAAGCCCGGTCGCAACCGCTACTGGGTGGTGCCCAGCGCCGACCACTACCTGCAGTGCGACGCTCCCGGCGAGCTGGCGCAGATCGTTCGCCTCACGGCCCAGGGCGGGGACATCCCGCTGCAGACGCTCGGGAATCAGCCGGGCGGCGCCGTGCTGGTCGACGAAAGCTTCTCCTAGCCCGCCTCGAGCGTGCCGGGCGTGCGGCTGGCCGCACGCCCGAGCCCCAACGTGCGGCTGGCCGCACATTCGGCCGAAAGCTACGCCTCGGTGACGACGGGCAGCCGCGCCCAGCCGCGGACGCTGGCGGTGTGCGCCCGTCGGGCATTGGCGTAGTCGACCTCCCAGTCGGGCCAGCGTTTGAGGACCTCCTCGAAGGCGACCCGGGCCTCCATCCGGGCCAGCGCCGAGCCGAGGCAGAAGTGCAGGCCCTGCCCGAAACTGAGGTGACCGCCCTGGCGGTGAATGTCGAAGCGATCCGGATCCGGGAATCGGCTTTCGTCCCGGTTGGCGGAAGCGTTGAGCAGCAACATGAACGACCCTTCCGGCACGACGCGGCCGTAGTGCTCGGCGTCGCGGGCAACATAGCGGGCCTGCACCGGTGACGGGGGTTCATAGCGCAATGTCTCCTCGACCGCGCCGGGGATCAGCGACGGGTCGGCGACGAGCTCGCGGCGCTGATCCGGGTGATCCGACAGCAGCTGCCCCATGAAGCCGATCAGCCGGGCCGTGGTTTCGTTCCCGGCGCCGGCGATCATGGCGGTGTAGGACAGCACCTCCGTCCGCGACAGTGGCCGCCGCGTGCCGTCGGGTTCCTCGATCTCGGCTCGCAGCAGATCGGTCATCAGGTCGTCGGAGGGATGATTGGCGCGCCACTCGATGTACTCGGCGAACAGGGCGATGGTATTCGCGAACACATCCGCATCGACCTCAGCGGGGTCGCGGCCCTTGGGCATTTCGATGTTGGCGACGCTGCGGTCTCGGATCTTTTCTTGATCTTCTTCGGGGATGCCCAAGAGATATCCGATGGTCCGCATGGGCATCATCGCGCCGAGGTCCGCGATGAAATCGAAGCCGCCCTGGCCGACCAACGGATCGAGTTCGCGGACACAGAATCCACGCACCAGCGACTCGACCGCCAGCATGCGGCGGGGCGTGAAAACGCGGGACAGCAGTTTGCGGTGCAGGTCGTGCAGCGGCGGATCCTCGAACAGCAGGATGCCCGGCGGCACTTCGATGTTGTTGAACAGGATGTCGGCCGTGGTTCCGCGACCGGATCGATAGGTCTCCCAGTTCGGCAGTTCGCGTAGCACGTCGTCGTATCGACTCAGCGCGTAGAAGTTGTACTTCTCGTTGTAATACAGCGGCGCCTCGGCGCGCATGCGCTTCCACACGGGATACGGGTCGTCGTCGATGTCGACATCGAATGGGTCGTAATACAGCTCGGCTGAACGTAACATCTGGCCTCTCAATCGTTTCGGTGCAGGAAGCCGTGCAGGATCGCCTGGACGAGTTCCTCGACGATCACATCCCTCGACGGCTGCTTGCGTCCGAAGTAGGTCGAACGCAATGCGGCCATGCCGGCGATCATCGCCACCGTCGAATGCGCAGGCAGGTCAGGGTGATCCGACCGCAACCCCCGCAGATGCATGCCCTCGGCGCTGATCTGGCCCAGCACCGTCAGGGCCCGCCGGACGTCGTCGATGCCGGCGTCGGCCTTTTCCTCGTCGCTGAGGGCTTCCGATGCCATCAGCGTCAAGAGCAGGCCCTGGTGTTCGACGAACAGGTCGTAGAGCTGCCCGACGAAATGGCCCGCCAGGTCCTCCTCCTTGGTCTCCTCGTGCACGACCGACTGCCAGGTGCGGCCGAACTCGTCGACGAAGCTGGTGAACGGTGCGACCAGGGCCTCGCGGAACAGCGCCGCCTTCGAGCCGAAATGGCGGAACAGCAGGTGTTCGGTTACGCCTGCGGCCTGGGCGATTTCGCGTGTGGTGGTGCCGCGGTAGTCCTGCCGCGCGAACAGCTCCCGCGCGGCGTCGAGCAGCAGTTTGCGCGGCGCGCCGCGGGGCCGGCGCGTGGCCGCGGTAACCGGGGGTCGCTGGGGCACGATTTTTAAGATAGCATGCACTATCTTGAGGATCGACCCGGAATCAGGAAGGGGTGCGGCCGTGGGCGCTGTCATCATGCTCGGCACGCTGTTCGGGTTGATCGTCCTGATCTTTGGCCTGGTGCTGCGTTTCGACCCCGAAGCGCGCCGCTCCCCCGAACACGAGGGCGATCGATGAGCAGCGGGATGACGCCCGTGATGCAGGCGGCCAGCGGCTTCGCCGTCGTCGGCGGCATCACATTCACCGCGATCGGTGTCTACCTGAGCATTCGCCGACGCCGGATACACCCACTGCTGCTTCTGTGTATCTCGGCGATCTCGTTCTCGTGGATCGAGGCGCCCTACGACTGGGCGATGTACGCCCAGTTCCCGCCCGCCATTCCGCGGATGCCGTCCTGGTGGCCGCTGAACGTCACGTGGGGTGGATTGCCGTCATTCGTTCCCATCGGCTACATCTCCTACTTCGTGCTTCCGGCAGTGACCGGGGCGGCGCTGGGGCGGTGGTTGAGCGCAAAGTTCCACTGGGGCAGGCCAACCACCCTCCTCGTCGTCGGGCTCGTCGTCGGCTTCTGCTGGGCGCTGCTCTTCAACGGGTTCCTCGGAGCCAAGCTCGGCGTCTTCTACTACGGACGCGTGATCCCCGGGCTCGCGATACGCGAGGGCACCATTCACCAGTACCCGCTCTACGACTCCCTGGCGATGGGCATACAGATGATGGTCTTCACCTACCTGCTCGGACGAACCGATGCGGAGGGACGCAACGTCATCGAGATGTGGGCCGACAAGCGATCGAAGACTCGCCTGCAGTCGTCGGTGCTGTCGATCGCCGCGATCATCGTCGTCGGAAACCTGCTCTACGGCGCCGTTTTCGCGCCGCACCTGGTGACCAAGCTGGGCGGCTGGGTGACCGCGGGACCGACCGAACAGTTGTTCCCGGGCGTACCGAACCAACCCAAGTAGCCGCGACCTACCCGGTGAACACCGGCAGCTTCGACCATCCCCGCACGCTGGTCGTGTGCGCCTTGGCGGCGTTGGCGTAGTCGACTTCCCAGTCCGGCCAGCGCTTGATGACCTCCTCCAGCGCGACGCGGGCCTGCATGCGCGCCAACGCCGATCCCATGCAGAAGTGCAGGCCGTGTCCGAAGCTGAGGTGGGTGTCGCCGCGATGGATGTCGAACTTGTCGGCGTCGGGGTACCTGCGCTCGTCCCGGTTGGCGGATCCGTTGACCAGCAACATGATCGAGCCCTCCGGAACCGTCGAGCCATGGCATGAGACCTCACGGGCGACGTAACGCGCCTGCACCGGCGAGGGCGCTTCGTAGCGCAAGGTCTCCTCGATTGCCATGGGAATCAGCGAGGGGTCGGCCACGATTTGCCGCCGCTGGTCGGGGTGCTCGGCGAGGAGCTGGCCCATGAACCCGATCAGGCGGGTGGTGGTCTCGTTACCGGCGCCGGCGATCGTGCTGGTGTAGAGCAGCACTTCGCCACGCGTCAGCCGCCGCATCGCGCCGTCGTCCTCGACCTCGGCGTTGAGCAGCTGCGTCATCAGGTCATCGGAGGGATGGTCGACCCGCCAATCGATGTAGTCGGAAAACATTTCGCCGGTCTGCTCGAAAAAGTCTTTCGTGGCGGGCCGGAACGTGCCCTCTTTCAGGGTGAGCTGACGGCCGCCCTTGTCGCGGATCGCTTCCTGGCTGTCCTCGGGGATCCCCAGGAGGTAGCCGATCGTGCGCATCGGGACCATCGCGCCGAGATTCTCGATGAAGTCGAACCTGCCCGTACCCACCAGCGGGTCGAGCGCGCGTGCGCAAAACGCCCGGGTCAGCGGTTCGATCGCCTCCATCCGGCGGGGCGTGAAAACCTTTGAGAGCAAACGACGATGCAGATCGTGAATCGGCGGATCCTCGAAGAGGATGATCCCGGGCGGAACCTCGATGCCGCTCTTGATGATTTCGATCGTCGTGCCGCGGCCCGACCGGTAGGTGTCGAAGTTCATCAGCTCGCGGGAGACGTCCTCGTAGCGGCTCAGCGCGTAGAAGTTGTACTTGTCGTTGTAATAGACCGGCGCCTCGTCGCGCAGCCTCTTCCAGATCGGGTACGGATCGTCATCGATCTCGAAATCGAAGGGGTCGTAGTAGACCTCGGCGGTGCCCGCTCCGGTCATAGCGGTGTCTTTGTCTCCGACAGCGCCTCCGGCAGCACCACCTCGCCCACGCGCTTGAGATAGGGCCACGCGACTTCGGGCGGCAGCCCGCCGCACAGCGGCGACAGGTTGAGTATCTGGCCGGCGCGGACCCGCGAAATCGCCTCCGGGACAGAGATAATCACGTGCGACGCCGGGTTATCGCGCAGCTCGTCGACGGTCTGCACGTGCGAGAAGCCGGCCGTCGTCTCGTCCCCGGGATTCCACGCGGCATAGGTTCGCACGTCGTGCAGCAGGTGCTCGCCGAGCTCTTTCCACGCCTGGTCCACGTCGTCGGCGACGAAGACGACCGAAGGGGTGTCGCGGCTGGGAAACATCGTCGGGCCGGGCGTGTGACCGTGTTCGCGGCAGGCCTCCTCGTAGGCCTCCCGCATGCCGGGTTCGTTGGCGTTGCCGAGCATGCCCAGGCCGTACCTGCCCGCGCGGCGGGCCGCCGCCACCGTTCCGCCGCCCCACATCAAACCGGGGCCGCCGGCGGTGTGCGGGCGCGGGGTGACCGTGATCCGGCGCCCGTCCTGGCTGACCGTTTCGTCGGACAGCAGCGAGCGCAGCAGCGCCAGCTTTTCGTCGGCGAGCCGGCCGCGACCGCGCATCGCCACGCCGAAGTGCTCGAACTCCTCGGGCCGGTAGCCCAGGGCCAGGATGTACGACGCGCGTCCCTTGCTGATGATGTCGAGGACCGCCATGTCCTCGGCGAGGCGCACCGGGTCATAGAACGGCAGGATCAGGATGAGGCTCAGCGCCAGGCGTTCCGTCCGCGCGGCCACGGACGACGCCAGCAACAACGGGGAAGGCAGGTAGCCGTCCTCGGACCCGTGATGCTCACAGAACACCGCGGCGAGGCCGCCATGATCCTCGGCCCACGCGCACATTTCGGGCACGGCGCCGTACAGCGCCACTCGCGGCGCACCCCAGGAGGGGGCGCGCATGTCGAAGCGCAGCGTGAACACGGGCGACTCCTAGCCAACCTAATATTTGTATCGCGTACGCTACGTGTCCGCCGAGAGCTGCGTCAACGGTTAGTCAAAGACGTGGCGCGGCAAAGTCGTCGGGATGTCGAGCGAGCTGAGCAGGCCGGGCGGCGCGTCGACCACATACGGGATCGCGTTGACCACCCGCATGGCGGTGGCGGTCATGGCAGCGCGGCCGGCGCCGTGGCCCTCGGCCTCGCCGAGGGTCAGCACGCAGTGGACGTCGGGATCGCCCTCGATGTCGACCCGATAGGTCGCGTCGCAATCCGACGCGGGCCAGCCGGGGGCGACGTCGCGGGCCATCCGGATGACGTGCTCGATCACGATGGCCTCGCGGCCGTGCACCACGCCCGCGGCACGGGTGCGCACCGCGCCGCAGGTGCCCTCCTTGATGGTGCCGAACGCCACGTCGATGTCGCGATCGGTGAGTTCCCGCTCGAACGAACCCCGCACCTCGTCCACGTCGACACCGAGGCCGCCGGCGATCAGGAAAATCGGTGCCTTCCAGGCCATTTCGATGAAGCCCGGCGTCTTGAGCATGGGCTCGAAATCCAACGGGCGGCCGAAGCCCAGGCCGTCCATCATGACGTCGGCCACCGGGTAATGGTCGTTGAGCGCGACCTCGCTGGCCGTGAGGGTGCGGATGTTCTTCGATTGCGTCGTCATCAGCAGCGCCAGCTCGTCGGAGGCGAAGCCCGGAAAGATGCCCGAGACATACAGCGACGCACCGCCCGCCTTGGCCGCCGCGACGAGCTGGTCGCGCCACTCCGCGGGTTCGTAGGCGTGCGGGTTGACCAGCCGCGTGGTGCTGGTGGTGACGACGTTGATCCCCGCCTCGAGCAGCCTGACGTAGTCCGGGATGGCCAGCGCGTCGCGTTCGGGGCCGCTTGCCGCGTACACCACGCAGTCGGGTTTCAGGGCGATCAGCGCGTCGGCGTCATTGGTGGCTTTCAGGCCGATGGGCTCCCCGTTGGCGAGTTCGCCCGCGTCCCTGCC
>NZ_LZKR01000126.1 GCF_001672915.1 Mycobacterium sp. 1245805.9 | reverse complement strand
GCGAGATCACCGCTGCGCATGTCGCCGATGTCCTGTCGCTACAGAACGCGGCGGTATTGGTCGCCGCCCGGGGCCGGTTCATGCAGGCGCTGCCGGCCGGCGGCGCGATGACCGCCGTGCAGGCCACCGAAGACGAGGTGCGGCCGCTGCTGACGCCCGACGTCGGCATCGCGGCGGTCAACGGGCCCGCCTCCGTGGTGATTTCCGGCCCCGGCGACGCGGTGAGCGCGATCGCCGACCAACTCCGCGCCGACGGCCGCCGTGTCCACCGCCTCGCCGTCTCCCACGCGTTCCACTCCCCGCTGATGGATCCGATGATCGACGAATTCGGAACCGTCGCGGGCGGTCTCGTCGTCGGCAAGCCCACCATCCCGATCGTGTCGAACCTGACCGGGCAGCTGGCCGGCGACGACTTCGGTTCGGTGGGGTACTGGAAGCGGCATGTCCGCGAGGCCGTGCGATTCGCCGACAGCGTCCGCTTCGCGCACTCCGCCGGCGGCACCCGCTTCCTCGAAGTCGGGCCGAGCGGCGGGCTGACGGCGTCGATCGAGGAGTCGCTGCCGGACGCCGTCGTGACCACCATGTCGGCCCTGCGCAAGGACCGCCCGGAGCCGACGACGCTGATCAACGCCCTCGCGCAGGGGTTCGTCGCCGGGATGGACGTGGACTGGCGCGGCGCGCTCGGTGCGGCCGACTTCGTCGAGCTGCCCACGTATGCCTTTGAACGGCGGCGCTTTTGGCTCGCCGGCGACGGCGCTCCCGCGGACGCGACCGGGCTCGGGCTGGCCGCCGGCGAACACGCCCTGCTGGGCGCGGTGGTGGAGCTGCCGGCCTCGGGCGGCGTGGTGCTGACCGGCAGGCTGTCGCCCAGCGCGCAAGGCTGGCTGGGCGACCACGCCGTCGGTGGTGTCGTGCTGTTTCCGGGTGCGGGATTCGTCGAGTTGGCGATCCGGGCCGGCGACGAGGTCGGCTGTGGAATCGTCGACGAGCTGAATCTGGCGGCGCCGCTGGTGTTGCCGACGGGTGGATCGGTCGCGATTCAGGTCGTGGTCGAGGGCGCCGACGATTCGGGCGCCCGTTCGGTGTCGGTCTATTCGCGCGCCGAGGCGGGGTCCGGCTGGTCGTTGCATGCCGAAGGGATGCTGCGCGCGGGCTCCGTGCAACCGGACGCTGATCTGTCGGCGTGGCCGCCGGTCGGCGCGGCGCCGGTGGACATCGGCGACTCCTACGAGCGCCTGGCCGAGCGTGGGTACGGCTACGGGCCCGCGTTCCGCGGCCTGACATCGATGTGGCGGCGCGGCGACGAGGTGTTCGCCGAAGTGGCGCTGCCCGAGGACGCCGGGGTGTCGGTGGCCGGATTCGGTGTCCACCCCGCGATTTTGGACGCCGCGTTGCACGCGGTGATCTTGGCGTCGGACGGCGGCGAGCTCGCCGAAGGTTCGATGCTGGTGCCGTTCTCGTGGCAGCGGGTGTCCCTGCACGCGGCGGGCGCGGCGGCGGTACGGGCGCGCATCGTGCCGGTGGGTGAGTCAGCCGTATCGATCGAATTGGCCGACGGCTTGGGGCTGCCGGTGCTCTCGGTGGCGTCGATGGTGGCCCGGCCGGTGACCGATCAGCAGCTAATGGCCGCGGTGTCCAGTTCGGGACCCGACAGGCTCTTCGAGGTCGTCTGGTCCGCCCAGCCGCTGGCCGCGGTCCAACCGGTGGAGGTATGCGCCTGGGGTGCTGAGGATTTGGCCAAATTCGAAGACGGATCGGCGGTGCTCTTCGAATCGGCACCCGTGGTCGGGGACGTCGTGACGGAGGTACACGCGGCCACCCGCGCGGTGCTGCCGGTGCTGCAGTCGTGGTTGGCCCGCGACGGGGCGGGAACGCTGGTGGTGTCGACTCGGGGCGCCATGGCGTTGCCAGGTGAGGACGTCACCGACCTGGCGGGCGCGGCGGTGTGGGGTCTGGTGCGGTCGGCGCAGACTGAGCATCCCGGCCGCATCGTGCTCGTCGACACCGACGCGCCGCTGGATTCCGACGCGGTGGCGGCCATTTTGGCGCCGGCCGAGCCGCAGGTGTTGCTGCGCGACGGGACGGTCTACACCGCGCGGGTGCACGGCAGCCGCGCGGTGGGTGGCCTTTTGGTGCCGCCCGACGACGGCCCGTGGCGGCTGGGCATGAGCAGCTACGGCACCATCGAGAACCTGCGGCTGGAGCGGATCCCCGACGCCTCCAAGCACGTTGCGCCGCTCGGCCCCGGCCAGGTCCGCGTCGCCCTGTCGGCCATCGCGGCAAACTTCCGCGACGTGATGATCGCGCTGGGCCTCTATCCCGACCCGGACGCGGTGATGGGCATCGAGGCCGCCGGCGTGGTTCTCGAAACGGCCTCGGGCGACGGCCGTTTCGCGGTCGGCGACCGGGTCATGGGCCTGTTCCCGGACGGCACCGGGACCATCGCCACCACCGACCAGCGGCTGCTGGTCAAGGTGCCGGCCGGCTGGTCACTCACCGCGGCCGCGACGGCGTCGGTGGTGTTCGCCACCGCCCGCTACGCGCTGGTCGACCTCGCGGGTGTCAAGCCGGGTCAGCGGGTGCTCGTGCACGCCGCCGCGGGCGGGGTCGGGATGGCCGCCGTGCAATTGGCCCGCCACCTCGGCCTGGAAGTTTTCGCGACGGCCAGCCGGGGCAAGTGGGACACGCTGCGGGCCATGGGCTTTGACGACGACCACATCTCCGACTCGCGCAGCCTCGAATTCGAGGAGAAGTTCCGGACGATCACCGGCGGCCGCGGCGTTGACCTAGTGCTCGACTCGCTGTCCGGCGATTTCGTCGACGCCTCCCTGCGGCTGGTCGCCCCCGGCGGCGTGTTCCTGGAGATGGGCAAGACCGATATTCGCGACCCGGAGGTCGTCGCCCGCGACCACCCGGGTGTGCGCTACCGCGCCTTCGACCTCTTCGAGGCCGGACCCGAGCGCATCCGGGAGATGCTCGACGAGCTGGCGGCGCTGTTCGGCGACGACGTGCTGCAACCGTTGCCGGTCACCAGGTTTGACGTGCGACGCGCGCCGGCGGCGTTGCGGTACCTGAGCCAGGCCCGCCACGTGGGCAAGGTCGTGATGAGCATGCCCGACGCCTGGGTCGCGGGCACGGTCCTGATCACCGGCGCGACCGGCATGGCGGGTTCGGCGTTGGCGCGTCACGTCGTCGCCCGCCACGGCGCGCGCAACCTGGTGCTGATGAGTCGACGCGGTCTGGATGCGCCGGGCGCGGCGGAGCTGATGACCGAGCTGTCCGCGGCCGGCGCCCAGGTACAGGTGGTCGCATGTGACGCGGCGGACCGCGAGGCCGTCGCCAAGGTGCTGGCCGATATTCCCGTGCAGCGACCGCTGTCCGGCGTGATTCACGCGGCCGGGGTGCTCGACGACGCGGTGATCTCGTCGCTGACGCCGGAGCGCATCGATGCGGTGTTGCGCGCCAAGGTCGACGCGGCGTGGAACCTACACGAGCTCACCCGCGAGCTCGACATCTCCGCGTTTGTGCTGTTCTCGTCGATGGCCGGGCTGGCCGGAGCGTCGGGCCAGGCCAACTACGCGGCCGCCAACTCGTTCCTGGACGGGCTGGCGGTGCACCGGCGCAACCTCGGGCTGCCGGCGATCTCGCTGGCATGGGGTCTGTGGGACCAGGCCAGCGCCATGACCGGCGCCCTGGGCGCCGCCGACCGTGCCCGCTTCGGCCGGGACGGGATCGTCGCGATGTCGTCCGACGAGGCGCTGGAATTGATGGACACCGCCCTGATCGTCGACGAGCCATTCATGTTGCCGGCGCACATCGACCTCGCGGCGCTGCGCGTCAAGTTCGACAACGGCACGCTGCCACCCATGTTCGTCGACTTGATCAACGCGCCCAGCCGGCGTCAGGTTGACGACTCGCTGGCTGCGGCGAAGTCGAAATCGGCTCTGCTGCAGCGGCTCGAGGGGCTGCCCGAGGACGAACAGCAGGCCGTGGTGCTGGACTTGGTCCGCTCCAACATCGCCACGGTGCTGGGCAACTCCAGCCCGGAGTCCATCGATCCGGATCGGGCGTTCCAGGAGTTGGGCTTCGACTCGCTGACCGCCGTCGAGATGCGCAACCGGCTCAAATCGGCCACCGGGCTGGGGCTTTCGCCGACCCTGATCTTCGACTACCCGAACTCCGCCGCGCTGGCCGGCTACATCTATCGCGAACTAGTCGGCACGGCGGAGCAAAGCGCCCCGGCCGCCGCGGCCGGGGAGGCCGAGATCCAGCGGGTCGTGGGGTCCATTCCGGTCAAGCGCCTGCGCCAGGCGGGCGTGCTCGAGCTGCTGCTCGCGTTGGCGAACGAGGCGGACGGCGGCGGTACTTCAGCCCCCGCGGCGACGAGCGAAAAGGACATCGCCGACATGGATCTCGATGCGCTGGTCAATGCGGCCTTGAGTGACGATGACGACGACGAGTAAGGGCGCCCCGTGAGGGTCGCGGTCACCGGGGCCAGCGGTGTGCTCGGCCGCGGCCGCGCCGCCCGATTGCTCAGCGAGGGCCATGACGTCGTCGGCATGGCCCG
Source organism: Mycobacterium sp. 1245805.9 (assembly GCF_001672915.1). Lineage (GTDB taxonomy): Bacteria > Actinomycetota > Actinomycetes > Mycobacteriales > Mycobacteriaceae > Mycobacterium. The sequence continues at coordinate 54,704 of NZ_LZKR01000126.1, read as the reverse complement.
CCACCGCCCCGAAAGCTGGTCGAGCGCGGCGGAATTCGTCGAGGCGGACATCCGCGACGCCGAAGCGGCCAAGCGCGTCGTCGCCGGTGCGGACGTGGTCGCGCACTGCGCGTGGGCAACCGGCAGCGAGCAGGTCAATATCGGTGGAACGCTCAACGTTCTCGAGGCGATCGCCGAAACCGGAACCCGACGCATCGTTTTCCCGTCGTCGGCCCACGTGTACGGCGGCGCAGACGCGCCCAAGACCGAGCATGACGCGAGAACCCCCGTCAGCGCCGACGGTCGGCACCGGGCCCGCGTCGAACAGCTGCTCGAGGATTCGGACCTGGAATGGGTCGTCATCCGTTCGGCGCTGATTCTCGGCCGGAACGTCGACAACTGGGTGCGCCGGGTGTTGGCACTACCGGCGTTTCCCGGCGCTGCGGCCGATCGTCGCATGCAGGTCGTGCACCTCGACGACGCGCTTCGACTGTTCAACCGGGCGATCGTGGACACCGAAGTCGGCAGCGGCGCGGTCAATCTCGCCGCACCCGGCGAACTGACTTTTCGGCGGGTGGCCGCGGCGCTCGGACGCCCCATCGTGCGGTCGAGCGTCCGACCCGCCGAGCTGCAACTCGTGCAGGGCGCCCCGTTCATGGACACCGCGCGGTTGCGGAACCAGTGGGAGTTCCGGCCGGCGTGGAATTCCGTAGAGTGCGTCGAGGACTTCGCGGTTGCGGTGCGGGGCCGGGTCAGCGTCGGCAAACGGGTGGTCTCGCTGCCCTGGCGGATGACCAGCATCGGCGACTTGCCCACCGTCGACGCCCCGAGCGAGGACGGCGTGAAACCCAATTGGGCCGGCCCGGCAGGGGATAACGGTGAGTTCGACACCCCGATCGACCCGCGCTTTCCCACCTTTCTGGCCACCAACTTGTCGGAGGCATTGCCCGGCCCGTTCTCTCCGGCGTCGGCCTCGGTGACGGTGCGCGGGCTGCGCGCCGGCGGCGTGGCCATCGCCGAGCGGCTGCGGCCCGGCGGGATCATCCAGCGCGAAATCGCGATGCGTACGGTGGCGGTGTTCGCCCACCGGCTCTACGGCGCCATCACCTCGGCGCATTTCATGGCCGAAACGGTGCCCTTCGCCAAACCCGCGACCATCGTCAGCAACAGCGGATTCTTCGGCCCCAGCATGGCGTCGTTGCCCATCTTCGGTGCGGAGCGTCCACGCTCCGAAACCAGCCGTGTGCGAAGGCAACTGCGGACGGTTCGCAACATCGGGGTTTTCGGTGTGAACCTGATCGGCCTGAGTGCCGGGTCGGCCGATGACACCCGCGAGTTCGTTGCCGATGTCGATCGCCTGGAACGCCTGGCCGGCGACGACCTCACCCGGCTCGACGATCGTCGGCTGCTGAGCCTGATCGCGTTGGCGCGGGACGAGGTGGTGCACGGCTGGGTGCTCGCCTCGGCTTCGTTCATGCTGTGCGCCGCGTTCAACGTGTTGTTGCGCGGTATATGCGGGCGAGACACCGCCGCGCCCGCGGGACCGGAACTGGTCAGTGCGCGATCGGTCGAGGCGATGCAGCGTTTGGTGGTCGCGGCACAGCGCGACCCGAAAGTGACCGCGCTGCTTGCCGAACCGGGGGAGCGCCTGGGCAAGCTGGCGGTCGAGGCGCCGGAGTTTCACGCCGCCGTGCTGGCCGAGCTGGCGCTGATCGGGCATCGCGGCCCGGCCGAGCTCGAGATGCTGTCGAGCAGCTACGCCGACGATCCCGAGTTGCTCGTGCGCATGGTGGCCAGGACGATGAGCGCGCCTCCCGCACCGACGCCAGAACCTACCCGGATCCCGCTGCGGGCCAAGCCGATTGCGCGCCTGGCCGGACACCAACTTCGCGATCGCGAGGTCCGTCGTGACAAAGTGGTGCGCGCCAACTGGGTGCTGCGCAACCTGATGCGCGAATACGGGCGCAGGTTAGTGGAGGCCGGAATCTTCCAGACCGCCGACGATGTGTTCTACCTGCTGGTTGACGAGCTCGACGCACTCCCGGCTGATGTCGGGGGCGTGGTGGCCCGGCGCCGGGCCGAACAACGCAGGTTGGCCACCGTCGTTCCGCCGACGGTGTTCAGCGGCAGCTGGCAGCCAACCGAGACGACGTCGGCGGCCCTCACCGGCGGGGACACGCTGCGTGGGGTGGGTGTCTCCGGCGGCCGGGTGCGCGGGCACGTTCGCATCGTGCGGCCCGAGACCATCGACGACCTGCAGCCCGGCGAGATACTCGTCGCCGAGGCCACCGACGTCGGCTACACCGCCGCGTTCTGCTACGCCGCCGCCGTGGTGACCGAACTCGGCGGCCCCATGTCACATGCGGCGGTGGTGGCCCGCGAATTCGGATTCCCGTGTGTGGTGGACGTCCAGGGCGCCACCAAGACTCTGCCGCCGGGCGCCCTCATCGAGGTCGACGGAACGACGGGCGAAATTCGCGTGCTCGACGCGTCCCCTTAGGGATGGTCGAACTCGATGTGCAAGCTGGTTGGGCCGCTCATTCCGAGAAGTGGTCGCCACGGCGGGTTTTCGGGACACCGCGGGTGCGGTAGGCGGCGAGCAAGTATCTTGAGTGCTTCGGAGAGTTCCCGTCTGGCAAGGTTCGCGCCGAGGCAGTAGTGAGCGCCCCCGCCGAAGGTGAGGATGGGGGGCGGATCGTTGCGAGTGATGTCGAAACGCGTGGGGTCGTCGTAGATGGACGGATCTCGATTGGCGGCATAGGTGTTCACGATGATGAATGTGCCGGCTGGGAACATGTAGTCGCCGATCGTGACGTCGTCAGTGACGCTGCGAAGGGTGCTGCACATCGAAGGCGAGTGGCGCATGGTTTCCTCGACGGCTTTCATTCCGAGCTCGGGCCTGTCGCGAAGGAGCGCCCACTGTTCCGGATGCTCGCAAAGGACTTGCATCGAGGCCGCCAATTGCGTACGCGTGGTGTCGGTTCCGGCCACCAGAATGCTGAACGCGAGCATCCGGACTTCACCGGCATCGAGTCGGTCGCCGCGATCTTCGGTCCGGATGAGTTCGGAGAGTAGGTCATCCGTGAGGGTCTTTCGCCGATCGGCAATCATCACGTCGATGTATTCATCGAAAGCGTCCCAGGCCCTGAGGACCTTGGGTTCTTCCTCGGCGAGATCGCAGTCAAAGCTCACGATCTTGAATATGTCCTCCGCCCACTTTGAGAACAGCTGCCAGTCTTGTGGTGGCGCACCCAGCAGGGCGCAGATGACAGGTATGGGGTACGGCCGCGCGATCTCCTCGACGAACTCGCAACTCCCTTTCGCCACAACGGCGTCGGCGAGTTCATTGATGACGGCGTGGATGGTTTCGTCCATACGCGCGGTTGCCCGTGGGGTAAACGCTTTGGATACCAGGCCGCGCAGCCGACGATGTTCGGCGCCCTCCATGCACAGGATGCTGCCCACGACGCGGTCCCATAGTTCCCCCGACGTCACGCCGTGCGCGGTGAGGTGAATGCCCGGAGGAATCCCGAACCGTGGGTCGCCGAGCACCGTTCGAGCAAGGTCGTACGAGATCACCTCGGGACCCACTGGACCCAGCGCGATCGGTGCCACTTCCTGGGCGGCGCGAAACTGTGGGTAGATCGCCTGGGGTGTGTCGGTGAGGTCGTAGCTCAGCACCGGTAGACCGGCGTCGAAGACGCTCGGCATCGCCGTGCCGACGGGGTGCTCGGCCGTCACGGGATGTCCGTCGCCAGGAATGTCAGTGGCAGGCCGCAGACCGACAGGTCGACCTCGTCGAGATAGGAGCCGTCACCCTCGAAGTGTTGCCGGAATCGCGTTGTCGCGCCGTAGCGTTCGGCGACGGCTTCAGCGGAGGAGGCCGCCGCGACTCCGATCACCACCGTGTACACCCCGTCGCCGTGGCGCTCGAGGAACTCGTTGACCGAGGCGGCGACCTCACCGGGCGATCCCGGGATGGGGCTGATCAGCTCGATACCACGATTCCAATCGAGGTGAATGTCCAACCCGAGTTCTGCCAGCTGAAAATTCTCGAAGGCAAACCCCAGGTCGGCGAACATTTGCGCGACGTTTGCGTGCCGCTCGGGCGCCACAGCGAACACGACGTGATGAAGCAGCGGCGATTCAGGCATGGACGTCTCCCAGTCGAAAGTTATGCATTCGCGCAAAGTACTCCGCGCGGGAGGAGCAGCGGCAGGTCGTTGTAGGTGGCGATCCCGGGGGCCGCCGCGACGACGGCGGGTATCGCGGTGATCGCCGGCATCGCGGTGATGGTGAGACCCAACATGATGTAGTCGTCCAGCGTCTCGCCCTGAAAGTCCGGCGGCGGAAGAAAGCTCAGCGTGGTCTTGATTGTCGGTCGACCCTGAACCTCGATGGTGTAACCCATATCCAGTGGCCAATCCGGGTCCAGCGATTGACCCTTGCGCCAGCGCCCGCGGATCTGGATGACCTCTCGGTCACCGATTATCCCTTTCCAGCGGACGTCCACGCCGGCGACGCACCCCGTCGCGATCGTCCAGTCGCCGGGAAGGTGGAGATCCTCGGTGGTCCGGGCGTACTGGGCTTCGCAGCGCACTTCGTCGAGCTCCGCACCCAGGGCGTCGGCGAGCAGCAGTACCCCGTCTCGGAAGACGCCGGAACCCTTCTCGGTGACGGAGGGGAGATCTGGGTGATCGATGGGATAACCGAAGCCCATGGGTATTTCGGTTTGCGGCGAGTTGTAGATAGTCGTATCAGCGGATTCCAGCATGGACACCTTGTCCACCCGGTCCGAGAGCCCCGCCGAGACGATGGCGAACAGTTGGATGAATCCCGGGTTGATGCCGCTGCCGAAGATGGTCGATCCGCCACGGTCGCACGCCTCGGCGATGCGATCGCGCCCCGCACCGAGGAAGTGGCCGGTGATGAACCCGGCGGTGCCCACCACGTTGATGCCCGCACCGAGAATTCGGACCAGCTCGTCGACGTCGGGGAACATCGGGTTGTAGACCACGCAGTCAGGCTTGAGCGCGAGCAAGGCCTCAATGTCGTTGGTGGCCTTCACGTTGAGGGGGCCGATCCCGCACAGCTCGCCGACGTCGCGTCCGGCCTTCTCCGGCGACCACGCGTAGCATCCGACGAGCTCCAAGGTCGGGTTCGAGGCGATCGCCCGCACCGAGCTCTTGCCGACGTTACCCGTCGTCCACTGAACGACCCGGTACGTCAATGTGGCGCCGCATGCTGTTGGGCCGCCTGGCGGGCGACTCGTTCGTCATGAATCCTGACCAGTTCTCGGAACCCGAGCCGGTGGTACTTCGGTATCGGCTGGATGCCCCACACGTCTTGCGCGGTGGCCTTGCCCTCGGCCCCCTCCGGCGGTCCGAACGGCGGGTACGGGTACTTGCACTCCAGGGTGTCGTTGGAGTAGCGAATCTTCAGGAGCTCGCTACAGATTTCGGTGAGACTCAGTGTCGGGTATCCGTAGTAGACCGCCATGAACGGCAACGTGAACGCGCCTTCGATGACCAATGCCACCAGGCATACCAGGACTGCGCGCTTGATCCATTTGTGCATTCGGGCGTAATACGGGGTTGTCCCGGGCTCGAGATCGGCAGCCGGATCTTTTTCCTCAATGGGCGATGATGCGGTCATAGCGTCCTCCTTAAAGCTGTTCAGTCGGAGAAGATTTCGCGGTTAACCGTGTGCAGGTACGGGATCGCGAGGAAGGGGGTGATGTAGAAGATGTCGTAGAGCCACCAGCCGATGACCGGAAACACCACACCGGCGTAGCGCACGTCGGCGAACATCGTCATGTTGAACACGTACGCGGACCAGATCACCACGCCCATCCAGCAGGTGACGACCATCCATTGATGACCCCACCGCTTCATCTGCAAGAACCCGATCGCCGCGGCCACCCGCATGGAGAAGACCGTCAGAATCAAGCCCGCCACATAGGCCTTCTCACCCGGCCCGGCCGCCCCGCCGACCCACAGCTCGTTGTAGTGCCAGAAGTAGCCGGCGTCGAACATGTTGCCCCAGCCGACCATCAGCACCCGGTTGATCAACGTGTGGTTGGCGACCAGGTCCAGTGCCCAGCCCAGGCTGTTGAGCATTCCGTCGATCAGGACCAGGTAACCGATCAAGGTCACGATCATGGGCCGGACCGACAGACCCGCGCGCAGGGCCTGGCGCTGCAGCCACACCCCGCGCATGAAGATGGGAAAACCGATCAATCCCGGGGCCCACATGCCCATCAGGGCGGCGCCGACGATCATCCACTTGTCGGCGCGGCGCTGCGCCTGGCGCGATTCGTCCTGGTGGTCCTCGAGGCTGACGGAGCGGTCGCCTGAATGACGGTTGAGCAGGGGGAGATTCACAGATCCCACCATCCGCGCGCGAACGACATATAGAGCTGGATCCCGAACATCACCGCCAAATACCCGTAGATGACGATCTGGAAGACGATGAGCGCTCGCTTGCGCTTCTGCTCTTTGAGATCCATGCCGGTAGCTCCTTTCTAGGGCTTTCTAAGGCGAGGTGGCCAGGCTGGCTGCCGCGACTTCACGTAGGCCGTCGGTGATGGCGCCGTCGGTGCTCAGGGGCGCAAGTATGCAAGCGTCGGCCGCGTCCAATTCGGCTGCGCCGGCTGCGATCAGTTGCGCGGCCGTAACCAACACCCTGGTCGACGGTGGCTCGAAGTGAAAGGCTTCGTCGGCGGTGCGGATCGCAACCGCGCATGCGACCAGCCGCTGCGCGGTGGCCAGGGGAATGCCGGCCTCGGCGACGATCACTTCGGCCTCGCGGTGGGGCGGCAAGTACGTCATCGCAAGCGTGACGAACCGCTGGCGGAACGACGGTTTGAGTTCCTTGAGCGAGCTGCGATATGCCGGGTTGTACGAGCAGACGAGCATGAAGGTGTCCGGCGCTTTCACGACTTCGCCGGCACGGTCGAGGTATAGCGATCGCCGGTGGTCGGTGAGCGAATGCAGGATGGCCAACGAGTCGTGGCGAGCCTCGACGACTTCGTCGAGGTAGCAGATCGCGCCTGCTTTGACGGCTCGGGTCAACGGTCCATCGGTCCAGACCACATCACCACCGGTCACCATGAAGCGCCCGACGAGATCGGAGCTGGTGAGATCGTCGTGGCAACTGATGGTGACCACCGGCCGCTCCAACAGCAGGCCCATGTGCTCGACGAACCGCGTTTTGCCACACCCGGTAGGACCGGTGAGCATCACCGGGATCCGTTGGCGGAAGGCCTGTTCGAACAGCTGGACCTCGTTGCCGTTTGCGAGATAGGTATCCGTCATGCGGCGACCAGTTCACGATGGACATGAGCCAGCACCTGCGGAAGCTCCTCTACGCGCCGGATCCGTTGAGAACGACGGGGCCCGAACACCTCCGGGAGCGGGTCGACTCGGGTTGGACCAACGCCGACGTAGTAGGTCGACACCCCCGCGTCGTTGGCCTCCTCGACCGCGTGTGCGGCATCCGCCCAGGCATAACGGCCCTCATAACCTTCATCGGAGATCAGCCCGTCGCCGATGACGATGAGTAGGCGCCGCTCGGAGGGCTGCTCCAGAAGGCGGTTCGTCAAATGGCGAAGCGGCGCGCCGAGTCGCGTGTAACCGCTGGTCTGAAGTCCGAGGCCGCTCGGCGGCACAAATCGGGGGTCATCGAAGTCCTTCAGGCACCGAACTTCGACGCGGTGTCGGGTGTTTCCGGTGAACATGAAGATTCCGTGGCGCTCGCGAGCACGGTTCATCGCACGCGAAAGCGCATCGGCACAAGCCAATTCCAATCGGAAGATCCGGCCGCCGTGCACTCCCAGCGATGAACTACCGTCGAGAAGCAGCGCAGTGGCGACGTCTCGGCCGCTGGGTAGCAATTCGCGGAAGATGCGGGGTTCGCTCGCCTCGCCGGTCGCCGTGTCGACGTAGTAGCTGACGTATTGTTCGACGTCCAGGTCGGAGCCGTCTTCGAGGCTATTCTGCATCGCGCGATGCGTGTGTTCTTCGAACCATTTTCGAAGGTCGGCGGAGATGGAGCCGGGTTGGCGATTGCGGCCGGCATGTGCCCGCTCGAGAACCGCCACGTGGTCTCGCATAAAACTCTTCGTCCACGCATTCCACTCCGGATAGGGGATGCCGGGTCGATGGTCGGGGGTGATGTCGAAGTCGTTGTCCTGCGGTCGGCTCGGCGGCGGCAGGTTGGGATTGCGGACACCCCCGTCGCCGCCGACGGGTACCGAGTACGGCCGCGGCAGACGCTTCTGTGTTGTCGTCCATGGCATCCTGCCAAAGCTGCGCCGCAGCCTGTCCGCCAAACCCTGCGGCATCGTGTAGGCCAGCGGCAGGTTACCCAGCAGCGGGTGCACCGTCAGCGCCTGCCCTGTCGCTGCCAACGCGACCGCACGGTTGAGCATCTCGGGGGCGTCCATGTCACCGGCTTCGGTGGGGAGCTCGGGTAGCACTCGTCTGATCTCGGATAGCAGGCCTGGCCAGCGCGACGCGATCCAGCCGAGGGCGACGCCGGCTTCGACAAGCGTGAGCGCCCGCAGTTCGCGAGCGGAGAGCTCGTTCAGTCGATATTCGGTGACGCGCTCCTTTGAGGGCGAACATTGCAGGGCCACACCGCATGTGAGCGTTCTGCGTGTCCAGCCGGGCGGGGCGGGGTAAGGGACATGAACGAAGGCGAGCTTGCCGTTCAATCCGAACGCGCGCCGCTCACCCGTGACGAGCCGGGCGCCTTCGCGGCGCTGCTCACTGAGCGCGACCGCCGTCACGGCGCAACTTCGTTCGAGCGCCAGCGCGTGGGCATCGGCGAGTTCAACCATATGTGCCCCGAACCGCTCAGAACGTACCGATGTTGGAGAAGAGCCAGTACCAGAACCAAATGATCAATCCGGTGCCGCCCCAGGCGGCGACGTAACGCACGATCTCCCACAAGTAACCCACGATCTGACCTCCTTGGTTGGGTGCTGCGGACGAACCGACGCGTGATCTGCCGGGGCGGACCGCCGATACGCGCTTCCTTTAGCCGGTAACACAGTCCGCCTTGCCCGTCAGTTTGACTGATTGAAGTCAACGGTAAACGTCAAGGCGGACGTCTGTCTAGCCGGACTGGATGACGAAATGCCTGCTTATGCAAGTGAATTCTCCGAATCGTTGGCCGCATTAGTCGGAAAAGATTTCTCGATTGACGGTGTGCAGGTAGGGGATTGCGAGGAAAGGGGTGATATAGAAGATGTCGTAGAGCCACCATCCGACCACCGGCAACACGACGCCGGCGAAGCGCACGTCGGCGAACATGGTCATGTTGAAGACGTATCCGATCCAGATGACCACGCCCATCCAGCAGGTGATGACCATCCACTGATGGCCCCAGCGTTTCATCTGCAGGAAGCCGATTCCAGCGGCGATGCGCATGGTGAAGACCGTCAGGATGAGACCAACCTCCCAGGCTTTTTCACCGGGGCCCGCCGCGCCGCCGATCCACAACTCGTTGTAGTGCCAGAAATAGCCGGCGTCGAACATGTTGCCCCAGCCGTTGAGTAGCACGCGGGCAAGCAAACTGTGATTTGCCACCGTGTCAAGCGCCCATCCCACGGTATTGATGGCGGCGTCGATGATGACCAGATAGCCGAGCAGGGTGACCAGCATCGGGCGAACCGAGAGGCCATCGCGCTGGGCCCGGCGCAGCAACTGAACGCCCCGGAGGAACAAGGGCAGCCCGAAGACCCCCAGGGCCGTCGTGCCGATGAGGAGGCTGCCGGAGATAAGCCATTTGTCGGCCCGACGCTGCGCGAACTCCGATTGTTCTGAGTGCTGCTCAAACGTCAACCCCGTGTGGGGAGATCCGCTTTCCCGCGCGGCCGGGTCGATGCCGCCGGCACGCTGGTGCAGCCTCGGCAGGTTCACGAACCCTCCTCATCAGCGGCAGATTGGGTGCGCTCGTGCACTGTATCAGACTGACTACAGTCAGCCAATCGTCTATCGATATACGAGCTCGTCGTCGTCCGGTTCCATGCCGGCCGCAACCACCAGCTTCGAGCCCGGCCGAAACCGCACGAGGTCGAGGACCAGTTCCGCCACCTGCTCGTGCGAGTAGTAGTTCCGCAACTCCGCCCATTCTGTGGCTCCGAAGGCCTCGGGATCCGTCAGGAACGCCTTGGTGAAGCGAAGGACAACTTGTTGGTGGGCGGGCAGATCGCCACTAGCCGGATCCTCGAGGTACTGGACGGTTTCCTCGTCAAATCCGCGATCGATCGCGGCGTTCAGGCGCAGATTGCGGCAGATCGCACAGCGCGACAATCGTCCACTGAGAATTCGCAGGAGTTCGCGTGTAACGATGTCAACACAGCCCGGGTAGGCCACCTCTTGGAAGCGAATCTGGGCAGCGCCCAACTCCGCAGCGGCGTCGGCCAGGGAGATACCAGTTCGTGGAGTGCTTGCCATCTCACCACCTCGCCGCGCCCAGCACGAGCCTCGCGCGCTGGGTGGTCTCGAAAAGCCCACATGCGTAGGTGAGGACGAGGAAACCTCCTTCCCCCAGCTCGTCGATGACCGCACCGCACAGTTCGTCGGAGACCTCCTGTGCGTCGACGAGGAGCTGTTCGGCGTAGCCGAGACATGCACGCGCCCGACGGTCGAAGCGACCGCTGTTCGGCCACGACCTCAGCGAGTCGGCCATGGCTTCGTCGAATCGATCTGCAAGCGCTTGAGGTGTGCGATGTTCCAGCGCCACGGTGCAGCCGAGGATCTGGGCAATTCGCAATCTGCATAGCTCCAAGAGGATCGGAGATACGAGGGTCTGATTCCAGAGGGCGTATTCAACGTCGCGCAGGGCCGCCGCATATTCCGGGCGGGCCCCGACGATCTCATCGAACGACGCCCTCGCAGCGGTGCCGGCGGGTTCTGAGCGCATCACCATAGGTATATCCCGACAATCGTGCCTGATAGCGTCACGATCCAGACGTCGATGAAGACCCGAAGCCACCGCGGGCCCGATCGCACTTCCATGAAGTGTCGAATGATCAAGTAGGCCTTGCCCATTGCGATAGCGAGAACCACCATGGCCACCGCCGTGGTCGCAGTGCGCCCATATCCTTGTTCGGCGTGGCCCAAAAGCCACGTCACGACGGTGACGGCTGACAGCACCAGCCAGACGTAGGTAATGCGTCTTGCATCCGTCATTCACTCACCTCATTACGTAGAGCAGCGCGAAGATGATCACCCACAGCAGATCCACCATGTGCCAGAAGGTGGTGCCCTGCTCGACGACGGGCGCCCTAGGGTCCGCATTTCTGCGGATGTAGACCACGACCACCGTCAGGATGCTCAAACCCATGACGACGTGCAGCATGTGGACGCCGGTCAAGACGTAATAAAACGACATGAAAGTGCCGGAAGGGAAGGTGTGGCCCGCGCTGACCTCAAGCCACCACTCGGACAATTTCAACACGATGAACAACACACCGCATGCGCCGGTGGCGGCGAGAAGGCGTGTGGTCCGTTCACCGTCGCGGGAACGCGCCGCGAGGACGGCCCGCGCTGCCAGCCACGAGCTGAACACCAACAGCAGCGTGTTGACCACGCCCAGGTCGAGATACATGTTGTTTTGCGCAGCGATGAAAGCGCTCGCTTCACGCCGGCGGAAGATCATGAAAGCGACAAAGTACGAGGCGAAGATGATCATGTCGCCGAGCACGAAGAACCACATCGCCCCGTCGCCGGGCAAGTATCGAGTCCGGGGCTGCGTGGGGGAGGTCGCGTGTTCCGTGGCGGAATCGCCTGGCGTCATTTCGATCTGCTGCGCATCACTCATGGGACTGCTTCATTCCTGTATGTCGGCGCACCCGTCTCACGCTGACAAATCGTTGATCGGTTGCCGCTGGATCGCCCTGTAGAGCACGTAGAACTGGCAGACCTGCCAGAAAAGGTAAACCGCCGTGTCGATGTAGAACGCCATCAAGCCGTTCCACGCGAATGGGCCGGAGTGGAAGTTGAACACAACCGCCGCAAGGAACTCGGTGACAATCTGCCAGATTGTGGCGTACGCGAACCACTTCGGATAGATGTTGTTCTTGTCGAGCAGAATCGCCGCCCCCAGCACTGCCCACGCCGCGGCGAAGCAACCCAGGGATCCGATGTACGACAGAAACGCCATGTCGTACAGCAACATCAGCGTCTCGGGCGAGCGACCCGGCCGCAACACCGCCGTGAGGAACGCGAAGGCGCCCCATAGGAAACCCGGTGTCGCACCGACCGAGAGCGTTGCGATGAATGCGTACGAGAAAACGGGATGCACCGACATGCGCCGGATCTGGTAGGCGATGAGGCCGTTGGCCGGGCCGACGAAGCCGGCGATCACCATCAGCGACCCGAATCCGATCTTGATGCCAAGCGACTGATGATCGAAGAACGCCGCGACCTGCTCCGGTGTGATATCCGGCCGGCGAGGCGGCATCAGCCGAGCCAGTGGGACGTAGATGATGCCCTGCAGCGCATAGAAGACGGGGATGGTCCACCAAACGACCCAGAGATCGACCTTGGGGTTGGCAAGCCATCCGCGTCGGCGGGAATCCCGCCCGCCCGTCGAGATTGGCGGGGGAGCGGTACGGGTCATGCGGCGTACTCCGGATCCACTTCCGGGCTTGTCTCGGCTTCACGTGCCTGTCGCAGAACGGCGGTGCGCAAGACGACGAACATCACCGCGACGTAGATGCTCAACGCCACCAGCCGAAGCCAGAACGACACCGCACCGTTCCAGGCGAACGGGCCCGACGTCACCACCGAAGCACCGGCCGCGGGTGCAATCGCGGCGGCGACAACCAGACTGAACCCCGCGACCCAGCGCGGCAGAATCGGCCGTTCAACGGAGTCGAGGAAGACAGCGAACGCCAAACAAAGGTTCTGCACGACGATCATCCCGACCGGTGCCACGAAGATCATCCACGCCATGTCGTTGAGCAATTGGACCAACTCGGGATTGCGATCCGGCCTGAATGCCGCGAGCAGCCACATGATGTCGGCCATGGCGAACACGGTCGCGCCACTTGTCGCCGCCGTCAAATAGCAGTAGCTGAGCACCTTGCTGGGCGTCGCCATCCTCTGCATCTGGACGACGATCACCGAGTAGAACGGCAGCAGCATGATGCCGAAGATGTTGAAGGTGACCATGCTGAAGCGGACTTCGGAGGCATGCTGTCGATAGAAGTCAGCGACCTGCGGCGCTGACATCGTCGGTGACATTGGTGGGAAGAAGCCGGGGAACTTCAGAAACGCGAGGAGCAGGAACAGCCCCATTGCCGGCACCGTCCACAGGCAAAGGAGCTGCGTCTTCACGATGAAACTGGTAGGCATGTCGCGCTGTTCGGTGATGATCACCATCCCCTTCCGTGCGGTGGCCGCAGCACGCGTTGTCGGGGCAACGAGAGTCCACTACCGGATATTTCTCCACGATCGACGCCACCCCACACGGACACATCTAACGACGTACGTTGACTAAAGTCAATCAAGATCAGTCCATCCGGCTAGGCTCATGCGAAGCACAATCCATCGTTACTCCCGCGTTCCGGTACGGCGACCACCGAGGAGTAATTCGTCACCGCGCAAGGGACGGCAGCAGCTTCGCCGGCGGAATGTCCTCCAGGGCAACCAGGCCCGCGGGCGCTTCGCATACCCAGTCAATCGCGTTCAACGCGCGCGCTGCCGTCGACATGCATGCGGCGTCGGTGGCATCGAGCAGCGGATGCGAGATATGAGTGTTGATCTCCACCCGGGGTTCTCCCTCGACGGTTACCCGGTGCACGCCGGTGAGACCGTCCGGGGGGTAGACCCAGTCGGGTCCCGCCGCATCCGTCAGGCGGGTGACGTGCTCGATGGTTATCACCGGCTCCCCACCGAGGACCCCTTCGACGGCGAATCGAACAGCGGCCCTGCGCCCCGGCTCCACGGTCATCATGGTGCACTCGATCGTCTTTGGCGTGTACCAGCTTTCGGTCCGCTGACGCGTTTCGTCGAGCTTGATCCCCATCAGGTCAGCGAGTCGACGGACCTGGCCTCCCCACATGAAGTCGACGATCCCAGGTTGGAACAGTAAAGGCGGGTCGTCGTCGGGCCCTTTGTTGAAGCCCATCCCCTCACCGGTGAACTCCGCATCGTCGTAGTTTCCGTAGTCGAAGATCTCTTGCACCGTCACGGAGCGGGCACTGGTGACGAGGCTCAGGGCCGTGTGAGTCAGGGTGTCGGCAGAGAAGCCGGGATCAACCCCGTTGATGTAGAGCGAAGCGTTGCCCTTCTCGCAGGCTTGCGCAAGAGGGTCTCGTATCCAGTCTTGAGCATGGTTGGGTGCCACTAGCCAGACCAACGAGGTGCCAACGACATTGGTGCCGGCGGAAAGGAATTTGGACATCTGCTCGATTACTTCCGTTGGGCGGGTCTCGGCTTGCGCCGTGAAGACGACGCAGTCGGCCCCGAGCTTCACGAGCGCGTCGATGTCGTCGGTCGCGAGGATCCCCGTCGCTTCGCTCACTCCGCAAAGTTCGGCAGCGTCGCGGCCTATCTTGTTCGGACTGGCGGCGTGGACGCCAACTAGCTCGAGATCTGGTCTCTCAATGATCGTCTTGAGCGAGTGCCGGCCGACATTGCCTGTCGAGAACTGGATCACCCTGCGCATGCTGCCTCCGTTCACCATTGGTCTTGCATGATCACTTGGGCGCCGCTAGTCGGCGCTGATGAGACCGAGCCTGGAAAAAGTGTCCCGGGCACCTTCCTTCCAGTGCTGCGAGCACTTTCCGATGAGTTGCTCGCGGCGGGTGTTGTCTGACCAGAAGCTGTCGAAACTGACCGGAGACTCCACGAAGCTTGCGGTCACGCCGGTGAGTTCGGCGACGTACTCACCCATCTCCTGATCGGTGACCGGGTCGTCTCCGCCCCAATTGACGATAGTCGCAGGGACAGTTGCGATTTCAAGCAGCTTGTGCGCCTGGTCGGCGATGTCAACGCCTCCGATGGGTGAGCCGATGTTGTGGTAGCCCACCGGTTTGAGCCAAGGCTGTCCGCCCTTGAAGGTGTGATATTGCATGACGGGCAGCCCGCCGTGACCGGTCCAGCTGTAGCCGACGTTCATCCGGGCAATGGTGGTCGGGAGGTCGAGCATCCGGGCGGCGGCGCGAACGCTGCCTTCGGAGGTGATCTTCGCGATCGGATACACCTCGGCGTAGCTTGCGAGGCCGCCGAGCGGGTCGGTCTCCGCGTAGGCGTGGTTGGGGTGATCCGCGTGCGGCTTGTAGACACATGTGCTCGACACATGGAGGAACGCTTTTGCCTTGCGGCAGTGCTGCATCAGCAGCGCGGAACCTTCGGCGTTGTTGGTGATGGCAACGTCGTAGTCAGGGCTGAGGTTCAGAGCCGAATGGACCACGTGCGTGAAGTCGTCGGGCAGCATCGAGTTGTCGCCGGTGTCCATATCCCATACACATGTCTTGATGCCGAGCGCCTCGAGTTGTGCCTTCCGGTCCGGGTTGCTGAATCGCGCCGCGATCCATACCTCATTATTCCTGGCGAGATCCTCGGCGATCGGTCCGGCGATTTGTCCGGTTCCGCCGGTCACCAGGATCTTCTGGTCTTGAAGCATGGCTAGGGCACCCTTCTGCTTGCGGATAGGCGGTCCGTAGCGCAGCGTCGCCGCACGCCGCGTCAACTCACTGACTGTACTCAGCTAAGGGGCCGTGCGGTCAAGGGAATGTCGCTAAATTCGGGCAGATCGCATTCGTGCCTAACTGCGGCAAGCAGCGTTCCCACGTCGGCCCGTCCCTGATTTGCCTGCGGCAGCGGAAGGGACAAAGCCAAGTGACTGACAGAAGTCAACTGCGGGACCGTTGACATCATCTTCGAGAAGCGCCTACGCTCAGCGCACGCTCAGCCGTTTCAGCCTGGGCGAATTGTCGGCGAACTTGCCTCTTACGCCGGCCCGGTTGCGCTCCGGCGGAGAGTCGCTCGCCCTGTAGTGGCGGTGCATGCAAAGGAGTCGCAATGACGCTTACCCATGAGAAGGCCGCGACGGGAAAGACACAGGCCGAGCGGAAGTACCGCGTCATCCAATGGGGCGTCGGCAATGTCGGAACGGTGGCGCTCCGCCACTTCGCCCATAACCCGGCCTACGAACTGGTTGGAGTGTTGTGCAGTCGTCCGGAGAAGGTCGGCAAGGACGCCGGCGAGCTCTGCGGTAAGCCGCCGACTGGAGTCCTCGCCACCGACGACAAGGCCGCCATCGAGGCTCTCGATGCCGACTGTGTGTTCTACGCGCCGCTGTGGTCCGATCCCGACGAGGTCTGCCGCCTCCTGCGCGGCGGCAAGAACGTGGTCGCCTCGGGTGGCGCGTGGTGGTACCGCACCGAGCACAGCCAGGCGGATATCGACAAGATCCACGCCGCGTGCCTTGACGGCGGAACATCGTTCCACGCGGGCGGTATCAACCCGGGTTTCGCGGGAGATCTCCTGGTGCTGACGTTGGCCCGGATCGTCAGCCAGATCGACACCATCCACATCTACGAGGTCGTGAATTTCGGCAGGGACACGCTGAAGTACCTGTTCGAGATGGGGATGGGGAGCGATCCCGCGGGGTTCGAGGACGGCCCGAACTTGCTCGGGCAAGCCTGGCCGTTGTTCGCGCAGTCGATGGCAATGATCGTCGAGAACATGGGCAAGACCGTCGAAAGGTACACGACGGAAGTTGAGCTTGGGGTCGCCACGCGCGACATTCCCTTCGAGGGAGGGCAGACCAGCGACATGCCGGGCTTCAAGGGTGTGATCAAGAAGGGCACCGTCGCCCGCCAGCATCACAAATGGACCGCATGGGTGGAAGGCCGGCCCTTGATCATCTTCCACGAGATCTACACGATGGACACCTACGATGCCATTGAGCCGCAGGAGGATTGGCCACAGCACTACCACTACCGCATCGTGATCGAGGGCGACTCCTCCACGGAGCTGATCCTGCAAGGGGCGCAGGACCCGGACGGCGGCTACGCGTTACCCGGCTATACCTGGACAGCGATGGGCCCCGCGAACGCGATTCCCGCGGTCTGCGACGCGCCGCCGGGGTTCATGTCCCACAACGAGCTCGGACTCATGCCGCTGCGCGGAGTGATACGCCCGTGACGCATCCGGGTCACGGCTGCATACTTCGCAACGTCCGCGCGACGTAATCTTCCAGCAGAGCGTGACCGGTCGGCCAGTGATTGGTGGTGACCAACAGGGCGTAGAGACCCAGTAGGAAAAACACCGCGCTGTTCATGGGATTGACGTGTTGATCCACCTCGCCGCGTTCTTGGGCCTGCGCGATCTCCTGTGCGACCAAGACGATCAACGGGTGATCCCTGCCGTCTTCGGTAGGCGGGCGGGTTTGTGAGAAGTGCAGCGCAAGAAAGTCATTGAACAGCAGATAGCCCAGCCGGTGTTCCAATCCGACCACCAGGCGGACGGCCTCGTCCAAGGCGGACGCAAGATCGTGCTTCTTCTTCAGGAATTGCGCGAATTGTTTGGCGATGCGGTCCTCTTCGCGGTGCTCCAACTCCAGCAGAACGTGCTCCTTGGTCGGGAAGTGAAAAAAGAATGTTCCATGAGCAACCCCGGCGGCCGCCACGATGGCGCCGACGTCCGCTTCTGCCATCCCGGCCCTGGTGAACTCCGCAATCGCGGCGCCCATCAGTCGCTCCCTCGTCTGCAAGCGCTTCGCTTCTCGCGCGGACAGCCTGTCCGTCACCGCCATGTCTATCCTCACAGTTGACCTGACTCACCCGGGAGTTACGAGAGTATCCGAAAAGGGACGATCCGTACGCCCCATAATGCCCTGTCCTACTTGGCCGTCGTAGAACTACTCCTGCAATCGACGGCTCACGCCCGGCAGTTTCATTGACTTTAGTCAGGCTGCGTTCTTAGAGTGAACGGCGCACACCTCACGCGCGGCCAAAGGAGCCCGGCATGGCGTTGGAACAGTTCAGGCTGGATGGACAGGTCGCGATCGTCACGGGCGCCGGGAAGGGTGTCGGGGCGGGCATTGCCCGCGTCTTGGCGGAGGCCGGGGCCACGATTGTCGGGACCGCGCGTACCGAGGCGGATATCGTTGGCACGATTGAGGGTATCGAGGCCGCGGGTGGCAAGGGGCTGCCACTGGTCGCGGACGCGATGAGCCGTCCCGACGGTGAGCGCGTGGTGAACACGGCCATGGAGCGCTTCGGGCGCATCGACATTCTCGTCAACAATGTCGGCGGATCCACGTATGCGCGGTTTCTGGACATCACCGACGAGGATTTCCGGCACACCTTCGACTGGTGTGTGACCTCGGCCTTCATCATGAGTCAGCTCACGGCACCGCACATGCTCAGCGCCGGACACGGTTCCATCGTGAACATCTCGTCCGGTTCGGCGCGGTTCGGCATTCGCGCGCTGACCGCCTACTGCGTGGCCAAGGGCGGCCTCGAAGCGCTCACCCGCGCCATGGCACAGGAACTGGCCCCGAAGATTCGCGTCAACGCCATCGCCCTGGGTTCGTTTGCCACCGACGGCCTGAAGGGCAGCCTCGACCTGATGCCCGGTTCGCTGGAGAAGATGCAGGAGGCCACACCGTTGCATCGACTCGGCGATGTGGAAGACCTCGGACGGCTTACGGTGTACCTGTGCACTCGCGATTGCTACGCGACCAACGCGACCTTCCACGTCGACGGCGGCATCGACTCCAACAATTCGCCACTGCCGATTCCCGACTACTGATCCCGGACTGGCGAAGGAGAAGCGCGCCGTGCGCAGAGTGATTCAATTCTCGACCGGCAACGTAGGGCGGCATTCACTGCGCGCGATCATCGGTCGGCCCGATTTGGAACTGGTTGGCGTGCATGCCGCCAGCGCTGAAAAGATCGGCAAAGATGCGGCGGAGTTGTGCGGACTGAGCGAGCCCACCGGCATTATCGCCACCGACGACATCGACGCCTTGATAGCCCTTGGCGCCGATTGCGTCGTCTACACGTCTCAAGGCGAGACGAGGCCGATGGAGGCTATCGATCAGATGGCCAAGTTCCTGGCGGCGGGCACCAACGTCGTTGGCACGTCCATGGTCTGGCTGGTCACCCCGCGTCATGCCGACGACTGGCTTCGGGTGCCGCTGGAGCAGGCCTGCGCTGCGGGCAACGCCTCCCTCTACGTCAACGGAATCGACCCCGGGTTCTCCGGCGACACCTTGGTGCACTCGGCGGTCAGCCTGACCACCCGCGTCTCGTCGATCACCGTGCAGGAGATCTTCGACTACGGCAACTACGACGATGCCGATTTCACTGGTGTGGCAATGGGTTTCGGAACAACCGAGAACGATGACACGGCAATGATGTTTTTGCCGGGCGTAATTGTGTCGATGTGGGGCGGCCAGGTGCGGAGTCTGGCAGACAACCTCGACATCAAACTCGACGAGGTCCGTCAGCGTATCGAACGCTGGTTCACGCCCGAGCGCATCGAATGCACAATGATGACGGTCGAACCTGGACAGATGGCCGCGGTTCGGTTTGCGACGGAGGGTGTCCTCGACGGCGAACCGGTGATCACCCTCGAGCATGTCACCAGGCTGACCACCGCCGCCGCGCCGGATTGGGAGTTCCCTCCCGAGGGCCATACCGGCGTACACCGCGTTGTCGTCGAGGGCGAACCGCGGGTCGAGATCAACACGCATGTTTCGCATCCGACGCTCGATTCCACCGACGCCGGCTGCGTCTCGACGGCCGGTCGGGCAGTCAACGCCATCGATTGGGTGTGCCGCGCGCCCCAGGGACTGATCGCCGTGGAGGACATTCCTCTGTCCGCAACCATGCGCGGCCTGATCTGGTGACAGCATCGCCCCCGGGACGAGTTGCCGGCAAACGCGTACTCGTAACCGGCGCCGCCCGCGGTTTGGGGCGCAGCCATGCGTTACGGCTCGCGGAAGAAGGAGCTGATCTCATCCTGGTCGACATCTGCCGATCGCTGCCGCAGATCGACTATCCCTTGGCCACCGAGGATGACCTCACCGAGACCGTAAGACTGGTGACGGAGCTTGGCCGTCGCTGTGTGAGCCATGTGGTCGACGTCCGCGACGACGTCGAGTTGCGCGCTGCCGTCGATGACGGCGTCAGCAAGCTGGGCGGTCTGGACGGGGCGGTGGCCAATGCCGGCGTGTTGACATCGGCGCCCTGGGATAGAACGACGCCCGATCAGTGGCGAACGGTGGTCGACATCGATCTCATCGGAGTGTGGAACACCTGCGCGGTCGCGATACCGCACCTGCTCGAGCAGGGGGGAGGCAGTCTCGTCACCATCAGTTCGGCGGGTGCCGTGAAAGGCTTTCCGCTACAGCTGCCTTACACGGCCGCCAAGTATGGTGTCGTCGGTCTGACGTTGGGATTGGCCAACGAACTGGCCGCCCAAAGGGTGCGGGTAAATGCGGTCCTTCCCACCGGGTGCCATACCGGCATGATCCCCCCATCGTTCGGCGCCGCCCTGGGTGAAGAACGGCCCGACCTGATTCCGATCTTCGTCAACGCGATGCCGACGCCGGCCGTCGAGCCGGCCGACGTCAGCCACGCGGTGCTGTTCCTCATTTCCGATGAGTCCAGATGGGTGACCGGGCTGCAGTTCAAGGTCGACGCCGGCGTGACCATCAACTGAATCGCCTACAGCGGCCAGCTGTTCGGCCCGATCTCGTAACGCAGGGCAGCGGCCGGAGGCAATGGGCTATGTTCGTCCACCGATATCGCATCGATGACGAGGGCGACGTAGCGTCGCCAGCCGTCGCTGCCCGCATCCATCGTCGACAGCACGCTGAACAGCATCGCGACCAGGCGCGGCAGGTCGTCGGCGACCAGGTCGGCGCGGATGCTGCCGATGCGCTGGCCTTCTCGGGCAAGCTCGCCGAGCGCCTCGTGGAGCGAGACCGAGATGTCGGAGGTCAGCGAACCGGCGCGGCGGGCCGCCGTCAGCAGGTTGTGTTCGCGGGCGCCGAGCGATATTGCCGCCTCGATCAGTTCGGTGAGACCGCGTAGTGGGTCGTCGGCGCGCCGGGCGCTGTCGATCACCGGCGTGAGGTCCTCGGCGATGCTTTGGTCCAGGGCGGCCCGGACCAGGTCGGCCTTGGTCGGGAACCTGCGGTAGAGGGTGCGCTCCCCGACGCCTGCGCGACGGGCGACGGCTTCAACCGGCGCATCCGGCCCGAGCTCGCCATAGACGTCCCGCGCCGCGCGCAGGATGCGCTCGACATTGCGCGCCGCGTCCGCCCGCAACGGCCGGTCTTCAACCGCGGTCATGGCGACAGCCTAACTGACGGTTGACTGTCAGTTGGCTGGGTTCTACGCTCTTGGTAATTGACAGCTATCTGCCACTTAGTAGGAAATGCCGGTGATGTCAACAGCTTCCGAAGTCCGCTCTGACGCCGATCTTCCGGTACTGCCCGTTCCGCGGGCGGCGCAATGTCCGTTTGCGCCCCCGCCCGAGTTCGCGGACTGGCGGGAGCAGCCCGGGCTCCGAAAGGCGATGTTCCAGGGCAACCCGGTCTGGGTGGTGAGCCGCTACCGGGACATCAGGGCGGCGCTGGTCGATCCCCGTCTGTCCGCCAAGACAATTCCGGACTCCACCATGCCGAGGGACGCCGACAATAAAATTCCGGTGATGTTCGCACGCACCGATGATCCCGAGCATCAGCGATTGCGGCGCATGATGACAAGCAACTTCACCTTCAGACGTTGCGAATCGATGCGGCCGCACATCCAGGACATGGTCGATCACTACCTGGGCCAGATGATCGAAGGCGGCACGCCGGCCGACCTGGTGCGTGAATTCGCCTTGCCGGTGCCGTCAATGGTGATCGCGCTGTTGCTTGGAGTGCCGCCGGACGATCTCGGGCTCTTCCAGCACAACACCACAGTGGGGTTGGACCACAGGTGCACCGACGAGGAGCGAGGGCAAGCCTTCGGTGCGATGTATGCCTACATCGAGGAGTTGGTGCAGCGCAAGGAGCGCGAACCCGGCGACGACTTGATCAGCCGTTTGGTCACCGAATATGTGGCGACGGGCCAACTCGACCATGCCACCACGGCCATGAACAGCGTGATCATGATGCAGGCCGGCCACGAAACCACCGCCAACATGATCTCGCTGGGAACGGTTGCGCTGCTGCAACATCCGGATGTGTTCGAGCGCCTGGGGCAAACCGACGATCCCGCCGTCGTCGCGAACATCGTCGAAGAGCTGATGCGCTACCTCACCATCGTGCACAGCCAGGTCGATCGCGTGGCGACCGAAGACCTCATGATCGGTGGTCAGCTGATCCGTGCCGGGGAGTTCGTCATGATGAGCCTCCTCGCCGGAAACTGGGATGCCGAATTCGTCGACAATCCCGAATCCTTCGACATCGACCGAAACACCCGCGGGCACTTGGGCTTCGGCTACGGGGTGCACCAGTGCATCGGGGCGAACCTGGCTCGCGTCGAGATGCAGGTCGCGTTCGCAACGCTGGCGCGCCGGCTACCCGGGCTCAAACTGGCGGTACCGCCCGATGAGCTGAAATTCAAGCACGCCAATATCTATGGCATGAAAGAACTTCCGGTCAGCTGGTGACCAACGAGCTCCGGTTCGACGATCAGGTCGCCGTGATCACCGGCGCCGGCGGCGGCCTGGGCAGGCAGTACGCGCAGTTGCTCGCCTCGCGCGGCGCGCGCGTCGTCGTCAACGACGTCGGGGGATCGGTAACGGGGGACGGCGCCGACGGCGAGGCTGCACGCGCCGCCGCCGCCGAAATCCGCGACCGGGGTGGCGAGGCCGTGGCCGACACCCACAGCGTGACGACCCCCGAAGGCGGACAGGCGATCATCGACACGGCGCTGCGCGCCTGGGGGCGGGTGGACATCGTGATCAACAACGCCGGGATCGTCGGTGACGCGCCGTTCGCGGACATGACGGCCGACCGGCTGGAACCGCTCATCGACGTGCACCTGAAGGGCGCGTTCCACGTGACGCGACCCGCGTGGAACCTGATGCGCGAACGGGGCTACGGCCGGATACTGAACACCTGCTCGGCGGCGGGAATCCTTGGCGCCGAACGCATGAGCAACTACGGCGCGGCCAAGACCGGATTGATCGGTTTCACCCGGGTGCTGGCTGCCGAGGGGGCGGGCCACAACATCAAGGTCAACGCCATCGCGCCGATCGCCTACACCCGGATGCTGGCGCGCGAAGTCGAGCACGCGACCGGGCAGCAGCCCGGCGAGAACCAGGCCGTGTTGGATGACCTTGTCGGACAATACCTCCGAAAACTGGACCCTGCGCTGGTGGCTCCGGTGGCGGCCTTCCTGGTGCACCGCGAGTGCCCGGCTTCCGGCGAGATCTACACGGTCGGCGCCGGGCACGTCGCCCGCTTCTTCATCGGCAGGACAAGGGGCTTCCACCGCCCCGGGCTGTCCGTCGAGGACGTGCGCGATCACCTCGACGAGATTCGGGACGAGGCGGGCTACACCGTCCCGGGCGGACCCGCCGACGAGATGACGGAGCTGTTCGCGGCCGTCAGTGACCGGCCGCGCTAGGGCTCACGCGGGCTTGCCGAACTGGCGCCAGACCACAAAACCGATAGCCACCAGGACGCCCGCGATCACAGCGAACGCCAAGGTCTGGAGCGCATCGATCGCGAACCAACTGGGGTCGTACGAGTCGGCGCCGTTGACGCACTCGAAGTCCACGCTGGTTCCCGACTGGCCGGGCTTGTAGCTGTAGTGCGAGGTGTTGTACGCCAGCTGGTAGCCGCTGTCGCACACGATTGGGCTTGTCCACAGCGCGGTCGACGGCATCGTCGCGGTCAGCGCCGACGCGCCGCCGACGCAGAGACCGATGGTCCCGGCGATCGCCCCGAAACGATTGGCCCAGACGCTCCCGCCTCGTTCGCGCCGGCGGCCCTGCGCCACTTGGTGTCTCGAGCCGACCTGTTGCGCATAGGGGGGTGGCGGTGCCGTGCCGGAGAATGCGCGGTATTCCGGGGCGGAGCCCTGGCCCGAATACACCACCGAATGGCCGACCTTGAACGTCGCTTTTCCGTGCTTGAAGATGTTGTCGATCTGCTCCTGCGACAGGCCCGCCTGGGCCGCCGCTTGCATGAACGCCTCTCGATGCTGGGCCATCTCGGGGCCCGAAGGCCCGCCGGGCCCCGCCGGCCCGCCGGAGCGCAAACCCTCCCACAACGACTCCGCGTACTGGCGCGCGCGCTCGTCGCCACCCTGGCTCGTACCCGTTTGCACCGAGAAGAACGACGGCGACTGCCCCTCGCCGGGGTTCTGGCCGGCGGCCGCCTTGGCCTCGGCCAGTTGACGTTCCAGCTCGGCGATGCGCTTTTGCTCAGCGAGCTGACGCTCCAGGTCGGCGATGCGCTTTTCGGGATCGTCGCGGTCCATCGGCAAATGGTCCCACGCCGAAACCGCGGCTGCAGCAAATTCGGGGCGCCAGTCAGCAGCCGAACGCGACACCCACCCCGTCCGGCGGTGGCACCGGCTTCAGGCAGCCGAACGGCTGGATGCCGGCGGCGGCGAACCGCACCGCCGACTGATGAGCGTAGTTGACGCAGACGAGGCCCGAATCGTCGGCGCGGCAGCGGTAATCGCCGAACGACAACGAATCGCCGTTCGCCAGTTCGGGCCCGTTGCCGTTGAGGAACGGACCCGGATCGGCGCGCGCCGACCCCACCTGGAGGTTCGTTCCGTCGAAGTCCACCCAGCCGCCCTTCCAGTCGCCGTAGGCCGTGTCCGGGCGGGGCGGGGGATTGGTCAGGGCGACCAGACACGTCAGCGCGCCGCCGGTGTGCTTGGAATCGGTCATGCAGGACACCTTGCCCCCTTGAACGGTCAGGGCGACGTCGTTGCCGAGCGGCGTGGTGGCGCCCTCCCGGGCGGCGCTGTGATAGCGACCGGGATCCGCAGGGTGAGCTGCCTCGATCCAGGCGATGACGTCGGCGATCGTGGTCCCGGGCCCGGGCGTCCCAGACGGCGCTGCGGGTTTGCTGGCCGACGCTCCGGCCGATGTGGTCGCGGGGGGCTGCGTAGTGGTCTGCGGCTGCCCCGAGTTGCCCCCGAGATGCGAGCATCCGGCGAGCAGCAATGGCACGGCGAGCACCGCGGCGATCCGCATCCCGTCAGGCTAGCCGCCACGCCCGGCGATTCGATCGCTAGCCGCGCGCTACCGGCGCGGTGTCGGCTACCGTCACTTGTATGCATGAGCGCATCATTCGCGCCCGCACGACCGCCGGCATCGTCGAAGGCTTCACCCGCGACGGCGTAAACCGCTGGCGGTCCATCCCTTACGCCCGCCCGCCGGTGGGAGCCCTGCGATTCCGGGCGCCGCAACCCGCGCCGCGGTGGTCGGGCGTGCGGCACTGCCACGGCTTCGGCAACTGCGCGCCCCAGCAGCGCCGCTACACCATGCTCGGTGTCGGCCGCTACCAGCCGATGAGCGAGGACTGCCTCACCCTCAACGTCGTCACGCCCGAGGTGGCGGCGGACGAGGCGCTGCCCGTCATGGTCTTCGTTCACGGCGGCGGCTACATCATGGGCAGCTCGGCCACCCCGCTCTACGACGGCGCCGCGCTGGCGCGCCGCGGTTGCGTGTACGTGTCGGTCAACTACCGCCTCGGCGCGCTGGGATGCCTGGACCTGTCGTCGCTGTCGACGCGCGACATCAAAATCGACAGCAACCTGTACCTGCGCGACCTGGTGCTGGCCCTTGAGTGGATCCGGGACAACATCGCCGAATTCGGCGGAGACCCCGGCAATGTCACGATCTTCGGTGAGAGCGCCGGCGCCTGCATCACCTCCACGTTGCTGGCCGTGCCCGCCGCCGAAGGCCTTTTCGCGCAGGCGATCTCGGAAAGCCCAGCGTCGGGGTTGGTGCGGTCGGGGGAGATCGCCGTCGAGTTCGCGAAGCGCTTCGCCGGGCTGCTCGGCGTGCGCCCGCAGGACGGCGCGCACGCGGTGATGCAGGCGTCCGCGGCGCAACTGGTGGAAACGCAGCACCGGCTGATCGACCAGGGCATGGAAAGCCGGTTGGGCGCGTTCCCGATCGGCCCGGTCGTCGGCGACGACGTCCTGCCCGTCGACCCCGTCGAGGCGATGCGGTCCGGCCGGGCGCACAAGGTGCCGCTCATCGTGGGCACCAACGCCGAAGAGGGCCGCCTGTTCACCCGCTTCCTCAAGATGTTGCCGACGAACCAATCGATGATCGAAGAGCTGCTGGCGGACACGGATCCCGCTGCCCGCGAGCGCATTACCGCCGCCTATCCCGACTACCCGGCGCCGTCGGCCTGCATCCAGCTCGGCGGCGACTTCGCGTTCAGCTCGGCGGCCTGGCAGATCGCCGAGGCGCATGGCAACCACGCACCCACCTACCTCTACCGCTACGACTACGCCCCGCGGACGCTGCGCTGGTCGGGTCTGGGCGCCACGCATGCCACCGAGTTGCTGGCCGTCTTCGACGTCTACCGCACCCGGTTCGGCGCGCTGCTGACCGCCGCCGCCGACCGGCGCGCGGCGCTGAAGGTCAGCAACCATGTGCAGCGGCGGTGGCGGTCCTTCAGCCGCACCGGTTCGCCGGGCGACGACTGGCCCCCGTACACCCGCGCCGACCGCGCCGTGATGGTGTTCGACCGCAAGAGCCGGATCGAGTTCGATCCGCACCCGCACCGCCGGATCGCCTGGGACGGCTTCTCACTTGCGCAGTGACCTGGCACGCTAGACCCTCATGCACGCCGACACCGAGCAGGTCATCGAGCGACCCGATAACCTCACCGCCTCCTGGCTGGCCGCCGCGCTCGGCTCCGGACCCGTCGCCGACTTCGCCGTGGAACGCATCGGCACCGGACAGATGAGCGAGTGCTACCGCGTCCGGCTCAGCTATGCCGATCCCGACGCCGGGGGGCCGGAATCGGTGGTGCTGAAGGTCGCGGCCTCCGATCCGGTGAGCCGGCAGACGGGGTCGGCCCTGGGCCTCTACGAGCGTGAAGTCCGCTTCTACGGCGATATTGCGCCGCGCTTGGGCGGGCCGATAGCGCCGTGCTACCACGCGGCCGTCGACACCGCCACGGGCGTGTTCGATCTGCTGCTCGGCGACGCCGGGCCCGCCGTCGTGGGCGACGAAATCGCCGGCGCCACACCGGAACAGGCCCGCATCGGCGTCGTCGAATTGGGGCGGCTGCACGGCCCGCTACTCGGAGATCCGTCGCTGGCCGATGCGCCGTGGCTCAACCGCGAGACGCCGCTCAATCAGGCGATGATCGCGTCGCTGTACGCTGGCTTCATCGACCGGTACGGCGACCAGATCGCGCCCGAGCACCGCGTCGTGTGCGAGCACCTGGTCGCCGCGTTCGACGGTTACATCGCGGCCGAGTCGGAGCCCGACCGGATCCGTGGCCTGGTGCACGGCGACTACCGCCTGGACAACATGCTGTTCGGCACCGACGGGGCCGACCGCGCGCTGACTGTGGTCGATTGGCAGACGGTTTCCTGGGGACCGGCGTTCACGGACCTGGCGTACTTCCTCGGCTGCGCGCTGCGGGCGCAGGATCGTCGGGACCACTACGACGAGTTCCTGCGCGCGTACCACGACGCGCTGGGCCCGCAGCCGCCCGTCAGCCTGGCCCATGTCGCCGAAGGTGTTCGCCGCCAAACCTTTTTCGGGGTGATGATGGCGATCATCTCGTCGATGCTGGTGGAGCGCACCGACCGCGGCGACCGGATGTTCATGACGATGCTGCAACGCAACTGCGAACACGTGCTCGACACCGACGCGCTGGCGACCCTGCCCGCCGCGACCAAGTCGGAGCCGCTGCGGCCGTCGGAGGACGACGAGCTCGCCCATGACCCGACCGACGAGCCGCTGTGGAGCGAGAGCTGGTATGCCGACTTCGCCGATGCGGCACAGGGATTGGGCGGCTGGTTTCGCCTCGGCCTGATCGCCAACCAGCAGCACGCCCTGGTGCACGTCCTGCTGTGCGGCCCCGACCTGCCGACCGTCGCCGTCGACGCCGAGGTCCCACTGCCGACCGACCCATGGGCGTTGCGCAGCGACGCCTTCGAGCTCGACCACTCCGCCGGCGCCCCGCTGCAGGCCTATCGGGTCGACGTGCGCGCCCAGGCCCGCGCCTACCCGGACCCGTCGGCCTTGCTGCGCGGCGAGCCGGGCACTCCGGTCGAAATGGCGATGAATTTGGAGTGGGCCACCGACGGCGCCCCGTACAAGTACCGGCTGACGACGCGCTACGAAATCCCTTGCCGCGTCTCGGGAACCGTCACGATCGGCGACACCAGCTACCGCGTCGACTCGGTCCCCGGGCAGCGCGACCACTCGTGGGGCGTGCGCGACTGGTGGAGCATGGACTGGATCTGGAGCGCGCTGCACCTCGACGACGGCACCCACCTGCACGGCGTGAACATCCGCATCCCGGGCGCCCCGACGTTCAGCATCGGCTACGTGCAGGACGCCGCGCACAACGTCACCGAGCTGGACACCGTCGCCTCGCGGGAAACGTTCGGCGACAACGGGTTACCGCTGAACGCCACCGTCGACCTGCGCCCCGGTGACATCACCGCGGACATCGAGGCGCGCGGCCACGCCCCGGTGCGCATGCTTGCCAAAGACGGGCGCGTGAGCCAGTTCCCGCGCGCCTGGGTCGGTGTCAAAACCGCGGACGGCCGCAGCGGTGTCGGCTGGGTGGAATGGAACCGCAACCTCGCCGAGTAGGGGCCGGCCCACCCGTCGTGGTGATGGGTGTCTCGGGGTCGGGCAAGTCGACGGTGGGGACGGCGCTGGCGCGACGGCTGGCGGTGCCGTTCGTGGACGCCGACACCCTGCATCCGCCGGCGAACATCGCCAAGATGAGCGCCGGTGAACCGCTCGACGACGACGATCGCCAGCCCTGGCTCGAACGGGTCGGGGAATGGCTGGCCGGCCACCGCGACGGCGCGGTGGCGAGTTGCTCGGCGCTCAAACGCAAATACCGCGACCAGCTCCGGGCGCACTGCCCCGAGGTCGAGTTCCTGCATCTGGCCGGTTCACCGGAACTGATCGGCGGCCGGCTGGCCGCGCGGTCGGGACATTTCATGCCGGCCGCGTTGCTGCGATCCCAGTTCGACGCGTTGGAACCCCTCGGCGCCGACGAGGCGGGCGCCACCGTGGACGCCGGTCAAAGCGTCGACGCGATCGTCGATGCCTTCTTCGCGAGGGGCTGACCGATGTACGGGATCGCGGTCGAGCTCATCGTGGCCTTGCACTTCGCCTTCATCGGCTACGTCGTCATCGGAGGTTTCCTCGCGCTGCGCTGGCGGCGCACCATCTGGCTGCACGTGCCGGCGGTGATCTGGGGCGCGGCCATCGCCACGAAGCGGACGGACTGCCCCCTGACGTGGGCCGAGCGCTGGGCGCGCCGCCATGCCGGCATGCCGGCGCTGCCGCCCGACGGGTTCATCGCCCACTACGTCACCGGGACGCTCTATCCCGCCGACTGGCTGACGGGGGTCCAGCTCACCGCGTTTGCGCTGGTCGCGCTGTCGTGGGGGCTGTATGTTCGGCGCCGGGCCGCGGTGCGCCACAGCGCGCGGCGGGGGCTTCACCGTCGTCCTGCACGCGCTGCTCGTCCCGGAAGACCTTGCGGTCGAACGGGTTAGACACCGGGTGGCGGCCGGCGGCCACCCGGTGCCCGAGGTCAAAATCCGCGAGCGCCACCGCCGATTGGGCGCGCTCGTCGCGGACGCCGTCGCCTTGTCAGACATCGCGGCCGTCTACGACAACACTCGCCTGCGCGGGCCGCGCATCGTCGCGCAACTCAGCGGCGGCGAGGTGGTCGGCTCGCCCGACTGGCCGCAGTGGGCGCCGACGCAACTGTCGGCGCGCTGGCCGAACTGAACGCGCCTACCAGGGAAGGCGCCGGCGGCGGCGGGTCGGGACGCCGTCTCCCACCCGGTCGCGGGCGGTGTCGGCCAGTTCGCTGCCCCGCGCGGCCGCGGCGTTGGCCAACTCGATGCCGCGCAGCCGCGCGATCTCGGCGAGCTCCACACCGCGGTCGCGCGCCGTGTCGGCGAGTTCTTCGCCGCGTTTGCGGGCCTTCTTCGCCAGCGGGGCGCTCTTTTCGGCCGCCGTGCTGGCGAGTTCTTCGCCCCGTTTGCGGGCCTTTTTCGCCAGCGGAGCGCTCTTTTCCGCTGCGGTGCTGGCGAGTTCGCGGCCGCGTTCGAGGGCGGCCTCGGCGTACGGGGCGCCTCTTTCGGCGGCGGTGCTGGCCAGCTCGCGTCCGCGCTCGGCGCCGACCTGGAGGCCGTGCACGATCTTTTCGCTCAGCTCGCCGTCATCCGACCCGGGCAGCGCCGAGGACACCCGCTCGGAGAGCCGCTCCGCGGCCCGGCGACCGCGCCAGCCCAGGGAGGGCTTGCCGGCCGTATCGGCGGACGCGATGATCAGCCCGCCCACCAGGCTGAGGTCGGTCAGAAAGTCCTTGCGCTTCTGGGCTTTCAGCTGCGGGTCGCTCTCGCTCCAGAACATGTGCGCGCCGAGGTTGGCCGGCAGCACCGTGAAGGCAAGTGCGGCCGAGGCGACGCGCGGCGCCTTGCCGATGGCGAGCAGCAAGCCGCCGCCGATCTGGACGGCCGCATTGATCTGAGCGAACGTCTGGGGGTCGCTGGGAATGCTGCTCCCCACCGGATCCGGCAGGGCGCGAAGACCGTCGACCGCCGGCGCCGCGGCTTCGGCCGCCGGCTTGGGATTGAGTAGCGAGTCGATTCCCTGGCCGATGAACACCGCCGACAGCAGGGGCCTCGCGATTCTGCGGATCAACATGGCAGCTGGGTTACCCGGCCGACCGGCGGGCAAACCGCCAGTGCCATCGGCCCTGCTCGCGGCCGGGGCACCGAACCCGGCGATATGGTGGAGCGCGTGCGGGCGCTGATCGTCGTCGACGTGCAAAACGACTTCTGCGAGGGTGGCTCGCTGGCGGTAAATGGCGGTGCGGCGTTGGCCTCCGCCATCACCGGATACCTCGCCGGCGAGCCCGGCTACGATCACGTCGTCGCGACCGCGGATTTCCACGTCGATCCCGGCGACCATTTCTCCGACCGCGCCGACTACCGCTCGTCATGGCCCCCGCATTGCGTCGCGGGCAGCCGCGGCGCAGACTTTCACCCCGGCCTCGACACCACCCGCGTCGAAGCGGTGTTCCGCAAGGGTGACTACGCCGCCGCGTACAGCGGCTTCGAGGGCGTCGACGACGAGGGGACCCCGCTGCTTCAGTGGCTGCGCCGGCGCGGGGTCGACGAGGTCGACGTGGTCGGCATCGCCACCGATCACTGCGTGCGGCGGACCGCCGAGGATGCGGCTAAGGCCGGCCTGAGGACCCGGGTGCTGGTGGACCTGACCGCGGCCGTGGCGGCCGACGCGGCCGCGGAAGCGTTGGGGGAGATGCGAAACCTCGGCATCGAGCTGGTCGGCGGCCCGTGATGGTGGTGCCCCTGGACCGCGAGCACCTGCTCGCCGCGGTGGAACGCTCGCCGCAGGCCGCCGCGGCGCACGACCGTGCCGGATGGGTGGGCCTGTTCACGGGCGACGGCCGGATCGAAGACCCGGTGGGATCGCGCCCCCACGTGGGGCATTCGCAGATCGGCCGCTTCTACGACACCTTCATCGGCCCCCGCGACATCAAATTCCACCGCGATCTCGACATCGTTGCGGGCACCGCCGTGCTGCGCGACCTCGAGCTCGAGGTGTCGATGGGCTCGCGCGTAACGATGTACATCCCAGCCTTCCTGCGCTATGACCTCCGAGAAGACAACGGCCAGTGGAAGATTGCCCACTTGCGGGCCTACTGGGAATTGCCGGCGATGATGCTGCAGTTCCTGCGGGCCGGGTCGCGGGCGGCGTCGCTCGCCGTGACACTGTCGCGTGATTTGTTGGCCAACCAGGGATTCGGGGGGACAGCGGGCTTCCTGGCCGGATTTCGCCGCGCCGGTGCGCGGCGCAAGAGACTGGCGGAGGCCTTCCTCGGCGCGGTCGCCCGCAAGGACGCATCCGCGGCCCTGCGTTCGCTGTCGCCCAGGGCCGCAATAACTTTGGGCGACAACGACCGGCTCGATATCGCCGAACTGGTCGAGCAGCTCGACGGGGCCGGCTGGGCCAAGGTGATCGGCGCGGGGACCACCGTCGCGGTTTCGGTCGGTTCGGCCCACGGGCGCGGCGTCATGCTCTTCGACGCAGCCTGGCCGGGGAACGCGATCGACCGGGTCCGGTACTTCCCCGCCTGATCTTCCTCGGACGGTCGAAGTTAGCCAGGGCCGGATGCTTCTATGTCTTGCCAGGCAAGTGATACTGCCGTAGAAATAGCTGTCACTGAACGGAGGCGGGCAATGGGTGTGGTGCGGATCGTCGGCTTGGGAGTTGCATTCACCGCCGTCGTGACGGTGGGAACGGCCTGCACGGTAACCACCACCACGTCGTCTTCCTCGTCGAGCTCGTCCAAGCCGACGTCGTCCACCACGACATCGAGTTCGGCGACATCGACCACGTCGAGCACGCCGTCCGGGGTTGCGCCGCTGGGCGACTACACCTACCTGCTGCTGCAGGCCAGCGATATCGGGCCCGACGCCGCGACCACGGCGCCGCCCGTGCAGAACCCCGGAGGTATCGCCGGAGCCGGCGTGACCTACGCCAATCCTGATCGGACGCGGAGCATCGACGACCTCGTTGTGGTCTTCACCGACCCGGCGACCGCCGCGCAGCAAGCCAAGGAGCGCGCGTCGTCGTACGGCAAATACGTCACCGGGACGCCCCAGCCGTTCGAGGTCGGGACCAACGGCCTGATCGCGGTGGGGACGTCGCCCGACAATTCCAAATCGGTGACGTATGTGACGTTCGCCGAGGGGAGGGTGGGCGTCGACCTGGAGTTCGACAGTGCGCCCAACGATCCCGCCCCGCGCGACGTCGTGCTGGACATGGCCCGCAGGCAAGATCAGCTCGTCAAGGACCGGTTGCCCGCCTAGGAGCGTTCAGCGCGCGACCATCAACGCCAGCGTGCCCGCGGACAGGCACAGGTAGGCGCCGGGAAACGCGATGTTGTAGAAGACCCGTGCCCGCAGGTGCGTAACCACGGCGCCG
Source organism: Mycobacterium sp. 1245805.9 (assembly GCF_001672915.1). GTDB lineage: Bacteria > Actinomycetota > Actinomycetes > Mycobacteriales > Mycobacteriaceae > Mycobacterium. The sequence goes on along the minus strand of NZ_LZKR01000126.1, from coordinate 21,537 downwards.
ACGAAGAACAGCACCAAGCCGGTGGCGGCCGCAATTCCCAACGCGCGCAGGCCCACCAGCCCGACCACCAGCCCGGCAGCCCCGGCCAGCTTTATCGCCACCAGTGGCCGCAGCCACGAGCGCGGCACCCCCACCTCGGCCGAGTTCGCCAGGACGAAGCCGGCGGGAATCAGGTCGGCCACCGCTACTCCAGCGGTGACGACGGCGGTTGTCAGCGTGATCGCGATATACGCGGTATGCATGTTCGTCATCTGCTTCAAGCCCTTGTCCTACTTGGTTTTTCCGCGGCGGCGATCCGGATGGCCGCAGCGCGCGTCGCGGCGCACAATCGGTAGGGTCATGGTGCTGGTCTCCTTTGCGACAGAGAGTTCGATGGATGCGTTCACCGTCTTGACGACTCCCACGCGGAAAAGGTGACCCATGAGCGCACCAAAGGATCTGGCGGATCTCGCGGAACGGTTCGACGCGGATCGACGACACCTGAGGTCGGTCGCGTTTCAGCTGCTCGGCTCGGTGGCCGACGCCGACGACGCCGTCCAGTCGGCCTGGCTGAAGGCCAGCGGCACGGCTTTTGACGACATCCGCAACCTCACCGGCTGGTTCACCACCATCACCGCCCACGCGGCCATCGACCAGCTCCGGGCGCGCGGGCGGCGCGCCGAGCAACCACTCGGCGATCCCCACGAGCTCGACCGGCTCGCGGGGGCCGCGGCGGCCCCGGCGGACGAGGACGCGCTGCTGGCGGACTCGGTCGGCAGCGCCCTGCTCGTCGTGCTCGACCGGCTCTCCCCCGCGGAGCGGGTGGCCTTCGTGCTGCACGACGTGTTCGCCATGCCGTTCGAGGAGGTCGCCCGCCTCCTGGACCGGTCGCCGGCCGCGGCGAAGAAACTGGCAAGCCGGGCCCGGGCACGCCTGCACGCCCGGCCGGCGGTCGAACCGGCCCGTGCGGCCCAGCACCTCGCGGTCGTCGAGGCGTTTCTCGCGGCCTCCCGCGGCGGCGATATCGCCGCCCTGCTGGAGCTGCTGGCGCCCGACGTGGTGCGCCGGGTCGACGCGGCGCTGGTCCCCGCCGATGTGGCGACCGAGGTGCGCGGAGCGCGGGAAGTCGCCGAGGAGACCCGCCGCTTCACCCGCCGCGCGCGGGCCGGCGTGGTCCTGCTCATCGACGGCGTCCCGGGCATCGTCCTCGCGCCCCGCGGCCGCGCACAGGCCATGCTGCGGATCGGCGTCGGCCCGGACGACCGCATCCACACCATCGACATCACCAACGAGCCCGAGCGGCTGCGGCGGGCCGTTTTGACACTGCCGAGCGAGCCGTCGCCCCAAGCCCGCCGCCCCGACGGGTACCAGGGAGATCCCAAACAGCCCGCGCGGGGGCCCGCTACCGGGCAACATCGGGAGCACCATGCTCGATAAGCCGTTCGGCCGGCGAAGCCTGCTGCGGGGCGCGGGTGCGCTCACCGCGGCCTCGCTGGCGCCCTGGGCGGCCGGCTGCGACCGCGACGACGACGCGTTGACCTTCTTCTTCGCGGCCAATCCCGAGGAGCGGGATCGCAGGATGCGCATCGTCGACGAATTCCAGCGCCACCACCCCGACATCAAGGTTCGGGCGGTGTTGTCCGCGCCGGGCGTCATGCAGCAGCTGTCGACGTTTTGCGCCGGCGGCAAGTGCCCGGACGTGCTGATGGCGTGGGAACTGACCTATGCCGAGCTGGCCGCCAAGGGGGTGCTGCTGGACCTCAACACCATGCTTGCCCGCGACCAGGCGTTTGCGGCGGAACTCAGGTCCGACGGCATCCCGTCGCTGTATGACACCTTCGCGTTCAACGGGGGCCAGTACGCGCTCCCGGAGCAATGGTCCGGAAACTTCCTCTTTTACAACAGGCGGCTTTTCGACGAGGCCGGGGCGTCGCCGCCGCCCAGAACGTGGGACCAGCCGTGGAATTTCGCGGAATTCCTCGACACCGCCCACGCCCTGACCAAGAGAAGCGGATCGGGGCGCACCACCCAATGGGGCTTCGTCAACATGTTTGTTTCGTACTACTCGGCCGGACTGTTCGCGATGAACAACGGGGTACCGTGGTCCACGCCGCTGAAGAACCCGACCCACTTCAACTTCGGCGACGACGCGTTCATCGAGGCGGTGCAGTTCTACGCCGACCTGTCCAACAAGCACAGGGTGGCGCCCAACGCATCCGAGGTGCAGTCGATGTCCACACCCGATCTCTTCGCGGCGGGCAGGGCCGCGATGGCGCTGGGCGGCCACTGGCGATACCAGACCGTCATCCGAGCCGACGGTCTGGACTTCGACGTCGCCCCGTTGCCGGTGGGACCACGCCGGCAGGGTCAGGCCGCCCGCTCCAACATCGGTTCCACCGGGCTGGCCATCTCCGCGAGCAGTCAACGCAAGGAGCAGGCGTGGGAATTCGTGAAGTTTGCGACCGGGCCCGTCGGCCAGGCCTTGACCGGTGAATCGACATTGTTCGTGCCGGTGCTGCGCTCCGCGCTCAACTCGACCGGATTCGCCGAATCACACCACAGGATCCGCAATCTGGACGTGCTCACCCAAGGGCCGGCGTATTCGGACGGACTGCCGGTCACCCCGGCATGGGAAAAGGTCGTCGCCTTGATGGACCGCAACTTCGGACCCGTGCTACGCGGATCCCGGCCGGCGACGTCACTCACCGAGCTGTCGGCTTCCCTCGACGAGGTGCTACATAATCCATGACATCCGTTGACACACCCGCCGAGTCCGGTCGGGTGGCCGGGGCGGGCCCGTTGCGACGGCGGGCCCGGGCCGGCCGGCTGTTCGTCGCGCCGAACCTGGCGGCGGTCGCGGTGTTCATGCTGTTTCCGCTCGGGTTCTCGCTGTACATGAGCTTCCAGCGGTGGGACGTGTTCAGCCCGCCGAAGTTTGTGGCCCTGAAGAACTTCAAAGATCTCTTCACTGCCGACCCGCTGTTTCTCATCGCGATCCGCAACACGGTGATCTTCACGCTGGGGACCGTCGTGCCCACCCTGGTCATCAGCCTCGTGGTGGCCGGCGTGCTGAACCGGAATGTCAAGGGCATCGGCATTTTCCGCACGATCGTCTTCCTGCCGCTGGCCATCTCGTCGGTGGTGATGGCGGTCGTGTGGCAGTTCGTCTTCAACACCGACAACGGGCTGCTCAACATCATGCTCGGCTGGGTCGGGATCGGGCCGATCCCGTGGCTGGTCGATCCCAAGTGGGCGATGGCTTCGCTGTGCATCGTCAGCGTCTGGCGCAGCGTGCCGTTCGCCACCGTCATCCTGCTCGCGGCGATGCAGGGGGTGCCCGAAAGCGTTTACGAGGCGGCCAGGATCGACGGGGCGGGCGAGATACGGCAATTCGCGTTCATCACAGTGCCGCTGATCCGGGGAGCGATGTCTTTCGTGGTGGTCATCTCGATCATCCACGCGTTCCAGGCGTTCGACATGGTCTACGTCCTCAACGGCCCGAACGGTGGGCCCGAAAGCGCTACCTATGTGCTGGGCATCATGCTGTTCCAGCACGCGTTCTCGTTCCTGGAATTCGGCTACGCGTCGGCGCTGGCCTGGGTGATGTTCGCGATCTTGCTCGTGCTGACCGTGGTGCAGTTGCGCCTCGCGCGGCAGCGTTCCTTGGAGGCTTCCGGTGGTCTTGGCTGAGCGGGTCTTCAAGCGCAACGTCTTTCGCGCCGTTGTGGTGTACACCGCGCTGACCGCGATCGCGTGGTGCTGGCTGTTCCCGATCGCCTGGGCCGTGTCCGGCTCGCTGAAAAGCGAAGGCGAGGTGACCGAGCCCAGGCTGTTGCCGGCGCATCCGCGGTGGTCCAACTACACCGAGGTGTTCTCGCTGATGCCGTTCTGGCGCATGTTTTTCAACACCGTGCTCTACGCTGGGTGCGTCACGGCCGGGCAGGTCTTCTTCTGCTCGCTGGCCGGATATGCGTTCGCGCGACTGCAGTTTCGCGGCCGGGAAACGTTGTTTGTGTTGTACCTGGGCACGTTGATGGTGCCGCTGACCGTGACGGTGATCCCGCAGTTCATTCTGATGCGGACCCTGGGTTGGGTCGACACGCCGTGGGCGATGATCGTGCCGGGTTTGTTCGGCAGCGCCTTCGGCACCTATCTCATGCGGCAGTTCTTCCGCACGCTGCCAACCGATCTCGAGGAGGCTGCAATCCTGGACGGTTGTTCCCCATGGCAGATCTATTGGCGCATCCTGCTGCCGCACGCCAGGCCGGCGGTCCTGGTGCTCGCCGTGCTCACCTGGGTCAACGTGTGGAACGACTTCCTGTGGCCGCTGCTGATGCTTCAGCGCAACAGCCTGGCGACGCTGACGCTCGGCCTGGTCAGGCTGCGCGGCGAATACGTCGCCCGCTGGCCGGTGATCATGGCCACCTCCATGCTGATCATGGTGCCCCTGGTCGTCATCTACGCGTTCGCCCAGCGCTCGTTCGTCCGCGGCATCGCCGTCACCGGAATGAACGGGTAGCCATGGCATCGGTCAGTTTCGAGCAGGCGACGCGGCGCTATCCGGGTACCGAGCGACCGGCCCTCGATGGCCTCGATCTCGAGGTCGGGGACGGCGAATTCGTAGTCCTGGTCGGGCCGTCCGGCTGCGGCAAGACGACCTCGCTGCGGATGGTGGCCGGACTGGAAACGCTGGACGCCGGGCGTATCCGGATCGGGGACCGCGACGTCACCAACGTTGACCCGAAGGATCGCGACGTGGCGATGGTCTTTCAGAACTACGCGCTCTACCCGCACATGACGGTGGCGCAGAACATGGGCTTTGCACTGAAGATCGCCAAAACCCCGAAGGCCGAGATCCGCGAGCACGTGCTGGCCGCGGCGAAACTGCTTGACCTGCAGCCGTACCTGGATCGCAAGCCCAAAGACCTGTCCGGTGGGCAGCGCCAGCGGGTCGCGATGGGCCGTGCCATCGTGCGACGCCCGCAGGTCTTCCTGATGGACGAGCCGTTGAGCAACCTCGACGCCAAGTTGCGCGTGCAGACCCGCAACCAGATCGCCGCCCTGCAGCGGCGGCTCGGCACCACCACGGTGTACGTCACCCATGACCAGGTGGAGGCCATGACCATGGGGGACCGGGTCGCCGTGCTGTGCGACGGGGTGCTGCAACAGTTTGCGACGCCGCGCGAGCTGTACCGCAACCCCGACAATGTCTTCGTCGCGGGATTCATCGGGTCCCCGGCGATGAACCTGTTCACGCTTCCCGTCGTGGACTCCTCGGTGTCGCTGGGGGACTGGCCGATCCGGGTGCCGCGCGAGATCGACGGTGCCGCAGACGAGGTCGGCCAGATCGTCGTGGGGGTCCGCCCCGAACACTTCGAACTGGGCGGCCTCGGCGTCGAGATGGAAGTCGACGTGGTGGAGGAGCTCGGCGCGGACGCCTATCTCTACGGCCGAATCACGGGTTCGGGCAAGGTGATCAGCCAACCCGTAGTCGCGCGCGCCGACGGGCGTCACCCACCGGAAAAGGGCAGCCGCGTGCGCCTACACCCTGAGCCCGGACACTTGCACTTCTTCGGCACCGACGGCCGCAGGATTTGTTGAGCGGCTATGCGCTCGCGCATCCGATCGCGTGCAGCCGACGCTGGACGCGCGCGATGTCGTCGTCGGAGGGCATCGCGTTGGTGACGTGGGTGATCGCCACCCCGACATCGGCGCTGCTGATCGGCGCACATCTGCGCATAATGAGTTCTCTTGTGATGGTGTTGATCTCGTCGTTGGATACGCGCCGGTGCGACAAAGCGGCCAGCGGCGCGTAACCCGTCGCCGGCATGCCGGTGGGGTACCCGGCGCGCAAAAAAGCGACAATGCTCGACACCCAATGGGACAGGTCCATAACGTCCACCTCGCTCACCGCCACACGCTGTGCATTAGCGGCACTTAGCAACGTAGCAGCGGCAACGCAATCAGCCCGGTAAGGCCACGCAGTTACTTACGACTAATTTATTGATTTCTCATGCTTACCGCTGAATCCTTAGCGCTTTGGCCGTTATGGACCGGCACAGGCTCGAGGCGCGGATGCTGTTATCGGCAACAATGACTATCGAGCGCCCACGCGCGACGATTGTCTCGCCAACACCGCGCCGAATGCCAAAGGGAGTCGCCCCGATGATCCCCTATTCCGACGGTATCCCGGCCCGTCGGTTTCCCATCGTGAACTCCGCGCTGATCGCTGGCAGCGGTGTCGCTTTCTTCGCCCACGTCGGCGGATTCGTCTTCGGTTTCGGAGTGGCGCGAGTGCTGGTCGGTACCGACCGGCTCGCGGTTCGGCAACCCGAGGGGAGTGGACGATGACACCGAAAATCGTGCCCGGCCGGCCCGACCCGCTCGGCGCCACATCCGATGCGACGGGCACCAACTTCGCGGTCGCCTCCGGCGGTGACGAGGTGACACTGTGCCTGTTCGACGCTGACGGAGCCGAGACGCAGCTGGTGATGCCCGACCGCGACGGCGACGTCTGGCACGGCTTCGTGCCCGGGATCGGCCCGGGACAGGCCTACGGATTTCGGGTCGCCGGCCGCTTCGACCCCGGCCGCGGCTTGCGCTACAACCCGGCCAAGCTACTGCTGGACCCGTACGCACGCGCAATCGCGGGCGATGTGCGCTTCGGACCTGAGGTGGTCGGTCATTCCCTGGAAAACCCCTCGACGCCAAGCCCTCTGGACTCGGCCCAGCATGTCCCGAGGAGCCTCGTTTGCGCGGCGCTCCCGCCGCTCGGCGTAGCCAAGCCCCGGCATGCGCTCGCCGACAGCATTCTCTACGAGGTTCACCTTCGCGGCTTCACCGCCAGCCATCCGGGCGTTCCCGAGGAACTGCGCGGTACCTATGCGGGCCTTGCCCACGAAGCGGCGCTGCAACACCTGACCGACCTGGGCGTCACCGCGGTGGAACTATTGCCCGTCCACCGCAGCGTGCCCGAGCAATTCCTCCTCGAGCGGGGCCTGACGAACTACTGGGGGTACAACACGATCGGGTTCTTTGCGCCGCAGGCAAACTACTCCGCCGCGGCGCGCGCCGGCCACGCGGGCGCCGAGGTCGAGGAATTCCGCGCGATGGTCGACGCCCTTCATGCCGCGGATTTGGAAGTGATCCTGGACGTTGTGTTCAACCACACGGCCGAGGGCGGAGCCGGCGGGCCCACCCTGTCTTTCCGCGGGCTCGACAACCCGGCGTACTACCGGCTCGTTCCGGCCGACCCGAGCAGCTACTACGACACGACCGGGACCGGCAATTCGTTGAACACCGACAATCCCACGACGCTGCGGTTGATCATGGACTCCCTTCGCTATTGGCTGTCGCAGATGGGAGTCGACGGTTTTCGGTTCGACCTGGCGGCCACCCTCGGCCGGGCGGGCGGCGCGTTCGACCCGGTGTCCGCGTTCTTCGATGTCGTCGGTCAAGACCCGGTGATTTCGCAGGCAAAACTGATCGCCGAACCGTGGGACGTCGGCCAGCTGGACAGCTACGAGGTGGGCCGGTTCCCGCCGCTGTGGAGCGAATGGAACGGACGCTTCCGCGACACCGTCCGAGACTGGTGGCGCAGCCAGGACGGGCGTCTGGCGGAGTTCGCGTCCCGGCTGTGCGGTTCATCGGACATTTACGGGGACCGTGCGGAGGGGAGACGCCCGAGCGCATCGGTCAACTTCGTCACCGTGCACGACGGATTCACGCTGCGCGACCTTGTGTCCTACGACCAGAAGCACAACGAGGCGAACGGTGAAAACAACCGCGACGGCACCGACGACAACCGGTCATGGAACTGCGGGGTGGAGGGGCCGACCGACGATCCCGATGTGGTGGCGCTGCGCGCACGCCAGCAGCGCGCGTTCCTGCTGACCCTGTTGCTGTCCGGCGGTGTCCCGATGCTGCTGGGTGGCGACGAGTTGGGCCGCACCCAGCGAGGCAACAACAACGCCTACTGCCAGGACAACGAGATCACGTGGTTTGACTGGTCCGCGCCCGACGACGACCTCATCGGCTTCACCACCGACCTCATCGCGCTGCGCCGCCGTCACCCCGTGTTCCGCAGGCGCCGCTTCCTCACCGGCGCCTCCGCCGCGGACCTGCGCTGGTTCACGCCCACCGGCGCCGACATGACCTCTCAGGACTGGATGGATCCCGCTGCGCGCAGCATCGCGTTGTTCATCGACGGCACAACCGATCCCGACGTCGCCCCCGATGGCACGCCGATGGTCGACGACGACTTTCTGGTATTCGTCAACGCCTGGTGGGAGCCGTTGGCCTTCGCTGTGCCGGCAGATCTTGCGCTCCGGCCGTGGGACATCGTCTGCGACTCCTTCGACCCCAAGCGAACCGGACGCGTCGGGCAGCAGCTGGAGGTCGGGCCGCGGTCCGCGGTGGTCCTGCGATCCACTGGCGCGCCGTAACCCCGTTTGGCCGCAACGCTTCCTAGTATTGCCGGGTGGTCGATCGCTACGGAACAGACGTCCTCGCCGCGGGTCGGCGCAAACCCCGCTCGACGGAGCACCCCGCCGACACCGGCCTGGTGGTCGAGGACGTCGAAACCGGCTATGTCGGGGCGGTGGTGCGGGTCGAATACGGCCGCGTGTACCTGGAGGACCGGCACGGTCACACCCGCGGCTTTCCGCTCGGCCCAGGCTTTTTGCTCGAGGGGCGCCCGGTGATCCTCACGGCGCCGCGCCGCGCGGCGCCCGCCACCGCGGGCCGGACGGCCTCCGGCTCCGTCGCGGTGCCCGGCGCGCGTGCGCGGGTCGCCCGGGCCGGCCGGATCTACGTCGAGGGCCGCCATGACGCCGAACTGATCGCACAGGTGTGGGGCGACGACCTGCGCATCGAGGGCGTCGTCGTCGAGCATCTCGGTGGCATAGACGATTTGGTGGGCATCGTCGCGGAGTTCACGCCGGGGCCGGGGCGCCGGCTCGGCGTGCTCGTCGACCACCTCGTCGCGGATTCGAAGGAGACCCGGATCGCCGAGGCGGTACGCCGGGGACCGGGCGGCCCCGACACCCTGGTCGTCGGGCATCCCTACGTCGACATCTGGCAGGCCGTGAAGCCGCAGCGGCTCGGCCTGGCGGCCTGGCCGAAGGTCCCGCGGCACATCGAGTGGAAGCACGGTGCATGCGAGGCGCTTGGCCTGCCGCACGACAACCAGGCCGACATCGCCCGGGCTTGGCGGCGCATCCGCTCGAGCGTGCGCGACTGGAACGACCTGGAACCGGCGCTGATTGGTCGCGTCGAGGAACTCATCGACTTCGTCACGCAACCGCCCGGGGCCTGAACCAGCGGGCGGAAAAGATCCACGGGATTTTATTCGCCCGTCGAACCGGGCCGGCGGGCCCGACCTGCTCGGCACATACCTGTGCTCCGCCCGGCTAGCTACATCCGGGCTCCGGGGCCCGGCCGACTAAGCCCACGACATCGGGCAGAGTCGGTTCATCCGAGCAACACCGCGCCGGTGCGCGCGATCGTCGGCGGCCGCGCCGTTTGGGGCAAGTGATACGCCGCAGTGTCGGTGCGAAGCGAGCGCGCCCGCCGTCACGCATCGCTTCTCAGGAGCACTAAATCCGTGGAGACCCAATCACCCGCGGGAAACGGAGGACGTTCATGACCGACGCGCTCGTCATCGATGCCGAGGGGCTCGACCGGCTGTCGTGTAATGCCAAGGCCAACCCCGACACCGGCAAGAAGACGCTGAAGGCGAAGACGGTCTGTGAAGCAGGGTTCCGCAACATGACCTACGTGCGCGGGCTCGCGCCGATGTTGGTGGGCGAACCGCCGGCGCTGCTGGGAGACGACTCGGCGCCCAACCCGTCGGAAACGGCCCTGGCCGCCCTGGGGTCGTGCGTCTCGGTTGGCCTGCTCGCCAACGCCACACACCGTGGGGTGACCCTGACCAAGATCGAGGTCGAGATGGAGGGCGACATCGACATCTCCGCGGTCTGGGGGGTGGGCGACACCCCGGAGGGCAAACGCCTCGGCTTCAGCGCGGTCCGCTGCCGGGTCACCCTCGCCGGCGACGCCGACGACGCGGTCCTCAAACAGATCCACGACAACGCGATCGCCTGGTCGCCGGTGGTCAGCACGTTCCGCAACCCGGTGACCGTGGACTCGACGCTGGTCACCGAATAGGAGGGAGTGGCATGACCACGACGACGGACGCCGCGCCCGGCCAGTTGGAAGTCCAACTGCTGGAAGACATCCGCGCCCACGCCGGGGGGTTGGACCGCGGCGAGCACCACTCGCGCCGCAGTTTCGCCGCGCTGGGCGCGGCCGGCCTGCTGGGGATTGGCGCACCGGGCAACGCCGACGGCAGGCTGCCCGAGATGGCCGACGTCGTCCGGCGGATCTCGAGCGAGTGCATGAGCACCGGCTTCTCGGTATGGGCGCATCGGATGGCGATCGAGTACTTGCTCACCGCCGCAACGCCTTTCAGCATCGCGGCGGCGCGGCCGCTGCTCGCCGGAACCGCGCCGGGGGTCACCGCCATGGCATCGGCCTTCAAGGAAGCGGCCGGCTGCGGCAGCCTGGAACTCGCGGCCGTGCCGGTCGACGCCGGCTACGAATTGTCCGGGCCGATCAGGTGGGCCAGCAACCTCTACCCGGACTCGACGATGATCACCGCCGCGCGGACCGACACCGGCGAAAAACTCATCGTGGCCTTGCCGTTGAACACACCCGGGGTCGTCGTCGGGGAGCACTTCGACCTGTTGGCACTGGGCAGCACCGCGTCCTCGTGTCTGAATCTGCGGTCCGCGCACGTTCCCGCCGAGCAGGTGCTGTCGCGCGACTTCGACGGGTTCCTGCGCACGGTGCGCCCGACATTCCTTGTCCTGCAGTCGGCCATGTGCCTGGGGCTGACGAGAACCACGGTGGAACAGAGCAGGCTCGGTCTGACGGGGGTCAACTCGATCTTCGCCGCGGACGTCGAACGCATCGCGGAGAAGCTCGCCGGGGCGGAGGCGACGCTGGCACGGTTGGCGGCAGCGGTCGGCGGGGCTGAGACGTCAGGGACGCCGACGAAGAAAGAGCTGCTGTCGCTGCGGCTCACTGCTGCCGAACTTTCCGGCGCCGGCGCCGATCTGGAGATCCGGACCGCCGGGGGCAAGGGCTACGCCAGCAGGACCTCGGCCAGTCGGCGATACCGGGAAGCGGCGTTCATTCCCGTGCAGTCCCCGTCGGAAGCGCAACTGCGCTGGGAACTCGCCAGATGCTCCTGAGCGAGGGTCGATGGTGACACCAGTCGCGCTGCCACCCGAGGGCACCGAGTCTCAACACCTGGTCGGCGGAATTCCGCTGGCCAGTTTGGTGCGCGACTTCCACCAGCCGATGGTGAATTTCGCTCGCACCATGGTCTCTTCGACCACGGTGGCCGAAGAAGCGGTCCAGGAAGCATGGGTGCAGGTCTTGCAGTCGTCCGATTCGTTCGAGGGACGTTCCTCGGTGCGCACCTGGTTGTTCGGGATCGTCAAGAACACCGCATCGCGGTACCGGCGGCGCGAGTCGCGGATCCGCGACCACGAAGTGCTGGCAGCCACCGACGCTGAAGCCGTCGATCCACTCGCGGGCCGCATGCACCCCGTCGGACACCCCGACGCCGGGCACTGGAGCTCGCCGCCGTCGCGCCGCTTCCTGCCCGAGGACCAAACGGGGACAGGCGAACTCGTCGGGTTCGTGCGCGCGGCGCTGGATGCGTTGCCGGAGCGGCAGAAACAGCTGATCATCCTGCGCGACCTCGTCGGCACCTCGGCCGAAGAGGCGGCGGGGATCCTTCAGCTGTCCGCCGAGGCGCAGCGCGCCCTGCTCTACCGCGCCCGTGGAAATCTCCGAAATGAACTGGAAAGGCGGTATCAACGATGACCGTCTACGACAACATGGTCCCCGCCATCGACTGCGTCGACTTCGTGCGGCTCGTCGACGAGCTCGTCGATTCCGATCCCCCCCGGTGGGGCCCGATCGTCGCCAAGCACCTCGAGGACTGCCCGCCGTGCCTCGTCTATCTGCAGCAAATGCTCGACCTCAAGATCCTGCTCAACCACGTTTTCGAGGGGGAGAAGCTCAGCGACGAGCACGTTGCCGGGGTCATCAACGCGATCAACGACTTTCCGAAAGGCCGACACGAATGACGATCGACACGCAACCGCCGCAATTGGAAAGCCAAGTCACGGCCGGAGACACGCCGGTCTCCTTGTCGTCCGGCACCCCCGGCGCCGCGACCCAGGCCCCCGCCGAGGATCCGTTCGAGCCGCTGAGCGTGGGCGCCATGGTGGACCGGGTGGCCGCGATGGCGGTGGAAAAGGCGACGCACCCGTGGGCGTTCTTCATGCGTTCGGTCGTCGGCGGCGCGATGGTGGCCTTCGGGGTGCTGCTCGCGTTGGTCGTGAGCACCGGCGTGAAGACACCGGGCGTGGCGAGCCTCCTGATGGGCTTGGCGTTTGGCATGTCCTTCGTGCTGATCCTGGTGTCGGGCATGTCGCTGATCACCGCGGACATGGCCGCCGGGTTGCTTGCCGTGCTGAAGCGCACCATGAGCCTCGGTGGCTACGCATGGCTGGTTGCCGTCGGCCTCGTCGGCAATATCGCCGGTGCGTTCGTGTTCGTCGCGATCTGCGGTGCCGCCGGAGGCCCGTATCTGGGTGCCTTCGCCGAGCGGGCGGCAACCGTCGGCGCCCTGAAGGCCGGCCAGCCGGTCGGCACCGCGCTGTTGCTGGCCGTGGTGTGCACCTGGTTCCTGCAGACCGCGATGTGCATGTTCTTCAAGGCCCGCAGCGACATCGCGCGGATGGCATTCGCCTTCTACGGGCCGTTCGCGTTCGTGATCGGCGGCACCCAGCACGTGATCGCGAACGTCGGATTCCTCGGCCTTCCCTTGTTGCTCAACCTGTTTCATCCCGCCGCGCCGCGCACCGGCATCAGTTGGGGCCTCGGCCACGACGGCTTGCTGACCAACATCGGTGTCACCACGGTGGGCAATCTGATCGGCGGCACCGTATTCGTGGCGTTGCCCTTCTGGGTCATCGCGCGGCTGCAGCGCCGCCAAATCTAAACGGATTCCGACTACCGAGTGAATAGCCGGTCGGCTGAGCGAACCAACGGGGCCCCAATGGGTTTCAGCGACTGTCCTCCGTCCCCGTGGTTGAGGACTAAAGCCTCACGACCACGCCCCCATCTCCCGATAGCGTCGCTGGTGACGAAGGGAGAACCAAGTGTCCGAATCCGTGAAACGCCTCGGCGTCGTCGTCGCGGTCGACGGCTCGCCCGCAGCGAACACCGCCGCGTGCTGGGCGGCACGCGAGGCGACAATGAGGAACGTTCCGCTGACCGTCGTCCACGCGGTGGCGACCCCCACCGCGACCTGGCCGCCGGTTCCCTATCCGGAGTCCCTGGCGATACGGCTGGAGGACGACGGCAAGAAGGCCATCATGCACGCGATCAAGATCGCCGAGGACGCCATGCCGGAAGACGGAAAGGTCGCCATCGGCCGGGAATTGGTGTACTCCACCCCGGCGACGACCCTGATCGAGATGTCCAAAGACGCGGAAATGGTCGTTGTGGGCACCTCCGGACGTGGCCTGTTGGCCCGCGGCGTGCTCGGTTCGGTCAGTTCGACCGTGGTGCGGCACGCCAGTTGTCCGGTGGCGGTCGTCCGTGACGACGAGCTACCGGACGAGGACGCTCCGGTCCTGGTGGGGATCGACGGCTCCCGGACGTCCGAACACGCGACGGAGCTGGCGTTCGACGAGGCCTCGCGGCGGGGCGTCGACCTGGTCGCGTTGCACGCATGGAGCGACGTCACGACCGAGGTGCCGTTCTTGGATTGGGCGACGGTGGAGGAGGAGGGGCAGCGCAGCCTCGGCGAAGCCCTGGCGGGCTGGGGGGACCGCTATCCGGACGTGACGGTCCGACGCGTGATCGTGCGCGACCGGCCGGCGCACCACCTCATCGACGCGGCGGAAGCCGCGCAGCTTGTCGTCGTGGGCAGCCACGGCCGAGGTGGCCTCACGGGAATGCTGCTGGGATCGGTCAGCAACACGCTCCTGCACTCGGTACGGATTCCCGTGCTCGTCGCCAAACCGGCTCATTAAACCCTTCTACCGCGAGCAGACGCAGAATCGCACGCTGAAGTCATTCCGCGTGCGATTCTGCGTCTGCTCGGCAGTTCAGCCCGCGTGCAGGACAGTGGTCGTCCACGCGCACATGGCCGCAAGGTCGCGGCCCACGCGCATGACGGTCCGGTCCGGGCGCACCAATGCCGCGGTGGCGCGGCCACGGCGCAGCCACGACTCGAGCGCGCCGCCGGGCTCGGCGACCACGACGACGACGCCGCGGCGCTCGAGGAGGGCTTGCTCGCCGGCGCCGGGGAGGCGCGTCGTGATCAGTGCGAACCGGCCGCCCACGACGTCGTCGAGCCGCTGGCCGTTGGGCAGCAACGAGTTCGGGCACAGGGTGCCGGCGAGCTGGCGCGGCCGGCGCGATTTGCACACCAGCGCGGAAGCCCGCAGCGCCGGGGTGGTCGAGTCGACCACCTTGTCGCGCAGGCCGGGGATCAGCCGCAGCCGGGGCAGCACCAGGCGACGCGCGAGATCGCCCACCCGTCCGCCGCCGGTCATCGCCCAGCCGACGCCCAGCGCGAGGCGGATCATGTGCCGGGTATGCGGCTTGCGTTCCCGCTCATAGGAATCCAGAACGCTTGCATCGAGCGTGCCACGGTGGACCGCTGCGATCTTCCAGGCCAGGTTGGCGGCGTCCCGCATGCCCGCGCCCAAACCCTGGCCGATGAACGGGGGAGTGAGGTGCGCCGCGTCACCGAGGATGAAGACGTTGCCGCGGCGCCACCGATCCGCGATCTGCGCCCGGAACGTGTACTCCGTGACCCGCAACAGCGTCATCTCGGAGTCGGCAACTTCGGCGATCCAGGACGCGATCACAGGTCGTAACGACTCCAGCGTGCCGAACTGCTCGGCGCTTTCGCCGTCCAGCAACCGGAATTCCCACCGGTAGCGGCCCGGTCCGATGCGCATATAGGTCCCGGCGCGCACCGGGTCGCACACCTGGTGCACGCCGTCCCATTGGTGCAGGTCGGAGTCGCTGGCGACGTCAATCACCAGCCACCGCTGCTCGAACTTCAAATCCCGCATGGCAGAGCCTATTTCGGCGCGCACGATGCTTTTGGCGCCGTCACAGCCCAACACGTAGTCGGCGTCGATGTGGTGCACCCGGCCGTCGGTCCTGTCCGTGAAGGTGACCCGGGCGCCCCGTCCACCGTCGGTTACGGCGGTGACCTCAGCGTTCCCGCGCAACCGGGCGTTCGGATACCGCTTGAGGTTGGCGCGCAGCAGCGCCTCGAACTCCGGTTGGTCGAACATGTTGGCCTGCGGAAAACCGTTTTTGCTCTCGGAGGGCTCGCGGTGGAACTCGCCGAGCACCCGGAACCGGTTGTCCACCAAGCGCAAACCCAGGGTGGGCCGCGAAATCGCCGCGAACTCGTCGGCCATGCCGAGCCGCGCGACGACGCGATAGATCTCGTCGTCCAAGTGCACGGCACGCGGCTGCGGGTACACGTCGGGCCAGCGGTCGAGGATGAGGCTGTCCACGCCGTCCTGTGCCAGCAGGGTGGTCGCGGTGACGCCGGTCGGTCCGGCGCCGACGATCACCACCGGAACGCGCGGAACAGCGTCGTCGCTCACTTGAATCGAACCTCGGTGCGCTGAGCGCCGAGATCGATGGCCCCGTCGTCGGTGGCCACCGCCGCCTCCACGACGTCGCCGTCGTTCAGGTAGTTGCGGTTGCCGGCCTGAGCCTTGAAGAACATCTTCCATTTCACGGCGGGCGGCAACAGGTTGGAGATCATCTGCACCGGCTTCGGCGGGGCGCTGAGCGCGGTGCCGACCGGGGTGCCGGTGAGCACCAGGTCGCCGGCGGCGAGTTCCTGAAACTGGGTGAGTGATTGCAGCGCCTCGAGCGGCCGATAGAGCATGTCGCCTTCGACGAGCGCGTTTTGTCGCTCCTGGCCGTTGACGCTCAGCCGCAGCCGCAGGTCGCCGAACCGGTTGAGCTCGTCGGCCGTCAGCAGCACCAGCTCCGGACCTACCGGCGTGAACGTCGGGTAGGACTTGGCCTCGTAGAACTGGGTTTGGGGAAGCTGGATGTCGCGCGCGGAAACATCGTTCGTCACCACGAGGCCGGCGATGAATTCGGCGAGGTTGTCCTCGGAAATGGTTGTGCCGATGGTGATTTCGCGGCCGATGACCAGCCCGATCTCCACCTCGTAGTCGAGGAATCTGACGTGCGGGGGTTTGACGATCTCGTCGAACGGACCGGTGATCGACGCCGACGCCTTGCGGAAGAAGGTCAGCGGAATGGACGCCGGGTCCATCCCGGCGTCCTTGACGTGCGACGTGAAGTTCGTCATCTGTGCGATCACCCGGCACGGGCGGGTGACGGGGGAGACCAATGCCAGGCTGTCCAGCGCGACGGGCTCTCCACCGGCGGCCGCAATCGCGGCGCGGTCGGCCAGCAGGGCCGCGGTGGTAGTGGCGGCAGTGTCGATCTTCACCGCGCCGTCGGGAGTCTTCAGCCACCAGGCGTTACCGGTTTCGGAGGCGGTGCGCAGCACGGAAATCGTCATGAGGTGGGTACTTTCAGTAGGCCGGCGAGGCGGTTGACATCGAATTCGTTGCGTGCGCGTAGCGCGGTGATCATCGAAACCAGTTCGTGGCGAGCTGCTTTGAGGTCCGTTCCGAGGAAGTCCTTGGTCGGCGGCGGCCCCCACTGGGCCAGCCCGGACGCGGTGAAGGGCGCCCATCCCGGTTCCAGGGTGTTGTCGAACAGGTCGCCGTCGGCGAAGTGCTCGACCAGGAATCCGTCGGGATCGCGCCAGTAATCGAAGATTTGGCTGCCCTGGATGTGCCTGCCGATTCCCCAGGACCGGACATAGCCACGGTCCTTGAGGTATTCGCCGCCGGCGGCCAGCGCGTCCAGGTCGCTGACCTGGTAGGCCGAGTGCACGTAACGGTTGGCCGGCCCCAGCGCCAACGCCAGCGTGTGGTGATCGGCGGGGGTCGACCCTCGATCGCAGCGGATGAAGCTCATGGCCGGTCCGCGGCGGCGCTGGCCCGGGAAGTACAGAAAGTCGCTGACGATCATGCCCAGGTTGTCCAGGTACCAATTCAGCGTCTCGAGATACTTCGTCGACTGCAGCACCAGGTGCCCCAGCCTCTCGATGCGTGCGGGCACTCGCGGGGGACGCTGGCCGGCGTTGGTTCGCCGCGCGTCGCATCCGAAATTGAAAGCGTGGACCGGTTGGCCGGGCAGCTCGGGCAGCTCGTGCATGCCGGCGACGACCCGCACCGGCATGCCGCTGGGATCGACCAGGTCGGCCGACAGGCCGCCGATGGTTTCCGGCAGCGGCCGCACGGGGGCACCGGACGCGTCGGCGAGGCGCAGCACGTCCGCCTCGTCGCAGGCCCGGAAGGCCACGCCGGTGAAGCGCGTACGCGGACCCCGGCGCAGGATCACGCACGGCCCGCCCGCACGGGTACCGCGCAGGTGTAGTTCGTCGGGGTCGTGGCGCGCCGTCTGGAAGCCAAACGCCCGGGCGAACGCCGCGGCGTGCGTCAGGTCTGGCTTGTCGAACTCCAACCAGGCGATGTCGGCGACCTTGATCACCGGGTTGCTGGACCGGCCCGGGTGCTCGCCGCGCAGCGCGCCTTCGTCGCTGTGCAGATTCCGGTGGGGATTTTTCGTCAGATTCATCGCCATCTCCAAGGTAACTGACGAAATCGTCACATACCGAGCGCTGCGCGTCAAGGTCTATCTGACGAAATCCTCAAAAGTGAGGCATACTGCTAAACATGAGCGCGATGCCCGAGGACCCGGAACCGCCCAGTCGCCTGGAACGGCGCAAACAGCGCACCAGGGCGGCACTGATCGGGGCGGCCCAGCGGCTGATCGCCGAGGGAAAGACCAATGTGCCCGTACTCGAGATCACCCAGGCGGCCGACGTGGGGATGGGTTCCTTCTACAACCACTTCGACAGTAAGGAGGAACTATTCGAGGCCGCGGTCGCCGACGTCCTCGACGCGCACGGAGCGATGCTGGATCGGTTGACGGAGTCGATCGACGACCCGGCGGAAACCTTCGCCACCAGCTTCCGGTTGATCGGCCGGCTATTCCGCCGGCGGCCGCGCGAGAGCGACATCCTGCTGGCCAACGGGCTGACACTGCTCGCGTCCGATCGAGGCCTGGCCCCACGGGCGCTGCGTGACATCAAGGCCGGCGTCGACGCGGGCAGGTTCACGGTCGACGACCCCGAACTCGCCCTCTTCATGGCGGGCGGCGCGCTGCTCGGGCTGGGAAAGCTATTGCGTGACAACCCGGATCGCGACGACGCGCGGGCCGCCGACAGCGTCACGGAAAGCGTGCTGCGCCTTTTTGGGCTCAGCGCCGAGGAGGCGCGCGCGGTGTGTCAACGCCCGCTGCCCGACGACGCGTTCGTCGAGGACTAGCGGTTTCGGGTGTCGGTTGACCACAGGTTCGCGCACCCCGGGCATTGCAGGTGGACCACCGTCGCGCGGTTGCTCAGCAGGTACTGCCAGTGCGCGCCGCAATTGCGGGGGCTGCGGCACTCCGAGCACTTGTCGCGGCCCCATCCGCAATTCGGGCAGGGCAGCCAGGCGCGGCGGGACGAATCGGCGTGGGGGTGAAACGGGAACCTAGCCGGCACAGTAAGTAAGCCTTCCTATCTATTCCGGTTAGGCTAGCCTGCCCACATTTGTGCCGCAAAACGGAGCGGCGATGGCCGATCAGGCCCCTTTGCGGGCGTCGCCCGGAGCGGCCGACACGATGTGCGCCACCAGCTTGCCGCCGCGGACGACCTCGATCGTCTGGCCCGCCGCGACCTTGTCGAAGTAGCGACCCGCGCGCTTGCGCAGCTCGTCAAGCTCGATCCGGCGACCGGCGTCCGCCGGCGGGGGCGCCGAGGGGTCGCCCGCGGACACGATCCGTGCCAATATCCGTCCGCCGCGGACGACATAGATCGTCTCGCCGGCCGCGACCCGGTCGAAGCACCGCCCGGCGCGCGTTCGCAGTTCCTCCAAGCCGACCCAGCCGCCCGCGTCTGAGGCCGGGGCGTTGACGGATCGCGCCGGGATGGGAGCCACCCGCCAGTCGCCCACCGGGAGGATTCGCGCGACCAGCTTGCCGCGACGGACGACATCGACCGCCTCTCCGGCGGCAACCCGCTCGAGATATGCGCACGCGTCACTCCGGAGCTGGCCCAGGCCAATCACTTCCGGCATCTCGCTCCGATCTCCGAACCTCACCGACCTGGAGCGTTGCGATGCGCCAACCCGACGATGCACAAGTATATGACTGTACGTACGGTCAGTGTCAATGCGCTGGTCGGGGCGGTGAGGCGCTCATGCGGGGGAGGGCGACGCTCCCGCCGCAGGAAGCACCTAGATGTGGCTAAACGCTTTGTAAGCCAGCGTGATTCGCCGGATGCAACCTTAACGGGGCGGCCCCAGCATGTCCTTCCAGCCGTCGTCGCCGGTTTTGGTCGAATTTTCGACCGCGTACCTGACGCCGTCGGGTCCGACGAGTTCGCCGCTCTGCGGGCTGTAGACGGCCGCGGGCGGGCCGCCCGGGGTGTAGACGCAGGGGTTCGGCTGCTGCCCGTTGCACTGGACGGTGCCCGATCCCGGGCGCTGCAACGGATCGCTGACGGGGGGCGGTGTCCCCGAAACCCGGTCGGAGGGAGCGGGATTCATGCCGTTGTTGACCGACGGCGCGGGTATCACCTGTCCCGGCTTGACCGGCTGATCGCAGCGCGCCGCGGGCGCGGGGCAGGTCAGGATCTGGTTCGGGTCGCCGTACCACGGGTTGGTGCCGGCCGGAACGTACGGTCTGGAGTCGCGGCATTCCCGCGGCGTGGCGGCGCGTTTGCCGGGCACGTCGACGCACGGCAGGTTGCGGGCCCCGCGGACGGCGTTGGCCGGGGTGTCCTGCGGGATCTTGCAATAGGTTCCCGACGGCATGGGCGCCAGGCTGGTGTCCGCCGGCGAGCGCCACTGCGGTGCGGGGAGGAACCCCGTCAGACACGGCGGCTGGTTGATCGTCAGCGAGGTGCCGAGCGACGCGTAGCCCGGGAAAGGCGTCGTCACCGTCTGGCCTTCCGAGGCGCCCTGCGGGTAGGAGACCAGTAATTGCTCGACGCCCTTGTGGTAGCGCTTGAGCATGTCCAGCACGATCTCGAGATTCGCCAGCGTCTGCGGCAGCGATTCGCGCACGTCGCCGAACACCGCGTTGACCTGATCGGCGGTCGGCGCGCCCTGCGTCAGGATGCTTTGCACGTGCTGGTCGTTTTCCGCGCTCTGCGCGGCCAGGATGTCCAGGTTGTGCGACCAGCGCTCGATCGAGTCACCCGAATCCACCTGGCTGTCGATGATCGGCCCGGAGTTCTGGATGATGTCGTTGACGTCGGCGATGTTTGTCTTGAAATCGCCGGCGATCGCCTGCGTCGCATCGACCAGTCGTTGCAGCGCGGGCCCCAATCCGCCTACGGCTTGGGCTGTTTCGTCAAGCAGCGAGGAGATCTTGTCCTTGGGCAGCGCGGCCAGCCCGCGGTTCGCAGCGTCCAGCGCCGGGCCGATGTCGGTGGGTATGGTGCCCTTGGTGATGGTCTGTCCCGGCTGGAAGTGCTTGCCCGGGTTGCCGAGCGACACCAGATCGATGTACTGCTCGCCGACCGCCGACACCGAATGCACGTTGGCCGTCGCGTCGATCGGGATCTGGTAGCGGTCGGCGATGCTCATGGTCACCCGCGCGCCCGACTGGGTCGGCTCGACGCCGGTGACCCTGCCGATGGTCTCGCCGCGATAAGCCACGTTGGCCGTCTCGTACAGACCGCCCGAGGCCGGCAGGTCCGCATGCAACGTGTACTGGCCGATCCCCGCCGCGGTGGGAATCCGCAGGTAGTACCCGCCGAGTGCGACCGCGGTGACGAGGCTCAGGAGGGCGAACAGGATCAGCTGACGCTTGATGAAGGGGGTCAGCATTGGCCTCTGTCCGCCCTTTCCACCAGCGGCCCGCCCGGGGCGTCGTTCGGGTTCGGCGTGTACCGGACGTCGGGGATCATAGTTTCGGGGTCGCGGCCCCACGATTGCTCGAGCGCGCGCAGCGCCCCGGAGAATCCGGTCCCGGTGAGGATGGCGTTGTCGACGGAGCTCATGGTCAGGTCGAGCGTCAGCGACAGGTTGAAGTAGTCGCCGCGGAACGCCTTCGGCACGGCGTCGACGTCGAACGGCCGGACCAGGATCAGCTTGAGCGCGCGGATCAGATATGGCGCGCCACGGCCCAGTTCCCGCAACGGGCATTGCAGCGCGAGCAGATCCTGGTGCAGGTCGCCCCGGGAGGCGGACAGGTATTGGTCGGCGACCTGGCTGAGCCGGCCGGTCGCGTCGACCGCGTTGATCAAGAGGTTCTGTTTGTCGGCGAAATGCTTGAGCAGCGGCGGGAATTCGG